>CAYNEY010000018.1:23227-106025 GCA_964396375.1 uncultured Polyangiaceae bacterium | reverse complement strand
CCCGATCCTCTATCGGAGAACTGAACTCGGCCGAACGACCACCGATCAACGCTGGAGACTTGGCCACGCTTGTCCTCGATGTGCCATAAGTAGGAACGAGGCGGAGACAAGCCGCTGACGCTGTAGCGGATCGCAGACCGACCGCTGCGACAATCCGCGGCATGGTTTCGTCGGATGGGTCAAGAAGTCCATGGTCGGCTCGAACCACGCGTCCTCTGACACCGCCTCCCCGGCCGGTGATGGTGCGTCCAGAGGCGCTCGGGCAACGATGAACCCCTTTGTCGGGAGGCCTGGTGTTGGGGGGCCTGTCTCCGTGAATCAGGGGCGCAACAACCCTGATCTGGCGCCGTGCTTGCGGAAGACCCGGGCCGTTGCTCTAGCTTTCCAGCTCGGGTATCTGTCGAGCAGCGCGATGACACATGAGTCCACATCCAAGCGTCTTCCTCGTCCGGTACTTCTCTCGGTTGCCCTCGGCCTTCTTGCGGGTTGCTCGAAGGCGGTGATCGCCGATGTCTCGAGCTCCGGAGGTGGATCTGCCGAGGCAGGGCAGTCGGGGTTAGTCGATGGAGGTGAGGCACCCGAAGCAGGTGGTGGAGGTGAGCACAGTGGTGAAGGCGATGTCGTAACAGCCGTCGGTGGTAAAGGATCTGGGGCGGATGCAGCGGGTGAAGCCACGGCGGGTCAGGGCGGCTTCAGCCGAGGAGGTGCTTGGTCGGGTGCTGGCGGGAGTGCTGCCGGTGGTCGTGGTGGCAGTGCTTCGGGCGGGATGCCGAGCGGAGGAATTGGTCAAGCCGGCTGCCGATTCAGCCAGCGGCAACTCTCGCTCCGAAAAACCCGCGGACCCACCCGAAACCCGACCGTGCAATTTACTGGTTCACCAGGCATTGCTGCCAGCATCAACAGCGAGATGGCCAGCTCGATGCGCAAGGCAGAGTTATCTAGGCTGCACAGAGCGCTGATGGCGAACATGAGTGAGTCGCTGGGAAGAAAAGGCGTCACGACCAGTCCCGTCTCCGCGAAGATCACGATGAAGAGGACCACAGAGAGCCAGGTTCCGAGCCCGAGGCTCCAACGGTTCAGATACGGATCGGGGTGCGTCAAGATGTGTCAACCCTCAAGAGTGCAGTGCATGTTCCAAACCGCGAATCCGAGGAGCGTTTGCATGGCAGGTTCACCCGGCACTGGCAAGCCAGGTTGGCTCGAGGAAAAGCAGCTCGGCCATTGGTCACAGGTGGACCCAGTGGTCGCCATGGTCCGACAGCCATGTCTCGAGCTGCGCGATGGGGGTTCCGGCGCTGCGAAATCGAGACGCCTTGCGACGGAGAGCCTCCAGCCGTTCGGCAAAGACGCGCTCCGCCCCCCCCACCACCGCCCAGAGAGACTGCACCTCTTCAGTGGAGAGCTCGCGCAGTGCCCCGCAAGGGAGCGAACCGAGCACAACACCACCGTAAGCAATGCGCTCGAGATCCTGCACGGGGAGACCGACGGCACCACAAAGCCGACGCACCTCCCGCTTCTTCCCCTCGGTGAGCACGAGATCAATTGTGGCCAAGACACCGTCACTTCCCGCCCACCGAGCGCTGACGGCAGAGAGTCGACCCAGATGTCCGGGCCAGTCTATCCCCTGGACGAGGGCCAGAAGGCGCGGATCTTCCGGACCGAGGGGGCCGCGCACGACCACCCGGTACAGCCGCTTCACCTCGAATCGCGGGCAGAGCAGGGCGTTCGAAAGATCGCTGTCGGTGGTGAAGAGGAGCAGCCCTCGAGTCATACGGTCCAGTCTTCCCACCGGGAAAACGCCGGCGGGCAGCCGTTGTACGAACTGCGAGAGGTCCGAGGTGCTGTCAGGATCGCGGAGTGATGAGGTGACAGCAACCGGCTTGTTGAGCAGGAAAGTGCGATGTGTTTCGCGTCGGGTCAGCGGTGCTCCGTCGAGCAGCACGAGATCGTCTGGGAAGATGAGATGATCCCACGCAAAGGGTGAGCACTGGGTGGTGTCTGCGTGTTGATGCATCAACCTGCCGGTGTGGCACAGCGCTCGCGAGCGTTCGACAGAGAGTGTGGCGGCTTCGCGTACGAAGCGATCCAGTCTGATCGGAAGCGAGTCTAGCGTGTGGCGTGCGTGTGAGCGGAGCAGCTCAGCACGAGCCAAGGGCGCCGTACGGGTGGTGCAACACGGCGGAAAAAACGGAGGCGCTGGTGTCACTCTGGTTTCAGGGTGGCGGCGAGCCGCCTGGAGAAGAGCCAGGTGCTAAGGCTCGCGCCGGCCAGATTCGCCACCAAATCCAGCATGTTGTTGGTGTAGGTGCCAACCCCTGCGTTTTTTACCATAAGGTATGCCCCATACTCCACGATCTCGACGAGTGCCCCGAGTCCAAGCACGCACAAGATCACGAACAGTCGAGCCAGGCTGTCGAGCGTGGTGCGCAAGCAGACCAACCGCAGGATGAGCAGGGCCACCACCGCTGCGTTGACCAGATGGACGAGCTTGTCGAAGCGTAGGGCCTCCAGCCCGCTACCGAAGAGTGAGAGATCGTACAGGCGGCGCTCGCCGAAGAACAGTAGTCCCCCTGCAAAGTGCAACACGATCCCGGCCTGCAGGGCAAAAAGGAGCCAGGGTGGCACCACCACGCTCCGAAACCGCTGCCACAGAAGCAGAATCCCGAGCAGGATGAAGACGGCGTACAGGAAAAACTCCGGCAGATTGCCGGGGCCGCGGTATTGAAGGAATCTCGGATAGTAGCGGAGGGTGGCCATCCCGAGAAACAGGATCACGTTGACCGCCGCGAAAACATCGATCGGGTTCTTGGCGGCCAACAGCGCTCGGGACCGGTCTGAAAATGCTGCTCGAGGTTTGGTTTGAGCCACAGGACTTCTCGAATCTCGGGAGAGTAGAGTGCTCATGTCCTTCCGGGTAGCCCCAAAAACCCAGAATCATCCGGGTTCCCGGCTTTCCCTTGACCGGAGCGCGCCGAATCGATAGATATCGGCCTCGGCTCTGAGGACTCGTGCTCGGCTCCCTGTTCATGGTTGCGTGTCGGAATTTGGCTCGGAGTCTTCCGCGCACACTCCTCACGCTGCTCGGAGCGGCGGCTGCCGTGGCCCTACTGGTGACCGTCCAATCGATCACGGAGGCTATTGGCTCTCAGCTGCGAGATGTGGTGGAGAGCTACGGCCCACAGGTGATCGTGTACCGCGCGCGAGCGTCCTCCCCCCTGTCTTCGAGGGTGAGTGAAGACGAGCTGCTTCGGGTACAGGCGCTGGTCGGTCGCGACGCAATCGTGACCCCACTTCTGCTCGGGAGTCTTCGGGCCGACTGGTTACCGCGGGTCACCGTGATTGGTACCACGGCAGACCGCGCTCAGCAGTTCCGGCTCGTCGACGGGAAGATGTTCGAGTCGGGGGAGCGACACATGCTGCTCGGACAGCTCCTGGCGGAACGACTCGGGGTTGGTCCCGGCGTTGCTTTGTCGTTGGGTGGAGAGCGTTTCACCATCACCGGGCTATTCTCGACCGGCACTCCCGTGTTCGACCGGGGAGTGATCCTGGATTTGGCGCGGGCCAGTGAATTGTTGGAGCGCCCGAAGGAGGTGAGTGTGGCGTTGATCCGTGCGCGCGATCGTGCGGTGGCCAAGAGCTTATCCAAGAAGATCTCCCAGGCGCTGCCCCGTCTTGCTGCTGAACCGGCTGATGAGTTTGTCGGCAACGTACGGGTGTTTCAGTCCACGGACGCTGCCACTCGGGCCTTGTCGCTGATCGCCTTTCTGATAGCGACCATGGTGGTGACGAACACTCTGGTCATGGCGATCAACGAGCGGCGGCGTGAGATCGGGATCCTGATGACGATCGGCTGGCCACTGCGCATGTTGCTCACCATGCTGGCGATTGAGGGCCTCATCCTGTGTTCGTTCGGGGTCCTGTGTGGGCTCGGGTTCAGTGCGGCCTTTCTCGAGTATCTCAATCAGAGTCGTGCCGCTGGATTCTCGTGGTTGCCGGTCACACTCTCACCCAGGGTGATGGCTGAGTCGGTTTTGCTCATCTTTGGGCTCGGTGCCGCGTCACTGCTCGCCCCGGCGCTCTTGATCTGGCGTACCACGCCCATCGCTGCCTTGCGCCACGAGTCATGACCACGCTTACGGAAATCTGGCTCCGTGATCTGACTCGCGAGTACAAGGGTGCGGAGGTGGTGGCGCTCGACCGAGTCAACGTGCGGTTTCGCTCGGGGGAGGCGGTGGCGGTGATGGGGCCCTCCGGTTCCGGCAAGAGCACGTTGCTGCAGCTGCTTGGGGGATTGGATCGGCCGACGTCCGGCGAGGTACTGTATGATGGAACGCCGCTCTCGGCGATCGCCGACACCGCGCGATTTCGGGCCGAGAGACTGGGATTCATCTTTCAGTTTCACCATCTCCTGTCGAGCATGACCTTGCTGGAGAACGTCGAGGCTCCACTTCTGTCTCAGTCACTCAAGAAGACGGAACGGCGGGTGCGGGCGCGCGCATGCTTGGAATGCTGCGGACTCTTGCATCGAGCGGGGTTCTTGCCGAGCGCCGTTTCGGGTGGGGAGCGACAGCGCTGCAGTGTGGCGCGGGCGCTGGTGAATCGGCCGGCGCTGGTTCTAGCGGATGAGCCCACCGGTGCGCTCGACTCGAAGAACGGGCAGCGCGTTGCCCAACTGCTCGTCGAGCAAGCCCGCGAGCACGGGAGTATCGTCGTGATTGCGACCCATAATCCCGAGGTGGCGGCGCGTTGCGATCGGATCGTGACGTTGCGCGACGGTCGAGTCGCAACATGACATTCGCGCGGCTTGGAGTGATCGGTGACATCCATGCGGAGGATCGCCGACTCGAACGCGCGCTGCGTGAGCTCGATGCGGCGGGCGCCGAGTGTTGCCTTTCGGTCGGAGACATCGCAGACGGGCGTGGTGATCTGGATCGCTGTGTTCGCCTCTTGGAGCAATCCGCGGTGTATGCGGTGCGGGGCAACCACGACCGCTGGTTGATGGCTGGACAAATGCGTGGGCTCGAGGGAGCGACCGAGCACTGCGAACCACGCACGCTCCGCTACCTCGGGGCGCTCTCCACCACCTTGGAGTTTCCGACTGTGGCGGGACGCGCCCTGCTCTGCCATGGCTTCGGCGATGACGACATGAGCAAGCTCCTTCCCGATGATGGAGCCTATGCCGTCGAGTCGAACCAAGCGTTGGCTCGGTTGCGCGCCGATCAGGGACTTTGCTTCGTGCTCAATGGGCACAGCCACCGTCCGATGCTCCGGCCCGTCGGGGGCCTCTGGATCATCAACGCCGGAACCTTACGGCCCGGCCATGGTCCATCCTTCGTCTTGGTCGACTTCGCGGAGATGATGCTGATCTGGTTCAGTTTCGAGGCTGACGAGGGGGTGGTCGGGCGTTGTGAGTCTGTCCTTCGCACGCTTCCTGGTTGATCTTACGGCGACGGAATGCTTGGCTTTCCGGCCCGAAGGCCCCTCGTGCTGTTCAACACCCTCGCCTACGCCCGCTTCTTCGTAGTTGCCTTCGTCGCGACCTACTGTCTCACCGATCCGAGGCGAGCCACCCTGCTGCCGTGGTTGGCGCTTGCTGCCACCGTTGTCTTCGGAGGGGCCACGCCACTTGGTCTTGGACTGGTGGCGCTGGGTGGGCTCGTGACCTGGCTCATCGTGCGGCGCACGCCCGAGCAGGTTCGACCGACCCCGCTGGCTGCCCTGGCCGGCGTGGCCATCAATCTTGGATTGCTCAGCTTCTGGACGTATCGCACCTGGCAGACCGATCCAGTGACGCTCGCGCTGGGAGCGCTCCGCCTTCCGAACGCCGAAACCCATGCGTGGCGTCTGGTCGTGCTAATCGTCGTGGCTTCTGGGTTGGTGTGGCTGCTTCGGCGTGCCGAGCTGAGGATCCTGTTTCTCGTTCTTGCCAGCTATGTCTTCTACGCCCACTGGGACCCGCGATTTGTTCCGCTGATCTGGGCCTCGTCCACGATGGACTTCTGGCTCGGAAGGCGGATTGGTATCGCGATCAACCAGACAACGAAGAAGCGCTGGCTGGTGGTCACCATAATCGTGAACCTGGGAGTGCTTGGTTTCTTCAAGTATTACAATTTCGGCATCGATTCGGCGCAGGCCCTGCTCCAGCAGCTGGGCATCGCGGTGGCCCCACGCACCCTTGAGATTGCGCTGCCGGTTGGGATCAGCTTCTTCACCTTCGAGTCGATGAGCTACGTGATTGACGTGTACCGGGGACACATCAAACCTCACCGGAGCTACCTCGAGTACCTCGGCTTCGTGGCATTCTTCCCGCATTTGGTGGCGGGACCGATCATTCGACCCCGCGATCTCTTGCCACAGTTGGCGGTGATGCCGCGCTTCGACGCGAAGCAGGCCAGCGAGGGGCTTCTGCTGATCGCGACCGGTCTGGTGAAGAAGGTGGCGATCTCGGACGTCCTGTCGACCAACTTGGTGGACCGGGTCTTCGATGCCCCCTATCAGTACTCCGGTCTCGAGAACTATGTGGCGGTGGTGGCGTATGCCCTGCAGATCTATTGTGATTTCTCAGGGTACACGGACATTGCCATCGGCTCGGCACGGCTGCTCGGGATTCGCTTCCCGGACAACTTCAACGCGCCCTACCAGGCGACCAGCCTCCAGGACTTCTGGCACCGGTGGCACATCTCACTCTCGACCTGGCTGCGCGACTATCTGTATATCTCGCTCGGGGGTAACCGGCGTGGCCCCCTCCGTACCTACGTGAACTTGATGCTCACGATGCTCCTCGGAGGGCTCTGGCACGGAGCCAACTGGACCTTCGTGGTTTGGGGTGGGATGCACGGGCTCGGGTTGGCCGCAACGCGCGCCTTTGCATCATGGCGAGGGGATCGCCCGCCGTGGTCGGCGCGTCATCCCTGGCGGCGGGTGGTCTCGGTCATCCTTACCTTGCACTTCGTCTGTCTTACGTGGGTCTTCTTCCGGGCAGAGAGTTTCGGCAAGGCCGGCTTGATCCTGTCGCGGATTTTCTCCGGGTCGACCCACCACCCGAATTTGGCGCCTGTGGTGCTTTTTACGCTGGGCGCGGGGCTCCTACTCCATTTTATCCCAACTGCTTGGGATCGTTGGGCAAGGACGCGTTTCACCGAACTCTCTGCGCCTCTTCAGGCCGTCATTCTGTTCGCACTCGCACTCCTGATTCGCAAGATGGCCAGCACTGATGCCGTCCCCTTCGTATACTTCCAATTCTAAGGTCATGAACGAGCCCCACCATCCCATCGCGCTGGAGAAGCCAACGGAGCCCGAGCCTTCTCCGGCCCATCCCCTCGAGCAGGACGCCAAAGCGGAGGCCCCAGTGGGCTTCCAGGCTGAAGCACCCCAGAAACTCGACGGGCCAGCGCAGTTGGAATCAGGTCCTGACAGCAAGCCGAAAACCCAGTCTGATGTGCCTGAAGAGCGCTTGCGGCCCCCTGGGTGGCCTGAGTTTCTGGATGATTATCCCGAGGCACCTGAGCTAAAACCCATCGTTGAGGCTTTTGCTCGGGGCGACTATCGGACCGTACGTTTGCTAACTCGGTCACTTCCCAGCTCGACAGCTCCGGAGCTGCGCTCGCTCGCCGAGAACCTGGTGGCACGCACTCACCCCGATCCCCTCACCAAACTCCTTTTCGTGCTCGCCTGTGCTCTGTTCGCGTTCGTTGCGCTCTGGAGTATGCTCGGGCATGGCCACTAGGGGATGTTGGGGATGGTGGAGTTTGGCGATGCTTGGGATGGCATGCGGTCAGAGTGCACCAGTGCGGGTCGCTTCGGAGTATGAGGGTTCCACCATCCGTGAGGTATTGCCGCTCGAGCCAGACACGGTTCTTTCGTTCGTGACGCGTGGGTCTGCGGGCAGCACACCAGGGATTTTGGTGATCCAGATCCGCAGTCCCCGGAAGGACTCGGTGGAGTTGGATGTGGGGGGGAGGATCCGTCGACTCGAGCTAGACGAGGAAGGGGCAAAGCTTACGACGGGCGGTTGGTTGCTGAAGACCCCCCTTCTGGTCGGCGCGCGGTTTCCAGGGGAGACTGGTCCAGTGGAGATCACTCGGACCGGCGTGACCGTAAGTGTGCCTGCTGGCCGTTTTGCGGGATGTATCGAAACTGTGGAGCGAGGCTCTGGTGCAACGGTGCGCACCGTCTTCTGCCCCAAGGTCGGCATTGCCGTGGTCGAAGTCGAGATGCTGTCCACCGGCCAGGTTCAGCGGGAACTAGCCGAGCTCCGCAGCTTTGGCCCGCGTGTCGAGGTCGGGGAGCCCGGGTTGACAGTGGTGCCGCCCGACATGCCAGAGCTGGCGGCGCCGAGCAGTCTCGAACCTCCCTCCAACTGAGCCGAGGCGACAAAAAGGACCGTGGGCAGACGATCCAATCGGATCCCCTGCCCACGGAGCGAAGCCAAGGTTCGGTCTTTGGCTAATCTGGACTAGAAGCCGCCGCCGTGTGCGTGGCCACCTGCCTCGGGCTTGTCCTCCTTGGGCTTCTCTGCGACCAGCGCCTCGGTGGTGAGCATGAGGCCCGCCACGCTCGCCGCATTCTGGAGCGCGGAGCGAACGACCTTCACCGGGTCAATCACGCCCTCGGTCACCATGTCCGCGTACTTGCTGGTTGCCGCGTTGTAGCCGAAGTTGCCCGATCCTTCGCGGACCTTCTGGACCACGATCGAGCCTTCTTCGCCAGCATTGGCAACGATTTGCCGCAGCGGTTCCTCGATCGCACGACGGATGATCGACACGCCGAACTTTTGCTCAGCGGAGACGTCCAGCTTATCGAGGGCCGGTTGTGCGCGGAGCAGCGCCACACCACCACCCGGCACGATCCCTTCTTCGACGGCGGCTCGGGTTGCGTGCAGAGCGTCTTCCACGCGGGCCTTCTTCTCCTTCATTTCCGTTTCGGTTGCGGCACCCACCTTGATGACGGCCACGCCACCCACCAGTTTTGCGAGGCGCTCCTGCAGCTTCTCGCGGTCGTAATCGCTGGTGGTCTTGTCGATCTGGCCCCGGATCTCCTGCTGGCGAGCCTTGATCTTCTCCTTGTCACCCGAACCATCGATGATGGTGGTGTTGTCCTTGTCGATCTTCACGGTCTTGGCCTGGCCGAGATCACTGATGGTCACATTCTCAAGCTTGAGACCCAGCTCCTCTGCGATCACCTGGCCGTTGGTGAGGATGGCGATGTCTTTCAGCATCTCCTTGCGGCGGTCACCGAAGCCCGGCGCCTTGACGGCGGCGCAGGTCAGGGTGCCACGCAGCTTGTTCACTACCAGGGTGGCGAGGGCTTCGCCCTCCACGTCCTCGGCGATGATCAGGAGTGGGCGCTGCTGACGAGCGATCGCCTCGAGCACGGGGAGCAGATCCTTCATGTTCGAGATCTTCTTCTCGCTGATCAGGATGTAGCAATCCTGCAGCACCGCCTCCATCCGCTCTGGATCAGTCACGAAGTACGGGCTGAGGTAGCCGCGATCGAACTGCATGCCCTCGACCACGTCGAGAGTAGTCTCGGCGCTCTTGGCCTCCTCGACCGTGATCACGCCCTCCTTGCCGACCTTCTCCATCGCCTGAGAGAGCAGCGCGCCGATGGTGGTGTCGCCGTTGGCACTCACTGTCCCAACCTGGGCGATATCCTTGGCGTCCCGGGTGGCCTTGGCGAAGCCCTTCAGCTCCGTCACGATGGCGTCGACCGCCCGGTCGATGCCGCGCTTGATCTCCATCGGATTGTGCCCGGCGGCGACCAGCTTGCTGCCCTCGCGGAAGATTGCCTGCGCCAGCACGGTGGCGGTGGTGGTTCCGTCGCCGGCGATGTCACTGGTCTTGCTTGCGACCTCGCGCACCATCTGGGCGCCCATGTTCTCGAAGCGGTTTTCGAGCTCGATCTCCTTGGCGACCGTGACACCATCCTTGGTCACGGTGGGGGAGCCGAAGCTCTTCTCGATCACCACGTTGCGACCCTTGGGGCCGAGGGTGACCTTGACGGCATCCGCCAGCGCGTTGACGCCCGACAGGATGAGGTTACGGGCAGTTTCCTTGTAGACGATTTCCTTGGCAGCCATGGCTCTTCTCCTTCTCGCTTACTTCTCGATGACGCCGAGGATGTCGTCCTCGCGCAGGATCAGGTTTTCTTCGCCGTCGATCTTGACCTCGGTGCCGCTGTACTTGCCGAACAGCACGCGGTCACCCGCCTTCACCTCGAGGGCGCGCACGGTCCCGTTTTCGAGAACCTTGCCATTGCCAACCGCGACGACCTCACCCTCGATGGGCTTCTCCTTCGCGGTGTCCGGGATAATGATCCCGCCCTTGGTCTTCTCTTCTTCCTTCACGCGCTTGACGATCACGCGGTCCTGCAGGGGTCGAATCTTCATGGTCGAGTGTCCTCCATCATCACGAGCTTGCCTTCGTCGCTCCGCGCGGCCTTTCGGCCGTTTCTCCAAACGGGGACGCAGGACATTGAAATTGCTCAGTTATCCAGCGTCTGGTAGCACTCTCATGCGGTGAGTGCTGACGCGACGGCGCCAACTTGGCTACGCCCTCAAGCCCTGTCAACCCCCCTGCCTCGCCTTCTTGGTGAGCGGACCGCAAGAGAATCGGTGGTGTCTGGTCAGCTGCATCGGTCTGGTTGTGAAGCACCCGCCGGCGCCACGCCTACGGTATGCTAAGTGCATGTAGATCCGGTTGAAAGGAGAGTTACCATGCACCTCGGGTCTCCCTCCGAACCACCCACCATCGCCCTGGTCGACAATCTGGAGAGCTTCTTCCGAGAGGCTGTGGCTGCTGCCCGGGCCAGGCATGAACTCGAGACAAGCCAGGAGGCCGAACTCTACCTGGCTTCCCTCCTGGCCTCAGAACAGGATCTGACAGCGGTGACAGGGGGGCAGCCTCTGACGCTGCTCCTTGCCGAGGCACTCGAGCGTAGCGGCCGTGATCGCTTCGAGCGGCTGCGACAGATCGGTGACGGGGTTCTTTACACAACCGGGTTCTTTGGTGAGCATCTGGCCGAGCGGGGACACTCGGTGGCCTATCTGGAAGAGCTGGGGGCTCAGGCCTATCGTGGCGCGGCACAGCTGGTTCCGGCCGCTGGTGGAGTGTTCTACGAACTGGCCGGGCGTTTCGGTGTATTCGTGCGGTTGCTTCGTGAGGTTGCTGAGGGTGTCAGCGCGAGCGCTGTCCGCTCTCACCGGGCGGTACTCGATCTCTATGAGCGATGGCTCGTGACCGGCAGTGAGGCGCTCGGTCAGGCCCTCGTCGGCTGCGGGGTGTGGCCGACCCGTCGCGGTCGAATGCAGAGTTAGGCCCCTGACGTCGAGCTGGTGCCGAATTTCTTGCGTAATGCCTCACAGACACAGGGCGGTGCATAGCGGTCGATGTCCCCACCGTGGCGCGCAATCTCCCGCACGAGCGAGGCGGAGATAAACCCATAATTGGTCCGGGTCGGAAGGAAGGCCGTGTCGAGCTCCGGCGCCAGATCAGAGTTTGAGTGTGCCATCTGCAGCTCGTATTCGAAGTCCGAACCGGCCCGGAGCCCCCGCACGATTACTCGGGCATCGATGCTTCGCGCGAAGTTGACGAGCAGCCCCTCGAAGGAGACGGCCTCCACATTGGAGTAGGGCTCGCAAATGGTGCGGAGCAAGGTGAGGCGGTCCTCCACACCGAACAGCGGAGTACGCAGTGGGTTCACCCCAACCGCGACCACCACGCGACGAAAAAGCCTCGAGACCCGATCGACCAGGTCGAGATGGCCATAGGTGGGAGGATCGAAGCTGCCAGCGTAGACGGCTATCTGGTTGTCCGGCATGCGGATTGAAAGACGCTCTGCCATGAGCGAGAGCCGCCGGCCACCCCAAACCCGATGGCGCAGCGCGGCATCCGGGTGGAGCACAGTGGTCCGCTCAGCTCTGCACCAGCCTCCCAGTGCTCAGCGCGGGGCGTTGGCTGCGGGGGTCGGGACCGAAGGCGCCGGATTCGGAGGTGGAGCCGAGGGGGAAGTCTCCGTGCTCTCGCTGGGAGCGGGCGCTGGTCCAGCCATGTTCTCAGCCATGGGCGCCGGCTCTAGAAGCGCCGTCCGTCCGCGGTCGATCAGTGTTACCCGGAACGGCGCGAGGAAGCCCGAGCCAATGATGCCGTCGAGATCGATACCAAGTGGCTTCTCGATTTCGGCGATCGGTGCACCGAAGATGGCTGGCACCTCGGGGATCTCGAGGGCGCCGAGGGCGATCATGGGGACGGTGCCGTGAGACATCCCCTTCGCTCCCGGAAGCGCCGTCAGCGTGGAGGTGCGCTTGCCCGCTTTGTTCCACCCGGCCTCGTCGAGCGCAAGCGGGAAGTCCATCGCGGTGTCGACCAACGCCGACCCGAGTGTCTTCTTGGTCTGAGTGCCGAGCGCGACGCGCACCAACATCCCACCGCCTCGGATGTAGTTGACGGGCACCACGGTTGCGCCCACCGCCTGAGGCGGCTCGAAGGTGCGCACTACGAACTGCCCACCCAAGAGATCGAAGGTCGGGTTGAGTCGCCGTAGCAGATTGATGCCAAGCAGAACCTTGAGTGGTGCATTGAGCTGCCGAGAGTAGCTCGAGAGATCCTTGGTGAGAGCGGGGACATCCTTCACCACCACTCGCTCACCGAAACGCAGGCTGACCCACTTGGGTTCGGCGCTACTACTCGAGTCAACCACTGTCTCGCTTACACCAGTCGCGATCATGGCCAGGGCTGGTTCCCCGTCCAACTCGACCGGGACAAGCAGAGAGCGCCCAACCCGCGGCATCTCCGAGACCGCCAAGAGGCCGCCGCTCACCGTGAACGGTTGTCGTCCAATCCCGCGTCGCGCCAGCTTGGCGATGTCAACCGCCCATGGGTCGCGTACCTCCGGATTGGCCACCAGTTTCTCCAGGACATCGGCCGCTTCCGAGATGCGATCCGCGTACCACAGGGCTCGCCCGCGGGTGCTCAGCGCTTCCGATGAAGTAAGGCCTTCGGTGTGCTTGATGGCGGCCTCGAAGTCGAGGCGGGCCAACGCCACCTTAGCAGCGAGCAGCCGAATCTCGGGGCGGGTGGGGATCGGATCGACCCTCTCGGCTTGTACCACCGCCAATTCGGCGTCGTCGACGTCGCCCACCATGAGGCTCTGTGCCGCGCGATCGTACCACTTCTTCGAGTTCACGGGCCAGTTCGCCTCAGCTTGCTGCGCGCCACCTCCACAGGCCAGTGGCACGAGACACGAGAGGAGCGCACCAAAGAGACGAGCGCGTCCAAGTCCTAGGGCACCGACGAGGGTCGTTTTCATCAGGCGACCGGGATAGCCCAAGGCATGGAAGAGGTCGAGCGTCTTTGGCGCAGGCGGCCTCTCGAGGCCAACCAGAGCCAATTTCCTGCGGAGATGGGGGAGCTTCCGTTCAGAAGGAGGCCGGTCTCGCGCCGTCGCGCCACCTCAGCCGCACCTCGGGCGCCGTCGCGCGGATCAACACGCCTGGCGCGCCCAGATCGGCGACTGCTAGCTCGCCGCCTTCGAGCTCCCGCAGATTGGGGATCGCCGGGAGGTGTAGCTCGAAGTCCGACCGTGCCTCCAGACTCTGAATCACCAGCGTCCCGTCATCATCGATCACCTCGAAGCGGGCGGCCACCTGACCTCGCGCGTCCATGATCACGACCTGCTGCTTGGCGATGGGGAGGCGTGCGCCGAACACCAGGCGCACCTGCGACGCATAGGGGTAGTCGACCTCAGCCAGGTTCGAACCCATGGCGATCACGCCGCCTTCGCGGATGAACAGCGGCAGGCTGAAGAAGTCCAGTTCCTCCTTGACGAAGTGTCCACCGCATCGGGTCTCGCCAGACAAAAGGTGAACCCAGGTGCCCTCGGGCAGAAAGTACTCGGCGCGGCGATCGTCGAAGACCGGGGCCACCAGGAGGTCAGGGCCGAGCATGTACTGACGGTCGAGGCTTCGGCAAGCCAGATCCTCTGGGAACTCCAGCCACATGGCGCGCATCATCGGCACGTTGGTCTCGTGACCCTCGCGCGCGACGCGCATCAAATACGGCATCAATCGACACTTGAGCTGGGTGAACTTCCGAAGCACCTCCACCGCCTCATCGTCGTAGAGCCATGGCACGCGGTAGGAGGTGCTCCCGTGCAAGCGGCTGTGCGATGACAAGAGCCCGAAGGCCACCCAGCGCTTGTAGACACCGGGTGACGCCTTGCTCTCGAAACCACCGATGTCATGGCTCCAGAAGGCAAACCCGCTCATGGTGAGGGAGAGCCCCCCGCGAAGGCTCTCGGCCATCGACTCGTAGGTTCCGTAGCAATCCCCACCCCAGTGAACCGGGAACATTTGGCATGTCGCAGTGGCCGAGCGCGCGAATACCAACGCCTCCCCTGAGCCGCGCTCCTCCAGCAAGAGGTCGAAGACCGCCTTGTTGTAGAGGTAGGTGTAGTAGTTGTGCATGCGCTCAGGGTCTGAACCGTCCGAGTACACCACATCAGTGGGGATTTCTTCGCCGAAGTCGGTCTTGAAGCAATCCACCCCCATGCGGAGGAGCTTTCGCAGCTTCTCCTGGAACCAACGGGTGGCGTCCGGATTCGTGAAATCAACGTAGGCCATTCCAGCCTGCCAACGATCGCGCTGGTACACATTGCCGTTTGGTTGCATGAGGAGGTAACCGTGGTCTCGTCCCTCAGCGAACAGGTGGGAGCGCTCACCGATGTAGGGGTTGATCCACACGCAAACGCGGATCTTTCTCTGGTGGAGGCGACTCAGCATCGCCTCCGGATCGGGGAAGACATCCGGATCCCACTCGAAGTTGCACCAGTGGTGTCCCTTCATCCAGAAGCAGTCGAAGTGAAAGACATGCAACGGAAGCTCGCGTTCCCGCATCCCGTCAAGGAAGCTCATCACCGTGGGCTCGTCGTAGTCGGTCGTAAATGAGGTGGTGAGCCAGAGTCCAAACGACCAGGCTGGCGGCATGGCAGGCCGCCCCGAGAGCGCCCCCAGCGTCGAGAGCACACGCTTGGGCTCGGGGCCGTAGATGAAGAGGTAATCCAACTCCTCCCCGGGGACCGCGAATTGGCTGCGTGTGACCTGTTCCGTGCCGATCTCGAAGGAGACCCGCCCCGAGGAGTTGACCAGTACGCCGTACCCGCGGCTGGAGAGGAAGAAGGGAACGTCCTTGTAGCCCTTGTCCGAGCAAGTGCCACAGTCCGAGTTCCACATGTCCACGGCCTGACCATTGCGGCACAGCGCGGCGAAGCGTTCACCCAGGCCATAGATCAGCTCGCCTATCCCCATGGTGAGCTGATCACGCACGAAGTGTCCGTGTCCCGATTTCTCCATCAAGCCAGCCGCCTTGGGTGCGCTCTCGGTGATCTTCTCGCCGGTCTTGGCGTCGACGAAGCGCAACCGATACGGCTTACGATCCACGATCAGACGAGTTCTTCCAGAGACCAGCTCCAGCGAATCGTCTCGTTGGGTGATGGTGAGCGGTTGAGGAGTCGTCTCCAGTCGAAACTGGGGGCCCGTGCGTCTGCGGCCCAGGTGGTGTGAAATCTCGATTCGAAACACATCACACATCGGAGAGGTGATGCGTACCGTGAACATGTGCCCCTCGAGTGTGGCCCAGCGCGCCTCCTCGAAGCGGTTGCTCACGTGGAGCACCAAGGCTCGCGGCTCCTCTTCCACCGCATCGACGCGGACCAAATAGGTGGGGGTTACGTCGTCTAACATGCGCCAAGCGCCATCACCGAAACGCATAGGTTCTCCTCAATCGGGTACGAGTCGGCGGGAAGGATAGCGAAAAGATCCTGGTGCGCGTTGCAGAACTCGATATTCCCTTGATGGTCCCTCGCGGCCGAACGAAAAGCCGACCTTGACCGAGCGCAGGGGCGCTGTCGTTGTGTCCCCGCTCGGGTATGCTTGGCTGGGTAGAACCCAGGATCGACATGTCTTCGAAGCCCACCATACTCATCACCGGTGCCACCGGGCACCTCGGCCACGCTGTTACCGAGGCCTTTCTCGAGCGCGGAGCCACCGTTGTTGCCACCGATCGCCGCTTCGTTTCGGGATTCCCCACGCGATTGGTGGTGGGCGACCTGCTCGACGAGGGCTTCGTGTATCGACTGGTCGAGGGATGCAATGCGGTCGTTCACCTCGCCAATCACCCCAATATCCATGCGGGGCCGTCGCCACAGCAGTTGTTGTCGGACAACGTGGCGATGAATACGAACGTCTTCTTCGCCAGCATGCACCTTGGGGTGGAAAGACTGGTTTTCTCGAGTTCGGTCCAGGTGATGTTGCGCTACAACGGGCAACGCCGTGAGCCACCCTTCCAGTTGCCCTATCTGCCCCTGGATGGGGCGGCACCGCGGAACCCCGGGACCAATCCGTACGCGCTTAGCAAGGAGTTTGCCGAGCGCACCCTGGAGGCACTGGCCGAAGAACACCCTTCGGCCAGCATTACCGCGATCCGCTTTCCGATGTTGCCGAGGGAGGGTTGGGTCAGTCACTTGCTGAGCCAGGTGCAGAGGCTTCCCGGCTGGCTCAATTTCGGCGAATGCCTGACGTACCTGCGGTTGCCCGACGCAGCCTCCCTCGTGGTCCGGGTGGTGGAGCGCTCCCGGCCTGGGTACCATCAGCTCTTTCCGGCGCGGTCGATGGAGATCGAGGGTATGACGGCTACTCTCCTCCGCGAGCGGTACTTTGCCCATGTGCCGCTGCGCTGTCCCAAGGAAGAGTTCCGGGATTTCGTAGATCTCGGGCAGCTGAGAGAGGATTGGGATTGGGTACCAGAGCTCGGGCTGCGGATCCGTGCGGAGTGGGATAGCTAAGGATTTCTTGGCAAAATCAGCAGATTTCCAGCTGACCTGACCAGGTTTCCACAGTTCTCAAATCTTGCCTGGCCCGGGCAGAATGTTGTCGCTCCCCCGATTGGCGGGTAGTCTTCCGGCGCGCGGCTCGCACCGCGAACCGCTCGAGGAGGCCTCTTCATGTCGATCCGCTCCCACAAAACTAGTTTCCTTTTCGCCGCACCGCTGGCCACGCTCGCGGGGCTGTTGGCTGCGACTCTGTGGCTTGGATGCAGTTCCAACTCCGATGACGGTGATGATGCTGCGGGCGGCGCGCCCGCCACCGATGCAGGAGGCAGCACCTCGACGGATGGTGCCGGTGGCAATGGCGACTCGGGGGCGACCGCGACCGGGCAGGGGGGGTCCACGGCGGATCCCTGTGCGCCGTGTCAGGGCGAAGCGCCCACCAGCTGCACACCGACCGTGCCGATCGGTGCCGACGTCACCGATTTCTCGGGCATCGCGGAGGGCGGGGTCTTCCTCTCCGATTCCAATCCCGAGACGCAGTGGAACAACCTCTATGGCGGCACCTATGTCTATCCGGCTCTTGATGCCTGTCTGGACACGCAGCCCGCCTATCCGCTCACCACTGATGTTACCGGTGGCAACTGGCACATCACCGGTACCGCTGGCACCTGGTCGGGCTTCGGTCTCTGGTTTGGGCCCTGCAGCGTGCTCGATCTGACCGGATATTCCGGGATCGCCTTTACCATCTCGTCGGCGGAGACACTGCCCGGACCCCTCACCATGTCCATCAACTCCGCCTCGAACAGCGCGCCGAGCGCCGATGCGGCCAATCCGACCTGCATCACCAACAGCGCCACCTGCACCGCAGAAAACTGCGCGGCCTCCACGCTCGTCCTGGACACGGTGGGAGGCACCCCGACCGAGGTGACGGTCAGCTTCGCCGACATGATCGATGGGGCACCGAGCGTGACCCCGGTTGTGAGCGAGATAACCGGCATCCAGTGGATGCTGCACTGGGAGTGGACCTCGGACGACTCCTATCCTCCCTATCCGGTCGACATCACCATCGACGACATCCGCTTGGTTCCCTGAGCGCCAACACGCCGAGAAAAATCGTGACAGCCGGGAGCCCTTCGTCCAGGATTCCCGGCTGTTCGTGCGTCTGACCGAAGTGGGGCCGTCGAGCGCCCGAGACAGGGAGCAAGCAACATGGTTTGGGAAGAACGCTGGCACCCGCTGCGTGAGGAATGGGTGGTGGTGGCGGCGCACCGACAGGGGCGGCCCTGGTCCGGTCAGGCAGAGTCGATCGGCGACCTGCCGAAGCCGAGGTACAGCGCCGACTGCTATCTCTGCCCGGGCAACCGTCGGGTGAGCGGAGCCGAGAACCCGGATTATTCCGGGGTTTTCGCCTTCGACAACGATCATCCCTGCGTTGGGAGTCACGCTCCTTCGAACGCCGCCGAGGAGGGGCTCTTTCGGGTGCGTCCGGCGTACGGCCGTGCCCGCGTCCTCTGCTACCACCCACGTCACGACCAGAGGCTGGCCGAACTCCCGCTCGAGAGTGTGGTGGTTCTGCTCCGCGCTTGGCAGGACGAGTACCGCATGTTGGCCCGCGATCCCGAAATCAAGCACGTGCTGGTGTTCGAGAACAACGGTGAGGTGGTCGGCGTGTCGAATCCGCACCCCCACTGCCAGATCTACGCCACCAATTTCGTGATGAAGACCATCGAGACCGAGGTGGCCGCCGCGCGACGGCACTTCGAGCAGACCGGTCGCATTCTGTTCGCGGACGTCCTTGCGGCGGAGTACGAGGCATCCACACGCATCCTGGATCAGAACGCCTCCGCGGTCTCCTTCGTGCCTTTCTTCGCCCGCTACTCCTACGAGACCTTTGTTGCGCCACGGCGCAGCTATCCCAGCTTGGCCGCGCTGCCCGACCAGGAGCTGGTGGATCTCGCCGAGGTGCTGCGCTCCACGCTGATCCGTTTCGACAACCTCTGGAAGATGCCTTTCCCCTACGTGATGGCCCTGCACCAGGCGCCCACCAATCAAGGACCGCACGACTTCTTCCACTTCCACATCGAGCTCCATCCGCCGCTCAGGAAGCCCAACCTGCTGAAGTTCCTGGCGGGTCCGGAGATCGGTGGGGGCAACTTCATCAGCGACACCGCTCCGGAGGTCACCGCGGCTGAGCTGCGCGCGGTACCACTCGAGCACTACAAGTCCCGGGGGAGCTGAGAGACGAGCATGCCCACGCTCCTCGAGCGGCTCGATCTCGCGCCCCATCAGCGCTTCGCGCTCGCGGAACTGCGGCTGCTCGAGGAGCGCATGAGCCGGGATGCCATCTCGGTCGACCCCAACCGACCTGCCTTTCTGGCCCGAGCGCCTGGGCGCCTGGATCTGATGGGAGGGATCGCAGACTACTCGGGCTCGGTCGTGCTTCAGCTGCCGCTCGGCGAGGCCACCTGGGCGCTCGTCCAACGAACCTCGGAGGCTACGCTCTCGGTGGTGAGCCTGGGTGAGCGCTCCGAGCAGACCCGCCGCTTCACGATGCCAAGCGCCGAGCTCTCGGACGGACTGCTCGCCGATGAAGCGCGCGCGCGTCGCACCTTTGCCGAGCACCCGGAGCACCATTTCGCCGCCTACGTGCTCGGAGTGCTGGTCACGGCGCGGGCACTCGGCCGACTTCACGGACTCTCGGGGCTCCGCGTGGTGATCTGCTCCGAGGTCCCCGAGGGCAAGGGGGTAAGTTCGTCGGCCGCGCTCGAGGTGGCTACGGCGATGGCGCTCTTCGCCTGTGCGGGAGAGCGCATCGAGGGTCCCGAACTCGCAGCTCTGGCCCAACGCGCCGAGAATCTGGTGGCTGGCGCGCCCTCGGGGATCATGGACCAGATGACTGCCGCGTGTGGAAAGGCGGGGAAGCTCTTGCGCCTGAGGTGTCAGCCGGCAGAGATCGAAGGGTCGGTGGGGCTGCCACCGGAGTTGGTGGTGTTTGGCATCGACTCAGGGGTGCGTCATGCAGTGGGCGGTAGCGATTACGGCAGCGTCAGAGCTGCGACCTTCATGGGCTACACCATCATCGCTCGAGCCTGTGGGCTGGCAGTCACAGCGCTGGGTGCCGGGCGCATCCAGATCAGCGATCCCATTTACGGAGGATATCTTACACGGATCCCAGTCTCGCTCTATCGAGAGCGCTTTGCGTCACTGCTCCCCGAATGTTTGCGTGGGGAGGACTTCCTGGCTCGGTTTGGGGGGTCGTGCGACAGCATGACGCACATCGAGCACGAGCGGAGCTACGCGATCCGCGCCTGTACTGAGCATCCCATCTTCGAGGATCACCGAGTCCGACTCTCAGCTGCGCTACTCCCACACGCTGACACCGAAGAAGCACGAGTGCTGCTTGGGGAGCTGATGTTTCAATCGCATCACAGCTACACCAGGGTGGGTCTTGGCTCGGCTGCCACGGACGTGTTGGTGGAAGAAGTGCGTGCGCTCGGTCCAGCGTCGGGTTGGTACGGTGCGAAGATCACCGGTGGTGGGAGCGGCGGCACCGTGGCGATCCTCGTTCGTCGGGAGCCCAAACCGAGCATAGAGGAGTTCTGCCGCAGATGCGAAGCACGACTTCACGGCATGCCGCGGGTTTTCACCGGGACCAGCCCGGGCGCGGTTGATTATGGTACGTTGACCCTCCATGAATCGGTGTGAACGAGAGGAGTTGCAATGCGTGTCTTGGTGACGGGTGGTGCTGGGTACATCGGGAGCCACGCGGCGCGCTGCCTGCGCGATGCGGGGCATGTAGTCACGGTGCTCGACAACCTCTCTCGAGGACATGCCGCAGCGCTCCTTCCAGGGGCTGTGTTCGCCAAGGTCGATCTGCGCGAGTCTGACGCAGTCGCCCAGGTCCTCGAGCAGAACCACATCGAATGCGTGATGCACTTCGCGGCATTGGCGTATGTGGGTGAGTCGGTCGAGCTGCCGCTCCTCTATTACGACAACAATACCTCGGGCACCTGCAGCTTGCTTCTGGCGATGAAGCGCGTGAACGTGCAGCGCCTGGTTTTCAGCTCGACCTGCGCTACCTACGGTGAGCCGAGCATGGTGCCGATTCGCGAGGTTGAGCCACAGCGACCGATCAATCCCTACGGGCGTTCGAAGCTGTTCATAGAAGGCATGCTCGCCGATCTGGCCCGGAGCTGGCCCGAGTTTGGCTATGCGGCGCTGCGATACTTCAACGTCGCCGGGTGCGCGTCGGACGGTTCGCTTGGCGAGGACCACCGCCCCGAAACCCATCTCATACCTTTGGTCTTGCTGGCTGCGCTGGGACGCATTCCGCAAGTGAAAGTGTTCGGAGATGACTACCCGACCACGGACGGTACCTGCATTCGTGACTACATCCACGTTGAAGACCTGGCGCGCGCGCACGTGGCGGTGATGGAATCTCTCGTGGATGGTGACGCGCGCCACTACAATCTCGGGATCGGACGTGGCTACAGCGTGCGCGAGGTGATCGAGTCGGTGCGTCGCGTGACCGGGCGCCCCATCGCGATCGAGATGGTCGCCCGGAGGCCCGGAGATCCGGCGCAGCTTTACGCATGTCCGGAACGGATCATGGCAGAATCGACCTGGCGTCCCCGCTTCACGTCGCTCGACGCGATCGTGGAGACGGCCTTTTGCTGGTTCCGAGAGCACCCTACGGGTTATGGTAGCTAGTCGTCGACCAAGCTTCGTAGCCGAGCCGCCGCTTGCTCGGGGGTGAGGTCGCGCTGCGGCTCGGCCAAGAGTTCATAACCGACCATGAACTTCCTTACGCTGGCCGAGCGTAGGAGTGGCGGAAAGAAGTGGGCATGAAGCTGGAAGTGCTCGAAGTTTCCCGGCACGAAGGGAGCACCATGCCAGCCGAAGGAGTAGGGGAAGGAGGTCGAAAAGAGGCGGTCGTAGGTCCTGAGTAAACGTTTCAAGATGTGCGCGAGCGTGCTGCGCTGTGCTGGCGAAAGCAGCGTAATGCGCGGCACGGCAAACTTTGGGAGGAGCAAGGTTTCGAAAGGCCAGACTGCCCAGTAGGGCACCACGACCAGGTAATCCCGGTTCTGACACACCACGCGCACCCCGGTCTCGAGTTCGCGAGCGACCACGTCGAGGAGCATGGGCCGTCCATGTGCTGCGAGATACGCGCGCTGGTTCTCATCCTCGCACCGAAGATCATGAGGCAAGCTGGAAGAGGCCCAGATCTGCCCATGTGGGTGGGGATTCGAGCATCCCATCACGCTGCCCTTGTTCTCAAAGATCTGCACCGATGGGTAGGTTTGTCCGAGAGCGGCGCTCTCGTTGGCCCAGGTGTCGACGACGGAGGTGATGGCAGTCACCTCCATGTCGGCGAGCGTCAGATCGTGGCGCGGGGAGTAACAGATCACGCGGCAGGTTCCCCGGACGGAGGTGGATACGAAGAGTGGATCTTCCGAGGGCAGAAGCGTGGGTGCGTCGGGCACCAGAGCGCTGTAGTCGTTCGTGAACACGTAGGTGTTCGTGTACTCGGGGTTGCGTGCGCCTGCCGCCCGCGAGTTGCTGGGGCACAAGTAGCAGTCTGGATCATGATGGGGCAGCGTGGGACGCTCGGTCGTTTCCGTCTGTCCCAGCCAAGGACGCGCGGTACGGTGTGGAGAGACCAGCACGGTGGTGCCAAGCAGCGGGTTGTACCGGCGATGAGGGATGAGTTCCGGATCGAAGTCAGACATGAGCTGAGAATCTCGGGCTTTGGGTCAGGCGAGGCGGCGACATCCTTGAGCCGGGCGTGAGACGAAGAGCTGGGCGACACGTCCGGTGCGGGCCTGGTATCCCTCGAGGAGTTCGGGCACGATGGTTTGGAGTTCTGCGGTCGCGATAAGGCTGACCGTTGAACCGCCAAAGCCGCCACCGGTCAACCGTGAGCCGTACACTCCGCGCTCGGGGCCGAGCTGGCTTGTGAGATCGACCAGGACATCGAGCTCCGCACAGCTCACCTGGAAATCGTCGCGGAGCGAGGCGTGGCTCTCTCCCATCAGTCTGCCGGCGGTCACTAGGTCATGGTGCGCGAGTGCTTCGGCAAATTCCTTGGTGCGTTGGTTCTCGGTGATGACATGGCGGGCGCGACGGGTCAGCGTCGGCTCATCGCCCAGCGCCGATTCGAGCTGCTCGAGACGGGCATGGCGGAGGCTCTTCACCTCGAGCGCGTCTGCGGCGGCACGGCACTCCCGACGTCGTTTTTCGTACTCTCCGTCGGCGAGGGAGTGTTTGACGCTGCTGTTGGCGACCAGCACGCTGAGCTCGGGGTCGACGAGGTGGATCGGGGTGATCTGATTGTCGAGGCAGTCGATCAGCAGGGCGGTATCCACCTCGCCGAAGACGCAGGCAAGCTGGTCCATCAACCCACAGGGCACACCCGCAAACTCGTGCTCGGCGCGCTGGCACAGCAGGGCCTTCTCGGTAAGCCCAAGGGTGATCCCGAACACGGCTTCGAGCAGGGTCGCAGTCGCAACCTCCAGGGCCGCGCTGCTCGAAAGCCCGCCGCCGAGGGGGATGTCGGAGACAATCGCGATATCGAGCGAAGGGAAGGGGAAGCCACGGCTGATGAAGCCTGCCAGGACACCACGCAGGTAATTGGCGAAGCAGCCGGGCACGCGGGCCAGCGGCTCGGTCGAGGACAATTCGACCGATTTTGCCAGATCTGCACCGAACACGTGGATCCTCGCGGGCCGAGCCGGGCTTTCTCTTGCCACCAGCAAAAGGCTCCGCTCGATCGCCATCGGTAGTACGAAGCCCTGGTTGTAGTCGGTGTGCTCGCCGATCAGGTTCACGCGGCCTGGAGCCACCACCGAGATGCTTGGCGACCTGCCGAAGTGGTCCCAGAACGCCCGTTCGGCACGGTGCCTCAGTCTTTCGGTCGTGATTGGTACCTGGTTGCTCATGTCTCCACTACTTTTTCACAGGTCGCGCGCCCTTGCCACGCCAACGCCGTCGTATCTTGGGATAATTTCTCGGGAACGAGCGGTTGAAGATTGGCCTTCGTTTGGTATGGTGCCGAAGCGTCGCGGTGGCGCGATTGATGAGCACGGTTGACTCCGCTCCCAGAGAGCCCTCGTTCACGCGGCTGATACCTCGGATGTTCACCTTGGCGTGGGAGTACCGCCGCCGGGCCATCCAAGTTTTCGCCCTTCAGTGTGTCATGCTCGGCTTGACGCTGTCGGGGGTGAGCGGCTTGGGGCTGGCCGTGGACGTCATTCGCGCCGGCTTCGATCCAAAGGCGCGGCCCGCGCAGTATCCCTTCGGCTGGACCGAGCCCGGGAGCTGGTCGATCATGGAACAATTGATGACCATTGCCGCGGTGATCCTGCTGTCGGCGCTTGCCGCGGCCGGGCTCAATTACTGGTACCAGGTTACGGTCGGGCGGCTCGTGCACGTCGAGATCGTCCCGAGCTTGCGGCGTCGGGTCTTCACCCATCTCCAGCAGCTCAGCTTCCGTTTTTTTGACCGGCACGCCAGCGGCGCGATTGTGAACCGCGTGACCGTCGACATCCAGATGCTTCGCTCCTTTGTGGACGGAGTGGTGATCCAAGGAGCGGTGTTGGTGCTGGCTCTAGGCGTGTTCCTGGCCTACATGCTGAGCGCTCACGTGCGCCTCACGCTGGTGGGGTTGACCCTGACCCCCATCTTGTACGTGATCACCACCGTTTTCTCGCGTTGGGCGCGCCCGGCCTACCAGAAGAGTCGCAGGCTCGCGGATGAGATGGTGCGCACCATGGCCGAGGGGATCGAGGGGATTCAGGTGACGCGGATCTTCGGCTGCGAAGAGGCGCAGATTGCCCGCTTCGAAGAGAAGAACCAGGACGTTCGTCGGCAGCAGTTCGCGATCTTCGGTCGGGTCAGCCGTTTTGCCCCCACCGTCGATCTGGTCAACCAACTCAACGTGGTGATTCTCCTCGGCTACGGGGGGATTCTGGTGAGCCGAGGAGAGGTGTCCCTCGGGCAGCTGGTGGTGTTCGTGGCTTTGCTCCGACAGTTCGCCAGCCGCGCTTCGGGTATGGCGGACATCGTGAATGTGCTGCAACAGAGCCTCACCGGGGCTCGCCGGGTCTTCGAGGTTCTGGACGCACGTCGCGAAGTGGAAGATCCTGCCACACCTCGCGAGCTCGGCAGTATCCGGGGTGAGGTGAGCCTAGTCGACGTTGGCTTCGGCTACGAGCCGGGCAAGCTCGTGCTCGACGGACTCTGCCTCTCGGTTCGGGCAGGGGAGTGCATAGGGCTCTTCGGTGCCACCGGTTCGGGAAAGAGTACCCTGCTCAGCTTGATTCCACGATTTTACGATGCCTTGGCCGGACGCGTCATGATCGACCAGATCGACGTGCGCCAGCTCTCGGTCGACGCTCTTCGTCGACAAGTGGGGGTGGTATTCCAGGAGACGTGGCTGTGCTCGGATACCATCGCCAACAACATCGCCTACGGCAACCCTGACGCGGAGCCCGCCACGATCGAGCGGGCGGCGCGCTTGGCGGGGGCGCATGATTTCATATCTGAGCTCCCAGACCAGTATCAGACCTGGCTCGATGAAGGTGGACGCAACCTTTCCGGAGGGCAGCGACAGCGGTTGGCCATTGCGAGGGCGCTGCTCCACGACCCGAAGATTCTGCTGCTCGACGACCCACTGGCTGCAGTTGACGCGACCACGGAACATGAGATCTTGTCTGCGATCGGTGGAGCGATCCAGAACCGGACCACGCTCTTGGTTTCGAACCGTATCAGCGCGCTCCGTCGCGCCGATCGGATTGTTGTCCTCGATCGGGGGCGTATTCTGGATATCGGGACGCACGACGAGCTGGTCCGACGTGATGGCCCTTACCGTCGTGTTGCCCAGTTGATGGACGTCGAGAGAACCTGGGAGCGCGCATGAAACAAGGCGGCGGTTCCTGGTCGGAGCGACAGATTGCTCGGCGTCGCCGTCGGGATCACTCACCGGAGCAACGCCCGCTCGAGGTCAAGACCATCCGGCGCCTGGCCGCGTTGACCACGCCCTACCGTAGCCTGCGAAGTGGCCTCTTGACCCTGGTGGTGCTGCGGGCGGTGCAGCTCCCCTGTCTGAGTTGGCTGGTTGCGACGGTGGTGGGTGGGCCCATTACCCGGGGCTCACTGCCGGAACTCAGCGTCTCGCTCGGGGTGATGGTCGTGGTGGTGGTGATGACCGAGGTGACCTTCTGCTACAGGATGCGACTCGCCCTGCGCCTCGGGGAGTCAGTGGTTTCCGACCTGCGAGCGCGCCTGGTCCGGCACATCTTGCGGATGCCGCTCAGCTTCTTTCAAGACATGCCCCTTGGTCGACTGATCAGTCGTGTCACCTCGGATGTCGACGTGATCCGCGTGGGGATCCAGGACGTGGTGTTCATCAGTCTGGTGCAGTGTGGCTCAATGTCGATCGCGGCGATTCTGATGCTGATCTACGACTGGGCGCTGTTCTTGGTGCTGGTGGCCTTCGTCCCGGTGCTCTGGCTCTTGATCCGCCATTTCACTCGAGTTCTTGGCCAGGTATACCGTGAGGTACAGGAGACCTACAGTATTCTGACCGCCGTGATCGCCGAAGCTGTGAACGGCGTGCGTGTGACGCAAGCCTTCTCGCGTCGTCGCCGCAACGACCTGGAGTTTGGAGACTTGGTGGCGCTGCATGCGCACAACAACTTTCGGGGGACTCGCGCTTCAGCGGTGTTCGTTCCCACGCTGGAGATGAGCGGGCAACTCTTGGTTGCTTTGATCCTGGTGCTTGGTGGTTACCAAGTCGTATTTGGCGGGATTGCCTTCGATAAGCTGGTGCAGTTCGTGTTCCTCTCGGAGATGCTGTTCTCCCCGATCCCGATCCTTGGGCGCCAATACAACCAAGCGCTGACGGCAATGGCTGGGGCGGAACGCGTCTTCGGACTGTTGGACACCGCTCCCGCCTGGGAAGACGCTCCGTCGGCTCGAGACCTCCAGAAGATCGAGGGTCGGATCACCTTCCAGGGGGTGAGCTTCGGCTACCAGCCAGAGCGCATGGTCGTGCACGACGTGTCATTTTCGGTCGAGCCTGGGCAAACAGTGGCGCTGGTCGGGGCGACGGGCAGCGGAAAGAGCACGTTGACTCGGCTCCTCGCGAAGCTTGCGCTGCCTGATCGTGGACGGATCCTGATTGACGGCGTGAGCCTCACGGAGGTGCGCTCGGACAGCCTTCATCGCCACCTCGGGGTCGTGCCGCAGGATAACTTCTTGTTTCGAGGAAGCGTCCTCGACAACATTCGCTTTGCCCGTCCGACCGCCACCGAAGACGAGGTTAGGAGCGTGGCCGAGCGCTTGGATGTGCTTGACATGTTGGAGGGGCTCCCTGATGGCCTTCTGACCGAAGTCGGCGAAAAGGGCAGCAACCTATCGCTGGGCCAGCGCCAGATCGTCTGTTTTGCTCGCGCGTTGCTCAGCGATCCGGCAATTCTGATTCTCGACGAGGCTACCTCTGCCCTCGATGCCTTGACCGAGGCACGTCTGCAGGCTGCCCTGGCACGTCTGCTCCGCGGGCGTACCAGTGTGGTCGTGGCACATCGCCTGAGCACCGTGAAGAACGCAGATCTGATCCTTGTCTTGTCCGAGGGACGAGTGGTGGAGCACGGTCGTCACCATCAACTCTTGGAGCAGCGAGGTGCCTACTACGCTCTGTACCGGAATTTTTCGGCGCCCCGCGGGTGACCGAAACCTCTCAGTTTGGACTACTGGGGTCGAGTCTGAGCAATCCCGTACTCCGGATATCGGTCAGGCTACTGCCAACGTGGAGTTGTACGCGGCCCGGCTCTAGGACGAAATCGCGGGCTTCGTTGGAGTAGCTCGACAGTGACTCCGGGCGCACCACCAAGCGGACAGCGCGGGTCGCCCCCGCCGGGATCATCACGCGCTCAAAGGCGGCAAGCGCGCGCTTGGGCCTTTCCAGCAAGGAATCGTGGAACTCCAGATAGAGCTGAACCACTTCCTCGCCATCTCGCTCCGACTCGTTTCTGACCGGTACCACCACCGTGAACTCTTCGGCCCCCGACACCTGCTCCGGGAACACCAGGCACCCGTACTCGAAGCTCGAGTATGAGAGACCATGGCCGAAGCAGTACAGCGGTTCATGTCGGGAGAAGAGGTAGGTGTGTCCGTGACGGAGATCGTAGTCGAGTAGATCCGGTAGCTGATCGAGGGAGCGGGGCCAGGTCTGGACCAGACGTCCCGCAGGGTTGACGGCTCCGGCCAGCACGTCAGCGAGACCACGTCCCAGCTCCTGGCTGGCGTGCGTCAAGTGCACGATCGCCGGCACGTGCTCTTGGGCCCAGCCGATGGCGTAAGGAAAACTCGAGATGAGTACCAGGACCGTCTTCGGGTTGGCGTGCAGCACTCGGCGCAGCAACCTCTCATCTTCCAGGGTGAGGCTCTCGCGATCCACTGCTTCTTTGCCGTAGCTTGGGCGGGTGACCTGCGCCCAACCCGCATCGCCCGTTGGGTGATTCCCAACGCAGACCAGCGCTACATCCGCGTTCCTGGCGGCCATCACCGCCCGACTCACATCGTTCGAGCTGACGCACTCCACCTCCAGCGACGCCCCGAAGCGCTCCAGGATTCCCTGGAAGGGTGATACGGTGTAGGGGGGGGTTCCCCCATACCAGTCGCCCAACACGCAGTCTGCGAGTGGGCCGATCACGGCCAACCGAGTCAGCCGCTCCGGCACAAGTGGCAGGAGTTGGTCGTCGTTCTTGAGCAGGACCACGGAACGGGCGGTGGCTTCTCGAGCGAGCGCTTGGTGCTCTGCGCGGAGCCAAGGCTCGAGTTCATCCTCCCCCCCGATGGCCGCGTAGGGATTGGTATCGTTCGGATCCCACATCCCCAGTCGGAGCATGACTCGAAAAGTCTTCTCCAGCACCGCGTCGACATCAGCCTCGGTGAGGTACCCTCGCGCGAGTGCCTCCCGCACGCCCTCCTCATACTTGTCCAGAAACTGTGAGACGCCGGCACGGATTATGGCGGCTGCAGCCGTGGGGAGATCGGGAACATACTCGTGGGCTGTCACCAAGAGCTGGTAGGCTCCACCGTCGGTACAGATGATGCCATTTTGCCCCAGTTTGTGCTCCATGACCTCCTCCAGCACCGGGTGCACCACGCACGGGATCTGGTTGAACTTGTTGTAGGCGGCCATGAAAGCGCGTGAACCACCTTTGACCACGCCGTGGATGAAGGGGCGCGCGTAGTATTCGTAGAACAGCTGCTCGTCGAAGTTCGAGGAGGAACGCTCGCGAGTGTTCTCGTTGCTGTTGGCCAGAAAATGCTTCATGAGGGAAGCGGTGAGCCACACTCGCGGATCCGGGCCCTGAAGTCCTCGCACGAAGGCGACCACCAGCGTCGAGACCAAGTAGGGATCTTCGCCGTAACACTCCTCGGTGCGTCCCCAGCGCGGGTCACGCCCCAGATCGGCGTTTGGGGCGCGCACCACCAAGCCCCCGCGGCGGTAGCGCGGAGATTGAAACAGGTAGCGGGTCTCGTACGCCTCGACAGCGGCGACGCGCTCCAGTAGCTCGGGATCCCAACTCTCAGCCAGGCCGATGGCTTGGGGAAAGGTGGTGGTGCACACGGGTTGATCGCGACCC
This sequence comes from uncultured Polyangiaceae bacterium, assembly GCA_964396375.1. Taxonomy (GTDB): domain Bacteria; phylum Myxococcota_A; class Polyangia; order Polyangiales; family Polyangiaceae; genus FEN-1139. Next base: position 76,548 of record CAYNEY010000018.1, on the reverse strand, counting down.
CATTCGCCGGGACCTCCGAGTGTCAGCCCATGGAGCCCTTCGACGTGGGGCGCACCGACCACCCCGAGGCGGGGGACGCTCGGATTGGTCCCCAAACAGGCGATCTTTTCATCCAGTGTCATTGCCGATAGAAGCGCCGTGATCCGCTCTTCGCAGGAGCGCTCAGGATCGAAATAGAGGGGCCGTTCCATGTTTTTACGCTAGCACTGGCGCGGACCGGTGGTCCATGCTCCGCTGTGCCCCATGATCCTCGTCGCCATCGTCGGGCACGTGAACATCGATGAAACCGCCTCGCGCGCCTGGCGCGCACTCAGACTCGATGCAGGTGATGATCTCGAGTGGCCGGAGGGAGCTCCGATCTTCACCGGTGAGCGCCCGCTCGAGCGCGCGACGGTCGGCGAGGTTCTGGATGCGGTCGCGATGCTGACCGGATGTCCCGATTTCTTTGACTTCGATGGGCGTCGCGTGCGCGGGCTTCTGCTGCCCGATGCGACGGTTGCGTTTCACCAGGATCTCGCCACCAGTTTCAGGCTTCTCGAACGCGTGGGTGGGCGTGGCGAGCTCGCCTGGTTCGTTCCTGAGGAGCGGGTCGCGCTGGCGATGCGTCTCGGTGACGACGAAGATGGGGATGTGCATGAGCACGGCTGCGGTCATGGGCAGGCTGGCTGTGGTGAGCACGGTGAACACGACTGCGGACAGGGCGAACATGGTTGTGGTGAGCACGGTGAACACGGCTGTGGCGAGCACGGCTGCGGTCATGGGGGCTGTGGTCGCAGGCCGAAGCTGGCTTGGGTGTCCGCAGAGGAGCTGCTCCAGAAAGACGAGCGGATTGCCCTAGGATTCATGAGCATCATGAGCTTCTACGGAGCTGCGCGCACCGAGCCGTCGCTCTCGTACTCAACCTTTCGTGAGGCGCGCACAGGCTTGGGGCTCCGGCCGCTAGCGGAGCAGCCGCACCATCGCGACCTCTTGGAAAGGTTGCAACGAGTCAGCCCGGAACTTCTGCAGGACCTGCTTCGCAAGTCTGATCTGCGCGACGAGGAGCACTGCCCCCTCGAAGAGCGCTACCCAAGCCCTGGGACGTTGGCAGACGGCCTGCGGAGGCCCGATCCGATCCTGCGAGCGGCTGCTCCAGCGCTGCTCTCGCTGTGCGTCCCCGACCAGCTCGAGCAGGCAGTGGTCGCGTGGCTCGATGACCCGAGCGTGATGGCTCGCGCCTATGCCATCACGGCCCTCGGCAACATCGGCACCGATGGGGCGCTCGAGCGGTTGCTCGCTCTCGATCCAGACGACGACCGCGGCGATCCGATGTACTCCATCCGGATTCGGCGGGCAGTGAGCGCGAGTCGTGCACCCGGTCGCTGCCAGCAACTGCTCGGACTCTCCAGTGATCCCCGACTCGCGCCGGCGACCTTCGAGGGCCGGAAGCGCGGCACCGCCGAGCGCCGCCAGCTGGTGACCCGCGCCGAGCACCAGGTGTTTCTGCTCGCGATCGAGCCAAGCTCCGCGATCGACGCTGTCTTGATTCGGCTATTCGAGGACCACCCTGCCGAGGAGCTTCGGTTGGCGGCTGCTCAGGCGTTGGTGCAACGTGGTGCAGCCGAGCTCGATGCTCACACGGATGCCTTGGGTTGCACGCTGATGGGGATGGGGCGAGCCTTGAACCTCGACGATGCGGGACGTCGCAGGATCCTCGGCGTTCTCGAGCGGGAGTATGAATCGGGGTATCTGCGGTTCGAGGGTGTCAGTTTGGCGGTACTGCAGAGCCTGGTCCGGGAACACTTCGCTCACCCGGAGACCGCCCAAAATGACTCTCCCACCATCGGTCAATTCCTCGAGTTTCTCGAGGAGCATCCGGAGCTCGAGGTCGGGGGATACCTGATCGGTCCGGAGCGGCCAGACTACCGAGTCAGCATCGACACTTTGGTGTGCCGTGACCTGGCACGGATCCCGGAGGAGCGTCGCGAGGCGGTGGAGGAGCTGTTCGAGACGTTGAGCGAGTCGGCAAGCAACGTCGAGATGGACGGGCAAGGCTACCAGTCGTGCCATTTTGCCTGATGACAGCGGTGAATCGGAATTCTGAGCTTCGTCCCGCCGACCCCTAGAATACTCCGGCTACGCCGAGGGGCATGGGAGTTACGGCGAGCCGCGACGGTTCCAAACCAGATCGGAGCTCGAGACACGGAACGGTGATCCCCACGATGGTTCCGAACACGGCGCCGACCACCACGTCCGACCACCAGTGTTTGTCCGCAGCAATCCGGAGCACGCCGGTGCTCGCCGCTCCCAGTCCAAGGCCCAGGGTGAGCCAGGGAGCGGCTGGGGAATCGCGACGAATTGCGATGGTTGACACCGCTGCCGCCGCCGAAAACGTGAGAGATGTGTGACCGGACCAAAATGACCGATTCTGATCCAAGCTCGACGGATAGGCGCGAGTTTGATAGGCAGCGTAGGGTCGCTGACGCGCCACCGCGAGTTTGACCACCATGGTCCCAACGGTGGCGACCGCCGCTGACTCGGCCACGACCAGCGCATCCGTGAGTCCTTGAGCGTCGTCACGCCTTCGGCCCACCAGAAAGCCGAGGGCGATGCTGGTGGCAGGGACCCCAATCAGCAAACCATCCGAGATGGTGGCCGCCGTGCGAGGCTCCGACCAGATGAGTGCCTGGCGCACTTCGCGATCCCACGTGTTCGTGCGGCACCAACGGCAGGTTCTGCCTCCCCAGTTCTCGTCGAGAGCGCCGAGCGAAAGGATGCCGACTACCGCGGTTCCGCCCACTGTCGCGGAACGCACCGGATCCCCCTCAGGCTCCGCTGCTCGCCCGGGTGTGGAAGGCAGAAGATGAACTAGAAGCGCGCATGCTGCCGCCCGAAGGTTCACGTGGCGCTCACGTCGGAGGTGGGTGTCGAGGTGGCGGGTTGTGGTGTTCGCGAGCGGGCGAAGTCCCCGAGTTCCAGCAGCAAGAGCTGGATTGCCGCGGCCAGCAACCCGAGATTCTCGAGCAACTTACGTGGTCCGATCCGTTCGCTGTTTGCGCCGAAGCACCCACACTCTGCGTCCAGGCCTCGAGCGTAGGCGCTCCCGACCACGACCACGAACAGAGCCATCAAACCCATGGTGAGCGCGGTCGCACCGAGTCGCAGCGAGCGCGGACCGAACAGGAGGGCCAGCGCCGCAACCAGCTCCACGGAGGGGAGGGTGACCGCGACGAAAGGCGCGATGCTTACCCAGAGGTCGTAGTTGGCGGTCTGCTCGAGAAACGTCACGGTGTCTTTCAGCTTGGGGAGCGCCGCGGCGAGCAGCACTCCTGTGAGGAGCAGGCGGAGCACCCAGGCGACCAGAACTCGAAGGCGGAGTCGTCGCCTCATCTGCGGTGTTCTTTCGACTGGAGCGCGTCACAAGCTTCGCAGGGGCCCGAGCTGCAGGCGAGGCTTGCCGCTGACCAGGCCGCGAAGCCCCCGTCCAAGATGCGTGTCATAAGAGAGCGCCCAGGGGCTCTCACCGCCAGAGTCTCGGCGACGGACTTCGCCTGTTCGTTGGTCTCGCCGTAGACGATGATCGTGCGCTTCCCCTCGAGGACCGAATCTGCCATCATGGCCGCCTCCGGGGAGGCGGTGCAAGGCAGGTGGAGTGCTCCGGTCACATGGCCCTCGGCGTACTTCTCGGCGGAGCGCACGTCCACGACCAACACGCCGCTCTCGGCGCACAAACTCGCGACTTCACTTGGTGTCACCAGCCCGATGGGCTCTTCGACCAGACCCGCCGAGCAGACTCCGACGGGGTGGTAGGCTGCGAGCGAAAGCGGCTTTGCTCGCAGGGCATTGATGGCAAGGCCCAGTGCCATCCCCAGGGCAACGAGTACCCCCGCGCCCAGGAAGGCCCGGGACAACGCCGGCCACCAGGACGTCGCGGAGTGTGTCTCGATGGTGGCTTCACGGGCGGCCGTCATGCGCGCGCGGAGTGTATCACAGGTGTCCCGTGCGCAAGGTAGCCAGCTGAAACCGCTGGCAAAGGTCCGTCTTGGCCCGAGAGCGCAGCTCGTGGAAGGATGAGGGGGTGAGACCGTACCGATCGCTGTGGTGGGGGCTTGTGCTGGTCTGGCTTGGTGGCTGTGGCACGTCGAGAGTCGAGCATGGTGAGGATGGCTCGAGTGAAGCTGGGGGTGGGGGCAGAGGTCAAGAACAGCCGTTGTGCCCCGGTCCCGCACCGGATTTGGTCGAGCGTCTCCCTCCCCTCGAGTTCTCGCATTATCACGGTGGCTCCGAGATCACGGAGTACCTCGCTCGGGTTGCGAGCACCTTGCCCGAGTTCGTAACCCATCGCGTCCTCGGCACTTCCTCTCAAGGACGCAACTTGGATGTGCTCACGGTGGACTTCACCTGCACCGACCACCCCAAATCTGTCTTCTTGAACGGTGCGCATCACGGCGATGAGCCCGCCTCGGCCGAGGTAGTCCTGGGAGCTATCGACGGGCTGTTGCGCAGCCAAGAGCCGGAAGTGCTCGACGCTCTGACCCAGTATCGCTTTCTATTCATGCCCGTAGTCAACCCCGATGGTCTGGCTGCCGGCACCCGCGCTGATTGCAACGGGCTCGATCTCAACCGTGACTACGACTATCCGGGACGAAGCACCGAGGCCTTTTCGGCGCCTGAGACGCAGGCGGTGCGCGAACTCTCGATCACTGAGGGGGTGTATGCCGCTCTCGCCTTCCACTCGGGAATGGTTGGTGTGCTTTGGCCCTATTGTCACACCACCGAACCGACCGCGGATGATAGGGTCTTTGGCAGCTTGGCGGGCCGGGTTGCCGTGGGCCTCGGTACCACCACGGCTCTGCAGTCGGCCGAGGACTACATCTCGTATGGTGAGTACATCGACTACGCCTATGCGGTCCACGGCACCCTCGCGCTCACCGTGGAGGTGGCTGGCGAGAAAAGCCCGGAACCCACGGAGTTGACAGGGATTGTCGAGGTTAGCTGGTACTCCCTTCGGCAATTTCTCGAGGGGCTGGTGGCACTGGAGGCAGGCCAGCTGCTCCCGGCTCTGCCTCGGGGGGTAACCGGGGAGGCACGCAGCCCCCGAGACCACACGGGCCGATTGGAATAATCACCCTGTACGGGTGACCAGCTCTTCCGGTGTTCCTCGCCAACCGCTAGCATGCCCGGATGGAACTTCTGATCGGCATGATGGTGGGGTTCGTGCTGTGGTTTTTTGCGCGGTACGGCATCGGTGGCTTCTACACCATCGGTCCGAACGAGCGGGCTGTGCTCTGTACCTTTGGTCGAGCGCAGCGCCTGGGCAATGCGACCACCCTGAATGACCCGGTGGCGGACACGCTGACCCCCGAAGAGCGGGAGCGTTACGTTTATCCGCAGGTCAAGGTGATCGGTCCTGGCTTCTATTGGAAACTGCCGTGGCAGTCGCTGCATCGCGCCTCCATCGCGACCTGTACGGTATCGATCGCCTACGATCCAGAGGATCCGGGTGCGAATGCGGGGGGGCAGATCCTGGAAGCGGTGACCAAGGACCAGCTCAACACCGGACTCAGCGGGCAGCTGCGCTTCACTGTCAACGAGCGCAACCTGTACGCGTACCTGTTCGGCGTGAAGAACCCGGTTGCCCATGTCATGGGTTACTTCGTGTCGATTCTGCGCGATCGGATCGCCAACTTCGAGGCTCCGAAGGGTCCGGTTATCGATGGTGAGACGGCGATTCCCGAGGTGTCGGGGGAAATCCAAGGGATCTCCATCAATGACCTGCGCAAGAATCTGCGCGATCTCAACGAGAGCATGGACGAGCAATGCGCTGCGGCCGCGCCACGCTACGGGATCCGTCTGGACGCAGCCTTGATCACCGGGATCGATCCTCCGCCCGAGGTGGACTCGGCGCTGGCGGCGATCAACACGGCACACAACCATGTCTCGAGCGAGATCAGTCTGGCGCAGGCCGCCGCCGATCAGCGCGTCGTGCAGTCGAAACGCGCCGTCGAGATCGAGACCTTGAACGCTCAGGCTGAGGTTGAGCCGCTCCTGGCCCTCGCCGAGCAGTTGCGCGAACTGGCTGGTACCGGTGGCCCACAGGCGCTCGCTGCTTACGTGCGCAATACCAAGCTCGGGTTGTTCCGACGAGTGCGCCAAGCCCTCTTGGCGAGCGGACGGACCGAGATCGGGAGGGTGTCATGACTGAATTAGCTCTCGATCTTGCCGCACTGGTTACCAGCACTGTTGCCAGTTTCATCGCCAGCTTCATTGCCGTGCCGATCGTCCTGGCCTTCGCTCGTTGGTTCGCGCTCTATGTGGTGGTTCGGGAGCGTCAGTGCGTGGTCTTCGAGCTGTTCGGGAAGGTTCGTCAGGTCATCACCGAGCCCGGCATCCACTGCCCCTGGCTCTCGATGGGGCCATTTGCGATGCTGCTCCCGCTCTTCGGCAAGAAGTTCATCGTCGATCTGCGGGTCGACCAGACCTACCTGCGCAGTCAGCCGGTCAACTCGGAGGAAGGCGCCCCGATGGGGATTGGGGTGTGGTGTGAGATGGTGGTCTCTGACCCGCTCTCCTACCTCTACAAGAATACGGATCCAGCAGGCTCGCTTCGCGCCAATATTTCGAACGCTACTGTGCGTTGTCTGTCGAACATGAAGCTCGGCGACATGCTGGAAGACCGACACGCCATGAGCCGCGTGGTGCGTCAGGAGGTTACCACCAAGTCCCAGGAGTGGGGCTATCAGGTGGGCAGCATCTACATCCGGAAGGTGCACTTCCGCGATCATGGGATGATCTCGCAGATCGAGCAGAAGGTGGTCAATCGGCTCCGGCAGGTGACCGCGGCTATTCAGCAAGAGGGAGCGAATCGAGTGAACGTGATCCGCTCCGCAGCGGAGCGAGAGGCCTCGGTCGAGTTTGCCAAGGCCGCAGCCACTCGACCCCGGATCGTGGGACGCGCGCTCACCCAAATCACCCAGAGTGCCACTATCGCTGAAGCGCTGTTCGAGGTGCTCGAGACCCAGGCACTGCTCCAGAACACGGCAGCCGAACTCAGCATGGTGCAGCCTGGCACCAACGTGATCGCTGACTTTGGTTCCCGTGGTTGAGGTGATGAGTACGGCCGAGAGCTCTCGGCGGCCGGCTTCCCAGAGTTGACGTGGTTCGGGCTGCGGAGATGAGGGGGGTCGTCTCCCTTTCCTGCCGATTTCCGTCACAGGAGTTGCAAAAGGTCCGAAATGCTAAGGTCGGCGGATGAAGCCCCGTCGTGGATACCTGGTGGTCGGATGGCTCGTCTTCGCGACTGGTTGCGGTTCAGAGGAAAACGGCCAGGGTGACTCCTCCACCGAAGGGGCACAAGGGGGAAGGGGAGCCACCCAGCCAACGGATTATCCCAAACCGTGCGCTGATCTCTACGACCCACAACGGCTGGTGGAGTTTCGACTCGAGATCGACCCCGCGGAGCTCACGGCCATGGAAGCGGAGTGCGATCTTGGCCCCAACGATGGCGGCAAAGTATACCATCCAGCGACCTTCAGTTACGAGGGTGAGACCGCGCAGGTGATGGTGCGGCTGAAGGGGAACTGGTCTTGGCGCTGCGAGAAGAAGCAGTTCTTGATCTCCTTCAATGAGCTCGATCCCGAGGGGCGCTTCCACGGACTGCGGAAGATCGTCCTTGACGCACCCTGGTACGACCCTTCGGTGTTGGGAGAGCGGCTGGCGTTCGCGTTTCTGGAGCACGCGCAGACCCAGTACTCCTGCGTGAACAATGCACGACTGTATCTCAATGGTCAGTACTATGGGCTCTACGCCAATGTCGAGCGTATCGATAAGGAGTACCTACAGCGGCACTTTTCTGGCGCCGAGGCCGATGGTAATCTCTACGATGGTGGCGTTGAGCTTCGCACCAATGAGGCGCTCGGCGACGTGAGCCGGAGGGATGCGCTCTTCGCTGCCGCCGAGGCGCGCGATCTGCCGAGCATAGAAGATTTGACGGATCTCGAGCAAGCTATCCAGATCTGGGCGCACACCGCCGTGCTGCCGGATCCGGATAGCTACTGGGCAGGGGTCGAGATCAACTACTTCTTGTACGATCATCCGACTCGTGGCTTCACGTGGCTCCCCTACGACATGGACTTTGCCATGCGTGTGGGCGTGATGGACGCGGAGCGAACAGAAGTTGACGTGGGGATCCAACCCGAGATCGTGGAGGCAGATCCCTTCTTCTATCAGAACCCCGATTGGGGCCGCGAACGGCTCTTCGAGGTGGTGCTCTCAGACGAAACCTGGTGTGCCCGGTTCTTGGCGGAACTTGCGGCAGCTCGCGCGGCCTACGACGTCCGCTTCTTGTCGACGGAACTCGAACGCTATGCCGTGCAAGTCGGGCAGGCGGTTGCCGAGGACCCGAACAAGACCTTCTCGGACCAGGACCACCGAGATACCATCGCGGCGAGGCACGAGTTCATGGTCGCGCGGGCAGCCTTCCTCGACGACTGGCTAGCGAGGGCGACTTGTCCGATCGGGCCATGGCCGGCGGTCCATGATTGACCTCGGCCGCCGGGGAGGCTCGGCATCTGTGGAATGGACGTAGGGAGTGACCTTAGAGCGCTCTTCAATGGCGTGGACCGCCATTGATTGGCTTCGCCAATGCGCTCTATCTTTCCCAAGGTGGGGCACCTGCCCCTTATGACTCGCTCTGTTCGTCAATTCATCCCGTATTCGCTTTCGCGAATACCTAGAGCGACTTTCGTCGAGATGTTCCATCTCTGGGAAAGACGCTCTAGCTGGCGAAGCACTACCGGCCGCCTGATAAGTCGGTGTGGCAGGGGTGGCTGGCGTCGTCGCCGCGCTGGCAATGGTCTTGTCCCGGTTCGAACGGCCAGCGCAGAGCTGAAATCCCGTTGGGCGCAGAATCTGCGTTTGCCACCTCTTCTGGTTGCGCCTAGTTTGCGCCGGCGGGCGCCGCCTCCTTTCAGGCGTCGCGTTCCCCCGCCCCGTTTCCCCGAGGTACCGATCATGGCAATCAGTTACAAGCAGCTTGGCCTGGTGAACACCAGGGAGATGTTCAAAAAGGCGATCGAAGGCAAGTACGCCGTCCCGGCCTACAACTTCAACAACATGGAGCAGCTCCAGGCCATCATCCAGGCCTGTTCGGAGACCCGCTCACCTGTGATTTTGCAGGTGTCCTCTGGCGCGCGCAAGTACGCGAACCAGACCCTGCTCCGGTACATGGCGCAGGGTGCTGTGGAATACGCAAAGGAGCTCACGAAGGGCGCCGGCATTCCCATTGCGCTCCACCTCGACCACGGCGATACCGTAGAGCTTTGCCGTGATTGCATCGATTTTGGGTTCTCATCGGTCATGATCGACGGCTCCCACCATCCCTACGAGAAGAACATCGAGATCACGCGGCAGGTGGTGGAGTACGCGCATGAGCGTGACGTGACGGTCGAGGGTGAGCTCGGTGTTCTGGCCGGGATCGAAGATGACGTGGTGGCTGAGAAGAGCACCTACACCCAACCGGATGAGGTGGAGGACTTCGTGAAGAGGACGGGGGTCGACAGTCTCGCGATCTCGATCGGAACCTCGCATGGTGCGAACAAGTTCACGCCTGCGCAGTGCACCAAGAACGCCGATGGTGTGCTGGTCCCCCCGCCCCTCCGGTTCGATATTCTCGAGGAGATCGAGAAGCGGCTTCCCGGCTTCCCGATCGTCTTGCATGGGTCCTCCTCGGTGCCGATGGATCAGGTGCACCTCATCAACAGTCACGGCGGTGCCCTGAAGGACGCGGTGGGGATCCCGGAGGAGCAACTCCGGCGTGCCGCGAAGAGTGCTGTCTGCAAGATCAACATCGACTCTGATGGTCGTCTGGCGATGACCGCGGCCGTACGCCGGGTGTTCGTCGAGAAGCCGGCCGAGTTCGACCCACGCAAGTACCTGGGTCCGGCTCGCGACGCGCTGAAGGAACTCTACAAGCACAAGAACGAGGCAGTTCTCGGCTCCGCTGGTCACGGTTGAGCGCAACCGAGCTCGTGCTCGGCCCCGATCCAAGCCGTCACCCTGTCATGGGGTGGCGGCTTGGTTGCGTTAGGGCTACCGGACAAGCTTTCGGTTCTTCTCGATCAGGGCCCGACGCTGAGCCACACACAAGTGTGAGTATTCAGGATCTTCGGGGGTTTGAGTCACGTAGGCGAGCAGCCGCTCGAGGGTGGTGGTGGCCACGTGCATGCGAGTGTCAGACGAGCCGTAGTAGATGAAGACATGGCCGTCGGAGCGTGCCACCACACCATTCGAGAACACCACATTGGAGACGTCGCCGATCCTCTCTGGTCCCTGGGGCGCGAGGAAGTATCCAGAGGGTCGGTGGGTGACTCGCCACGGTTGCTGCTTGTCGCACAAGAATGCGTACAGCACGTAGCGCAGGCCTGCGGCCGTGTTCCGAACACCGTGTGCGATGTGGAGCCAGCCGAGCTCAGTCTCGAGCGGTGGGGCCCCCATCCCGTTTTTTACCTCATTGATGGTGTGGTAGCGGCGCGGATCGATGACCCGTTCTTCATCGATGGTCGCGTGGGTGATGTCGTCACACAGCGCCCAAGCGATGCCGCCACCCGAGCCAGTCTCGATGAAGCCGTCCTGGGGTCGGGTGTAGAGTGCGTAGCGTCCCGAGACGAACCTTGGGTGGAGAACCACATTGCGCTGCTGCGGACTCTTCGAGACCAGATCCGGGAGGCGCTCCCAGGTGACGAAATCCCGGGTCCGCGCGATCCCACAGGCCGCCACGGCTGCCGAGAGATCGTGGGGTGCGGCGTTGGGATCGCGGCGCTCCGTGCAGAATAGCCCGTAGGCATAGCCGTCTTCATGACGCGTGACTCGCATGTCGTACACGTTCACGTCTGGATCGGGTGTCTGGGGCAAGACCACCGGCTCCGGCCAGAAACGGAACCCATCGACACCAGATTCGCTCTCGGCAATAGCGAAGAACGATTTACGATCGAAGCCCTCGACCCGGCAGATGAGGCAGAGCTTGCCCTGGTGCTCGAAGGCTCCCGAGTTGAAGACGGCGTTGATGCCCAACCGTTCGAGGAGCAATGGATTGGTCCGCTCGTCGAGATCAAACCGCCAGTCGAGGGGTACATGGTCGGCGGTGAGGACGGGATGCTGGTAGCGCTCGTACCAGCCACTCGTGAAGCTCTCGTCAACCTGATTTCTGAGGGTGGTGAGGCGCGCGAAGCTGGCCTCCAGCTGGGCCAAGCGGGACCGGAAAAGAGAGTCGTTCATCGGCAGGCAGGATGAAGAAAGTCCTTGTGCGGGACAAGAGCCAAGGCAAACGTCCGAATTCTCGCCAGAACCGTGGGCCGGGCGTTATGGAAGGGGGGTGCCGAGACTCTGGTTTCTGCCGTTCATCCTCTTCGTGCTCACAGGCTGTGCTCCCGAACACCGTGGGCCGAGCCTGATGGCGGTGACGGACATCAGCCCGAAGCGAGTGGGACCGGAGGATCAGCTCGAGGTTTTGGGCAGCGGCTTTCCTGAATCAACTCCAGTCGAGGTGATCTTCGAGGGAGATCTTCACCGTCCCGGTCAGCCGAAACAGCGCGGGGTGCGGGTGGTGGCGCGCGGACGGGCCAAGACCAACCGGCTGGTGGTGCTCGACTTCTCGCAGGGGTTGAATCGTGTTTTCACTGGATCTGCCGGTGAAGGGATCCACACCACGTTTCGGGGAAACCTGCAGGTTCGGTTCGTGTCCGAGAAGACCGGGCGCGAGGTCAAGAGCGGTGTTTTGTCCGACGTGGTGCTCGACGTCACGGCGCCCCTTCCCTCCCCGGTACTCCTTCGACAGCGTGACGTCGAGGCTGCCCGTGCTCTCGAGTTCTTGGGTATCACGCTGGCCGATCCCGGGACTCGCGGCTGCTGTTTCGTGGCTGCCGCCACCGGCCGTGCGGCTCTCGCGGGGGTGATGCCCGACGATCAGCTCCTCAGCTTGGATGGGGTCAATGTCGCGGAGCCAACCGACCTCATTGTCGCCGGTGAAGCGCCGGTTGCCAAGCTTGGCTTGCGCAGTCACGGCGCCGGTCCAGCCACGGTGCGAGACATCGACGTCCAAGGGTTCCAGCACGTGGCCCCGAGCGAGCTCAGACGCGCGCTCGGACTGGTGATGGGCACGCTGCTCTGGGTGGTGATCGCTCTTGGTCCCCTGCACAGCCCGCTCAACCGCTTGGCATCGGCGATTGCCGCTCGACTTGCAGCCGACGGCACACACGCTCCTCGGTCGCGATGGTGGAGTTGGCACCGACTTCGCCGACGTGGAAGTGTGAAGGTCGCGTCAGCGGACAAAAAGAGCGTCTTCGGTTTGCTGCAGGTGCTCACTTCGATTGGTCTCAGTTTGCTCACGGTGGCGCTCGCGCTCCGTTTAGAGTTGGTGAAGCGGGAGCTGGACGTTCCGCTGCTCGCGCTTACCTGCACCGTGTCGTTTGTGACCAGCGCTGTGATCCTCGGATGGCACAATCAGGGTACGAGGCTCAAAAGCGCCTTACATGGGGCGTTGGCAGCGTTCTTGCTGCGGGTGCCCTGGCTGGGATTTCTCTTGATGATCGGGCTTGAAGCAAGCTCCTTCGACGTGAGTGAACTGGCTGCGGCGCAGCATCGCATCTCCTCTGGTTGGCTCCTTTTCCATGATCCTGGACTGTTTGGTCTGGGGTTGCTGACTCTTGCAGCGCTGATCCCCGAGATAGGCCTTTCATCCCGGGTGCTCAGTGGGGCTCACGCGCCGGGACCCGTGATCGAACTTTTGGAGCGTGTGCGCCGGGGCATCGAGGTGATGGTTTTCGCACTGGTTGCCATGGGAGGAACGAATATTCCAGGTCTCGCGATGGTGCTCGCACCAGAAAGTGTGCTCGCTCAACTGCTGGGGGCGGTCTTGTTGCTCGGCAAAGCAGCGGCACTCTACCTTATCCTCGAAGGACTGCGGCGTGTTGCCAGGCGACCAAACCACCGCGAACTCCGCTCGCTGATGGCAACATGGGGACTTTTTGCCACCTTCGGCCTGATGGCAACCACTGAGCTGTGGTCACGGGTGACGATGCGGTTCGCGCTGGGGTGGCTCGAGAGCGTGACCGAACAGCTGCTGGCCCTTACCCTGCTTCTGACGGTGGGGGGCGTGGTGGTGCGGGCACTGATGCTGCTTGGGCGGCCCGGACCCCGAGCGGAGCCCGCGCTCTGGATGTAATCAAGTGTCCCGTTTCAAGGAAGCGGGACCGGGCGCGGACGGCCGCGCCGATGTATCCCACACAGTACGACCGCGCCGATGCATCCCACACAGTACTAGCGCCGTTCCCATCACTATCAGCCATCGTGGGCTACTGGTAGGTCTGCTCACCGAGCAGGAGGCGCCTTCGGTGCTACCAAAGCTGGCGTTTTCGTAGATCTCGATCGCCATGATGATGTCGAGCTCGGCTAGGTCACGCTTCGTCAGCTCACCGGGATTGACGTACGCAAACATCGTTCGTTCGGCGTCTACGTAGTCTTCAGGCAAGCCGAACCAGTGTCCGAGTTCATGGGTGAGGACATTTTGGAGGTCGTAGACCGGCCCGTGTAAAGGATCATGGGGCGAGTCCCAGTCGTCGCGCTCGGAATCGCCACAGCCTCCCGGCGCGACACCGGCCAGATCCCAGAAAGCGTAGAATGGACTGACGATGATGTCCGCGTCGTAGATCACCCCAGTCGACGAGTCACGCGTCACCATGGTGATCGCGAGCGCTTCGTTGAGATTGGGATCGTAACCCATGGCCAGCGAGATCCGGTTTCCCTTAGCGTCCCTCGGCTCGGGGTGGGCGAGATCGGGGTACTTGATGTGGACTCGCGGCAGGTGTGGAACGTTGGTCTGCCAAGTCAGAAGGGCGTTCTCGAGGGCCTCCTCCGCGAAGGGCAGGAGGAGAAACGACGGATCGACGGTCAGGGTGACCTCGGCATCGGGCCAGTGCACCTCGGTGTCCACTCGGGCACGCATGAGGTCCGCGGCTTCTGAGGTCCAAGACGTGAACCCGAGCAGCGCGCCGAGCGCGGCGCCGCAGACTCTCGAGTTCATCCAGACTGCCACGGTTCGGTGAACGGCGAGAGCAAACCAACCTTGAACAAAAAAACGAGCGACAAAAACCGTTGCTAATGTGTGGTCAGGTGAGCTGGCCTGCGGTTCGGACCCGGAGAGGTGTTCTCAGTCGTGCCAACTGGGCCACTCTCGGATAAGAATCCCGTCGAGCCTCTTGCCTATGCTGCTCCGTGAGACCATCGCCCGTACTCTGGCCCTGCTCGGGCCGAGAGAGCGTCGCGTCACGGTGGGACCCTCCCGCGTGCACTTCGAGGTGCGGCGGCTCCGCGCCCACGAGATGGATTGGCTGGCGGAGGCAGTGGTCCAGCAGTTCCAGAAGCTGGAGCAGGTGGAGTGGGCACAACTCGACGCGCAGATGCGTCGGGTGGTGGTCAAGGTGAAGGAGGGTGAGCGCGATCTGGCTCGGCTCGAGGCCGCCCTCGAAAGTGCCGAACACGTCGCGCTGTGTGCGGCGAGTTGTTTTCCGGATCGGGCGGAGCCGCATCCAGGTGACACCGACCGGCTCCTCAGTCTCTCGACGGAGCTGGCCGCTGACGCGCTGGCGTTGATTGTGGCCAGTGCCTTGCGGCTGAGCCCCCTACCCGCCTCACGCCTCGCCGGAACGCTGGCCAGTGTGCTCAGTGTCATCAAGTCAAATGGGTGGCTGCGCCGTGGGTTCGATGACCGACTCGGTGCGGAGCGCAGTGACTTGGTGATGAGTCTCGGTATTGCTCTTGGCAATGGTCTCTCACAGCGCAGTATCGCCGCGCTGGTGGATGTGGTCCACAAGGCCGTGTTGCTCCGTGAGGCGCGTGCACACCACCGCGCCTGGCAAGTGCGGGAAGGGGAACTCTACGCCACACCGGCGCCTCCCTCGCACGCTGAGCTGATCGAGCTGCTCCGTCCCACCAGCTTGCCTGACGGACCGATCGAGCAGTACGCAGAGCGTGCCTGGATGGTGAGTCTCGGTGGCTTTGCGCTCAGCTACCTCATGACCCGGAACCTGCAGCGGGCGATGGCCGCTCTGTTCGGTGGAGTCCCGAAACCGGCGAGACTCGGGCGTGACGTCTTCAGTGCAGGTCTTGGGCATCACCTGGCTGAGCGTCAGGTGCTGGTGGTAAGGCCCGAGGCGTTGCGGCGCCTGGACCGTGTCGACTGCCTGCTGATCGCAGCTGACGTCCTGCCGAAGGATGGCTTCTCCGTGCTCGAGGTGGTGGTCGACGGTGAGTTCTCGGCCGAGGAAGCACAGAAACATGTGCTTGAGCTGTTCGACGTCGAGCATCCTCTCGCCGTGCAGGCAGAAGGAGCTTTCGAAATTGGACCGCTGGGTCGTCTTGCCTGTCAGCCTGACCAGCTCACCGAGGTGGCCACGCGCTTGCATCAGCAAGGAGCGCTGGTGCTCCAGTTGTTCTTCGAGGGGCGCCGAGTTGCCTTGTGTACGCTGGAGCTAGAGCAGAAGACTGGTCTCGAGGAGTTGGTGAGCGCGGCCCAACGCGCCGAGCTCCGCGTGGTCGTGGCCGATGATGGGCGCACGGTGCTCGATCAAGTGGCTCTTGACGAACGCATCGCGCCTGGACAGGACGTCTGTGAGTGGGTGCAACGCTACCAGGCGCAGGGTGGCGTGGTCGCCGTCGTGGCGCGCACCGATCCCCGGGTGCTGTGCGCGGCGGATGTCGGGATCGGGCTCTCCGAGCTGCACCAGCCCGCGCCATTTGGGGCACACCTTCTGTGTCGGAATGACCTCTCGGACGTGCGCTTCTTGATTGAGGCGGTGGTGGGCGCTCGTCGGATTGCGCGACAGAGCGTCAACATCGCGCTTGCCGCAGCCAGCATGGGCGCCATCGTCTCTGCGGGCGGGCTGGTTCCGCTCAGCTCACGCCGGGTGATTACCGTTGTCAACGCAGCAACCCTGATCTCGATGTTCAACGGGCTCCGGGCGGCTCGGTCGCTTGCTCATCAACCAGCGCAACTGCTTCGCACCAGGACTCCCTACCATGCCCTCGACGCCCATGGAGTGATGCACCGACTCGGGACCTCCGAGCTTGGTCTCTCTCAGACTGAAGTGTTGCGGCGTAGCACGGCCAGGGTGACTCATCGTTCGGGGGCTCTCGAACTCGTCGAGATGATTGCGGATGAACTCTGGAATCCGCTCGCGCCGCTACTGGCCGCCGGTGCTGGTTTGTCTGCGGTGGCAGGTTCGCTGGGTGACGCCGGGTTGGTGGGAGCGGTCGTGGTGCTAAACGCCATGGTCGGGGGGATCCAGCGCTTCCGTACCGAACGCCAGATCCGTCGATTGACCGAGCATCACGAGCCAATGGCGACCGTCCACCGCGACGGCAAGATCCGACAGATCCTCGCGA
The DNA here is from genome assembly GCA_964396375.1 of uncultured Polyangiaceae bacterium. Classification (GTDB taxonomy): domain Bacteria; phylum Myxococcota_A; class Polyangia; order Polyangiales; family Polyangiaceae; genus FEN-1139. Next base: position 60,132 of record CAYNEY010000018.1, on the reverse strand, counting down.
GCGAGCTGGTCGTTGGGGACGTTGTGGTACTGATGAGCGGCGAGGAAGTCCCTGCAGACTGCCGGGTTTTGCACGCCGAGTCATTGGAAGTCGATATGTCGAGCTTGACTGGCGAGTCACTGCCAGTCGTGCGCACGGCGCGCCCATCCTTCGAGGAATCTCTGGCGGATAGAGCCTCGATGCTGTACGCCGGGAGCGCTATCGCTGCGGGGCGCGTTACTGCGGTGGTGGTGGCGGCGGGACCGGAGACCGAGGTGGCGCGCGGTACCTTGGTCCTGAGGCGCCCTCCGGTGCAAAATGGGGTGGAGCAGCGTCTGCGCTCGCTCGTGGATCTTACGGCGCCAGTGGCACTCGGCGCAGGGGTGGGTTTGGTGGCTGCTGGGTTGGTCCGAGGCCGCCGGGTCGAGCATCTGGTTCCGTCGGGGGTTAGCCTGGCGGTGGCCGCTGTGCCCGAGGGGTTGCCGCTCTTGTCCACCGCAGCTCAGTTGGCCGCGGCGCGTCGACTCACTCAGAAAAACGCCTTGGTGCGCAACGCTCGTTCGATCGAGTCGTTGGGGCGCGTGGATGTCTTGTGCATCGACAAGACCGGGACCGTGACCGAGGGACAGATCGCCCTGCTCGGTGTCTGCGACGGTGAGCATTTCGTGCTCTCCGAGGAGTTTGGCCCGGCTGAGCACCACCTGATCACCGCCGCGGTGCGCGCGGCCCCCGATCCCAAGTACCGCACTTCCCGAGACGATCCGACGGATCTTGCGCTGGCCCGAGCGGCAGACCAGCACCGGATCAGGGTGGCACTCGAACCACCCGACTTCGTACGACGCGCCGAACTGCCCTTCGAGCCGGAGCGAGCGTGCCACGTGGTGATTGGTGAACTCTCTGATCAGAGCCGTGTGCTCGAGATCAAGGGCTCGCCGGAGGCACTGCTTCCACGGGTGGTTCGAATCGTGGTCGACGGCGAAGAACGGCCCTTCGATGCCGCGCGAAGGCAGAAATTGCAGTTGCTGCTGGATGAGTTGGCTGGGCGCGGACTGCGGTTGCTCGCGGTCGGCGAGAAGCGCCTCAATCCGACGGAGCCCGATGATCCGCGGATCTACTCCGATCTGACGTTGCTTGGGGTTGCGGCCTTCAGCGATCCGGTTCGGCCGAGCGCGCGCGAGGCGCTGGAGGCGCTTTCACGTGCCAAGGTGCGGGTGGTGATGGTGACTGGTGACCACCCACGTACGGCGGCTGTGATCGCCGAGCAGCTCGGGATCGTTGCGCCTGGACAAGGTGTGGTGTCTGGGGCCGAGCTGCTGGAGATGACGGACGATACTCTGGATACCTTGCTGGACGAAACAGCAGTCTTTGCGCGGGTTACCCCCTCGCAGAAGGCTCGAATCGTACGGGCATTGCAGCGCACCGGGCATGTGGTGGGGATGCTCGGGGATGGTAGCAACGACGCCGCCGCGATTCGTCTGGCCCACGTGGGTATCGCGGTCGGCGAGCACAGCGCCACCGCCGCCCGTGGTGCTGCGGACATCGTGCTCACTGAGGCACGTATCGAAACGGTGCTCGCAGCCGTGGTCGAAGGGCGCGCGATGTGGGCCTCCGTGCGGGAGGCGGTGTCGATTCTGGTCGGTGGCAACCTCGGGGAGATCGTGTTTACGCTGGGCGCCGGGTTGGTCGATGGACGACCGCCGCTCAATCCGCGCCAGCTCTTGCTCGTGAACCTCCTCACCGACGTCGCGCCCGCCATGGCCATCGCCTTGCGTGCTCCGTCCGCAGCCACCCTGGCTGCGCTCGCCAATGAGGGTCCCGAGCTCTCTCTGGCGCAGCCCCTCAATCGACAGATCGCGACCCGCTCGGTGGTGACCGCCCTTGGCGCCGGCATGGCTTGGACAGCGGCGAGAATCCTTGGAAGCAGTGAGCGCGCAAGCTCGGTGGGCCTCCTCGCGCTGGTCGGAACTCAACTGGGGCAAACCATGGTCACTGGCGGTTTTACGCGGCCGGTCATCACCACCAGTCTGGTGTCGAGTGCCGCACTGGCTGCCATCGTCCAGACCCCTGGCCTCTCGCAGTTCTTCGGATGCCAACCGCTGTCCCCCATCAGCTGGGGGATCGCGGTTTTCTCGAGCGCGGCTGCGACCGGCTTGGCTGCGGCCTTCCCGCAGCTCACCCAGTCGATTGCCGCGAAGCTCGGCCCATTCGATGCGGTGCTCGACCAGTCTGCGCGGGCGGGCAGCTTACCGCCGACGCTCATGCCCTCGGTTCCCCCCTCCATGCGCGCTGTCCGCTCGGTGATCCAGAACGAAGGCTTGCTGCAACTGGTTGACGTGTAGCCAACACCCCCACCTCTTGCCTGACTTCGTTGTTGGTCGTGCACAACAAGGAGCGGGTCTGCCCCCACGCCGTGCCCGTTCACACGAAGGTTAACCAGTCACGATGACACTCGTCGGCACCCAGCACAGCGCGCAGATAGGCCCGCTGCAAGAAGGCCCCGAGCGTGTGACGACCGGTCTGGTAGACCAGACCCTCGAGTTCACGTACGGGCGTTACTTCAGCCGCCGTGCCTGTCAGAAATACTTCGTCGGCTCGCTGGAGCTCCTCCCGCAAGAACGAGCGAACCGTGACCTTCACGTTGTTGTCCCGGGCCAGCGCGATGATCGAATCGCGAGTGATACCAGGCACAATCGAGGATTGAACATCGTTGGTGAACAACTCTTCATTGCGAACGAAGAAGACGTTCATGCCTGTGGCGCTCGAGACTGTCCCGTCGTGGTTGAGGAGCAGCGCGTCATCGAAGCCACGATCGACTGCTTCATGGAGGGCAAGCACGCTGTTGCCATAGTGGCCACTGGCTTTGGCCATGGTCGGCAACATGCTGTGATGGATCCTCCGCCAGCTGGAGATGGTCAGGCGGATTCCATTGCGGAGGCCGGTCTCTCCGAGAAAAGCTCCCAGACTCCGGATCGCGAACAGGACATGGACCGGGCAGTGTCGCTTGGGTTTGAGGTCGATCGGCCCATGCCCGAAGAAGATCAAGGGACGTAGATAGCCGTGGGCGATGCCGTTGCGCGCCGTGACTTCCAGCGCGCCACGCATCAGATCATCGAGTGTGACGTCGAGCTGCATCCCATACAGCCGGGCCGATGACATCAAGCGTTCCAAATGGCAGCGCAGTCGGAAAAGTGCGGTACCCTCCGGTGTCGGGTAAACACGAATGCCCTCGAACACCGCCGTGCCGTAATGCAAGGCGTTGGCGTAGTAGTGGATCTTGACCTGCTCGGCTTCCCGGAGCTCTCCGTCGATCCACACGAAGCGCGCAAGCTCTTGGGAGGCAGGACGAGCTAGATTGGCGAGCACCTCGTCCCCTGGGACTCCCGCGAAGTTTGGCCACTCGATGTCTAGGGGATTCATGCCGATCGTCCCTTTCCGCAATCGTAAAGGCAGACGCTAACCCAAACCGCGGGTCATCTCAACCGAGCAAGCTAAGCACCCAGGTGGTGCCAACCGCCATCCCCAGGCTCGCGCCGAGGGACGACAGGATGAAGATGAGGAGCACACGGGTGGCCCGGTTCCGATACCAGCCGCGGACACTCATCACGGCCTGGGGCAGGGCCTCACAATCCGCCACAGTGGGGCGGCGCACCCAGGCTTCGACCAGCGCGGTCACCATGCCGGCGCCGATGGCTGGATTCAGGGTCGTGATGGGGGCGGCTAGGATCCCGCTCAGGATAGTGAGGGGATGGCCCAGGCCGAGCAGCGTGAACAGGCCGCAGCCCAGCGATGTGGGCAAAATCCAAGCCCTCAACATCTCGAGTAGGCTTTCACCCTCGTGTTTCTGCCAGCCGAAGGCAAAGGCGCCTAGCACGATGAGGGGCACGAGCCAGCCGATGATGGCGGTGGTCCGCCCCGGGGGCGGAATGGTGGCGAGGGCCTGGCGGTCCACCGGGGTATCGATTTGCGCCAGCATGCCCTCGACGTGGCCAGCACCCACCACCGCGACGATGGTCTTGCCTTGTGCCTCCCGTACCGAAGAGATCAGGTAAAGGTCACGCTCGTCGATCAACGGCCGCTTGAGGTCGGGCATCATTGTGCTCAGCTCCTTCAGCATCTCGGAGATGGTGTCCCGATCCTTCAGATTCTCGATCTGCTCAGAGGTCAGCTCCTCCACCGAAAACGGAGTCATGAGTAGTCCGGAGGTGAGTCTAAGCTTGTTCAGAAACCCGAGGCTCCGCCAGGTTCGCTTCAACGTGGCCTGGATATCGCGATCGGCGAGCACCAGCTCGGCCCCCACGCTCCGGGCCGCCTCGACGGCCGCTAGCAGCTCAGCGCCCGGGCGCACCCCCATCCGCTCACCGATTCGCCGCTGGTAGGAGGAGAGCGCCAAGCTGGCGAGCAAGAACAGCACCCGCTTCTCGCGGATGATCTGGAAGAGATCGAGGCGGCGGAATCGCGAGTCGTCGATCAGCGCTTCGTAACGCGCCTGGTCGAGCTCCACGCACACTGTATCTGGCCGCAGCTGGGTGATCACCCGCGTGACCTCAGTTACGCTGCGGGGTGAGACATGGGCGGTCCCGACGATGAAGATCGCGCGCCCCTCGGAGTCGATGCGGGTCACATGCTCGGCGGTGGGGGCAACGTCTGGTCCAGCTTCCATGCCCGTCGGAAGCTAGTCGGAGCCCGAGAGCCGTGCGAGCACAAAGGGATGCCACCATAGGGCACGTCGAGCTTGCGGGGCGCGACTGGATTCGGCATCCTGCGTCGTGTTCTCGCGACGGGCTCTGCCTTCACTGGAAATGAACGAGATCGCGCTCCGCCGGGCGGCACTGCGAACCGAGGGCCGACCCTTGGTCGATCTCACGGTCACGAACCCAACTTGCGTGGAGCTTCCGTTCACCTCCGACCTTCTTGCACCATTGGCCGCACCGCGCGGGCTCGCCTATAGCCCCGAGCCCTTCGGCGCACCCCTTGCGCGTCGGGCTGTGGCTGATTGGTACCGAGCCCAGGGTTACGAGGTCGAACCCAACCGAGTGATCCTGACCGCCAGCACCAGCGAATCCTACTCGCTCCTCTTCAAGCTGCTCGCAGATCCGGGAGATTCTGTGCTGGTGCCAACCCCGAGCTACCCGTTGTTCGAGCACCTTGCCCGGCTCGATGGGGTTGTGGTGGAGCCCTACGAGCTCTGCTTCGAGGGTCGCTGGGAGCTCGACGCGGACGCGCTGCGAAGAGCTAGCTCGGTGCGAACGCGGGGGGTGGTGGTGGTCAACCCCAATAACCCGACGGGCTCGTATTTGAAGCAGCAAGAACTCGCTCAGCTGCTCCTGCTTCAGCTTCCGCTGATCTCCGACGAAGTGTTCGCCGAGTATGACCTTTCGATGCCCAAGGATGCCGTGCGGTTGCAGCGGCTCGAGTCTGGTCTCGGCTTCGTGTTGGGCGGGCTTTCGAAGTCGCTAGGCCTCCCGCAACTCAAGCTCGGCTGGATCGTTGTTTGCGGAGAATCGGAGCGCGTAACCCGGGCGCTCGAGTGTCTGGAGTTGATCACGGACACCTACCTCTCGGTGTCGACTCCAACCATGCTCGCGCTTCCCGAACTCTTCGTGCTCGCTGCTCCTCGTCAGGCTGCACTGAAGGCGCGGATAAAGCGCAATGTCCGGCGACTCCGGGAACTGGTCACTGACACACCCGTGACCCTGCTCCCGGTCGAAGGAGGATGGTCGGCGGTTCTTCGGCTTCCACGGATAGAGAGTGAGACCCAGTGGGTGCTTCGGTTCATGGAGGAAGGCCTCCTCGTGCAGCCCGGATGGTTCTACGACTTCAGCGAGGAGGCCTTTGTGGTGGTGAGTCTGATCCCGACACCCGAACTCTTCGAACTCGGGATGTCTCGGCTTATTAGCTCTGTCGCCCGGGCCTGCGACGAAGGAAGCTGAGCCCTGCGAGGCCGAAGGCAAGCCACATCCCTGAGGCACCCGTGTCACGAGCGGAGGCGAGTCGGCAGCCGCAGCCACCGGGCTTCTCCTTGATCTCTTGGGGCTGATCGGCCTCATCCTCGGGCGGAAGCTCATTTTTCGGTGTACTGGCCGCCCTATCGTCGTTGGATGTCGAGGACGGCTCCGTCGAGCCACTCTCCTTGGAGGAGCTATCGGATGGGCTTGGGGTGTCGGTAGTGTCGGTGGTCTCAGCGGGCTTCTTCGGCTTCTTCTTCTCGCCGGAGAAGACGATGCTGCGCCGGTCGATCACCTCATTTTCACCACCCAAGGTGACCGTGGTGGGCTGACCGATGATCTGGTTGTTTCGAGTGTCCCGGACCGTGATCTTGTAAATCCCGCATTCGAAACCGTGGTCACGGTGGATCTTGAAGGAAAACCGGGTGCGCTTCTGGATGGTGCCCGAGGTTGGATCGAGGAAACCGATGTCTACACCCTCGACAATCGGCTGCTTTCCAGTGATTGGAACGTCCCGTTTCACGATCTGGTCACCATCGACCATCGACTGCTCGAAGTAGACCTGTTGGTCGAAGGTGAACTTGACCGGAACCGACGGAACATCCGGTGGCTTCGGCAAGTAGATGGTGACCTCGATATTCCAGGCGTTGTTCTCGCTGTTTGGCTTCAGCGTCTTGCTCTTCCACTCGATGCGGCCGATCGCGAAGGCCGCCGTAGCGAAGCCGAGCACCATACAGGCGCACAGAAACCCGACCATGGCACGTTGCCAGCTCATGACCCGAACCGTAAACATCCTGACCTCCAGCGTGTCGCAAAGATAACGAGGTTGATCGAACCTAACCCAGCTGTCCGCTCAAGGAGCGTCGAGCGTGCAGCATGCACCGTAACCTAGACGAAAGCCGGGACGGCGGGAATCGCTCCGCAACCGGTGCCCCGATTTCTTGGTTGCACCCTCCCTCGACAACCACGGGTCGGCCGACGGAATTGTCTGTCAGTGGGTGAGCTGTGGGCGCGGCCGCGCCTGCTCGACGATGGTAAGCGGCCAGGTCAGCGACTCTCGCCTCCAGGTCTCGGCCCCCTTGGGGCGCCAATCGAGACACAAGGTGTAGTTGCCGACGATGGGAGGAAGCGGGAGCCCCAGCGTTCGCGTTCGGTAACGTGGCGTCGGTGAGCTGTGGGAAAACACGTCGCTCAGGCTCTCGAGGCCCGAGTCTTCCGAGAGCAACGCGAAGCGGATCTCGAAGTCGAAGCCAATCTCGTGGGGAGCGCAGGCGAAGTACGCGTGCACCTCGACGGGGATCAGGGTGCCTGCAGGTGGTGGCGAGTCAGGTCTGAGGTTGATCTGCTCGACGAGATTGAAGAGCGTGGCGTTGTTCGAATGCCGGTCGACGGACGAACCCGAGCAGATCGTGAGGAGGTAACAGTGCGGCACGCAACGAGCCTTACTCCCAAGCGGAGAATCACGCACGGGAAAGCGACCGGGCTGGTGGCTCGCGGGAGCGGCGCGCGTGCATATCTTCCTTGCCCTCCAGGTCTCAGAGGCGGCCGGTGGCGATTCCGACCGTCGCGACCGCCCCCACCAAGAACAGCATGAGAGTGAGGAGAAACGTCGCTGTCTCGGCGCGGCGCCTGGCTCGGACATCGGCGAGCAGGCCACTCTTCTCGAGGAATCGGAGGAAGCGCCGCCCGGCGTGGGTGAGCAGCAGGCCTTGTGCCATCACCAGGGCGAATGCGGCGACCGGGTACCCGGAGGTGGTGCTGGCCAACGTTCGCGACCACAACTCGAGACGTGCGTCCGGTCCCGCGCCGCCGAGTAGCCAGGGGACGCGCAGAAATCCGAGGTACGTCGTCCACGCGACCAAAGCCAACAGATCGAGGCCGAAGCTCAGGCGCTCATCCCAGCCGCGGGGGGTGCCGGCGAGGCGTTGGGGTGGGGTGAGGTGGCTTTGCCATCCCAGTAGGCCGATCACCAAGAACCCGATCACCGCTTCTGTCCAGGCATGGGCCTGCGTACCGTCCAAGGCCGCACCGACGCGATCGAAAGCTTCTTCGCCGAAAAGGATCGATGCGTTGGCGAGGATGCCGAGCCCAAGCACGACCAACCACGCGCCAGACAGGCTGAGCGCCCACCCCTCGGAGGCGGCCGGAAGCGCGGTCTCGCTTGACGGGGCCTCCTTCGGAACGAAAGGTAGGGGCACGTGACCGCTCGATTCCGTATGGGCCATGACCGCATTTGGTACGGGTTGCGCCGTCGGTGGTCAAGCGCCCCGTGCGTCCTTCTGCTGATCGGAGCGTTGGGGTGTGGCGCCGATCGGGGGGTGCTGCCGTACCAAGATGTCGGGCTGGCTGCTTCACTCGAGGAACAGCGGGCGGCGCGGACCTTGCTCGGTATGTGGAGTCATGCGTCCGAGCAGGAGCGTCGCTCCAGTGAGGCGGCGCTGGTGGGCTTCCTCGAGCGTTTTCCTCTGGCCCCCTCGAGCACGCGCATGCGGCTATTTCTTGGGTGGATCCGCCTCGGTCAGGGACGGCTCGACGAGGCCGAACGGCTGGCAGAGCAAGCGGCGGAGGGGAACAGTGTCGTTACGCGCGATGGGGTCGAGATCCTGCGTGCAGCGCTGCTCACCCGACGCAAGGGCGCGGCCGAAGCCTTCGAGCGCTTGATGACGTTGCGCGGTCTGGTCGTGGAGGCTGACGACCGCGACGACTGGGGCCGCGAGTGCACGCGCGCGGCCCTCTCTCTCGAGCGACAAGACGACGCTCTCGATTGTCTCTATCAATGGCGCATCGAGGCCACGGTCGAGCAGCTGCCGCGGCTCGACGACGAGATCGAGCGGTACGTAGCGGGGCTTGGGCGCTTGCCGCTGGAACGAGGCCTGGCTCGCTTCACCGCGCTGGCAGCTCTACCCTCGACCCAGCCAGAGCGACAACGCGGAAAGCAGGCCATGATCGAGCTGGTGCGGCAAAAGCTCGTGACTCACGCGCTTGCGGATGTCGACAGTGAGCTCGCGTTGCGCCTGTTGGGCGTTTCGGATGGTAGTTTGCGGCGCGGACCGACGGGAGAGAAGTTGGTCGCGTTGGCCGCGAAGGGTGAGAAGTCTGCGCCGAGCGCGGGTCCTGTCATCGGGGTGTTGATGGACCTCAACGACCAGGTGATCCGGCGACAGAGCACCGAGTTGGTTGCCGGCATGGTGCGAACACTCTTTGACACCGAGCGGCGAGCGGTGCACCTGGTCTCTCGGGAAGGGCTGAGCGGTGACGACGCCGAGCTGAGTGCTGCTCTTCGGCTCCTTTTGGTGGATGGGGCGAGCGTTATCGTTGCGGTGACCGGCCATCGCGACCTCCAGCCCTTCGAGCGGTTCGCCGAAGAGCAGGGTTTGCCGGTGGTGGCGGTGCGTTCCCCGGGTCGGGAGCGGTCACACCTGTTCGGTGTGCTCGACTGGGAGCCGATGACCGAGGCCCTGGTGCGCTCGCAGCTTCCAGCGTCCGAGCGGCTCGATGCCGTCCGGGCGGAGGATCCGGCGTGCGGCGACCTCCGAGAGCCGGGCGCCGAGCAGCGGATTGTTCGGGCGCCTGGGCAGGTGCTTTTCCTCACCGACGCCGACTGTGCACGGCGCATGTTGGCCGTGGATCGATTGAGAAATCCACGCGCGCATCTGTGGCTCGGGCCCGAGGCGCTCTCTGCCGATCGCGATCTCGGTGCCGCGCTCGCTGGGATGATCAGCAGTCCGGCGCTCCTCGACGTCTCGGGCGAGCCGGAGCTCTCGGAACTCGAGCGGCGTTTGCGTCGTCGCGTGACTTGGCTGGAGGCGCTCGGACGAGATCTGGCCACTCTCGCGGCGGGGGCGCTGACGCGCGTCGGCACAACCACCGTGGAAGGTGACGAAGCCAGTTCGGCCTATCGAAGAGGGGTGTCTCGAGAGCTCGAACACATCGAGACGCGGCTGTGGACCAGCAAGAAGCGTGGTTTCGGGGCTGAGCGCCTGCTCGTCCCCGATTTGGTTCTCGAATCGGTGGCGCTCGGACAGCCCACGGACAAGGGGAAGTGACTTGGCGATGACCCTCTTGGTCCCCCTCGAGAACCGTCGTGCGACTCTCCATCTCGGGCAACGGTTGGCCGCCCTGCTCACGGCGGGTGATCTCGTGATTTTGTCTGGTGAGCTCGGCGCGGGAAAGACTTTTCTCACCCGCGGTATTGCCCGTGCTCTGGGGCTCTCGGCGCGGATCCGAGTGGTGAGCCCCACCTTCGGCCTCGTCCTCGAGTACGCGACCCAGCCGCGGCTCGTGCACGCCGATCTGTACCGCCTGGCTCATCCCCGTGAGGTTGCCGAACTCGGGCTCCTCGAACAACGGGATGAAGGCGCACTCGTGATCGTGGAGTGGGGTGAGCCCTATGCTCAGGTGCTGGGCGGAGACGCCCTTCTGGTTCGTCTGGGCTGTTCGCCACGGCGCGCCAGCATCGAGTCCACGGGGCCGCGCTCACGGGAGCTCCTCGAGAGCTTGTGTTGCGCCGAGGCACCATGAGCACGACGGAGGCACACAGATCGTGGCTCTTGCCCGGTCGAGTCTGGCGGCGCCTCATGACCCGATGGCGGCGCCGATTCCTGCGCGTAACCTCGCGCCTCCGACCCCGACGCTTCGTCGTTGTGGGTGAATCCTTCCCTCCGCACTTGCCCTTTTTGTGCGCTTCTTGCAACTGTCCCACCACTCAGCTCGTCGGCACTCATCGGTTCACCGATCGAAAACGGCTGCTCGTCCCTCTCTGTCCGTCGTGCAACGCCGAGCAGGCCAAGGCGACGCGGATCGTCGAGACCGCGAATAGTGCGGGCTTGCTGCTCGCCGTGGCTGCTGCCCCATTGCTCGCCCTGGGCGCCACCATCCCACTGCTGGTGGCTACGCTGGGTGCGGTGCTGATCGCCTCGATCCCAAGCTTGGCGTGGGCGGTGATAGTCCTCTCTCTCGATTCCTCGTGGCTGGCCCGCGGCAGGCCCGTTGAGGTCAGGGCCGAAGAGCTGAGCTGCCGCTCGGGGCGCTTTGCGAGACGCGTGATCGCCCACAACGCGGGGTATACGCTTCATACGCGGCGCGAACACCCAAGGCTTTCGAACCCGCGGGCACCACTCGGACCTCTGGTCGCGCTGGTACTCACTCCGTTCCTCCATCGCGCTTTCCACCCCGAGATCCGGGTGATGAACCTCACTGACTCGCCCCTTGTGGTTCGTGCTGATGGTCAGAGACTCGGGCGCGTCGAGCCTTCAAGCCGTGAGAGTCCCAAGGCGGGGCAGATCTTTCGGGCTGGCGTTGGCGTGCGACGGCTCAGCGCCACTCTGCTCGACGGTCGGCACTTCGAGGTGTCGGCTCGGCTCTCGGTAGGGGCGGATCACCTCTGGGCACCAGGCTCCCCGGAGGGGTGCTTCGTCATCGAGACCCACGCCACCGGTCGCGAACGCCGTGTCACGGCTCCGCGGCTCATACCCTTGGTCGGTGCGGATCGCTTCTTCGTCCTGCCCCGTGAGCTGGACGCATGGTTCGTGGCGCCGAGCGATGAATCGACCGCGAAGGCAAGCGGAGGCACGGTAACCGTGCTGCGGCAGCGTCCCTGTCGGTGAGGTGAGCGGTCTCGGTGTCTGCCCATTGGCAGGCGGGGGAGAGTGGCTATAGTGGGGGCGTGGAAACAGTTGCATCTGACCGACCGTCCAGTGCTGAAGAGCCGAGCCAAGTCACCGACAGCCCCACCGTGCAGCCGAGCGAAGAGGGAGCGATAGGCGCTGAACCCATTCCGCCGGTCGAGAGTGAGGTCGAAACGCTGCGTGCCGAAGTCACTCGGCTCAAAGACCAAATCCTTCGCCTGGCTGCGGACTTCGACAACTACCGAAAACGCAGCCGCCGGGAGATCGCCGACGCTGAGAAGTCTGCCCGCGAAGAGCAACTCCGTGAGCTTCTCCCGGTGTTCGACAATTTGGAACGGGCCCATGCCCACGCCACTGCCGCCACCGACGTTCAGGCCTTGGCTGACGGGATTGGGATGGTCAATCGACAGTTCCAGGAAGCGCTGAGCAAGCTTGGTGTCGAACGCGTGCCCGGAGTTGGGCAGCCCTTCGATCCCACCATCCATGAGGCTATTCAACAACTCGAAACCACAGAGTTTCCGGCCGGCTCTGTGGCCGCCGAGGTTCTGGCGGGCTACCGCGCTGGTGAACGACTGATTCGGCCGGCGATGGTGGTCGTGGCCAAGCCACCGAGCGATCCCACCTAGTCCTCGAACACTCACATGTCTTTTCTGGTCCTGGTCGTGTAATCCTCGGGGTCTCCGATGGGAAAAGTGATCGGCATCGATCTTGGCACGACCAACTCCTGCATTGCCGTTCTGGAGGGGATGACTGTCTCGGGCCAGCCGGACATCCGCGTCATCCCCAACGCTGACGGAGCGCGAACCACGCCGTCGGTCGTGGCGTTCACGGGTGCCGGCGATCGTCTGGTGGGACAGGTCGCCAAACGCCAGTCGACCACCAACGCCGAGAACACCGTCTTCGCGGTGAAGCGCTTGATGGGCAGGAAGTTCGACGACCCTTCGGTCGAGCACGATCGCGCGCTTTTGCCCTACCGGGTGGTGGAACACAACAACGGCGATGCTTGGATCAAGGTTCACAACGACACCCTTTCGCCGCCCGAGACCTCGGCCATCATCCTTGCATCGCTGAAGAGCATCGCGGAGCGTTTTCTGGGTGAGCCCGTCGAAGAGGCGATCATCACCGTTCCGGCCTACTTCGATGATGCGCAAAGGCAAGCCACCAAGGACGCTGGGCGCATTGCGGGCTTGGACGTCCAGCGGATCCTGAACGAGCCCACGGCGGCCGCGCTCGCCTACGGGCTGGAGTCGACCGGCGCAGAGCGGATCGCGGTCTTCGATTTGGGCGGAGGGACCTTCGACATCTCGATCCTCGAGATCGATGGTGGGGTCTTCAGTGTGCGCGCCACGGGTGGGGACACCCACCTCGGCGGTGAGGACTTCGATCATCGCATCGTCGACCTTCTCGCCAATGAGTTTGAGAAGCAGCACCACGTGGATTTGCGCCGCGACCGTACCGCGCTGCAGCGTCTGCGCGAGGCCGCTGAGAAGGCCAAGCACGAGCTGTCTTCCTCGCTCGAGACCGAGGTGAACATCCCCTTCATCGCTTTGTCGGCGGCCGGCCCCCTGCACCTTCAACGTGCCATGAAACGCAGTGAGCTCGAGATCCTCACGCGCGACCTGGTGGAGCGCACGGTCAGCTCGTGTCTGAGTGTTCTGTCGGATGCCAAGCTGTCTTGCAGCGACATCCACCAGGTGGTGTTGGTGGGTGGCATGACGCGGATGCCGGCCGTGCAACGCGCGGTGCGCGAGCTGTTCGGACGCGAGCCACACAAGGGGGTGAACCCGGATGAGGTGGTGGCGATCGGTGCTGCCATTCAAGGTGCGGCGATCAAGGGTCAGATCGATGAGGTCCTATTGCTGGACGTGACACCGCTTTCCATTGGTGTCGAGACCGGTGGAGGAGTGTTCACCCGGCTCATCCCGCGCAACACCACCATCCCCACTGAGCGGCGCGAGATCTTCACCACCAGCGTCGACAACCAGTCTTTTGTCCCGATTCATGTGCTGCAGGGCGAGCGCGAGATGGCAGCCGACAACCGAAGCCTGACCCGCTTCGAACTGACCAAGATCCCGCCAGCGCCGCGGGGGGTGCCGAAGATCCAGGTGACGTTCCGAATCGACGCAAACGGAATTCTCTCGGTCGAGGCCAAGGATCTCGGCACCGGTCACTCGCAGTCCATCGATGTGACGCCAACCAGCGGCCTCAGCCAGGAAGAGGTGGCGCGGCTGGTGGGCGATGGGGAGCGGTTCAAGCGAGCCGACCAGGTGCGGCGTGAATTGGCCGAACTCAGGAATCGGGCTGAGGCGCTGGTTTACACCACCGACCAGGCACTCACCAGCTACGGTGACCTTCTACCGGCTCCGAAGGTGGTGGAGATGAAAGGGCAGGTTCTGGCGTTGAGGTTGCTGCTCGATCAGAACGGCAGTATTGAGGAGCTGCAGCGAGCCTTCGACGTCCTCGAGCAGGCCACCTTCGAGATCGCCGAGGCTATGTACGGCGGCGCTCAAGGCGGCTGAGGGTCAAGTTGGGGGCCGCCCTCCGCGCGGTGCTCACCATTCATCCTCAGGTCATTCGGACTGCGCGAGTTCCTGCTCGATCGCCTCTAAGTGAGCGCTCACCTTCGGATCGGTGGTGAGCAGGGCTTCGACGCGACGTACCGCGCTCATCACCGTGGTGTGATCGCGGTTGCCGAACGCTCGACCCAGCTCAGGGAAGCTGCACTTCAACCGTTGGCGGCACAGGTACATCGCCACCTGGCGCGCGAACGCGACGCTCTTGTGGCGGTCCTTGCTCACCAGGTCGGTGTGGGTCAACCGAAAATGCTCAGAGACCGCGCGCTTGATGTCCTCGACGCTTCCAGTGTCGGGTCGCCGTGAGCCGACGCTGAGGAGTTCACGCTCCGCGAATCCATCGTCGATCACGCAGCCCATCAGAGAGGATTTTGCGGCCAGGCGGATCAGCGCACCCTCTAGCTCGCGGACATTGGTTTTGATGCACTGGGCCAACAGCACCGCCACCGAGTCGGGCACCTCGATCCCCTCCAGCAACGCTTTCGTGCGTACGATCGCTACCCGGGTCTCCAGCTGGGGAACTTGAACATCAGCCACCAGGCCTGAGGTGAAGCGTGAGACCAACCGCTCGGGCATACGCTGCAGCTGATTCGGATACTTGTCCGAGGTGACGACAATCTGCCGATCGAGTTCACGCAGCGCGTTGAAGGTGTGAAAGAACTCCTCCTGCGTCTGCTCGCGACCGGCGAGAAATTGGATGTCATCCACCAGAAGCACGTCGCACTCGACCCGGAACCGATGGCGAAACTCATCCATGCAGCGGTTCTGCAAGGCTTCGATGAACTCGTTGGTGAAGCGTTCGGCGGACACGTAGACCACCCGCGCCGAAGGCCTTTGATCGAGGATCTGATGGGCGATGGCATGCACGAGATGGGTCTTGCCGAGCCCGGTGCCACCGGCGAAAAATAGTGGATTATACTTTGGGCCCCCGCCTCCCGCCGCGGCACGGGCGGCCGCGTAGGCAAGCTCGTTGGATGGTCCGACCACGAAGTTCTGGAAGGAGAACTTTGGGTCGAGCATCTGCCGCGTGGTGGTAGCGGGCCGGTTCGGCCGCACCAGCGAGAGGTTTGGTTGTGTGGGTGTTGGGCCAGGCGGAGGGAAGGAGCGACGGCGCTGCTGACTCGATTCCCGTTGCTCGGGGGGGGCGACCGAGCGCGGACGCGGTGGGGGTTCGGGTTGGGCGATCGGATCGAGCGACTCACGGGTGATTCGGAACACCACCCGGAGCTTGCCCCCAAGGCTCTGCTCGAGGTGACGGACCAACTCGGCCACGTAGTGATTCTGGACCCAGTCGCGGACAAACTCGTTGTTCACCGCCAGTCGAAGTTCTCCGGCGTCGATTCCGTCGAACTGAACACCTGAGAACCACTGCGCGAACGTCGAGGGGGAGCGACTCTTGGTGTCGGCCACAGCCGTCTGCCAAGCGTCCCGTATGTCGATCGGAAAATTCATCGAGTTCGAACCAATTCCTTCAACCAATCCAACAGCACCACAAGTTATCCACAAGCCTGGGGATATCCCCCGGGCATGATCCCCCGAGAACCACTCATTCGGCCAGTTTCGCGCTCTGACTCATCTCCCGTGACCCTCCTGTCGATGCCAGTTGGTTCTGTTCTCGACCGGCCATTCGCATCTCGAAGTCGCCGCGCTGCATTCTTCAAACGGCGACGCGAGCTAGCACCGTCACACGCGCAAGTTCAATGCTTGACATGCATTTCTCCATGCCGTCGCGGAAAAGTTGCTTGGACCCATGGCCCAAGGAATCGGTGCCGAGACGCCGTTCGATGATGTGCCCCAGTGCACGCTAAAGCTGCGACAAATTGGCTGCGCGTGCCATGAGCATCGCCGCAGGGCAGCTTTCGAGCGACAAGCAAAGCTGATCAGGACGTCAAGAGGGAAGCTCATCTCCGTCTTGCGCGAAAGCCCAGCATAGGATGGGACGGCTCACCCGGCCGTCGAGAACCTGCGCGGCAGGATTTGCCTCATGGCAAAAACTTACGTTAGTCCACCGAGACGGCGATCGCCTGCCGTAGGGCCTGTTGTTGGGCAATCGCCTCAGGGCTGGGCAGACTCTCGGCGCGCTCGGCGTCGATCACGAGGAGGGTGGGTCCGTGACCGCGGTGCGCGCAGACCATCAGCAAGAATGCTGGAGAGCCGAGGAGCTCGTAGTATGCTTGGGGAACGACGGCCTGTGCGCGTTCCGAGAATGCGTCTCGGATCCGTGCGTCGACTCCTGAGTGGTAGCCGCTCGAGAACACGTCGCCGTTTTTTCGGTTGGGATGGATCGGAAAGCGCAAGATGGGGCGGAGAGCTTCCACCTCCGGGCCCACGCCGCGCACCAGCTCGAGGTGGCTCTTCGATGCGTTGGCGCGTAGCCCAAGGATTCTGGGCACACCGAGAGCGCGCGCCAGTGCCTCGAGCAGACCGAGCAGATTCGTACTCGCTCCGAGCGCTGGCGCAGCGGCTGGTGTTTTCGAGGCTTTGACCAAGCTGAGCGGCTTCACCTCTGTGGACGCGGCATGAGCCTCGGCGAGCATTGGTCGGCTCGCAGAGGTGGGCGGCTGCGGCAGAAGATCGTCGAGGGATATGCTTTGCATGGTCGTCCCAGTGCGGGAGCCTGGGGTCTCAGGTTGGGTGCGCTGAGTGATGGCACGGAGCAGCCGGCTCTGGTCAGAGGCTCTGCCGAGCAGTGACTGGTAACGCATCCGAAAGGTCGCGTTCACGTTGTGCGTGAGCTCGCCCAGCTCCTCGGGCAAGAGGACGAGCAAGTCGCGGTAGCGCGCCAAGATCGCGGTTGCGGCCTGCTTCTGGCGCTCTGGATCCTCGAGCAGGATGCAATCGCACAGATCGTTGCTGAGTCGTGCCAGGGCCCCAAGCCTTTCGGTTTCACTGTTTGGGAGCTGAGTGTTGGCGCTGTGATCGGACAGGGACGAGAGCACCCGTTCCGGCAGGTGCCATTGCTCACCGATTGCGGCGCCGATCCGTTGGAATGAGATGCCGAGGACTCGGAAGGACGCGACCTCCAGTGTGACCAGCTGTCGTTCTGCGAGGGCGAGGATCTGGTCGTAGTGTTCGGGGAGATAGACCAAGATCAGGTGTCGGCCCAGGTTCTGGAACATGGCGGCGAGCGCCGCCTGGTCGGCGTCGGAGACCTGGGCCAGAGTCGCGAGTTCACGAGCCAGTTCACCGCTGACCAACGCAGAGATCGCGGACTCGGAGCTCCGCTCGGCGCTCTGCTCGGAGCGCGCGTTGCTGGGCGAGGGTTGGAAGAGGCTGAGCGACAGGGCAAGAGCACGCACCCGCTCGAAACCAAGGATCACGATCGCGTGGCGTATGCTGTACACCTTGCCCTGGAACCGGGCCGAGTACGCGGAGTTGACGACCTTGAGGAGCTTGGCCGTGAGTGCGTAGTCTTTGAGGATCGACGCTGCCAGCTGTTCCGCCGAGAACGCGCTCGAATGATCCGCCCGCTTCTGAACCTCTCCCATATGCTGGAGGAAGCCGGGAAAGTCACCGCGCTGCCTCATGCGAGAAAAGAGCCGGTTCAAGATGCCCTCCTCGACCGACGTCAACCCCCCGATCGAACCAGATGGACCAGGCGCGCTGGCGGCGGTGGGGCCAGCGGGAAGGGGGCTCTTGGCTCTTGGTGAGAGACAGCGCGGAGTGTCCTGTCGGAGTGCGAGGGAGGGAGCGGGAGGCGCGAGAGCGCGCAGAGATGGCTCCAGTGCGGCGGGTGATGGTGAGCGGACCTCGGCCAGCCCCGTGGCCGCGGGCCCGGTCATCCCCGTTGGGATGGGCGCGGTGAGTTCGGGCGAGCTCAGGGCTACCAGTGCCTGGGAGAGGGCGGCGGCCGAACTCGGTCGGTCATCGGGAGACTTGGAAAGGCAGGACTCAATGAGCCGAGCCAATTCCGGGTGGAGATCCGGGCAGTAGAACCGCAGGGGCACGATCGGATCACGCACGTGCATCGAGAGCAGCACCATCGGCGACTCGTGCACGAACACCTGCCGCCCTGTGAGCAGGCGGTAGCCGATCACCCCGATCGCGTACAGATCGGTGCGTGGGGTGATCTGGTCAGTGTGGCCGAGCGCCTGCTCGGGTGCCATGTGCGAGGGGGTGCCGAGTAGCTGACCGTGGCGCGTCTGACCCACGTCCCCAGCCAACGGCGAGGGTGACAGGATCTTCGCGATCCCGAAGTCTAGGAGCTTGAGGCACAGGGGGTGTTGCTCCATGACGAAGATGTTTTCGGGCTTCAGATCGCGGTGCACGATCCCCATCTGGTGTGCGGCGCCGACGCCAGCGCAGATCTGTCGCAGGTACTCGATCGCCTGGCTCTCGGGCAGCCTGCCCAGCTTCTGCAGGTGTGAAGAAAGCGCCTCACCTACCAGAAACTCCATCATCGTGTAGAAGCGTCCCTCCAGCTCGCCAAAATCGAGGATCTCCACGATGTGCGGGTGTCGGAGCTGGGCCGTGATCTTGGCCTCTTCCAAGAAGCGCTGAGCGAGCTCGGGATGAGCGCTCAGCTCTTCGTCGAGGAACTTCACCGCCACCTCCCGGCCCAGGGTCGGATGCCGGGCGACGAAGACCGAACCCATACCGCCCCTTCCGAGCGGTCTGTCGATCACGTAGTTCCCGACCCGTTTACCGATCACGATCCGACCATCCTAAGGTATCGACCGCCAAGAGTCAGCGTTCTTTCGTCGGGGGATCCCGGTCCCGGCGGACATTTACCCACATGGAAAGGCGGGGGAGGCGACCAGGTCAAGGTCTGTCGAGCAGCCAAAGCTGGGCGGTTCGAGCCGGAATCAACAGTGGGAACGGATCCTGGTTGAGTGTCATGCGGTGCCCGTGGAGTTGGCATGTGTAGTCACCATGCCGCATGCTGTGGTACCGGAGTGTGGGGGTGACCGGGTAGCCTGTCTTGTTGATGGCGCAGATCCCGAGCTCGCCACGCGCCAACACCAGGAAGCCGTCGTCCTCGAAGAGGCAGCGTCCCGCCGCACCCAAGAGCGCGTTGTGAAAGCGCAGCATCCCCGCTAGGGCCGG
The DNA here is from genome assembly GCA_964396375.1 of uncultured Polyangiaceae bacterium. Lineage (GTDB taxonomy): Bacteria > Myxococcota_A > Polyangia > Polyangiales > Polyangiaceae > FEN-1139. Next base: position 40,962 of record CAYNEY010000018.1, on the reverse strand, counting down.
ACGCTTCCATAAGCCGTCCCACCGTGACACATCCGCCGGGTACTGTGCCGCGCTCTCCCCGTGATCCGAGTAGATGAGAGGCAGGCCACCATCGCGTGCCATCACGTAGACCAGCGCCAACTCCTCATCGATCGGATCGAGCAGCATGCCCCGGAATCCCTCGTTGTTCGGGACGTCGTGGGTCACGGCGAACGTGACGGCGCGATCCCAAGGTAGAGCCTGACCGTGATTGGCTGGTGCGACCAGCTCGCGCAACGAGCCGCCGAGACCGAAGGCGCGCTTCATGGTCTGCTGCAAGGGAAAGTCATAGAAATCCATGGTCGACTCACGCACGGCTGGCCAAAGGAAGGCCTGATTCTCCGACTCATTGAAGGTTAGGATCTCTCCAAACACCACCTTGTCCTTGAGTACCGGACTCATGAAGACTGAGCGGATATGCTGTTCGGGGAGGTGCTTGATGGCGTCGATCCGATAACCATCGAAACCGAGCTCATTGAGCGCTTCCAAGCAGGCCAATTGCTGCTTTACCACCCAGATGCTCAAACAAAGGTCCGGGAGCCCGCCCAACCAACCGTCGGCGACCCGCTCTGGATCCATCCAGTTGTCGATGCCGATCGGTGGATGGAAAGAGCGCTCGTCGAACAACGGCTCTGAAAGATCCCCATACAGGCGATCACGCGCGAACTCTTCGCTCTCTTTCGCGTACCGTGCCAAGAGGTCACGTCCCGGGAAATCCAGCGGGTCGCGGCGAGTTCCCACCTCATTGGCCATATGATTGAAGACCACATCGGCATAGCAACGCACACCGCGCTGCTTGAGTGCGGTGAGGGCAGCCACCAACTCCGAGCGTCGTCCCAGGGCCGAGCGAAGGACTCGGTAGTCCTTCGGTTGATAGCGCTGCCACCACTCCTTCACGGTCTCGTCAGAGTAGAGCGGAGGAGGGAAGAGCACCGCCCCGTAACCCAGGTTCGCGATCTTCTCTGCGTTCTTTTCGATCTCGGTGTACGACCAATTGAAGGCGTGCAAAATGACGTCAGCCATGGCGGAGCTCCCCCGGTCGAGATTGCGCGGTCGACCGAGACCGAAGCCTACCCAGACCGTTGCGACCGGTAAAGAGTTGGCTCAGAAGGGGGCCACCCCTCGAAAAGCCAGCGGGATCCCACAGAGAATTTGACCGGCCAAGGAGCCTCGGGGTAGGAGGACCCACTGCACGATGCCATTTCGCCAGTCGTCCGCATTCGAGGCCAGCGTGTGGCGTCCCCGGGGTCGCCGTCGCGCGGCTCTCGCCGTCACGCTCATCTTGTCTTCCTTCTCGCTTTCGGCCCTCGCCGAGAGCGGGCTTGCTTCCGAGACCGGCTGGGATGGGGCGACGCTCGAGACGGGGCGCAGCGCCGCGCTCTCGTCGGCGTCGCGCGCGATCGGTAGTTCGATCTCAGCCATCCTCCAGAACCCGGCCAACATGGCCACCAACCGTGTCTACCACGTGGGGGTCTTCGCTGGGATCTGGCCGGAGGCCGATCGCCAATCCTACGGAGCTGCGATCGTCGACTCGAGCACCAGCAGCACGCGTCTTGCTGGGGGTATTGCCGGGGCGTTCACGGTTCAGGATCCCGATGGAATCAACCGGCGAGGCTCCGATCTGCGTCTTGGCATTGCCTACCCGTTCTCTCCAGTGTTCCGGGTTGGTCTCTTGGGTCGTTATCTCGCGTTCCGTCAGAATGGTGATGGACCACTCGGTCCCAGCCTGGCATCAGGTGGACTCGAGGACGAGGTGATTGCGCGGGGGTTTGGCTTCGACGCGGGCGCCACCATCCAGCCCAACAAGATGTTCAGTTTGGCGCTGGTCGGTACCAACCTGAATTCGCCGGGGAATGGCTTCTTTCCGACACAGGTGGGTGGTGGCATCGGGATCGGTGGAGATGTGTTCAGCGTCGAAGGCGATGTGATGGCGGACTTCACCACGTGGAACAAGACCTCTACCCAGACCATGTTCGGAGGTGAGGTGCTGGTCTCCGACCACTTTCCACTTCGTGCTGGCTATAAGTATGACACCGTGCCGCGATTGCACTGGCTGAGCGCTGGGGTGGGTTATGTCGATCGCAGTATGACCCTGGAGGCGGCGGTGCGCCGCACACTCTCGGGTGATGGGGCAACCGCCATTGTCCTTACCTTCACGTATCACGTAGAATCGAGCGGAATTGGCGCGTCTGCGGACGGCATGTACTGAGAGCACGCTAGCCGAGGCGCCTGCTTTTTGCCTCGGTCGGCTGGACCGCGCCCACTTGGACCGTCGGTTCCGGAGCTTCAGAAGAGAGCTGCTTCGAGTTCGCGCAGGGTGAGGTCGAGCGCTCGCTCGAGGCTCTCGAAAGGAATACGTGTGCCGGAAGGTGTCAGAAGTTCACCGCGGATTTCGCGCGCTGCCCGCGGGTTGTCGAACCAGTCGGTGTCGAATTTCTCCACCAGCCGTTGGCCTTCGAGAGTCGCGTAGAGGAGGGCTGCGAAACGAGCTGGGGTTTCAGGCGAGACCCGCGGGAAGACGCCGAGCGGTGGCTTGGGGAGCCAATGGCCGAGGTGTTCCTCGAGGAGCGGTAGGCCATGGGTGAGGGCATGGGCGCGTCCGCCAAGAAGCTGCTCGCGAAGCTGTACCGAGAGAGCGAGGTGTCGAAGGGCTAGCAACCGGATTCCCTGAAGAGCGCGTCGGCGCGCGCTCCGGCGGATGGGCGACGTCACTTTGACCCGCCGTGTTTGCCAGGCATCTGAGAGTGGAGCCTGCCCCAATAGCGCACCGGTACACAACGGAGTCAGCCTATTGGGGGCATGGGTGACGACGAACGGGAGTTCACGCGAGGCCGCCGCGCTGGCGATCGCGGCCCCCAACCGCATCTGTCCGCGCAAGAAGCTCGCCGGACCGAGCGCCTTGGGGAAGCGTCCCAGCTCGAGGGTCAAGCCGTCGACCAAGTCTGGCATCTCGAGCATCTCGACCGCAGTGCGAGCGGTCAGCCGTGCCGGCCAATCCTCGCGGGCGCCTGTGCCGAGCGACCAGGAGAGGTAGGCTTCGGGCGAGGGTGAGACGAGCTCGACCAACCATGGCCTGGTGGTGTCGAGAGCGCGGGCGGCGAGCCTCGCAAGCTCTTCGGTAGGAGACTCGACCACATCTAGATGAGGGAGGCCGGCACGGCGCCCGAGTTCGGCACGTCGTTCGAAGAGTGTGAGCACCGTATCGGTGAGGGTGGCGCTGACAACCGAGAAGCTGCCCCACAACGCCACACTCCGGTGGGGCTCGGCCAGTATCGTGTGGAGCAGATCGTGTACGGTGACGCGTCGAAGCTCGGGGTCTTCGATGGTGTGATTCACCTCTCGGTAGGCATGAGCGAGGGCGGCGTAGGCTGCTTGGTTGACCCGCGCATCGGTCAGCCGAAGGCTGTGGGCGCGCACTGCGTCACGGATAGGAGCAAGCTCGGTACGGTCATGAAGTTCGGTGAACCAGCGCCGTTCGGTGACGAAGGGCACATCCACGAACGGTCCGCTGGGGTCGATGCTCCCGAAGCGGAGCTCTCGACGATGGTGGCGCTCGAGTGCTGTGAGGTCTCGGATCAGCCGATCCAGCGTAGCAACGGAGAACTCCATGGAAGTGCCTAGTGTTCGCCGCCGAGCAGCACCGTCAGGCGCGCTCCGAACTCCAACGCGCCGTGGAGCACGCCGTGGGTCGAGGTTGGGAGGTTGTCACACTCTTCGGTCCCGGTGGTCGGGCATCGCCGTACGTTGCGGACGAAGGTGTTGGTCCAAGTGACTGCTGGCCCAAAACGGAAGTGGCTGCTCATGAAGAAGTCGAGCCCGGTTCCGAGGGCGATCAAGAAGCCTGCACCACTCTCGTCGTAGCGAAGCCCATCAGCTTCGAGCGCGCTCGAGCCGAGCACCCCAGCGCCGAGTGCCAACTCCGCGTAGGGATCGAGGTGGCCTTCGTCGAGCAGATAAAAACGCCCGAGGAGCGCGAAGGACGCGGACAGAGCGCTGGCATCACGGAGTTCGAGCCGTTTGGGAGGCTCGTTTTCGAAGGCCGCCACCTTGACCTGCATTCCGAGCGCGAAGAGCGGAACCAAGCGCCACAGGCCGGCCACACCCACCCCCAAACCTGGGCCGAGCCCAACGCAGCGATCAGTCGCAGGGTCCCCAGCAGTGCAGAGGGGCAGCGTGGCACCTGCCGAGGGTACGAGCTCTATGGTGCGGCGAAGATACGGTGAGCGCGGAACGATGGGGGGAGGCTCGAAGATCGGGGATGATGAGGTGCGGGGCCTTGCCCCCGTATCCTGGCCGAGCCCATTGGCCGTGGACTTGGGAGAGGTGAGAGGCTCTGCCTTGGCTTGGCCGTGAAACGCGAGCAGGCCCACAGCACACCCGAGCAGCACCCGAAAGAGGGCCCGTGCCGAACAGGGTGGTACGCGATCAGGCATACAGCGAGAATCTGCGGCATCCTAACCCGAGTCGGTGCCCGATTCGATGCTAAATCAGCCGGCGTGATCCCAGTGCGCCGATACCGACTCGCGAGTCAGCCGAGGGGTGCAAAGCTCCGGAATTGGCGGCGCGCGTGAGGAGCGCAGAGCGCCAGATTGGCGTAGAGAGGGCAGGTCATGCAGGGTGAACGGGTCAAGCTCACAGTTTTGAATCGAGGCCGTGCCCCCACCGAAAGCCTGTCCGCACCGCTGATCGTGAGGCTGATCGGCAGTAGCATCTTGGCGCTGCTGTTCTTCTCGACCTTCTTGCTCGTGGGCTTTTCCCTCATCTTGCCTGGACCGGCCGAGCGGCGTTTGCTGCTGGTGTTTCCTTTGGTTCTGGGTGGCTTGTTCGTCGCAAATGGTCTGGCACACGCACTCGTGTGTGGGGGTGCGGTCCCCTGCAAACTCACTCCTGCAGGGCTCTCCGGGGCTGGTATGGCCCTCAGCTGCGGTCTGATGAGCAGTCTGCTGGGGCCGCATGGCTCGTTCGTGTCGAGCGTGGTCGGCTTGTTGGTGCTGATGCCAGTGGCGGCTTCGGGTGCCGCTCTCGGAGTGTGGCTGCGCATGCCGGCTCGCGTTGGCCGTCGTCTCGGGAAGCACGGCCGATGACCAGCCCCCTCGACCGAGAGCTCGCCGAGCAGTTGACACGTGTCGCCGAACAGACCAAGAACGCCTCTTCGGGAGCCGCGCCTGAGACAAACCTGTTGGGAGCGCAGCCAAGGCCAGTGCAGGGTGGGCGGAGGCACTGGGGGCCTCTCTTGGTGGTGCTCGCACTCGCACTGCTGGTGCTCGGGGTGGTGCTGTTTGGAGTAAAGGACGCCGTGGTGTATTCGAAGGAAGTGGACCAACTGCTCGTGGAACGAGAGCGGTTGCGTGGGCGTCCAGTGCGGGTACTCGGGACCTTGGTGAATGGGAGCCTGCGGCGCCGCGACCAGCCGTGTGAATTCCGCTTCGAGCTGGAGCGCAAAGGGCAGCGGCTCATGGTGCGCTACCCACAGTGTGTGATCCCGGATACCATGCGCGACGTGCCGGGGGCCATGATCGAGGTGACGGTAGAGGGAACCTTGCTTTCGGACAATACCTTCCTCGGGCGACAAATCATCGCCAAGTGTCCCTCAAAGTACGAAGATGAACAGCGCTCCCGCTTGAGTTCCATGGGCGCTTCGGGAGATGCTAGTGCGCGCGCACCCCGAGGGAGCCTCTCGCCATGACCGACCACCGCAAAATGCCCGAAGACTCGACCAAGCTTGTTGCCACCAGCCGGTTTCTCCGGGCCTGTGCCGGGCAACCCACGGATTGTGCGCCTGTCTGGTTCATGCGGCAAGCGGGGCGCTACATGAAGGAGTACCGGGCTCTTCGCGCCCGGTACTCGCTCCTCGAGTTGTGCCGGAACCCCGAACTCGCGACCGAGGTTACGCTCCAGCCCGTTCGGGCCTTCGACGTCGACGCGGCCATCCTGTTCGCCGACTTGCTGCTTCCTTTCGAGCCGATGGGTGCACCCTTCGAGTTCGCGAAAGGCGAGGGCCCCATCGTGCACCGGCCGGTGGAGAGCGCCGCTGATGTGGAGCGGCTTCGGGTGATCGAGCCCGAGGAGGATCTCGGCTTTGTGCTTGCGGCGATCCGTCTGGTCAAAGCTGAGCTTGGTGCTCGCCTGCCGTTGATCGGCTTCGCGGGGGCGCCGTTTACGCTCGCGAGCTACCTGCTCGAAGGGGGTAAGAGCAGCCACCTCCAGAAGACCCGCCGCATGATGCTGGCCGAGCCCGAACTCTGGCACCAACTCCTCGCGAAGCTAGCCCAGGTAGTCGAGCGCTTCCTTTTCGCGCAGATCGCCGCCGGGGTGGATGCGGTCCAGCTCTTTGATTCTTGGGTTGGTGTGCTTTCCCCGGCTGACTATCAAAGGTTCGTCTTGCCGCACACGGCACCGCTCTGTCAGCGTTTGGCAGGGACGGGCGTTCCGCTGATTCATTTCGGAACCGGCACCCAGCTGCTGCTTCCTCTCCAGCAGAGCGCGGGTGGTTCGGTGATTGGGGTCGATTTTCGTACGCCGTTGGACGAGGCGATTGCTCGTCTTGCTCCTCACAGCGTAGTTCAAGGCAACCTCGATCCGGTGAGTCTGCTCGCACCTCGACCGATCCTTCTCGAACGGATCCGTGACGTGATCGAGCGTGGTCGCGCGGCCCAGGCGCACATCTTCAACGTTGGGCATGGTATCGTTCCGGAGACCGATCCGAACCAGGTGGCTTGGGCTGTGGATCGCGTCCATGAAGAGAGTCGCCGGTGAGCGCGCAGCACACCGTGTTGATAGCTGGCCTGGGAGTGACGGGGTTGGCGGCCGCCTATGAGCTTAGGAAGACCCGGCCTCAGCTGACCATCATCGGGGTTGACCCTCGGGGTGCGTTTGGTGGGAACATCATCACCGAGCATCAAGATGGGTTCTTGATCGACGCCGGCCCTGACTCCTTCTTGCGGACCAAGCCCGAGGCACAACGTCTGTGCGAAGCGCTTGGCCTAGCCCATGAGCTGGTCGCTCCGGCGGATGCTGCGCGTGAGGTTGGGGTGGTGTACCGCGGTCGCATCGCGCCTCTTCCGGGGGGTATGGTGCTCGGGATCCCGACCCGTCTCGGTCCGTTGATCAGAACTCCGTTGGTTACCAGTTTCGGAAAGCTTCGGGCGCTCGCCGATCTCGGCCAAAGGCGCCGTCCTTCGTCGTGTGAAGACGAGACGGTGGCAAGCTTTTTTCTGCGGCACTTCGGTTCCGAGGTCACGTTTCGCGTGGCAGGACCGCTGCTCGGAGGGATCTTCGCCGGCGACATCGAGGAGCTGTCGATCCGTGCCACGTTTCCCCAGCTAGTGGCGATGGAGGAGCGGTACGGAAGCCTGATTGCGGCGGTCTTTGCCTTGGAGCGAGAGCGAAGCAAGAACGCGCCGCAGCCGGGCGCGCAAGTCGGTCTCGGACCGATTCTCGGTTGGATGCGTCGTGCACCGAGCCAGGGCAAAAGTCCATTTCTCACTTTGCGGAGTGGCCTCGGAACCTTGGTTCAGGCCCTCGGTGCCAAAGCGCGCTTCGATGCATTGCGGTTTGGCGCGCGGCTCGTCGAGTGTAGGCCCCACAGCCCTGGTGGCTTTCTGGCGACCCTCTGCACTGGGGAAGTACTCACAGTCGATGGCATCATCGGAGCGTTGCCGGCCCACGCCGCCGCACAGTTCATTTGTGATCCTTGGCTGCGGGAAGAGCTGTCCGGTATCGAGTACGGTTCCACGGCTACGGTGTTCCTGGCCTTTTCGCGCGCCGCGTTGCCGGAGGCAGCGCAGAGTTCAGGTTTCGTCGTGCCGCAGTCCGAGGGCAGGCTGCTCGCCTGCACCTACGTGTCGACCAAATGGCAGGGGCGCGCGCCTCCGGACTTGATTCTTCTCCGAGTCTTCTTGGGTGGAGCCCGTGAGCCCTCTCTGATCGAGACGGCATCCGACGCGGAACTCATTCACATCGCCGAAGTCGAGCTTGGTCGTTTGCATCGGCGCCCCATGATGCCCGAGTTCGCCCGAGTCTACCGGTGGCCGAAGGCCAATGCGCAGCCCAAGGTGGGTCACCAGGCCCGCGTGGAGCGGATCTTTGGCCGACTGGCTCAGTTGCCGGGGCTGTTCCTGGCGGGCTCGGGATACGGCAGCGTAGGGATCTCCGACTGCGCTGCGGCAGGACGCTCGGCCGCTCAGAGTCTGCTGGCAAGGCTGGAGGGAGGCACTTCGGACATGTCCAGCATGGTCTAGTGGGTTCGGTTTGCTAGACTGCCCCGGCCCGCCTACTCCGGCATAGTCTAATGGCAGGACAAAGGACTTTGGATCCTTGAATCATGGTTCGAATCCATGTGCCGGAACCGTTCCTCGGAAACTTTTGCGTTCGTGCGGCTGTCCATTGTCGACGGAGCTTCTGCCGATTCAAGGTAGCGTAGGAGGCCGTGGGTTTCGCTGACGACAAGAGTGAGGAGCGCTTCATCCTGCGACTCAAGGAGCGGGATGAACGGGCCTTCAACGAATTGGTCGAGACCTACGGTCCGCGTGTGTACCGTTTGGTGTTACGCATGCTGGCGCGCCGTGATGAGGCCGAGGACATGGCCCAAGAGGTCTTCGTCCAGGTCTTCAAGGCAATAGGACAGTTCCGGGGTGAGAGTAAGCTTCACACGTGGATCTACCGGATCGCCACCAACCTCTGCCGCAATCGCTCCAAGTACCTCTCGCGCCGCCACGACGGCGAGCAAGATGCATTGGATTCCATCGCTGAGCGCGAGCCTCTGCACCGGGCCCATGGGGTCACCGCCGGCGATGTTAGTCGCCCTGACCACATGGTAGAAGGGCTTCAGGTAGAGGTGATTGTGCGCGAGTGCATCGCTCGTCTCGAGTCGGACTTTCGGGAGGCGTTGGTGCTGCGTGACATCGAGAACCTGAGCTACGAGGAAATTGCCGAGATCACCGGACAGCCAGAGGGCACGGTCAAAAGTAGGATCCATCGCTCACGCGCCATGTTGAAGGAGTTGGTGGAGCGGGCTCTGGGAGAGAAGATCGCATGACGACCGACCAATCACCGCCTCCCGATCGAGAGTTGAGCGAGCTGGAGCAGCGCCGTCTGCGGGCGTTCCTCGAGGACGCGCTCGATCGTGAACGGGTCGACCCTGTGGATGTCTTGCCTGGAGTTCAGGAGAAGATCCGACAGCGAAGTCAGGGCAAGTTCTTCGATGATGGGTGGAGTACGGTACGGCATCCGCCCGTGTCCACCTATCTCATCACCAGCTTGGCCATGTTGGCCTTCGTGTTGGTGACCTTCTTCGTCCTCTACCCGTTTCGCGGTAACCCGCAGCCGGTGCGCGTCGACCCACCGCCGGTTCAGGTTGTGGCGCCGCTCAGGGTCCCAGCTCCAGTCACACCACCCAGCGCGCCACCACACAGGTGATGTTGTCGGGTCCACCGTTGTCGTTGGCGGAGCCGATCAGACGCTCGGCTATCTGAGCTAGATTGTCTTGGCCGGCTGCGATCTCGCAGATTTGCTCGTCGGAGAGCGGTCCAGACAAACCGTCGCTGCACAGAAGGATGATATCCCCCGGTTGCGGTTGCTCGAATCGAGTATCAACCTTGACCGTATCCTTCATCCCGAGTGCGCGCACGATCACGTTCTTGTGGGGAAAGTTCGCGATCTCCTCTTCGGTCAATCGCTTCATTTTCTTGTAATCATTGAGCAGCGAGTGGTCTTCTGTGAGCTGCTCGATGCGGTGATCGCGGATGCGGTAGCAGCGGCTGTCGCCCACATGGGCGACGTAGTAGCCGTCTTGGACCGCGAACATGGATGCCACGGTAGTTCCCATTCCGCGCTGGCGAGTGTTCCGCTGTGCTTGTTCGAAGATCCGCAGATTGCACAGCTTGATGCCAGTGATCAGGCGATTTTCTTCATAGCCGCGTGACCGATCCATCTTGTAGGGCCAGGTCCGTTCCGGATCATCGGCGGTGGCTGCGAAGAACTCCTGCAGGGTGTCGATGGCCATCTTGGAAGCCACCTCGCCGGAAGCGTGGCCACCCATCCCGTCCGCCACGATATAAAGGCCGAAATCGGGGAGGATCGAGAAATTATCCTCGTTGTGGTTGCGCTTTCGACCTACGTCGGTTTGACCGGCGACCTCGATGCGGAGGGGATGCGACACGAGTCCTCGAGAAAAGATGGCGCGATCCGGCAGGCTCTGCCGGATCATCCGCCTACTATCGTTTCCGGCCTTCGGGAAGTCAATCGAATGCCGCGGAGCCGGCCCTCAGGCCAAGGCTTGGGGGCCCGGAAGACCAGGCCGCCTAGCCCCGCCCGCGCGCCGGGGTTCGGGTGAGGCGGCGTACCTCTGAGTTGCCCGCCACGACCACCACGTCTGCCCTTCCGACGAACAGGCCTGTCTCGACCACACCCGGGATGCCGCGCAGGTCACGATCGAGCTGCCGCGGATCCGTGATGGGACCCACCGAAAGATCGTAGATGACATTGCCGGTGTCGGTGAGCCACGGCACCCGGTCGCGGAGTCGCAGTTTGACCTGCCCGATCCGACAGAGGTGCCGTGCGGTCGAGGCATGTCCGAAAGGCATGACTTCAATCGGTACCGGGAACCGCTCTCCGAGAAAGCGGCTCATCTTCGAGTCGTCGACCACGATCACGTTGACCGCGGCGGAGTGATTGACGATCTTCTCGCGCAGGTGGCAGCCTCCGCCCCCCTTGATCAAGTCGAGCGTCTCACTCACCTCATCGGCGCCATCGACGCACAGATCGAGTTCCCAGGGACCCTCCGGGTCGAGCAGAGGGATACCCAGGCTCTGTGCGAGCATGCGGCTGGCCTCACTGGTTGGGACTCCGATCAGCCTCTTGCCGTTGCGGATCGCCTCAGCCACACCCTCGATGAAGAGCGAAGCCGTGGACCCTGTTCCGAGCCCGATCGTGCCCTGGTCCGGAAGGAACGCCAAGGCCTCACGCACCGCTCGCCGTTTGGCATCGGTCTTGCTCATTCGGGGGCCTTCACGAAGGCCTGGTACAGGCACTGGACAGCGCGCTCGAAGTCATTGGGATTCACGCCGATGATGATGTTGAGCTCCGAGGCCCCTTGATTGATGACGCGCACGTTGACGTTTGCGTCACGCAGGGCCAAAAACACCTTGGCGGCGATGCCGATCGAGTTGCTCATCCCCTCGCCCACCACCGCGACCAGGGCTAGTTCCTCCTCCAGAGTCACGCTGTCGGGTTGCAAGATACGGCGGATCTCCTCCAGGACATCCCCGGCTTTTTCACCGAGCGACCGGCTCTCCACGATCACGTTCATCCCATCGATGCCTGACGGACAGTGCTCGACGCTGATCTTGTGCGACTCCATGATCCCGAGCAATCGATAGGCAAACCCGATCTCTTTGTTCATCAGGCTCTTCTCGACACAGATCATCGAGAAGCCCTTCTTGCCGGCGATCCCCGCGATTTCGGTGGCCTTGAACTCGGAGGAGCTGAGCTCCGGGACGATTCGAGTCCCTGGGTGTGTGGGGTCATTGGTGTTTTTGATACAGATCGGGATCCGTGCCTCGCGCACCGGCAGGATCGCCTCGTCGTGGAAGACCGCCGCACCCATGTACGACAGCTCACGGATCTCGCGGTACGAGACCTCGGCCATTGGGCGCGGGTCTTTCACCACCGCCGGATCGGCCATCAAGAGCCCAGAGACATCAGACCAGTTCTCGTACAGGATGGCGCCTGCTGCGCGGGCCACGATTGCCCCCGAGATATCCGAGCCTCCCCGAGAGAAGGTCTTGATATTTCCCTTCTGATCACGGCCGTAGAAGCCAGGCACCACGTAGCGACGGCTCGGGTCGGCGAGCCTCTGACCAAGCAGCGCGTAGGTCTCCTTGGCTACGCCTCCGGAGGGCGTGATGATGATGAAATCCCGCGGGTCCACGAAGTCTGCGCCGAGGTAGGCGGCCATCAGAAGCCCGTTCAGGTGTTCCCCTCGGGAGGCTACATAATCACGAGTCACACCGCGCTTCAGGTCACCGGAGAGAGTGTCGAGGGCCTGGTCCAGCGAGCCTGTGTCGACGCCGAGTTCACTTGCGATCTGTTGGTAGCGATCCGCGATCATCGCGAAGGTCGCCTGGTAGTCGGCGCCCATCATCGCCATGTCGTGGCAAAGGTAGAGAAGATCGGTGATCTTGGCCTCGGTCTTCACCCGCTTGCCGGGCGCCGACGGCACCACGATGCTGCGCCGCGGATCCTCGTCGACGATGGCGCGGACGCGTCGGAACTGCGCTGCATCAGCCACGCTGGTTCCACCGAATTTGCAGACGATTCGAGACATGCGAGTGCTCCTTCTCGGGTTTTGGCCCAAGGTCCGAGGCCACCCCATAGCAGTCGCCCGTTCCCCCATCAACCCGAGTCCGGTTCAGCCAGACAGCCACCTCACTTTCCTCGTGGAAGAAATCCTCTCCCTGCGCGTGTATGCTAAAAGGCATGCGGCGAATCGAAAGACTGGCTCCGTGGCTTCTCCTCACCCTCCTTGCGGGTTGTGGCGCGGCGGGCGAGCGGCGGGCACAAGCGCCGGTGGTTGAAAGCGCCGCCGTCATTCCGGAGCGGGTGCAAACGGAGCGCTTCGGGGAGATCTTGGCGCAAGCGCTCCGCGATCACCGCGCCGATCTCCCTGCCCGGCGCCGATGGGCGGGGCTGGTGCAGCGGCAGCTCGGGAATGCCGAGCGCTGGCTCGATCTCGGTCAACCTCGCGCCGCACTCGCGGCGGTTCGAGGAGCCTTGCTGCTGGTCAAGAGCGACACCGTGAGTCCGGGGATGTGGGCAGGTCGGGGGCGTGTACTGCTCTTCGCTGCCGAGGAGACCGCGCGAGTAGGGGACGAGGGGGCGACGCAGGGGACCTACGAGCTCGTGCTCGAGAGCCAGCCGGAAGAGAGCGTGGTCGCCGAGATCCGCGAGCACCTCCGGAACATCGCCGAATTTGCGGCAAGCGCCCCCAAGGTGGGACCCATTGAGACGCTGGGGCGAAGGCAACGCGTGGCCGTGCGGCATGCGCTGTTCAGACCCAGCATCGAGACCCGTGGTCAGGCGCTCGCGGATACTCGACGCTGGATAGAGTCCTCGCTGGCCGTGGATCTGGTGGGGCGTGTGCCCGAGTCTTCCGAGGAGCGCGAAGAAGCGGTCGCGGCCTATCGAGCGCGCCAGTTCGGTATGGCCACCCTGGTTGGGTTGTACCTCCGGGATGGTGATCCGGTAGGAGCGCTCCGCGCCCTTCAGGCCTCGAACAGCTCGGAGTTGGTCCCCGATCCGCTCCGGGAACGACTGCGACAGGCCGCGATCGAGGACCAACCGAGCGCGTGGCTCGAGCTGTTTCGCCTGTACCAATCTGCCACGAGGACGCACCAGCCGGAGATCTCGATCGATGAGGAATTGGCGCGCGCCGCGGCATTTGGGGCTGCGATTGAGCTCTTGCAGAGCGCGCCGGGATCACTCGCCGGTGCGGGGGCGATGGCGATTTTGCTCACGGAGTACGCGATGCCGCAGGCGGTGGTGCCGCTGCTCGAAAAACCACTACTCGAGAGCACCGAGCCCGGTGATGTGGCCTGGGCTCTCGGCATCGTGAACCGCGCGGTGCTGGCGTCCTCCCAGCTCGGCGAGTTCGAAACCAGCCGCAGCATCGCGGCCGACGTCGAGCCGCTGCTGGAGAAGCTCTCATCACGTCGCGAATCAAAGGATCTCGCGAGCGCCATGGCTCGGGTTGCGGGTTCTCTCGCGGAGACCGAGCAGGGTGGTGGGGATCTGGCACGTGCTCGACGAGCTTACTTGCGTTCGCTCGCGCTTCATCCTGACCCCGAAGGCTACCTTGCACTGGCTCGGGTGGAGCGGCAGAGAAATGATTGCGAGGCTGCTCGCGATGCGCTGTTGCGCTGTGATGAAGCCAACCGCACTGCGCGTAACCTGACCGTGGAGATCGAGCGTCGGATCCTCGGCTACGAGCTCGAGGAGGCCTGCGCTGACCTGCCGCGGGCCGAGGCTGAGCTCGGCGATGCGTTGCGTGCGGCGGCGGCAGCGCGGCGAGCCCTGCCACCGGGTGCCGAGCGTGCACGGAGCGAGCGGCTGCTCGGGCGCATCCTGGAGCTCTACGGGGACGATCAGGGGGCGGAGCGGGCTTTTTCGCGTTCGCTCACCGATGCGGGAGGAGATGCTCGGGAGGCGGGTGCCACCCTGCTCGAACTCTCCCGGAGCGCCCTGTCGCGGCGGAACTTGGCTCGCGGTCGGCGCGCGCTCGAGGAGATCGTCTCAGTGCGGATGGAGTCCGAGGTGCAGCTGTACGCGGCGCTCTGGCTCCACCTTCTCGAGCGCGCGGAGGGTGTCGTCTCCGATGGCACCGTCGAGGAGGCGGTCGCGCGCCTGGACGGCCTCTCGACCTGGAACGAGGCGTTGCGACGCTGGCTCCTTGGTCAGCTTTCCCTCGAGGAGCTAGAGCGGGAGGCTCAGACCCCCCTCGAGAAGATCGAGGCTAAATTCTACCGCGCTGTCGGCGCCCCTGCCACGGAGAACAGAGAGCAACGACGGCGGCTTCTGACGGAGGTCCGGGACAGTTCCGGGGTTCTACTGATCGAGGTCACGATGGCGCGCGATGCGCTGCGTGACTCCTCACCGCCACGGCGCCCGGTCGATGTGAGCCTGCCCTAGCTCGGTGCTACCTCTTCCATGATCTTCGAGGCCAGCGCGTCGCCGAGCTCGACTGCAAACAGGCTGCGCACGATCCGCAGCTTATCCCGCCGTTCTTCCTCGTCGCGGTACAGAAACTCGATACCCATGCCCGGCGGGTTGGCGGGGGTCGCGCCGTCCACTGGGGTGACCCACACCACCTTGCCCATCAAGGCAAGCGGCTCCGTCATACCCGGAACGAATAGGGAAAAAGCAAACTCGGTGCCGATTGGCAAGGGACGGGTGGTACCGATGAAGGTGCCGCCGCGCGAGATGTTCCTCGTGTAGTCCGCGAAGAAAGCGTTGACGCGGCGGTATTCGACCTTGAGCTCGATCGGAGCGCGCAGCGCATCGCGACGATCTGACTCCTCTGCGGACATGCGCCGACGATAGCCCGCTTCGTCGATCGCGCCAAGAGCTGAGCCTGTCAACCCTCTGAGAGTAGGTACCAGAACGGAGAGACACGTCTGTGTCCTTCTGCTCGGTCGGCGCGATGAAGGTGCTGGTTACAAAGGCGAGGCCAATCAACACGCCGATCCCCATCCCGATGACGAAGGGCCGTCGGTAGGGTCGGGTGGCCGCCGAGTCAGACCGCAGGCCGGATCACAGTGTGCGGAATGTGGAGGAGCTCCGGGGTTCTGCGGCGCAAATCAACTACCGCCCCGACGCTTCAGAGTTTCGCTGCGATGAGCTGAAGGAAGTGGCCAAAGGACGGGCCGGTGGTGCGCCACAGCTGTCACCCCCGTTGGCTGCACCCTACTTTGCCCGTGCACTAGAGGAACTGGCTCTTGCCGGCCACTACCAGCAGTTCCTCGACTGGGGGGAGCTCATCTAGCAGTGTCTGTCCGTCGAGAGAAGTGATTCGGACGGCTACGGCCGTGTCTCCGAAGCCGCTCTCGGCGAAAAAGTAGTTGTAGTCGGTGCGCACCATCTCGGTGAACTTCGTTCCATCCGTTGAGAACTCCATCGCGGTGACTGGGAGCCGATGGTTGTGCACCTGTACGGCGGTCCACCACGGATTCGAGCCATCCTTGTAGCGATAGCGCACCGGTCCCGTGACATCGCAGGGCACGAGCTGCCATGTGATGGAGACTCGGCCCAGGGAAGGCTCAGCGATTCGTGCGAAAGCTGACTCACTCAGATCGAGATGACCGGAGGGACACTCGGGACACAGATCGACGATGCGCACGCGGATGCTGCCCCTCGGACCTGCAACTTCTGCGCAGGCACCACATAGGCTGCTGCCACTCCAATCGGGTTGGTTGAGGGCGGTGACGGCGAGATCATCTGGGCTCGGATCGAAGGAGCAAGCTCCCGAACCGTCTGCTGCGTAGTACGTCGCCGTGCCCTCGACGGATACCCCGAAGGGTACGCTCGGGACGGCGTTGTCCGTGACCGAACTCTCGCCGCAGGCGACCAACGCGAGGGTCATGATCACGGAGAGATGTGGGGTCAAGGTCGGCTCCGGCGGCGCGCCGAGAAGCCAAGCAGCAGCGCCCCGACCACGACGAACCACCCAGTCCTCGAGACACCACCACGGCCCACAGTGCAGCCGGATTCACCACCATCGGATGATTGCTCACTCTGCTCGACATCCTCGGCGGTTGGGCCAGAGATGCTGCTCGGAATCTCGGCTCCGGCGAGTTCGGCCATCAAGACCCATTGGGCTGCCGCCGCCCGTGCCGCGCCGAGCTGGTTCAGGTGCCCTCCATCCGAGGACTGTTCAGTGTCCATCGCCTCCACCCCGTCGTCCGTGACTGCCGCGCCGCTGACGGTGTGACTTTCGATATCGGCGATGTCGAAGAGGGGGAGGTCATGCTCGGCGCAGTAGTCGCGGACCGCCTGGTTGAACTCGGCCCGCAGTGGGTTGCTCGAGTCAGCGGTCATGATCGGGATGGTCCACCACACGAAGTGGTGCGAGGGATGCCGTTCGGCGAGCCCCAGCATCGAGTCGCGGTAGCTCGCGAAATCCACGTCTTGGTCGATGTAGCAGAGCTTGTTCTGAAACACGTCAAACTGCTCGGCGTGTTCTGTGACCCAGGCTTCGAACTCGGTGAGTTTTGCTTCCCATCCGGGGTTACCACGGGCATTGTCGGACCAATTCGGGAAGGTGAAGGCTTGGTCATCTGCGGCGAGGGCGGTGAGCCCATCCCAGATGTTCGACCCCACCGAGGCATGTGACAGTGACATACGGAGCGCGCGCGCCGCCGCGACCTCTTCCTCACTCAGGACCGAGACATCCACTTTTGTGTGAGCGATGAGGACGGTCTGCGCCATGGCTGGAACAGCAATGAAAGCCAGAAGGCCTCCGGTACACCCACCAACCAGCCCTGATACGACACTTTTCATGGCACTCTCCCCAGGTGAAATCACCGATCGAATGAAGTGGCAATTTTACCCTGAGCCCAGATCTGTGCGCAAGTCCCGTCCTCGGTGATTGGTTGAGACCGGCCTGCGCAACGACAAAACGGCCCTTTTGAGATCTCTGCCGGGGTATAGACGATGATGCGCATGACTTTTCTCGTGGCTGCCACGATCACCTCTCTGGTGCTGGGTTGCTCGCATGAGGAGTCGGCGGCTCCCGAGGAGTCGGGGGGCGGGGGCGCTTCCTCGACCAGCGCCTCCGGGGGTCAAGTGGGGACCAGTGGTCAGGGTGGAGCGATTCAAGGTCAGGGTGGAGCGATTCAAGGTCAGGGTGGAGCGATTCAAGGTCAGGGCGGAGCGATCGAAGGTCAGGGTGGAGCGATTCAAGGTCAGGGCGGAGCGACCGAAGGTCAGGGTGGAGCGACCGAAGGTCAGGGCGGAGCGACCGAAGGTCAGGGCGGAGCGATTCAAGGTCAGGGCGGAGCGATTCAAGGTCAGGGTGGAGCGACCGAAGGTCAGGGCGGAGCGACCGAAGGTCAGGGCGGAGCGATTCAAGGTCAGGGCGGAGCGACCGAAGGTCAGGGTGGAGCGATTCAAGGTCAGGGCGGAGCGATTCAAGGTCAGGGCGGAGCGATTCAAGGTCAGGGTGG
>CAYNEY010000018.1:0-23127 GCA_964396375.1 uncultured Polyangiaceae bacterium | reverse complement strand
CAGGGCGGAGCGATTCAAGGTCAGGGCGGAGCGATTCAAGGTCAGGGTGGAGCGATTCAAGGTCAGGGTGGAGCGATTCAAGGTCAGGGCGGCTCTGGCGGTTGTGTGGAGTCAACCTGCGGGTCTCACAAGTGGCCGTGCTGGCGGATGCCTAATCCTCCTAGTTCCGGAGATGCGGTACCGAACCATCAGAGCCTCACCGATCTCGGCAATGGAGCCGTGCGCGACGACATCACTTGTCTGGTGTGGGAGCAGGCCAACCCCTCCACTCAGGGAAACTGGCAGTCTAGCGTTGATCGCTGTGCTGCTCTCGCGTCCAGTAACTATGCCGGGTTCAGTGACTGGCGTCTCCCGACGCGCGTGGAACTCGCCTCGATCACTGACGTCACGCAAGGCAGGACCGGGTGGGCTCCGATCTTCGAGGTGACCGGTGGCTACTACACCACCAAATCGTACTGGTACCACCAGATCCGCTTTGGGAGTGACGAGTACAGCCAGGTTTGGGGCTATGGAACCAACGGCTTTACCAGCAACGCGATCCAAGGGACGGGGACGAACCTCGTGACCCGCTGTGTTCGCGGTGGCGGGACAGGTGAGGCTGCGGACGAATATGCCGTCGAACCCCCCGACCACTATACGGTTACCGGCACCGGTGCCGATGCGGTCGTGAAGGACAACTACACGGGTCTTACGTGGCAGCAGAGCTCCTCCTCGTCCCGCATGCCGTGGTCAGAGGCTCCCGGGTACTGCGCTTCCCAGACCACCGGAGGGCTTTCCGGATGGCGTGTGCCGACCCTGAATGAGCTTGCCTCCACCGTGAACGAAGCGCTCGTCTCTCCTGCCATCAACCGTGACGTGTTCCCTGACACCAACGGTTCTTGTGACCCAGATGGTTGGTTCTGGGCTGCCGAGGCGTCCGAGGTTGGTGGTGAGGCCTGGGGCCTTTCCTACTGTGATGGCTACACCGGGTGGAACTCCGGAGCCGATTCGTCAGCTTGGAACTACTTCGTCGATGGTTGGGTCCGTTGCGTCCACAATTGACAAAAACCAGGAAAATCTGAGGGTAACAGGCCTTCGAAGGCCGTCCGCCCGACGCGGGACAGGTCCATAGACCGGTCCGGACGCTTTCAGGGGGTTCGCCCACGGGCATTTCCCGGTAGGATGGAGTCCTGCTCGGCGAGCCGGTCATCTCCCGGCCTCGCCCGCTACGATGACTGACGAAAGCACGTTCGTTCCCAAACGGCTCGCCGACTTCGAGGTGATCCGACGCCTCGGCGTGGGGGGTATGGCCGAGGTGTTTCTTGCGAAGAAGCGCGGGGCTGAGGGCACCTACAAGCTCTTGGTCGTAAAACGAATCCTTCCGCAGCACACCAACTCCGAGCGCTTCAGGGTGATGTTTGCCGAAGAGGCGATGCTGGCAACCCGCCTCAACCACCCCAACATCGTTCAGGTTTACGAGTTCCAGGAGTACGGCGAAGAAGGGCAGCTCCTCAGTATGGAGTACGTGGAGGGTCCTGACCTCCGACGCGTGATGCGTGCAGCTCGCTCGAAGCGGATCAGGATCCCTCCCTACGTGGCCCTGTACGTGGCCGGTGAAGTCGCCAAGGGGCTGCACTATGCCCATGAGCGGCGGGACGAGTCGGGGCAGCCGATTGCCATCGTCCACCGCGACGTATCACCCCAAAACATCCTCTTGAGCTACGAAGGCTCGGTCAAAATCGCCGACTTTGGCATCGCTTCGGCGAACATTTTTCGAGAAGAGCCGGGGATTCTGAAGGGCAAGACCGGCTACATGTCTCCTGAACAGGCACGTGGGGAGAAGGTGGATCGGCGCACCGATATCTACTCACTGGGTGTGGTGTTGCACGAGATGCTGACCGGGCGCCCCCTTCATGGTGCGGCGGAGGGTGCCGAGCTGCTGGATGCCGTGCGTGCCGGTCAGGTCGAGCCTCCCAGCATGTTTGCGCGGGACATCCCTCGGGAGCTGGAGGCGATCGTGATGAAGTCGCTGGCCCGGAGTGCCTCCGATCGCTATGCGACGGCGCGCGATCTTGCGGCGGCCGTGACCCGCGCTCTCTTCTCGGCACAGCAGCCGATCGATGGACACGTGCTCGAGTCGGTCCTGGAACAGATCGTGAGTCGCGAGCACACCTCACCGGGCGTGGTCGCGCCGGCTGACGTTTTGCCCGCGCCCGACGATGGGTCGCGTTCGGTCGTGTCGCATGGCACGGGTTCAGTCGACGCCTTTGCTAACCGCGCCGAGGTAGGTCTGGACGAGGACGAGGGCGGGCAGCCGCGGCCTCGGCGCGAGCGCCACGGACAGGAGATCCGTCACGTGGCGGTGTTATCGCTCCAGGTTCACGGCATCGATCAGCTCGCGGAGGCTGCCAGCCCGAATGATGCGGCCGAGTTTGTCGAGCAGCTGCAGAAGACCCTCGGCGAGATCGCCTTCAAACGTGGAGCGCGACTGACCTGGAGTCGCGATCACAGAGTGCTTGGCGACCGGTTGATCCCCACCGGAGGCGCCAGCGCGGTGGTGGGACTGATGGCGAATCCGTCGCGGGCGGCGTCGGACGCAGCCTGCCTCGCCATCGACATCCACGAGGCGATCCAGGGTGCGTGTGATGACATGCCCGTGGAACTCCAGGCCAGCATCGGGATCGTGCGAGGGATCGCTACCGGTCGCCGTGATCGTGCGGGGCACATGATCCGGCACCAGGTCTCGGAGGCCGCCCTCGATCTGGCGCGCATGCTTGGCCTGCAGGCACCCGCCGGTGGAACCTGGGCTGCGGGGGGTCTGTATCGTCTCGTGCGCCGCGATTTCGTGTGGGCGGACGCCCCGACCATCGCCCTCGAGGGCTCGCAGAATCGCGACATGCCTGAGAACATGCGCATCTACGCTCTGGTGCGGCCGCTCTCGCGCGAGGAGAAGGCGGAGCGGGACGAGCAAGGTTCTGGTGAGCTGATCGGTCGCGATGTGGAGTTGGCCGAGCTCCAGGCCGCTTACCACCACGCGGTCAGCCGGATCGGTGGTGTTCAGGGGAGGGTGACCTCGCGGGTCGTGGCGGGCGAGATGGGGATCGGCAAGAGCGCGCTGGTCGCGGCTTTCGTAGGCGAGCTACCGGAGGAAACCCAGGTATTCCGAGCCGAGGCCTCTCCAGCGCGCGCCGAGCTACCCTTTTCGCTTCTGGGGGATTGGGTGCGGGCGTTGCTCGAGCTACCGGAGGAGGCCGCTCTCGAGTTGGCACGCGAGCGATTGATCAGTCGGCTCGCGGACTTCGAATTTGGGGAGGAACGTGAACCGTGCCTGGATCGCCTCGGCGCGCTCCTCTCCGGACAGCTCGCGTTGGCTGCCGACGAAGGCGACGCAGCCCAAAATCGTCGTTTGATCGCGGTCGGTTTGCGGGCTCTGATCCTCCACTTTGCCCAGAAATTCCCGGTCGTCATGATCGGCGAAAACCTGCAGTGGGCGGACCGCCCGAGCCTGGAGAGCATTGCCGAGCTGGTGCGATGGCCCGAGCCATGGCCGGTGTTGTTCGTGTTGGTCTCTCGGCTTGGGGAGCGGAGTTCACCCCTGGTGGACCACCTGGTGCGCATCGAGCTGAAGGCCCTCAGTATCGAGCACCAGATCCAGCTTCTGAAGGCGCGGCTCGGCGCAGCCCGTGGAGTCGAACAGGTGTGTAAGGAACTCTCGCCTCGGATCGGCGGCAATCCATTCTTTTTGCTGGAGATGGTCGACGCTCTCCTGGAACGAGGAGCGCTGGAACTCAAAGAAGGACCAGATCAGGTGCTCGAGCTCTCCCGGGTCGAGGGCAAAGACAGCACGGGACGCGCCCTCCCCTCCACCCTCGACCAGCTGATCGCAGATCGCCTCGACGAGCTGCCGCTGGAGGAGCAGCAGGTGATAGAGTGGCTGGCGGTCGCCGGTGGAGCGATGAGCCAAGGGGATCTCCGCGCGCTGGTGGGGGCGGGCGCCGACGACGCGGTGGCGAGGCTGTGCGCCCGTGGCCTCTGTGATCTGCGCGGGGATTTTGTGGATGTTCGCCATCCGGTGACCCGTGATGTCGCCTACGCGGCGATCCGCGCGGCGGCGCGGACCCAGATGCACCGGCGGGTCGGCGAGATCCTGGCCGAGACTCCGCTTGCGCGGGGGCTCGGCGCGGCCATTGTGGCGCGTCACCTTGAGTTTGGTCACGAGTCGGAGAAGGCTGCCGATCACTACCTCGAAGCGGGCCGCACGGCGCACGGGAGTTACCAGATCCGGCTTGCCAAGCGCTACTTCCGACGGGCCCTCCGAGTGTTGCCTCCCGCCGATCCAAGGCGCTTCGAGGCGCATGAGGCACTCGAGGCGATAGCCCGCGGTCAAGGTCAGAAGCGCGAACGCCGACTTCACCTGGACCGGCTGCGGGAGCTGGCGCGGGACTCGAGAAAGGCGCGTTGGGCCGCGGTCGCGCTGATGCGGACGGCGCGGTTCGAGGTTGACTCGGGGAGGCTCGCGCGGGGCTTGTCACTCGCGCAGCGCGCGGAGCAGATGGCGAGTGAGAGCGCGCTCTTTTACGATGAGGCTCAGGCGCAGGGACTGGTGGCGGAGATCCTGCGTGACCTTGGCGACATGCAGGGGGCCTTGGCTGCGATCGACCGAGCGCTCTCCGCCGCGGCCCACCCCGAGGTCCCTGCGCGACAGCGGGCCGAGGTACTGAGTGCGAAGGGAACACTGTTGCGGCGGGTGGGGCGAGTGCACGAGGCGATCGCAGCCCATGCCGAGGCCATTGCGATTTTTCGCCGTGCCGGCGCCCGGCGGATGGAGGCACATGCCAAGTGCTCGCTTGCCTTCTCCCTGTATGTGTTGGGTCGCTTCGAGGACGCCATCGCCCTCGGCTTGCAGGCGGTCCAGATCGATCTCGGAATCGGTGGGCGATTGCAGATTGCGAAGACGCTCTGCACCGTTGGGCAATCCTATGCTGCTGCTGGTGACGTGCAGCGTGGGCTAGTGTACCTGGAGCGTGCCAGAAAGGCCCACGAACGATACGGAGACTTCGAGGCGAAGGCGGGGACGCTATTGGCGATGGCCGAGGTGCTGATGGAGGTCGAGGAGTTTGAGACGGCCGAAAGCCTGGTCCACGACATCGCTGCCATCAACCTGGTGACCAGCAGCGCCTACGACATGGCACATGAGAAGATCGTTCGGGCGATCCTGGCCCGCCGCCGCGGCGATCCAGGGGCGAGCGTGATGTTTGCCTTCGATGCCAGACAAGTGGCTGAAGCGCAGGCCTATGTGGCGTTTCACTTCTACGCGATGGCGATCGAGGCGGTGGCTCGCATCGATATCGGAGAGCAGCACACCGGGATTCTCCTCGCCACCACGGCGATGGGGGCGATGGAAACCATCCAAGGCTCGGAGTATGGCTTGGTGACGCGCGCACTGTGCTGCGAGGCGTTGACACGAGCCGAGTCGCCTCAAGCAGGTGAGATCCTGGAGCGGGCTGCGCAGTGGGTGAAGAAGGTCGCAGCGTCGATCCGTGATCCAGAGATGCGGGTACAGTTTTTGTCGCGTCGACCTGCCCAATTGCTCACGAAGAGTGATGCTCCGGAAGGCGCCCCTCCCGCGCCGCGTGAAACCACCACCTCCGATCCGTATTGGTCCAGCCCTTGACCCCAGCCTCTGGCGTCTAGGAGTTGCGCGGTGGCGTGGTGGCCAAGAACCGCGCCAGGATCTTGCGGGGACCGAAGCCCGAGAAATGGGCGACCACGGTGGGGCCGTCTTGGCCCCGCTCCACCGACTGAACGCGACCCGTGCCGAAGCGTGTGTGGAAGACCTTCTGACCGATGACGAAGCTCGGCTGCTCGTGCGCGAGATCGTCGAAGGCACAATGATCGATGGTGCGCTCCTTCGATGCGGGCGTGGCCGAAGAGCGCTCGTGAGACAGAGCAAAGGAGCGTGGCGGTGCGCTTACCGGTGTGCGGGCGCTCTTCGGCTGCGTGCCCGACCACCCGTCACTCCACTCCGGAGCTGCGCTGCCATAGCTCCGCGCCTCGCCGACCACGCAGGCGTCCGGCAGATCACGGAGGAATGTGCTTGGGACCTGATAGCGAGTCTGACCGAACAGCGCGCGCTGGGTGGCATGTGAGATGATGAGCCGCTGTTTGGCCCGAGTCACGGCCACATACATCAGTCGCCGTTCCTCATCCAGCTCCTCGGGTTCAGTTTCACCCATCCGCACATAGGGGAAGATGCCGTCCTCCAGGCCCGTGAGAAGAACCACGTCGAACTCGAGCCCTTTGGCGGCGTGGACGGTCATCAGCGACACCTTTGGCTGATCGGACATGGTGTCGGTGGAGGTCACCAGAGAAACGCGCTCCAAGTATCCGGTCAGTGTCGCAGCCTCCCCCGCCAGCGCGGCCTCGGCGACATACTCAGCGATCGACCCGATCAACTCGTTTACGTTGCCGAGCCGAGCGTCGGCCTCAGCCGTGTCCTGTTGCTCGAGTTGCTCTCGATATCCGGTGCGCGTCAGCACCTCGACCGCGAGCTCCTCTGGAGAAAGAGCCGTCTTGGACTCGGTGAGTCGCGTGAGTAGCTCGCGGAACACAAGCAGTTTGCTGCGGGCTGCCCCTCCAAGCTCGGGAGCGGTTTCGACCAATCCGAGCGCATCGAAGAGGGAAGTGCCGCGAGCCAGGGCCAGGTCCCCGAGCGCATCCACGGTCTTCTTGCCGATGCCTCGGGCCGGAACATTGACGATCCGCAGAAAATCCGCGTCGCTGCGGGGGTTGTCGAGCAGACGGAGGTAAGAAAGGATGTCTTTTACCTCCGCGCGATCGAAGAACCGAACCCCGCCGATGACCTGGTAGGGCAGGTTCTCGGTCCGAAGCGCTTCTTCGAGGACGCGAGACTGGGCATGCACCCGGTAGAATACGGCTATCTCGGCCGCCGAAACGCCGTCGGTGACGGCGCGCTTGATGTCGCGCACGACCCAGGCGGCCTCTTGACGCTCATCAGGCACCGAGCGCACCACGATTTTGTCCCCAGGGTCACGAGCCGTCCAAAGCTTCTTCGGCTCCCGAGTGCGGGAGGTTTCGATCACCGAGAGCGCGGTGCGCACGATATTGCCCGTAGAGCGGTAGTTCTGCTCGAGCTTGATGATGGTGGCGTCGGGAAAGTCGCGCCGGAAATTGCGGATGATCCGCACATCAGCTCCTCGCCAGCGGTAAATCGACTGATCGTCGTCACCGACCACGCCCAGGTTGCGGGTTTCGGCGCTGAGCGCGCGCACCAGCCGGTATTGAACGGCGTTGGTGTCCTGAAATTCGTCCACCAAGACATGGTCGAAGCGTTGCCGTAGCTCAGTGCCGGCTGGGTTCTGGGTGTGCTCGGCGAGTCGCATCACGTAAAGCAGGAGATCTTCGAAATCGACGGCGTTGCTGGCCGTCAGCGCTGCCTGGTACTTCTGGTACAGGTTCAGCATGACTTCATCGAAGCCGCGAGAGAGGGGGACGTCACGTGGCAGAACCCCCTCCTGTTTCTTCTTCAGAATCCGCGAGAGCACTAGCTTCGGCGCGAACTGGTCTTCCGAGAGGCCAAGTGATTTGGTGAGGCGAGCGACCACTGCCTTCTGATCCGACTCATCATAGATCACGAAGTTTTTGGCGAGGCCCACCTCTGTGGCGTAACGGCGCAAGAGTCGCGCACAAACCGAGTGGAACGTACCCACCCAGAGGTCGCGCACCAGCTCCGGCCCTGCCAGTTGTTCGAGGCGGCTCTGCATCTCACGTGCCGCCTTGTTGGTGAAGGTGACGGCCAAGATCCGGTAGGGTGGGATCCCATGACGGAGCAGGTTGGCGATCCGATAGGTGATGGTGCGCGTCTTGCCACTGCCGGCGCCCGCGAAGACGAGCAGGGGTCCGGTGAGATGGGCCACGGCCTGGGCTTGTGGGTCGTTGAGCTCTGCCATGCGCGGTTCGGGGCTCTACCTCAACCGGCCTAAGAGGTCGAGGTGCCGGTGAACGGCTTGTGGCCCCCGAGCCGACGGTGCTATGGGTGAGCGCATGGAGCCCAGTCGGGATGAGAGGTCCCGGATCGTGAGCCGCCTCGTGGATCTCGTACTGGGTCCATGGCTGCGGTTCTTCGACGGCATTGGATCCTGGTTTCTCCTTACCATGCGGACCCTGCTCTGGGTCGTCTTGCCGCCCTATCGCCCCATGCAGTTCTTGCGCGCGATGGAGTTCGTCGGCGCCGAGAGCGTGTTCATCGTGTCTCTGACCGGGGTCTTCAGTGGCATGGTCCTGGCACTGCAGATGGTCTACACGTTGCGGCAGTTTGGGGCCGAGGGTGTGGTCGGCTCGGTGGTGGCGATTTCCCTGTCGCGGGAGCTGAGCCCAGTGTTCGCGGGACTGATGGTCACCGCCCGAGCGGGGAGCGCGATGGCGGCCGAGCTCGGGAACATGCGCATCACCGAGCAGATAGATGCGCTCACTACCATGGGGATAAGTCCCATCCAGTACCTGCTCTCGCCGCGGATGCTGGCGGCCACGCTCATGTTGCCGCTTCTGTGCGTGCTGTATACGGCCATCGGCATGCTCGGGGCTTGGGGGGTGGCAGTGAACCTGCTCGGCATCGATCCCGGGATTTTTATCGCCAATATCGAGAAGTACGTTACCTTGTCGGACTTCTTGATGGGCGAGATCAAGGCCATGGTCTTCGGGTTTCTGATCGCCGCCATCTCCTGTCACCAAGGCTTCTTCGCGAGCGGTGGGGCCAAAGGTGTGGGGCAGGCCACCACCCGTGCGGTAGTGCAGAGCGCCGTCGCGATTCTGGTCGCGAACTACGCCGTTACCAGCTTGCTCACGGAGACCTGAGCCCGGAGTCGTTCAGAGCTTTTTGGCCGAAGCGGCAGCGAGCTCGGTCGCGCGCAGGGTGGCGGCGCGTACGGCATTGATGAAGGCATGACGGACCGCACCTTCCTCGAGCGCTGCCAGGCCTGCGATGGTGGTGCCCCCCGGGCTGGTGACCGCATCCCGCAGGCGCGCCGGATGCTCATTGGTCTCGAGGACCATCCGTGCGGTGCCGAACACCGTCTCTGCCGCCAACTTGAGCGCCACCGCCCGCGGCAAACCCATGCGCACGCCGCCGTCCGACAAGGCCTCGATCGCGAGCAAGACATAGGCCGGGCCACTCCCCGAGAGGCCCGTCACAGCGTCCAGCAGCGACTCCTCGATGTCGACCACCGAACCGACGGCGCTAAAGAGGCGCTCTGCGATCAGGAGATCCTCCGGGAGGCTCCGTGCACCCGGCGAAAGAGCGGTGACTCCAGCCAGCACAGTGGCGGGGGTGTTCGGCATGGCCCGGAGCACCCGCACCGAGTCCGGCACCAGGGACTCGATGCTGCGGCAGGTCACGCCGGCCGCGATCGAAATCAACAAGGTGGAAGGGCGGAGGTTCGGGGCAAGTTGAGCAAGCACACGGGGCAGCACTTGGGGCTTGACCGCGAGCACGAGCACGTTCGCAAAATCCGCGAGCGCTTTGCTGTCCGTGGAACCGGCCACGGCGTGGGGCTCCGTAGCAGCCGCCAGACGCTCGGGATCGAGATCGCACACAAGAACCTGGTCGGGCTGAAGCCAGCCTCGGCTCATCAAACCCCGCAGCAAGGCGCCGCCCATGTTGCCGATGCCGATGAGACCGAGATGGATGTGGCCGAGATCTGTAGTCATGGCGCGCGTAGGATGGATCGAAGATCTGGGTGAGAGCAAGGCCTGCAGAGTGGATTTCCATCATCGGTCGGTTATGGATGCTGGGTGATGTTCGATCCGATGAGTCGGAGCCGCCTCAACCGGCACCACCAAGACCGTTTTCCCGAGTCGACTCTGTTTGGGAGGATCGGGCGCCTGGTCTGTGAGGCCGACTGCCTTCCTCGCAAGGAGCTGTTCGAGGCGTGGGAGGTGGCCCGCCGGGTGCGGCGACGTTACCGAGGGGGGCGTGTCGTCGATCTGGCGTCAGGCCACGGTTTGCTTGGCATCGTGCTGCTGGTGCTGGACGACAGCTCGCCTCGCGCTCTCTTGGTTGACCGCCGGTTGCCGAAGAGCGCTGCGATTCTGGTCAAGTGCTTCGAGGAGGCGTTCCCACGCCTGCGCGGCCGGCTCGAACTCGTGGAGGGATCGCTTGCCGAGGTCGCCCTGTTTTCTGGGGATCTGGTGGTGGCGAGCCACGCCTGTGGGCCACTCACCGACCAGGTCATCGCTCGCGCGATCCAGGTTCGAGCCAAAGTGGCGGTCTTGCCGTGTTGCCAAGCCGTGGCCCGTTCGGACACCGGAGGTCTCGAAGGTTGGCTCTCCCCCGATCTTGCCATCGATGTGATGCGTGCGGAGCGACTGCGATCGGCAGGCTATCAGATCGTGACCCAGCAGATCCCATCTGCCATCACCCCCAAGAACCGGCTGTTGCTCGCGCACCCCCATGGCTCACAGCCCGAGCAGTCGGGCCAGCTCGGGAACATCTAGAGCACGGTGCACCCCGACGGGAACCTCTTCGTCCGGCTCGGCTCCAAACCAGATCGGGATCATGCCGACTCCAAGGGCGCCCCGAACGTCTGCCTCGAAGGAATCTCCCACGTGCACGATGCGGTGTGGTGCCTCACCAAGCCTGCTCGCAAACCGCAGGAAAATCTGGGGATCGGGCTTCTCGATGCCCTCCTGCCCTGAATCGACCACCACTCGAAGGAAGCGTGACAAGCCCACCGCATCGAGCAGCGCAGCGGCGCCGCCCTCGGAGTTGGTGAGCGCACCTGCCGGGATGTTGCGTGCGGCGAGCGCGGTGAGCAGCTCCACCATCCCCGGGATGGGCCGACGCCACAGGTTGTCCTCGCGCTGTTCGGAATAGAGCCACGAAATCAGGGATTCGAGGGCGGCGTCCGAGGGGGCCCGTTCCGTCGACCGCTCCCTTAGCCCGGCCGAAACCAAGAGGACCCGGAGTAGCTCCTTCCAAGCAGTATAGCCGCTGGCTCCGGCGCGTTTGACTTGGTTGTAGGCTGTCCACGCCAAGACCAGTGCTTGGTCGAGCCGCACGAGTTCGATGGCGTACCCTTTGCGGGACAGTTTGCGCTCCAGGCACACGGGCTCGATGGCGAGCAAGGTTTGTCCGAGGTCGAAGGAGACGGCAGCGTAGTCGAGGGCCATGGTCACTAGAGGAAGTACCGGCGCAAGCGCTCTGCGATCCGGTTATTGGGTGTCGGGTGAGGGTTTTGGTCCAGCTCCTGCGCGAGCAGGATCAGCAGCTCGCGTGCGCGCGGGGTGAGTGTCTTCGGGATGGTCACGTCGAGTTCCACCAATTGATCCCCGCGCGCCCCCGAGCCTGTTGGAAGCCCGCGACCACGCAGACGGAGTATGGTCGCACTCTGGGTACCGGGCGGAACCTGGACGGTGGCGTGCCCTTGTAGGGTGGGAACGTCGATGGCTCCACCGAGGATCGCGAGGGTAACTGGGATTTTCTCGCGACACAGAATGTCTTGGCCCTGTCGCTCGAAGACGGGGTGCTTCTTCACCCGAACCTTCACCAGCAGATCGCCGATCGGTCGCTCGGGCTCGGGGCGACTACCAGCTCGATCGATGCGCAAGGTCGCACCGTCCTCGACCCCCGCCGCCACATGCACGGTGCGACTCACCTTGCGTCCCAGCACTCCTCGGCCACGGCAAGCCGTGCAGTCCCGAATGCTGCGGCGACCCGAACCACGGCACGCGGGACACACCCGATCCTTTAGTACAGGCACAAGGCCCCCCAGCGCTCGCACGCGGCCTCGGCCTTCGCAGGTGGCACAGCGATCCTCGGGCGCGCCCCGCTCTCCTCCGTGGCCTTGGCAACGTTCGCACAACTCAAAAATGTCGTAGAGAAGAACCCGGTCGGTACCGCGGGCGGCCTCCAAGAAATCCAACTCCACGGTCTCGGTCACGTCCCCCGACTTCGAAAGCTTGACGCCGAGTGCTCCGAGCACCTCCGAGACCACGCCACTTGCATTGAGTATGTCCCCGAGGTTGGCGAAAGAGGAGGGGAGCGGTCCACCGGGACGAAATGCGGCCTCTCCGAAGCGATCCCAGGCCAGACGTTTCTCCGGATCGCCAAGGATCTGGTAGGCGGCGTTCAGCTCCGCGAAGCGGGCATCAGCACTCGGATCGTTCGGGTTGCGATCGGGATGATGCTGAGCGGCCAGGCGCCGAAAAGCGCTCTTCACATCCTCGGCAGAGGCGCTGTGAGGAAGGCCGAGGACTCGATAGGGATCACGCACCGACTTCCCCTAGCACAGGCACTCGAAGGGGGCCGGCGCCCTCAGGGTGTCAAGGGGGTGATGGGCCTGGAGTGGACCACGTTGGTGGACGTGTTGGCCGCGGGCGTGGTGGACGTGTTGGCCGCGGGCGTGGTGGACGCGTTGGTCGCAGGCGTGGTGGACGCGTTGGCCGCGGGCGTGGTGGACGCGTTGGTCGCAGGCGTGGTGGACGTGTTGGCCGCGGGCGTGGTGGACGTGTTGGCCGCGGGCGTGGTGGACGCGTTGGCCGCGGGCGTGGTGGACGCGTTGGTCGCGGGCGTGGTGGACGCGTTGGTCGCGGGCGTGGTGGACGCGTTGGTCGCAGGCGGCACGTCGGCGCTTGGGGCCAGTGACGAGCGGCTGGCAAAGGCTGCGGCTTCGGGGTCGGGCCTCCGCAACACATAGAAGAAGTCGCGCAAGGCCGACTTGCCTACATACTCGACGGGCGAATACTCGAAGCCATCCATGGCAGCTTTCGCCTCCAATTGCCCATCCTTGCCGAACTCGTAGGTGAGAAACTTCGGGTACGACCAGTTCACGTCGAGCTGCGCCACGTCCACGGCGCCTGCGTGTCGCATACCGTGAGCGAGCGCCCGGGCGGTGGTGGCGTTGCCAATTCCGACGAACAGCACCAGTCGTGACTGATCGAGACCGATCGCCGAGCGACGGATCACCGTGTCGCCGTCGAGGGTCGCACCCCACTGGCGCGTCTCGGGGTGCCGCAACCCGATGTGCATCACGCCGTCCTCGAACATACAGGCCGGTGTTTGGCGGAACCAGCTCATGCGCGGGGCTGACGCGGCCAGCGACTTCCAGCTGGCGATCTCGATACTGCCGTTGTCGTAGCCGACCACGGTGCAGGATTTGTCTCGGGGCTTTAGCAGTGTGAGTCCTTGTACACGCATGCCGTAGTGCCCATGCTCCGCCATGAAGCCGCCGTTGAAGGCTGCGAGTAGGCGGCCGTGGTCTTGGGGGGGGATCTTGCCTGGTCGCTCGAAGTCAGCCGGAACCGGGAGTTCAGCGACGGGCTCGCGGCGGCCCGGCATTGCACGAAGCTCGGTGGCTCGGAGATCGATCGCTACCACGAAGAGTTCGGCCCAAGAACGGTTGGCGTCGGGGTGGAGCAAGGTTTTGACCATGACGATCGGCGCATCAGGCTGTCGTCGATCCACGACCGGCACCCAGTCGCCGTCGCCCGGTGCGGACCATTTGGGGAATACTGGACCCACCGCGGGCAACACAAAGGGTGGAAGGCTCGGTGTCGAGGGGTTGGTGGCGGACGCGGAGGCGGTGGTGGCCATGCCCTCCGGCACCGTCCACCGCGCCTTCGGCTTGTCACCTCGGCGCCGCCAGCGGTTCATCCAGTCCTCGATCCGGTAAACGGTGTCTTCGAGGCGTGCCACGTTGTCGGCCCCGACCACCGCGCGGAGCGTATTGGCGACCAGCGGTCCCGCCCAGCTGGTGGTGTGCACCAATACCCAGAGGGCGCCGGCCGACGTAACGCCGCCGATCAGCAGCCAGAGCAGCCATTTCAGGGTTCGCGACCTCCTCGAAGACTTGGGCGATGCGGGCACGGGGCGGGGCCAGGTTAGCTCGCCTCGAGCTCCTCGGGCATATCTCCGCCACGTTTTGCCGCCGGCTGGTGTAAGAGGGAGGGGAAGCATGCGGCTTCTGTCCTGCCACCCGACCATGCCCCTTCTCCTCGGGTTCGCCATCGCGGCCCAAGTCGGCCGGGTTTGGGCGGCGGAGACCATTTCCGCGGGAACTCCCATCCCCCTTTTGGCAGACGTGCCAAGCACGCTCGACCCTCATACCGGTGAGGCAATTGTAGGCGTCGAGCTCAGGGCTGAGGGGCGCTGGTTCTCCGAGCGCGTCATCGTGAGTGAGATCCGGGTGGGAGACCGGTTCGATCCCGTGCTGGTGCGGAGCACCCTTCGGCGGCTGCTCGACACTGGTCGTTTCGCCTCTGCTCAGGCCAGTGTCCACGGTGCTGAGGGTGGTGTCGTGGTGCGGTTCTCGCTCGTTGCGCGGAGGCTCGTGGGAGCGGTGGAGATCGAGGGCGTGAGTCGTGAGCTTCCGGAACTCGGCGAGCTGCTCGGGCGCATCGAGGGTCGAGAGCTCGCCGATTCGGATGTCGATCCTTTGCTCGCACAAGTGATCGAGGTGGTGAGAAACGATGGCGTCTTGGTCGACTCGGCGAAGCTGGTCATAAAAGACGGTTCAGAACCGCTCTCGGTGGTGCTGAGAGTGGTGCTGGTGACCCGAGGTCCCAGAGTGGTGCAACAGCGCCGGTTCGCGGTGCCGAGCGCCAGTGACAAAGATCAGCTCCGGACCATGCTCGAGGGCTATCCGGTGGCCGTTGGCGACATCGCACGTCAACGCGAACTCGAACGCGCGGACCGAAGCTTGGAACAGGACCTGCGCGACCGCGGCTGGCACAGAGCCAAGGTAGCTCACCGGCTGGAGAGCTTGGTCGATGGAGTGCGCGTGCACGTCGCGGTTGAACCGGGTCCACATGTCGAAGTCACTTTCGAGGGAAATCGTGTGTTCGACGCGGCGCAGCTAGAAGAGGTGCTCGCAGACAAAGGCAACACCGATCGAGCGCCAAGAACACTCGCTGACCTTCTGGTTCGGCACTACCAGAGCTACGGGTTCCTGGATGTCGATGTCCGACCCCTGGTGGAGGACAAGGACACGCGAAGGCATCGGGTCACCCTGCGGATCCGCGAGGGTCAGCCGGTGCGGGTGGTGGCCCGTGAGTACCCGTGCCTCTCGGGTGAACGGAGCCCAGCCGAGATCGGAGAGGAGATCGACAGCTTTCTCACCGAACTTCTGCCCGGCAGCGCGCTGGTCGGTCCGATCGAGCCGGCCAAGTTGGACGACGTGATAGGTCCGGTGACCGCCCGTGGCTCGCGTCCGGGTCCCTTCCAACCTACCCCGTATGCCACCTACGTGGCACCAGTTTACGAGCGTGCCATGAAGCACGTCCAGGATCTGCTGCGTTCCGAGGGATATCTGGCTGCCACGGTTGGTCCGGCTCAGCTGTTGCGCCGACGTTGCTCGGATGCGACCGGTCCCCTAGACTGTGAACCGATCGGGCCCTTGCGACGTCCTTTGACCACGTGCAGTCACGACGAGCTAGGACTCCCACTCCCTGAGCCAGCACCAAGTCCCTTGTTCGGCTGTGTGCCGGATGCGCGGCGACACACCCGGTGCGAACCGAACGCCGTGCTGCACATCCCAATCAAGATGGGTCCGCGGACCCGGCTCTATCGACTGGATTTCGATGGCAACGAGGCGATGTCCGAGCTTCGTCTGGCGGAGCTGCTCGAGCTTCGGCTCGGGGAGCCTCTCTCTCTCGCCGAGGTCGAGCAGGCGCGGCGTCAGCTGCTCGACGCCTACGCGGAGGAGGGATTTGCCTACGCTGATGTCGCGACCAAGGTCGAGACTTCCCCGGACAAGACCCGCGGGCGTGTGGGATTCTCGATCCGAGAGGGGCAGCGGGTACGAGTTGGAGAGATTCTGGTACGAGGTGCGAGCCGCACCAGCGAACGATTGATCAGAAGTCGCTTCGCCCTCGAACCCGGAGGCGTGTACCAGAAGAGTCGAGTGCGCGAGACCGAGGAGCGGCTGGCAACCTTGGGTGTGTTCTCCAGCGTTCGGGTATCGCTCGAAGATCCCTACGTGCCGGCAGCACAAAAAAACGTGTGGGTCGAGGTGGTGGAGCGTCGCCCCCAGTATTTCGAGGGGCGCCCCGGGTTCGGCACCGGCGAGGGCTTTCGTCTCTCGGCTGAGTATGGACACCTGAACCTGGCCTCCGAAGCCATCTCGCTTACCTTTCTGACGCACCTCGGCTACCTACCGAACGAGCTCATCCTCGAATCGGATGTCCGCCGCAAATACGAGACCGAACTCGACACGGTTGGCAGGCGTCTCGAACGACGCATCTCCGTTTTGGCCAGTTTTCCCGACATCGGTCTCGGACCGCTGTTTCGTCTGCAAGTCGAGGGCATCGATCTCAGAGACAATGCTCGCGACTTCTCTCTGGTCAAAGACGCGGGCGGTCCGACGCTCAGCTTCCTTTGGTCGCGGCGAACCACCTTCCAACTCGGGGCGTCGGTGGAGCGGAACGATGTGCGGATCCTCGGCTCGACGCAGAAGGGAGCACTCCTCGACTACGTGCTCGAGAACCCGAATCGCGCCAATGTGTTCCGAGTGCCCGAGGGCACCTCAGGCGCCTTTGCGCAGCGGTTCACCGCTACCTGGGACCGACGTGACGTTCCGCTCGGTGCCACCGAGGGTTCACTCGTCACCACCACCCTCGAGCATGTCACCTCACGACCGATGGGGGACGATGCTTCGTCGCCATCCGAAGAGACCAACCCCTTCCAGGCTTCGGACAGTGAGTTTCTACGTTGGACCAGTCGAGTTGCTCTGTACCTGCCCCTCACCCGCCGCCGTACCAGCCTCGCCCTCAGTTTTCGCTTTGGACTCAACCACCAATTGAAGAGCGGATCGCGCACCTACCCGGATCGGCTGTTTTTCCTGGGTGGGATGGACTCAGTGCGCGGCATGCTGCAGGATTCAATGATCCCTGACGATGTGGCCGCTCAGCTCCTCGATCCGGACGCGAGCTTGCGGGTCAGTGATGTGGTGATCCGAGGCGGCAACTTCTTCGTGAACCCGCGTGCCGAGCTCCGCATCCCCCTCTCGAGTTCGGTTCAGACGGCGGTCTTCGTCGATGCCGGCAACCTCTGGAGCCGCTCGCCGACCGAGGGCGATCTGGAGCACCTGGAGGGGCGCTATCAGCCGAAGTACTGGCGCCTTCGGTACGCGACCGGCACCGGACTCCGGATCAATACACCGGTTGGTCCGCTGGTCTTCGACTATGGCTTGAACGTGGAGCGTGTGCTCGACCGGTTGTGGCCCGGCCGCGCCCGACCGCGCACCTGGGAAGATCTCGGGGCCTTCCATTTCAGCATCGGGACCTTCTAGCGCTTGCTGAAGCGCCCACGCAGCGCGTGGCGGAGGAAGGTCGGTGCCCACGCGATCTGGTCGTGGATGATTTCTGCCGGGGCGAAGCCGGCCACATCGAGCGCGGTCATGAGATCACGGTTGAGATGGCAGCCACCGGCTGCTCGGCTCCAGAGTGGATCCAGGCGCTCTTGCAGCCGGCGGGTGGCGCTGTTTGGTGGGGCCGGAATATGCTCGAGCAGCAGCAGTTGTCCGTCGTCCCGGAGCACCCGGCGCAGCTCGGTGAGGGCTCGAGAAAGGTCGCTCACGCTGCACAGGACGAAGGTGGCGACCACGCAGTCGAAGCGATCGCGGTCGAAGCCCAGGTGCTCGGCCGGATCGGCGACCACCTGCGGTTCATTCTCCAAACCGGTGAGGTTCGAAAGCAGGCGTGCCCGCATCGCTCGATTGGGCTCGGTCAAGATCAAGCTGGTGACCGAGCCAGGAAAGTAGGTGAGGTTGTGGCCGGTGCCGGCGCCTATCTCGAGCACCTGTCCAGTTGCCGCACGGAGGAGCTCACGGCGCCAGGCGCCAAGGCAGGCGCGCTCCGAGAGCGCGAGCACCGGATCGTAGAGGGTGGCGAAGAGCCGAGACACGGAGAGGCTCCCTTCAGCGAGCCGCGATCCGGACCCACAAGTAGTAGTCGTTCTCGCAGGTGTCGTTGCGTACGGTAACAGTCTCGGCCGAGCTCTCGGAGATCACCACCAGATTCCCGCTTGCCGCCACCATGCTCCCTGGATCGTCGTCAGGCTCGGCGAAAGGGCGCGGTCGAAACGACAGGTAGGTTTCCACCTGAAGGTGCTCGGTGCCAAGCTGGTGTGGGAAGGAGAAACG
Source organism: uncultured Polyangiaceae bacterium (assembly GCA_964396375.1). GTDB lineage: Bacteria > Myxococcota_A > Polyangia > Polyangiales > Polyangiaceae > FEN-1139. The sequence goes on along the minus strand of CAYNEY010000018.1, from coordinate 4,993 downwards.
GCGACCGGAAGGGAAATGGAGCCAGGTTCCGTCGAGCGGTGTCGACTCATAGATCAGGGTTCCGGCTTCCGTCACGCTGATGCGCCCCTCTGCCCAGGGGATGGGGTCGGATTCACCGGCATCGCAGCTGGTGTCGCACCCAAAAGGCAGGAGCAAAAGGAGGAGGAGCAGCTGAGCGGAACGCATCGACACTCCGCGTTTCTAGCACGAAGCCTGGCGCCCCGCGCGGCCGAAGAGGCGAGCCTGGAGCCGCGGCTGGATCTCGACCAGGATTTTGCCTACCGTGGCCGAGATGGCATCTTCAATGTCCTATCTGGTCGGTGCCGGCGCGGGAACGTTGGGCCTTCTTACCTGCGCAGGTGCCGAGCAACTCAAGCGGGCTCGGGTGGTGCTCTACGAAGCCACGGTGCCGCAGGAGCTTTTTGAGCTGTCTCGACCCGAGCAAGAGCTGATTTCGTGCTCGCGGGACCAGCTCTTGCCGCTGATGCTGGCTCGCGCACGATGCGGCGAATCGGTGGTGGGCGTGGTGCTGGGTAACCCGCTGTCCGATCCCGGTCTCAGCCGGGAACTCGACCAGCTTGCTACCGATCCACTTTGTCCGCGCGTGTTGGTGGGCGTCGAGCCGGCGGCGGTTCGCAAGGCTCATCAGCTGCTCCGGCACTGTCCCCTGTTTGGGCGGCGCGTGCTGTCGCTGCGGGCGGTCGAGCAGAGTCGGGAGACACGGGACGCGATCCGCGCACGGGGTGCCGAGCCACTCCTGTGTCCGTTGATCCGCATCTGTCCTCCGCCACAACCCGAGCTACTAGTCCGGGCCGTGCGCGAACTCGATCGGTATCAGTGGGTTTTGTTCACCAGCAAGAACGGCGCCGAGCGCTCGGTGGAGACGCTGCTCTCGCTCGGGCTCGACGCGCGAGCTTTTGGGGCCGCACGCATTGGTGTGATCGGTCCCGAGACGGCGGTGCCACTCCAGCGGCTCGGGCTCCGCCCCGATCTGGTGTCGAGCGCGCACATCGCCGAGTGCTTCGCCGAGGAACTCAAAAAGGCAGGGTGTTCGACTCGGGCCCTCTTGGTGCGGGCCGAAGAAGCCCGAGAAATCTTGCCGGAGGAGCTCAGGCGGGCAAACGTTACGGTGGACGTGGTGGCTGCCTATCGGACCGAGTCGCTCGCGGACCCGGCGCGTAACCGGTTGAGGGAGGTTGCTTTGGGTAAAGAGGTGGATGCGGTTCTGGTCACCTCGAGTTCCATCGCGGACGCGCTGGCTGATGCCCTCGGTCCGGATGGCCCTGCCCTCGGTGAACGACCCGTGCTCGCGAGCATTGGTCCCATCACCACTGAGAGACTGCGTGTGCGCGGTCTTGCGGTCGGTGTCGAAGCTGGGCGGTACACCGTGGAGGGGTTGCTGGATGCCCTTTCCGACCACTTCATTCGGTGTAGGTGCGGTTGAGACCAGCGGTTCTCGGGCTGAGCCAGAAAAACGACAAAGCGCGGCGTCTTGTCGGCGAGCAGGGTGGGCTTCGTCGTCGTTCCACCCCCCACCGTCCCACAAAACACCGCGATGGCGAACCAGGTCAACGGGCCGCTCCTCGCGTCGACGGCGCGTTCGAGGTGAGAAGCCCTCCTCCGCGCTCGGCGTCGCGAAGCTACCACCGATTGCACTCGATGTGATGAGCGAGCAGGTCAAACCAGTTGCCGCCGACGTTGAGCGTCTGCCATCGCGCAAACTTCGGATTGACTCGGGACGTGAGGGCGGTACCACGAACGGGCGAGGGAACTACTGTCATGACGTTCAAGATCAAGACCATGAACAAGATCTCGCCGAAGGGGCTCGAACTCTTCGGTGACAAGTACACCATCAGTGACGCCGAGACCGTCCCAGATGCGATTTTGGTGCGATCCGCGCAGGTGGATACCGAGCTGTTTCCAGGGACGCTGGCGGTGGCTCGTGCGGGCGCGGGTGTGAACAACATCACCATCGACAAGGCCAGCCGGATTGGGATGTGTGTCTTCAATACCCCCGGTGCCAACGCCAACGCGGTGGCTGAGTTGGTCTTCATTGGGCTTGGGTTGGCCCTGCGGCATGTGCCGAAGGCGCTCTCGTTCATCCAGACCTTGCGCGAGATCGGCGATGGCAAGGAGATGGACGAGAAGGTAGAGAAGGGTAAGAGCCAGTTCGCGGGGAGCGAGATGGCAGGTAAGACGCTGGGGGTGATCGGCCTCGGGAAGATCGGTGTTCTGACCGCCAATTTGGCGATCGGTCTGGGGATGCGGGTGGTCGCCTATGAGCCGTATCCAAGTGTGCAGAACATGCACCGACTCAGTCGCAACGTGAGCGTGACCACGAATCTGGCAGAGGTGTTTGGTCAGGCAGATTTCCTTACCGTGCACGTACCGCTGAACGACAAAACTCGAGGATTGCTCAACAGTACGTCGCTCTCGTCCTTCTCAGGTTCGGTGATCCTGAACTTCTCCCGCGGGGGGATCGTCGACAACGACGTGATCAAGTTGCGACTCGGTGATGGCTCGCTCAAGGCCTACGTGACCGATTTCCCGAACCCCGGCATCGTCAATCTGCCGGGCGTGATCGCGCTCCCGCATCTCGGGGCCAGCACCGAAGAGGCGGAGGAGAACTGTGCGACCATGGCCGTGGAGCAGCTCCGTGACTACCTCGAGTACGGAATCGTCAAGAACTCGGTGAACTTCCCCGCCATCGACGGGCGTCCGGCGCCCCAGGTCGCCGTTCGTCTCGCTGTCGTGAACCACGACGTGCCCAATATGATCGCCGAGATCACCAAGGTGATAGGTGGGGCCGGGATCAACATCCACTCGTTCAAGAACGAGTCGAACGGCAAGATCGGCTACAATCTGATCGACACGCAGGTGGAGGTACCGGACACCGTGCTCGAGCAACTGAGGGCGCTCGATAAGGTGGTCTTCGTTCGGAAGATCGTGCTCGGGTAGGCCACCGAGCCCCCAAGCGAAAGCGCCAGACACGCTCCCGGCGTTTTTGGTGACACGAAGAGAAAAGCCCGGCGCCCTCAACGAGGGCGACCGGGCTTTGTTCAAGAAACCGGACGACTCAGAGCAGCTTCTCGATCTCCTTCGAGAGTGCCTCGAAGTCGGTGGGGTTCTCCACGCGTTTGCCGTTCATGAACATGCTGGGCGTGCCCTTCACGCCTACGTCCTTGCCGAGGGCCAGGTCCGCGTCGACGCGCGGCTTGAACTCCTTGCTGTCGAGCGCCTTCTTGAACTTGTCCATGTCAAGACCAATGCTCGCTGCGTGTGCCTCGAGTCCGGCGCGATCGAGCTTGCTTGTGTTCTTGAACATGATCTCATGCATCTCCCAGAACTTGCCCTGGGCATGAGCCGCCAGCGAAGCCTCGGCGGCACCCGCTGCGTTCTTGTGGAAGTTGAGGGGGAACTGGCGGAACAAGTAGCGCACCTTGTCGCCGTACTTCTCCTTCACCTTGTGCACGCTGGTAGCTGCCCGGGTGCAGTAGGGGCACTGGAAGTCCGAGAATTCGACGATGGTCACTTTGGCGGTCGCAGGTCCAAAGCTGGGGGCGTCGTCCTTGCTGATCGCCGCCTGCTTCTCAGCGGAGAGCGGCTTGTTCTGGTCCTCCATCTGCTTTAGCTCCGCCAACACCTCTTGGTACTTGCCAAGCATGGTGGTGCACTTCTCGGGCGGGAAGTTCTTGGTCTGCGTGCGCACCATGTTGCACGTCTTGGTCTCCTGTCCGAGTTCCTTGCAGAGCCGGTCGGTGAGATCGTTGCAAGCTTTGCGCTTCTCGTCCAGGCGCTTCAGGCTGAAGGCCACATCCTTCTTCAGGGCTGCGCAGGCCGCGGGCGAGAGCATGTCTGCGGTGTTGGTCACCTCTTTGCAGGTCTGCGAGGTCTTGCCGGCCTTCTCGCAAACCCGGTTCACGTAGTCTTGGCAAGCGCCCTGCAGCACGGGAGCACCTGGCGCCGCCGAGCCCGATGCCGAGGCCGTGGGCGGAGTGGGTTGGGACTTCGGCTTGCACGAAGCAGCCAGAAGGCTCCCGAAGACAGCAACGACCAGCGTTGCCCCGAGACTCACCAGCCAGCGCTTGTTCTTGTTCGAGACCATGTTCGATACCTCCTCTGCCCGAGACCAGTGTCGGGCGCCTGTCGGCTCAGGCAGAGCCGGCTCGGATGAGGCGGAGTGCTAGCAGCCTTCGCTCTCCGATGCTGCTTTTCGACCGAGGAACCCTGACAGAGCCTTGGATTTCACCGTCGAGGAGCGGCCGAAAAGCCGAATTTCTGCCATGGGTGGCTACGCGCCCAAATGCAGTCGGGAGACCACCCGAAGGAGATCTCCCGGAACAGGCTTCCCTCTTTCTCAGGGTTCACTCGGAAGCAAAGGTCACGCGACCCTTGAATTCCCAGTGGTATGAGCGCTGGTAGGAGAAATCACAGGGGAAGGCGAAGGCGCCGGTGCGCTTGACGCAGCTCGGGTCGTCGGTTCCGCTGACGGTCTGGGTCGGGCAGTCCCCATCATAGGTGAAGGTGCCGCGGAAGCCACACCAGTTGCCAGGGCTCGCGGTGTCATCGCGGTCCTCTGATGTGTACCAGTCGATGAATCGCGGGTACCACTCGAGGAAGGTGTCGACCTGGGTGTCGGGGTTCTCCACATCCCGAGTGATTGGCGGCACATCCGACTGCTCGCCTTCGTGCGCGTTGCAGAGTTCCCAAGTCCCATCATCGATGTCGAACGGCTGGTTCTCCGTGGGGCTCGTGCAAGGAAACAGACAATACACGGTGTCGTCGCCCTCGAAGCGGAAAGGCTCGAGCCCTGCGAGTTCGCCCGTGCAAAACGACTCGTTGCCGGCGCCGCCGGAGTTGCTGCCGTTACCTGAGCCTGCATCACCGTCGTTGCCGGCGCCGCCGGAGTTGCTGCCGTTACCTGAGCCTGCATCACCGTCGTTGCCGGCGCCGCCGGAGTTGCTGCCGTTACCTGAGCCTGCATCACCGTCGT
>CAYNEY010000017.1:55095-106505 GCA_964396375.1 uncultured Polyangiaceae bacterium | reverse complement strand
GCAGAGCCTTTTCGAGTCACACCGCCGTAGGCGGTGGCTTACTATTGGAGTTAGAGCGCATTGGCGAAGCCAATCAAGTGTGGTTCGCGCCATTGAAAAGCGCTCTAAGCTTGGCGGTTCAGCGATTCGCGGAACGCCGGGCGTCGGTCTCCGCAGCATGTTTCAGGAACTGTTGCAGGGCTGCCTTGTGGGCCTTGGTTGGAACGGCGCGATACGGGTACGCGGTGTGGAGTCCCCGATCCATCAGGCACAGTAGGCTCTGATCGAAGGTGGCTATTCCAGGCGAAATGTCGCCGGCTCGCGTACTGTCCATCGAGAGCCGAGTCACGACCGCGTCCAGTCTTGGGCATACCCCAGGCACCTCGGGGAGCCGAATGACCGGCGGTGTCCGACAGCACTTCTGTTGAACGATGCCCGTCACCACCAGCTCATACCAGCCCAATTGCCAGCTCTTCGGCAGCACACTCGGGGTCACCACCAACCCCGCTCCCACCGACGGTTTGGGAGCAGCCAACGGGGTAGAGGCGACCGCACCAGCGTCCGGCTCCATTCCACCCCGGCTGGCGGTTTCATGGAGACGACGGGTCACTGCCAAGAAGTCCGCGTCGCGGCACACAAACTCGAGATCGATGCCCGCCGGGAAAGCCCCGTCCAGGAAGTAACGGCGAACACATCGGCCCTCCTCAGCGCGCATCGCCGTCGGTGAGAGTGGGCTCGCTCCGGTGCTCGGAGCGACCGAGGCTGGCGCTGACGGCACTTGATTTGCCTTTTGTCCTGACTCACCTTCGCCGTCGCGCAGCAGGACACCGACACCAATACCTCCCGCAACCAAGGCGAGCCCGCCGACCCAAGGCAGCGTGGCGGTCATCCAGCGAGGACGCTGCCTTAGTCGGGTGGAGAACGATTCGGGGGGAACACTCTGCCGCTGTTGGTCTCGGCCCCGCTGGCGCAGAACGTTGGTTGCACCGACCGGTGCGCGCGTTGACTCGTTGCCGACAGCCTCAGCGTCACCGCGTGGGCGCAGCGCCAACACCTCGGCCCGATGCTGCTCAGCCCTATCCAACCGAACGTCGAGCTCGTCGAGCCCAGCAGGACGTTCCTCGAGCAGGTGGTCATCGTCCCTCAGAACAACTTGCTCCTGGGCGCGATTGGTGAACCCCGAGCGGATCGCCTCGGAGTATGTCGTCGGCAACGCCGTACGCCGCTCCCAGCGTTCAAAAACGTCCAGCAGCTCGTCGAGAGTCGTGAAACGACGACGACGCTCGGGATCGAGCAACCTCCGCGCGATCACCGCGAGTTCGCGACCATGCTCGAAGGCCTCCAGCCCGGCTATCCCGAGCGGCTGCTGCATCGCGCGCAAGAGATCGCTCGGCGTCCTACCAGAAAACGGCTTTCGGCCTGTCAGAGATTCATGAAACAAGACGCCCAGCGCCCAGAGATCATCGGCTACTGAGGGTCCCTCCCCACGCAGCCGCTCGGGACTGGCGTAGGCAATGAGGGGAGGAGCGAGGTACTGAGTGAGCACCGGAGCGATCGCTCGCCCCATGGGCTTCGTGACCACTGCGTCACTCGAGATCGCCCCATGAACGGCTTTTTTTCCATGAAGGGACCGCAAGGCCTCCCCCAACCTAACGAACCAAGCCACCGTCCTGTCACGACCAATCGGACCTTCGGCGGTCGCCGTGCCGAGCCGTGGCCCGCGCACCAATTCTGCAATCACCACCACCGAATCCGCGGCGGGGTTGAGGCTTGGTGGGAAAGCTTCGGGCGGAACCGGCTCCACGACATCGAGCACCGCCGCCAGATGACGGTGCAGCACACCCTTCGCGGCCAAAACGGCGCCACCGTTCGCCTTCGGAAGCACTGCGCACACGACGTTCTCGGAGGTGGTGGTGTCGAACGCCACGCCACGCAGGAAGCCCGGCCCGCAGTCAAGGGGTAGGACAACCGCATAGCGGTCAGAGACGAGAGGGCGAACAGAACTCATCGGGCTTATCGGTCGAGACTCCAGCATTGTCGATGATGCGAGCAACGATGGCAAACTCACGTCCCCGCGATTTCGTTCCAAATTCGCAATCCTGACGCACCCCAGGTCGGCCTGAAAGCCACTCTGTGAAGACCGGCCACCTGACCTTGCCGGCTTGGTGCGGTCTCAGGGCAACTTGGTGCGAAGAAACGAGCGGAGCTTGATCAGGGTCTTGTCCTCCGCGTGAAACGAGGGGATCTCGAAGCTTCGTGCGAAGCTCCCGATCTCCTCGGCAAGCTGTCCTGCCACGTGGTCGTCCGCAACGACGTCGGCGGGACTCCGGCCGCGCACCACGACGATCCGAAGATTTGCCACGTAATCTCGGAGTCGCACCATGTCTTCACCAAGGAATTCGGCGATCAAGTTCGCTGCGTCGGCGAGCGGCCCCACCACCGGGTGTTCCCATCCTTCTTCTGCTTGTTCGCGCCCCAGAAGGGCGCTCACTCGGAGAACGAAGGCGTCATCGAGGTAACCCAGATCCTCGACACCATCGGGGATGAGATCGATCGAGCGCAGTAGGTAGTTGAGCGCACCAGCTAAGCTCAGGCGCACACTCTCGGGAATGGACTCGTCTCGCAACACGCCCGCGAGCGCCTCGGCATCGACAGCCAGGGACGCGAGCCACGCGGGGAAGGCCTCGAGCGGAGCCATGCTGGAATTGGTCATGGCTGCCCTTTTACCATCCTTTTTCGGGATGATAGCAACCGCCAGGCATTCCCCCCGAGGATCGCCTCGATTTCCGCCTCCGCGAAGCCCGCGGCCCGGAGAGCGACCGGCAGTCGTTCGATGCGAGCCGCGCTCTCGAGACCCAGGGCCGGCACGATGCCCCCCTCGAAGTCAGAACCGATTGCCACGTGGTCGACCCCAACCCGATCGACGAGGTATCGGACGTGTCTGACCGCATCGGCCAACGTGGCTCGGCCCTTCTTCCGCAGAAATGGCGAGTGAAAATTGACGCCGATCACTCCACCGCTGGCCCCGATCGCCGCGATGACCGGATCCGGGAGGTTGCGCGGATGCGGCGTGACTGAGCGCGCGTTCGAATGCGACGCCACCACCGTGCCGCCCAACGAGCGAGCGATCTCCACCGCCTCCAGCGCAGCGCGATCGGACGCATGCGACACATCCACGATGCCCCCTTCCTGAGTCACACGCGCTACGAACTCCCGACCTCGCTCCGTCAACCCATCGCTCTTCCTTCCAAGGCCAGTGGCCGAGGCGGAGAGCAGATTGTCATCGGCGTGGACGAGCCCAAACAGCCGAACTCCGCGCTCCACCCACACAGAAATCTGATCCAGATCGGCGGCGAGCGGGCCCGAACCCTCGATTGCCAGAAAAGTCGCGAGACGTCCCGCGCGCGGCTCGGCGCACGGCATGAGGAAAACAGGATCGCGCTCGAGTTCCTTCATCAACCGCTGATACAGCCGCTCGAGATCGCCTATCTCGGGACCTTGGGTGCCGGGACGCTTCGGCACGAAAAGCGCCAAGACCACCGCCCGGTAACCGGCACGCTTGGCTCGTTCGGCAACGAACTGCCCGGAGCCCACGGCGATGGGGCGCGCCATCGTACCGAGTTGGTAAGGGATGTCGACGTGCAGATCAACCACACCCCAAGCACGATCGGTTCCGTCGACCATAGTCGACTCCTCCGCACCACCCGGTCCCGTTACCACCATCAACCCCACCCCGAGCAACCAGGGACCCATCCGCAGACCGCGCCGGACTCTGCCCCTCCAGGTCATGGCGCGGACGCCGGACCGCAGAGCTCGTCGAGCCCCACTAGCTGCTGTCGGTTCTCTCGAAGCACGTCGACGGTCCGCGCAATGTCACGCGTGCACAGGATGACGCGCGCGTAATTTCCGTGACTCATCGCGTACATGTACTCGAGGCTCTGATCGGCGTCCGACAGGATCTCGAGAACGCGGTGCAGCGCCCCCGGTGCATCCGGGACCGCAACGCACAGCACCGCAGTCAGGATCACCGAGAAACCCTGCTCTACCAACGCGTTACGGGCCCGCTCCGGTTCGGACACCACCATCCTGAGCACACCGTATTCTGAGGCCTCGGCGATGTACTGGGCTGAGATGTTGATGCCGGCACGTGCCAGAATCCGTGTCACCTCGGTAAGGCGCCCGGCACGGTTCTCCAAGAACACTGACAGCTGCTGGATGATCATCGACGTTCTCCCGGTGTCGGTCCTACAGAAGCTTGCGCTTGTCGAGGACACGTTTGGCCTTACCCTCACTACGTTCGATGGTCTTCGGCTCGACCAACTTCACAGCGATCGAGAGACCGACGCCATTTTCCACGGCGTTCTTGACCTTGCGCGTAAAGGCTTCGAGCTCACCCATGGTACCGCCGAAGATCCGCTCGTCGACCTCCACCATCAGGGTCACGTTGTCCAGGTTATGCTCCCGCTCCACCACGATCAAGTAGTGAGGAGCCACCTCCGCAACCTCCAGCAGAGCGCACTCGATCTGGGAAGGAAACACGTTGACGCCCCGGATGATCAACATGTCATCACTGCGCCCGAGGCATTTTCGCATTCGGCACAAAGTTCGACCGCAACTGCAGGGCGCGACGTCGAGTTCGGTCAGATCGCGGGTCCGATAGCGGAGCAGCGGCATGCCTTCCTTGGTGAGGGTCGTGAACACCAGCTCTCCCTCGGTCTTTGCACCAAGGGGAGCGAGCGTCATCGGATCAACCACCTCCGGCAGGAAGTGGTCCTCCGCGACATGCAGCCCGGCCCGGGCCTCGCACTCCGCGGACACACCAGGACCAATCACCTCGCTCAGACCGTAGATATCCACGGCTCTGATTCCCAAGCGCTCCTCTATCTGCTGTCGCATTGGCTCGCTCCACGGCTCAGCACCCAGAATTCCAATTCTTAGGGCGAGCTCCGAGCGCGCGATCTTCATCTCGGTCATCGTCTCGCTGAGATAAAGTGCATAGGAAGGTGTGCACGTCAACACCGTGCTCCGAAGGTCGCGCATCAGCTGAATCTGGCGCTTGGTGTTGCCACCAGAGACCGGGATCACCGTCGCTCCAATCCGTTCGGCGCCGTAGTGAATCCCGAGTCCACCCGTGAACAGCCCGTAGCCATAGGCAACCTGCACGACGTCATGCGGTGTGGCACCGGCGGAGACCAGGGCCCGTGCCACCACCTCAGACCAGATCCCGATGTCGTGCCGTGTGTACCCAACGACGGTGGCCCGCCCGGTGGTACCAGAGGAGGCGTGGACACGGACAATCTGCTCCAGGGGCACTGCGAACAGACCGAACGGATAGTGCTGTCGCAGGTCCTCCTTCTCGGTGAAGGGCAGCTTCGGTAGATCTTCGACACCCCGGATGTCTTCAGGCACCAGCCCCAGCGACTGCATCTTCTGGCGGTAGAAGGGCACCTGGTGATACACGCGCGTCACCAGGTCGCACAAGCGTCGACTCTGGCGCGCCACCAGCTCATCGCGGCTCATCGACTCACAGCTCGGGTTCCAGATCATGCTTGCTTCCCTTGGGTAGTTCCGCGCCCGACTTCGAAGCCTCGACCAAGCGCGATCAAATTGATCTCACGGTGGCGTTGTGGAACGAACTCGGCCACCGCGCGCTCGAACGGCGCGAGTGTTTCCCAGAATAGACCGGCGAACACGCCAAGCAGCACCGTGTTGGTGGCCTTCTGCTCTCCGAGCTCGGTCGAGATCTTCGCGGCATCAACCAACACAGGAAGAACCTCGAGTTGACCCAGTTCGGTCAACAAAGATTCGGGGTAGTCGACGGCACCGGTCAGCACTGGTAGCGGCAGAATTCGCTGGGTGTTGGCGAGCAGCGTACCACCTGGTCGAAGCATCTCTACGTACCGAGCCGCCTCGAGCAGTTCAAAGGCGAGCAACACGTCCACCGCACCACGCTCGATGACCGGGGAATGGACCCGTGGCGCGATGCGAACGTGGGTCGTCACACTACCACCTCGCTGCGACATGCCATGGATCTCAGACACCTTGACCTCGTTCCCTGAGCTCCTCCCCACCTCGGCCAACACGCGCGCGGCGAGCAGCGCACCCTGTCCCCCCACGGCTGCGATCAGAACATTCATGGTCTCTCCTTGCCGGTGATGGCGTCAACGCTGCACACCGAGGCGCACAGGCCGCAACCCGCACACAAGTTCGGATCGATGACCGCTACCGCGTCACCGAACGAGAGTGCTGGACATCCAAGCTCGAGACACTCACGGCATGCCACACACAGATCTGCGTCGACCCGAAGCGCTGGTCCTGGTCGCTCGACACCACGCTTCAACAGGCAGGCACGGCGTGTCACGATCACCGAGGGAGCTTCCCGCGCCAGCTCCTCTCTCAATACGCGCTCGAACCCCACCAGATCGTAGGCATCCACTTCACACACCGCCTCGATCCCAAGCGCGCGGGCTACGGCAACGAAATCGAGGCGGGGTACGGCAAGCCCGCGGGCATCCCTTCCTGTCGATGGGTTCCCTTGGTGACCAGTCATGGCGGTAGTCTCGTTGTCGAGAATCACGACCGTGGTAATGCCCCGATTGTAAATCACATCGACAAGACCCGTCACACCCGAGTGCCAGAAGGTGGAGTCTCCGATCACCGCCACGGTCTGCTTCGCGAAATCATGACCGCGAGCCTTCTCGAAGCCAAATGCCATGCCAATGCTCGCCCCCATGCAGATCGCCGTCTCCATCGAGTCGAGAGGAGGGAATGCCGCCAACGTGTAGCAGCCAATGTCCCCCGAGACGTGCAGCCCGAGCTTCTTCATCACGGCGAACGGACCGCGGTGATGGCATCCAGGACACAGAACTGGCGGTCGAACCGGGAGCTTCTGCGCGCCAGGAAATTCCACGGCCGGAAGCGGCTCACGATCCAGCGCCTGCCGCACGATGGATGGGGAGAGTTCGCCTATGATCGGAACCTTGTCCTTCCCGCTCACAGAAAGGCCAAGGGCCTTGATGTGGCGCTCGAAGATCGGTTCGAGTTCCTCAACGACCATCAGTCGCTCACAGCCGGCGGCGAACTCGAGCAGGCGCCGCCGCGGAAGCGGATAGACGAGCCCGAGCACGAACACGCGTGCTTCGGGCGCAACCTCACGCACATACTGAAAGGCCACCCCGCTGGTGATGATCCCGAGCTTGCTCGCGCCTTCGACGACACGGTTGAGCGCGGTGTCTTCCGCGAAGGCTTCTAGATCTTCGAGCCGTCTTTCCGCGATGACCCGCCGACGCTTGGCGTACGCCGGAGCCACAATGTACTTGCCAGGACGAAGGTCGTGCTCCCGAAGCGCAATCTCGAGCGGAGTTTCGGGCGATACCAAACTCATACCGTGAGCAATACGGGTGGTGAGCCGAACGATCACTGGGGTATCGAAACGCTCCGAGAGTTCGAACGCTTCGCGCACGAAACGACGGCACTCCTCGCTGTCGGTGGGCTCAAGGATCGGCAGCTTACCAACCATCCCGAAGTAGCGGGTATCCTGCTCGTTCTGCGAGCTATGCTGTCCCGGATCGTCTGCGACCACAATCACCAATCCGGCGTTCACTCCGGGGTAGGAGACCGAAAGCAGCGGATCCATTGCGACGTTGAGACCAACATGCTTCATGCACACCAACGAGCGCGCACCGGCGATGGAAGCGCCGATACCGATCTCGAGCGCTACCTTCTCATTGACACTCCATTCGGTGTCGATCCTTGGGTAGGCGGTCAACGCCTCGGTGATCTCGGTGCTGGGCGTCCCTGGATACGCGGTGGCCACCCTGACGTGGGCCTCGAAAGCACCCCGGGCAATGGCCTCGTTTCCTAGCATCAGCCTGCTCTGGTTCACGTCGCTCTCCATGCCTGTGGCTCCGGTCAGTAACAGACGGCACTCGGTTGCGGGGCGCCGCCAACGGCGTTCTGTCAGAAACCTATCTGGTAGGCCCCACCCAGAGACAAGCCTGGAGCAACGTCTGGGAAGAGCTGAACGTACCTCAACTCGACGCCTGGACCATGGGTTCGTCCGAAGGGAAGCTGAAGTCCTAGGCCCGCCGAAACGAAGCCTTTGCCCGTGATCTTCCAGGCATCGAAGTGCCGCTCGTGTCCGTCGAGGGTAACTTTGACCGGGATCCTGCCGTCCATCTCGGCGGTCCCACCCGCCGCGAAGAGGTAGGGGCGCACACGCGCCGTACCGAAGGGATTACTCCCCAGCCACACGGCGAGCCGTGCCTCGCCATGAAAGTACGAGAACGTCGACTGTCCCTTGATGCGGGGAGCCTTGCCGCGTACCGACATCCCGAGACGCAGACCAAGCGCCACGTTCTTGCCGAGAAACCTGTCGTAGCCGGCCAGTAGGCGCAAGGAAGCTATACGAAACCCGCTCTGCTCAATGGTATTTCCCGCCTGAAAGCGCGGATCCGCGGTAAAATCCATGTGGTCTTGGTTGGAATCGAAGCACGTGTAGCGACTCCCGGCGTTGCACGCGTTCGGGGTCTTGCTGTGGTAGATGAAATCCTGCTGGATCCCGAAGGAGAAGAGGTTCCAGATCTGGTCCTCAGCGTCGCGGTCCGCGGTCGATGGCTCTTCGAACGGGCGGGGAGCGGGCTCGGGCGGAGCACGCAGTGGAGAGGACTCCGCCGCCGTTGGCAAGAGGCCGAGATCGCTCCGCACCTCATCGAAGGCACGCTCGGACTCAACTCCAGTCATCGGTGCAGCCAGAACCAACTTTGGCTCGGCGGTGAGTGCTGCCGTAAATTCGTCCTTACCGTCCTCCACCTTCTTCATGCCCTCGATGTACACCACCCCCAGATCTCGGTGCAATTGAGCCCGAAATGCCGGTGCGCAGCCAGATTGCATGCAGATTCGGATCGCCTCGCGCAAGCGACGCTCCCCCACCCGAAAGCGCTGATTCGGGTGATCTTCGAGGGTAGCCTGACGCGCGAGCTTGGCGGCCCGCTTCTCGGCGGCGGTAACCGGAGCCACGCTCGCAACGGACTCCGACCGCGCAACGGTCGACCCAGGTACCGCATTCTCCGGCCCCGCCGCGGGGGCCGGTGCAGGACCCAGAGCTTCGGTGGGAGCAGGGCTCACCGCGAGCTGAGAGGGTGGCGTGCGCGACACCACGGGCGATGACGAAGGCGCGGCCGGATCGGACCCAGAGGGTGGCGTGCGTGACACCACAGCCGACCCAGAAGAAGCGCTGGGCTGCGCGCCAGCCGAGGGAGCGGTGGGGCTGGGAGCGGTCGCAGGCTCACGCGCTGTTGGTGCCGCGGCAGGAGCAACGGTCGCCCCCGATCCAGGCGCCGTTGCAGTCGGCTCCACACGCACTGGGGTGCGCGGAGCCGCGGCGCCCGCCCTCGGGTCACTCCGCGCAGGCCGCTTCGCGAAGGCGGGCTGCCCCGCCAAAATGCCGCACAGAAGTGCGGTCCAGAAGATTGTGGGCCGGCACCAGCCCGCCCGCTGCCATCCTTCGGATTTCATTGCAAGTGCTGAGGGTGCTAGCACATCAGCCATGTCTTTCGGCAGCTCTCGGCCTCCATCCGCAGCGGACGACCGCCAAAGGATCCAGAGCCCCGACCTACCAATTCCGCTTATTGCACCCCCAGCGGAAGATTACCATTCGGACGGTCGGTAGTCCTTGAAGAACTGCCCAAATGGGTGCTCTCCAGTACGATGGCCAACAAAGATTGGGTCGGTCACGCGAGCGGCACCATCGATCGCGTCCAGCGGCGGGTTGAAGTCATAACTGGCTCGCTTTCGGACCGCATGCCGGTACGGATCTTCGTCGGTGACCCAACCCGTATCGACGGAGTTCATATGGATGCCATCGCGGACGAAATCCTTGGCTGAAGTGCGGGTCAGCATATTCAACGAGGCTTTGGCCATATTGGTGTGCGGGTGCCGATCGGTCTTGGTGCGCCGCGCGAAGACCCCCTCCATCGCGGAGACATTGACCACGTGTCGGTCACGCCGCTGTCCTCTCGACATCAACTCCTTGAGGCGCGACACCAGAATGAAGGGACCGATCGCGTTCACCAGGTGTACCTCGACGAGTTCGGCCGTCGACACCTCCTCGGCCTTCAGTCGCCAGCTGTTGTTGGGACGCAGATCCAGCTGCTGGCCGTCGGCGTCGAATCGACCGAGCGGAAACATGATCTGGTCCGATCCAGAAGCGTCCCCGGCAGTTATGTCGAACGGCGCAGGCGCCAACCGCCCCCCCAGTCGCGCTCGCTCCAGAAGAGCGTGGTGTCCCGCAAGCAGTGCCTGCTCCTGGTGCGGCAGCTCGCCGAGGCTCAATCGTTCTCGGTTGAGGAGGTGAGCGTAGAATGCCGGCGGCCGATGGACGGTCTGCGCCGCGTTGTTGATCAGGATGTCAAGGCAATCTTCGGTCCGGCGCAAGTGCTCAGAAAACCCCTCAACCGCACCCAGATACCTGAGATCGAGACCGAAGATACTGAGTCGCTCAGCAAACTCGGAGTGGTCGGGCTCACGTGCGTAACGTTGGGCTGCGTCATGAGGGAAGCGACTGGTCGTTATCACGCGCGCACCTGCTCGCAGCAACCGAAGCACGGTGTGGTACCCGATCTTGATGCGACCACCGGTCACCAGCGCGACTCGACCACTGAGATCGGCAGACTCCGAGCGCTTGCGGAAGTTCAGCTCGGCGCAGTCTTCACACATCGCGTCGTAGAAGAAATGTAAGCTATGGTAGTCCCGCTTACAGACGTAACAGCTCTGCGGCCTCGCGAGTCGGCGCTCATGGTTGCCGGAACCGCGCGGAGGCGGTGCTGCGGTCGGCTCCCCGGGGCCAGCCTCGCTTGAGCGCTCGAGAGGGCCCTGGCTCTCCCGAATGGCCGCGGTCGGCTCCCTTGGGCCAGCCTCGCTTGAGCGCTCGAGAGGGCCCTGGCTCTCCCGAATGGCCGCGGTCGCTCGGAGCTCGAGATCGGACCTGTGTTGCTCGGAACGCACGAAACGACGCATGGCCTTCGTAACGCGCTCGCGCTCGTGGCGGGTAGGCCGCGAGAGTCTTCCTGCCAGCACTAGAAGGGCCCGCCGCGTGTCCGGGGCCAGGCGAACCAACGCGTCCGGCTCGTCGAGCAGCCGTTCGAGCACGGAGATGGTGAGCTCGACTTCGGCTTCGGTCGGGGGCGATTCGACACAGGATCCGCGCATGCCCGCGGAAGGTGAGTCCGTTTTGCTCTCCGCGCCAGCCAGAAGGCCCCCGGCCGCGCGGTTCACCTCGAGTCTTTACCCTGAGCCGATCCTGTGCTCCCTTATGTGGTCGATGATCCTCGCGCCCATCTCTGGTTTCTCGCGCTACCTCGCGCTCAATCCGCATCTCGACATCGTAGCCCGCGCGCTTGCCGATCTTGACCCTTCGACCATCGTCAACGGTCGCCGCGAGCTCCTCCCCGACACAGTGTTTCTGGTCGGAGCTCCAGACGCCGTCACCCGCCCCTCGGCACGTCTGGAGGCCCACCGGAGGTTTTTGGATGTCCAGGTAGTCTTGGAAGGGCTCGACACCATCGGGTGGGCACCACTTGCCACCTGCACCGAGATTGACACCCCCTACGATGACGTGGCGGACATCGAATTTTACCGTGATCCACCGGTACTGACAGTGCCCATCCCGGCTGGGTACTTCACGGTCTTCTTTCCGGACGACGCTCATGCACCGCTGCTCGGAGACGGCCTTTCGGTCAACAAGTGTGTGTTCAAGGTCCGACTCTGAGCGCACCGCAGGCGTGCGCACCATGACTCTTCTTCCCCCAGTCAGCTGCGCTGGGGGGGGTGGATTGGATCAGTCAACGCCTCACCCAGCACGTTGATCGCCGCCACGCTGACAAACAGCGCGCCACCCGGGAACACTGCAAGCCACCACGCCTCCACCGAGCCCCGTACCTCGGTGAGCAAGCCACCCCACGAGGCCATGTCATCCGGAATGCCAAAGCCGAGAAACGACAGGCTACCCTCGAGCAGGATAGCCGAGGAGAAGCCGAAGGTGCCAGCCACCAGGATCGGTCCACGCGCGTTCGGCAGAACATGCCCAAAGACAATCCGACCGAATCCGGAACCGCTGGCACGCGCAGCGTCCACGAAAAGGAGGCCTCGAAGTCGCAGAACCTCGCTCCTTACCAATCGCGCCACGTCCGGCCACCGGACGAGCCCGATGATCAGCGCCATCACCAACACGGCATCGCTCCCCCTCGGCATCAGAACGGTCAGCAAGGTCACCAGCAGCAAAGTGGCCGGTATGGAGTGGACAACATCCACGCAGCGCATCAGAAGCGCATCCACCCAGCGACCGAAGTACCCAGCCGCGGTGCCGCAGGACACGCCCACCAACAGTCCAACCAACGTCGAGAGAACACCCACCACGAAGCTAACGCGCGAGCCATGGACCACCCGCGCCAGCACGTCCCGACCACTGCTGTCGGTTCCAAGCCAGTGCAGAGCGGACGGGGGCGCAAGGATAGCTGACAAATCGTGGCTGTCATAGCCGAACGGTACCCACGGGAGCACAGCGAGGTCTCCAGGCCCGAGTGCCAGCTCAAGCAGCCGCGCGTCGTACGCCTTGAGGCTTGGATACGCGATGAGATTCGGAAAGAGGTAGAATTCCCCGCGAAACCAGAGCAGAAGGGGGTGTTCGGCAGCGATGAAGTCAGCCAGTAGCGCCATCGCGAAGAACCCGAGGCACACCACCCACGACGCCTGTCGCACCAGGCGCAGGTGCCAAGGCACGGGTCTGTTCTCCCTCCCCTTCATCGCACACCCCCCTCTAGGCGAATCCGTGGATCGAGCAGTGTGATTCCCAGATCGGCGAGCAACGTTCCGACCATGGTCAGAACCGACATCAGGGCAACGATAGCGATCACCAAAGGATAGTCTGGCAGGCGAATGGCCTCCAGTGCCACGTATCCCATGCCCCGTATCCCAAAGATTTGCTCAACAATCACCGATCCGGACATCAAGAACGGCAGCGTCATTCCCAGCAGCGTCACCACCGGAATCAACGCATTCTTGAGGGCATGGCGCGTGAGAATCCGAAATGGAGACGCGCCCTTGGCACGCGCTGTACGGATGTAGTCGAGACGCAAACACTCGAGCATGGACGTGCGCACGTACCGTGACAGAATCGCCAGCGAACCATAGCTCAAGGTCACCACTGGCAAGGTTATGTGCCAAGCCACGTCCAGGCATCGCTCCCAGAAGCTCATGCTGGAGAACCCGTCGAAGCTGTGCCATCCCTGCAGTGGAAAGCACCCCCTTGCTCCCCCCATGGAGCAGTCGATGAAACGACCGCTCGCCAAGAACACCAGAAGCATGGTCCCAACCCAGAAGCTCGGGAGGGAGTACAAGAGGAACAACCCCACGCTCACAGAGGTGTCGCGGAGCGTGCCGCGATTGTGTGCCGAGAGAATCCCCAACAGCACCGAGAGCCCATAGCTCGCAAACAACGAGAGAGCACTCAAGGTCACGGTGATCGGCAAGGCCTCACCAATCACAGCCACGATCGGGCGCCCATCTTGCCATCGCGTGCCGAAATCGAAGGTCACGAGCCGCATCACGAGGGTCGCATACTGCACGTACCAGGGCTGATCCAGATGGTACAAACTGCGCAACGCGACCAGTGACTCGCTCGAGATCTGCCGTTCATTGACCGCCTCGCTCATCCCTGCGCTCACCGGGTCGGCGTTGGCGAGCCGCAACAACGCAAAGCACAACAACGTGACCCCGAAGAAGGTGGGGATCATCTGCACGGATCGCCGAAGCAGCATGCGCCAGCTCATCCTAGAACCCTCTCGCTTTGTCCGATTCGGGCGGTGACGTGACGAGCCACGCGTCTTCGTAGCGGAACCCCATTAGGGTGGCACGGAGGCCCTTCACGCGCCGATGAATCAGCGACAGTCGCGGACGAACTGCCAACCACGTATACGGCTGCTCCGCGTACAGGAGCTTCCCGAAGTCACGCAAGAGTGCGTTGCGCCGATCGTCGTCGAGTTCGATGCGCGCACGTTCAATGAGGTCATCAGCCATCGGGTGCGAGAATCCCACGAAGTTTGAGCCACCCTCGATCGACGTCGAGTGCCAGACCTGGGTGGGATCACCACGCGGACCACCGACCCAGGCCATCGTGCAAATGTCGAAGCGGTGCTCCCTCAGACGCCGAGTGAAGGTTGACCACTCCGCGCGCTCGAGCCGAAGCTCGATCCCCGCGCGCTCGAACTGCTTCATGAGGACGGTCCCTATCCGGCCTGAGTCGCGGGAGGTGGAGCTGAACAAGAAGCCGAAGCTCATGTTCTGGCCATCTCGATCCCGCCAACCATCGCGATCGTGGTCGATGTACCCAGCCTGCTCGAGCAATCGGATAGCGCCCAATGGATCGAAGGGCAGAGGCTCGAGAGCGGGATCGCAGGCCGCACTCTCCCAGTAGAAATGGCAGGTCGTGTCCTTTCCGAGCCCGTGAAGAAGGGAGGTGTTGATAGAATGGCGATCGGTCAACATGGTCATCGCCACCCGGACTCGCCGATCGGCGAGCGCTGGCACACGCTGGTTGTAACCGATCCACACCGTGTTGGCATCATAGAACTGGCTGCGGTGGAACCTGGGGCGAAAGCGTGCTTCGTCAAGCTTCGTATAGTCTTGCGACCGAAGCTTGGGCAGCACATCGAGCTGCTCGCGCTCCGCCAGCTCGAGCGCGATGCTTGGATCCTTCACCAGCCGAAATACCACCCGATCTAGATGTGGTCCCCGACCGCGGTAGTCCTCGTTTCGCTGCAGGATGATGCGCTCGTGGCTGTCCCAGCGTACGAACCGAAAGGGTCCCGAGCCGATCGGGGCTCGATTCAACGGGTTGGTGGCTGCCTCGTTGTATTCTGAACCGGAGAGAGGTGCGATTCGGTGGGCAGGCTGGATCGGCACCTCGGAGAACAGACCGTCCATGACCATGAAGTATGGGCGTTTCAGGCGAAAGCGCACTAGGTAGTCGTCGAGTGCCTGGTAGCTTTCGAGTTCGGTCAGGTAGGCACGAACATGCATCGCCTTGGTCGAATTGTCTCGGATCTTGTCGAATGTGGCGATCACGTCACGCGCGGTGAACGGATGACCGTCGTGGAACCTGACATCGCGGCGCAGTCGAAAGTCAATGGTTCGTTGATCGGTGCTCACCTCCCAAGCCACACTGAGCTCCGGGCGAACGGTGTAACGAGGATGGTCCATGGGATCGGGAGCAACCAGCGACTCATAAATCCGGTGCTGAGTGATCTGGTTCGCCCACCAGTCCGAATCCACAATCGGATTCAGACTCGGTGGCTCTGCGTCGAGCTGAACCACCAGCTCTCCGCCCTGCCTGGGCTCGCCTTCGGTCAGAGCGACGGGCAGGCGCCCGTCACGCCAATCGTCACCGGAACCGGAATTTTGCGGCACATCCGGCGGAGCGGCACGCCTCCGCGACTCCGTACCCGAGACGCACCGACAAGCAGAGCTAACCAACCCCGCAACCAGGAGCAGGGCTACGAGAACAGCGGTTGAGCCCCGGCCCGTCATCGTTCACTCGACGCGGAGAGTTCGAGGCACGACGAGCGCCTTCGCCGATCGGCGCTCCTGGTAGAGGTACAAATAGGCTGCGCGCGAACCAAGGACACGCTTCACGTAGTTGCGCGTCTCAGCATACGGAATCGACTCAATCCAAACGTCGAGGCCAAGATTTGGACGCTCACGCTTCCAGCGTCGCGGCCGTCCGGGGCCGGCATTGTATCCGGCGATAGCCATCACCAGCTCGCCGTCGAAGCGCCGCATCAACTCCCCGAGCACCCGGCATCCCAGGGTGATGTTCGTGCGTGGCTCGAGCAGCGCTGTCGGATCGTGTGCCAGGTTGGTGCCCCGAGCAGCAGTCGTGGCTGTGGGGACAATCAGTTGCATCAAGCCATAAGCTTGTGCATGGCTCACCGCCCGCTCGTCAAACTCCGATTCCTCACGCATGATTGCGTAGACTAAAGCCTCATCTAGGCCGTTCTTGCTGGCTTCGGCGCTGACCAGCGCGGCATGTGGACGCGGGTAGGCAACTCGCCAGGCGGCCTCGAACTCACCGCCCGGCCACGAGCCTGCCCAGGCAGACGCGTACCGCTTCTGAAAGGTGACGGCGGCACGCGGGACCCCAGCGCGCACGTAGAGTTCGGCGATCGCCCGCTTCTCGGCACCGGTAGCGCGTTCGCTCAGCCTCGCACGCTCGAGTTCGCACTCTGCAGCATCAAACTCACCAAACCGAAAGAGCGCGACCGCACGCGCCAGTGCCGAGGGATCGAGCGCTGCCTCGCGCGCATCACCCAGCCGCCTTTTCAAAGATTCATTGAGCCCTCGCTCGAGGGCCATGCTCGCGCGCTCCGGCGCTAGCTCGAGCAGAAAAGAGTAGGCGAAAAGCATGTAAACCGAGAACGGTCGTTGTACAACCAGCTCCTCGAGTCCTCGCAGTCCTGACTCTCGCTCCCCCAGCTCTAGCCGCGCCCGACTCAGAAAATACGCTTCCCGATCCAACTGCTCGACAGGTGTGGCCTGGGGTGGCTCCGTGCCCGAGACGCGCTCCAAGACCGCAGCGGCACCTGACCAGTCTCCACGCACGAGGCGGCGCAGCGCCAACTGGAACACTCCCTCTCGGGTCATGTCGCCCCTCGGGTAGTCGTCCACGAAGCGACCGAGTAGCTCGGTGGCTCGACTCTCGAAACCAAGGTCGGTGTAACACTGGGCACGACGCAACCGAGCGTCATCCGCAAGACGATGCCCAGAAAATCGCTCTTCGATGGTGGCAAACCAAACCACCGCCTCCGCGCACCGGTTGAGCCGAGCGGTTTGCGTGCCCGCGAGGTATGCGGCGCGCACCACCACGTCAGGATCACGACAACCCTCGGCTACCGCTGTCAGTTGCTCGATCGCGGCTTTGGTCTCGCGATTGTGCGCCAGGGCACGCCCAACAATCAGGCTGGCCCGACACCCCCATGTTGAATCCAAGGGCTCAGCAGGAGGAAGGGACGCGATCAATTCCTTTGCCACCTCCACCGCGTCGTTGAAACGCCGGACATCAGCCAGCGCCTCAGCGCGATCGAGCAGGAGATCGCGCCTCCACTCGGCAATGCGCAGACGACCAGACTCGTCGAGCCCTCCAAGGACACTGCGTTCGAGGGAAGCGGCGCGCGCCTTCACCCTCGAGTTCTCGGGTGCGGCGGTTATCGCGTTGGATGACAGCCGCAGAATTTCCTCGATCTCGCCGGGCGTGGCCTGAGCCATTTCCACCCGGTGCCGCTCCAGCATCTCGGCAAGTCTCAACCCCGTCTCGACCCTTTCGGGTAACTCAAGGAGAGCCTGGAGCTGGGCGCGGAGTAGCGCGATCGCCTCCCTTCGCTGACCAGCCTGCTCGAGGAGCTCAGACCGAAGCCAGGCCAACTCGGTCTTCAACCCCAAGCCCTGTTGCAAGTCCCCAAGGTCGCGCTCGGCTGCTGCGTAATCTCCGGACGCAATCGCATGGCGCGATGCTGCGACCCGCGCATAGGCTGAGAGTACCCAAGTCGGGTCACGCGTGGCCTCGCGGAAGGCCCGACTCGCTCGCTCGTGCTCCTCGAGCCGCTCCGCAAAGCGGCCGAGCAGATAATGGAGTTCCAAACGTTCGGGCGCCATCACGGGGAGCTCGGCGATGCTGCGTTCAAGCAACTGGCTGGCAGTAACGTAGTCCTCGGCATCGACGGCACGAGCTACCTCAAAAAGCCCTGGCTCCTCGAGGATGGGCCGAAACTCATCGAGGAGCTGGTCGAGTTCAACAGCCACGGCATCGCCGGGCTGACTTGCGCTGACCGTGGCACTCGCTAGCGCGGGGCTAGGCCGAGGGACTTCAACCGAAGCGCGGTTCGTGCACACCATAAGGCAAGGCAGCACCGCCATCAGGCCGAGCCGAAGCCACCACCCGCACCAACCGTTTTCGTACCTGTTCACTCGCCCGACCATCTAGGCACTCCCAAACCCAGGTGAATCACCGCCGCGACGAAACGACGTGACCAGAACCGCCTCTTCTTCGGTTTGGTTTTCACGCCGCTTGGCCTCTTCTGCTCGGCGGCGCTCCGCCACGCGACTGACCGCTCGCTGTTCAGCGCGGATCTGCGCGAGCTGTGCCGTCGCCCGACGTTCAGCCGCACCATCACGCTCAGCCTTCCGACGAGCCTCGTCCACTCGAGCCCTAGCTTCTGTGACGCCCGCGCGGGCATTCTTGTGGTTTTCACAGGCCAGCGTGAGTTCGAGCACGGAGCAGGCTGAAGGCACCGCTATCGTCCGGGTCTCCTGAATCGCAGCCGTCAGATGCAAAAGCTCACGTTTCAGGCTGGCCTCGGCAGCCCCAAGCTTTGCACGACTCGACTCACCTTCGGCAATCACCCGAGAAAGCTCGCTCTTCGCCCGCTCGAGCTCATGGTTTTTGAGTTCGAGGAGAACTTCGAGTGACTCGCGCCCCATAGCACAGTGGACGTTACCAAAGTTCGGCACCCAGGCTCGGGCAGAAACGCAGGAGGCGCGACTTGACCCGCGAGCCGATCCGCGCGTTGCGCCTCGTCCCAAGGCGTGCGCTGGAGTAGCTTTGCCCCACTATCTCCCCAAAGTTCGGGTTTTCCTGGTCCATGCTCTCCCCTCTCGCCCTAAGATTCGAGCACCCTGCCCACACAGTACTCGTGTGCTCAGCACTGCTCGGGTGCGCGCCCACCTTGTCCACGTTCACACCAGCGCACGTGCCCGCCGCGAAGCATGTCCGTCTGGAAATGGGCACCGACGTGTCAATACCGGGAAGCGGTCTCGATGAACTGGTCGATATCGGTACAGAAGTCGCGGGCGAAATCTCGACCTCGGGGCTCGAGGTCGGGGCTGAATCACAGGAACGTCTCCTCGAAGCTACGATGGCAACCATGCTCAATCCCCCGAGCCTGAACACCCATGCCGGGATCGGTCTCGGAATCGGCTACGGGAGCGAACTCTCGTTGCGCGCGGTCTCGGGCGGCACTCGACTCGGCGCGCGGATGCAGTTTCTTACCCAGGACCAACAGGGAATCGACCTCAGCGCTGGTTTGGGCCTGAGTCGCGTCACTTTCGGCTTCGAACTGCCAAACCTGCTCTCCGACTACGTGAGCTTCGACGACTACACGCGTCAGGAACTGGATTTGGTGGTGCTCGCAGGAGGCCGCGGCAGCTGGTACCGGTGGTGGGGGGGGCCGCGTGCGCTGTTTTCTCGATACCATGCTCGACTCGGCCTCACCTTGCCTGAACACTCGGAGGTCAGCGTAGCGCTGGACGGAACCGGCACCTACCTGGGGGCGCTGCTCGGTGGAGCGCTCGGCTACAAGGCGGTCTTCGTGGCAGCGGAACTCACGGTCGTCTCCTTCTCGACCACCGCGCAATTCGGCATGACCGACACCGGCCTCGATGATTTCGAGACCGGCGTCCAGTCACCCATCATCTACCCCAGTCTCGGGTTGCTCGGAGAGTTCTAGGCTTCACCCGACCAACTTCTCCACCGCAGCCAGCTCCACGCAAGTACACACCACCTCCATCGCCAGCTCCACCTGATCGCGCGGAGGCAGCGAGGGAGCGATCCGGATGTTCTTGTCTTCCGGATCTCGTCCGTAGGGAAAGGTTGCGCCCGCCGGCGTCAGCT
Source organism: uncultured Polyangiaceae bacterium (assembly GCA_964396375.1). Classification (GTDB taxonomy): domain Bacteria; phylum Myxococcota_A; class Polyangia; order Polyangiales; family Polyangiaceae; genus FEN-1139. The sequence continues at coordinate 86,809 of CAYNEY010000017.1, read as the reverse complement.
TGACCCCTGCCGCATCCGCCAGCGAAACCACGCGCTTTGCACATCCCGCGAGAGTGTCCAAACTCACGAAGTATCCGCCATTCGGACGAGTCCAGCTAGCGATCCCACGTCCGCCCAGCTGACGTTCGAACACCGAGCAGACCGCGTCGAATTTGGGTGCCATGATCGCGGCATGGCGCCGCATATGCGCTCGAATCGCCGCCATGTCAGGGAAAAGGCGCAGGTGCCGCAGTTGGTTGGCCTTGTCCGGTCCAATCGTCTGAAACGACAGGTGCTTCTTGGCGTCCGCGATGTTGGCGGGACTCGAGGCCATCGCTGCGATCCCCGCGCCTGCCCAACTGATCTTCGAAGTGGATCCGAAAACAAACGGTCGATCGTCGGTTTTTTCCTCTTGGCAGGCGCTCAGCAAGTTACTGAGTTCGTCACTGGTCTCCGACAGATCGTGGACGACATAGGCGTTGTCCCAGAAGATCCGGAAGTCGGACGCCGCGGTCTTCATCGCAGCGAGACGCCGAACCACTGCATCCGAATAGGTTATCCCGGTCGGATTCGAGTATTTCGGCACGCACCACATGCCCCGGATGGTCGCATCCTCAGCGACCATCCTCTCCACCACCTCCATGTCAGGGCCGTCGCTCCTGAGCGGAACGGTGAGCATCTCGATCCCGTGATGCTCGCAGATCGCGAAGTGTCGATCATAGCCAGGGGCAGGGCACAGGAACTTGGTCTTGACGCGACTCCAGGGAGCTTCGCTGCCCACGACACCATGCAGCAGGGCGCGAACCACAGCGTTGTGCATCATCTCCAGACTGGAGTTGCCTCCGATCAGCACCTGCTCGGCAGGAGCGCCCAGCAATTCGCCAAACAGGGCGCGCATCTCCTTGATGCCCTCCAACCCACCGTAGTTGCGCACGTCTGTGCCATCCGCAGCACAATGGTCACCCTTCCCAAGAACCGTCGCGAGCTCGGCCGAGAGCTCGAGTTGCAGCGCAGCCGGCTTACCGCGCGTCATATCAAGCTTGAGGCCACGCGAGACGATCGCTTCGTAACGCGAAGACAGCATGGCCTTCTGCTCTTTGAGTTGGGAGTGGGACAGCTGGGCGAGAACACTCATAGAACCGAGTGGTACACGATGTTTCCGAAGCAGCCACCCACCCGGCAGAGATTCCTTGGCTAATCCCCCACGCTGCCTCAGTTCAGATAGAAGCCCATAGCGGCCTTGCGGCCGATAACAGGTCCAGCTTCAGCGCACAGGCTACGAGGTCGGAACCTCGTCGGACACCAATCCACCAAGAACCTAGAGCCAGACGTCTCTGACTTGCTTTCGGATCTTACCGATCGCCTGCTCTTGCAGCTGCCGAATGCGCTCACGGGAGAGATTGTACTTGTCTCCGATCTCCTTCAACGTGAGCTCATCCTCGTTGTCCAAGCCGAAGCGCCACCTTATGATTCTGCTCTCGATAGGGGTCAAGGTGCCCAGCAATCGTTGCACTTCCTCTGCCCATTTCTGGTTGGCCAGACAATCAAAGGGCGAAAGCGAGTTCTCTTCCACCAGAAAATCAATGAACCGGCGACCATCCTCATCCCCCACCGGTCGATCCAGTGAGAAAGGAGTATCGGCGTACAGGTCACGGACCTTGTCTAGCTTCTCCTTGGGGACGCCAGTTTCCTTCTCGAGTTCATCGAGAGTCGGTTCGCGCCCCGTCCGTGCGATAATGGTCTGAGTGGCACGGGACACGCGATTGTACGTGTCGAGCATGTGTACAGGAATGCGCACGGCTCGGCCTTTGTCAGCCAGTGCACGACTGATAGCGTGGCGGATCCACCAGGAGGCGTAGGTCGAGAACCGGTAACCGCGGGTGTGATCGAAACGTTCCACCGCTTTCATCAGACCAATGTTGCCCTCCTGGATCAGATCGATGAGGGGGAGACGGCCGCGGTTGTAGCGCCGAGCGATGCTCACCACCAAGCGCAGGTTGGCCTTCACGAAGCGATTCTTGGCACAGCGCTGCCGGTAGTCTGTTCGACGGACCCGCTCAACGAACCGGCGATACGCAGGGGTATCAGCGATCGGTTGTCGCTCTCCGTCCACACCTTCGGGCTGGACCATCTCCCGCACCGTCCGGTACGCATTGGTCATCCAGATCCGGTCGGAGTCAGGCAAGCGCACGGCTCGTGCCAGATCGGCGCCGAGGTCAGTCCACTGACGCTGCTGGTCCGCGTTCAGCTTGGAGCGCTGCTTCCGGTATAGTTTGACCAGCTTACGCAGCTCCTCCACCTGGGGGACCTCAGGCCGATCGGCCTCGCTGGCCTCAGCGATGTCATGCTCCAAACCATCAAGGACCGGTTCACAAACAGGAATGTACGAGAGCAGGGCCACCCAGTGCTCGATCTCAGCTTCCTCGACCGCCTGGGCGCACTCCAACTCCTCGTCGGGCCCCATCACTTGATGGGTAGCCATGTCGCGGAAATAGCGCGACAGCATGGAGTCCGTAGCGCCGTCCAGTGGACCAATATCCCGGGGTTCCGGAGCCTCGCTTGCAAAGGCCTCGACACCCGGTTCGGGTGGGCGGAGCTCGGAAGCGCTCGGGCCTTCCACCCGCCGGGCTTCAGGCTTCGACGAATCCGTAGACTCGCTGTAGGCCGGATCGAACTCGGGGGGTTCGGTGTACTGGGCTTCGCGATTCGTCGACATCTTGTCCTGCATAGCGTTGGGCAAAGTTAGGGATTTGAACAGTGTTGTGGCCCACGAACCGAATCATCGTGGGAAAGCAACCAGGCGATTCCGAGAGACGTCCGAACAAAAACAGGACGGATGGTCAGAACCGAAGGCGGCGAACGTCCTGAATGCTAGACTTATCGTTTCACAAACCACACGCTGCAATTTCTATTCCTGATTCTTGCCGTGCAACCAACTGACATCCTCCCCACGGTTTGCCACAGCAAGAAAAAAACCGACTGACCTACCCACAGTCTCTGCGCGAAGGTCCAAAGGACGAAGGCCCAGTGTCCTGAACTTCGGAGAGGAGACCGCGGTCAGCGACTCAGGTAGGAGATTGTAGCTCATGTAGGGCATTGAACGGCGGCACCTCTACTACAGACGGCCGCGCCAGAAAAGAGTTTCGCGTCGACTTGCGCGGAGTCACCGATTACCGATGACCCTCACCTATTCTTCCTGACCGCCCGAGGGGCGGCGCACCTCGGAAAGGGTGCTATGCGGAGAGGCGGTGCTGAGAACGCCACCTAACCTAGTCCCTTTTCCACATATACCTTCCCCTGTCAAGGGTAGAACACGAAGCGGTCACAAGCTGGGTTTCGTCCCTTTGGCCAGTCGTCTTCGCGATTTCAGAAGTGCGATTTCGACCCGGCAGCGGTGCAATTTGGTCCTCTACCGACCGCGCGGGACCTTGGCACATTCTTTAGAGCAGCATGATCAGGATGTCCGGCACGGCTTTCGGGATCGGATGTCTTTCTCGCCCTACCCGCCAAGCCAGGTCGATCCGGCCGCATGCTCATCCTACCGCACGAACAACCACCCACAGGCATCGAATGGTCGCTTGGCCGACCACACTCGGTCCGACAGGTTCGGCCTAAAACTGGTTCAAGAAGCGGGGATCATTCTCGAACAGCACGCGGATGTCCGGAATCCCGTAGCGCAGCATCGCTACTCTCTCAACGCCGAGACCAAAGGCGAACCCGGTGACTGCGTCTGGATCCAGGCCACAGTGACTGAAAACATCGGGGTGAATCATGCCGCACCCCAGGATCTCGAGCCACCCGCTCGATTTGCAGACGCGACACTCTGCGCGACTCGCTGTGCCCTCCTCGCAGAAGACGCACGCCACATCCACCTCGGCACCAGGCTCCACGAACGGGAAGTAGCTGGGCCGAAACCGAACCTCTCGTTCACCGTACAAGCGGTGGATGAACTCGGTCAGTACCCCTTTCAACTCAGCGAACGTGACCTGAGTGTCCACCAGAAACCCTTCAATCTGGTGGAACATCGGCGAATGCGTGACGTCATCATCACGACGGTACACGGCGCCTCCGCTCACGATCGCGAGCGGAGGCTTTCGCGAACTCATCTCGCGAATTTGGACCGAACTGGTGTGCGTCCGGAGCAGCGTACGCCGATCGGTGTTTCCCCCGTCCACTCGCACCCAGAAGGTGTCCTGCATGTCAGTGGCCGGATGATCCTTGGGGAAGGCAAGCTTGGTGAAGTTGTTGTCCTCGGACTCCACCTCTGGACCATGAGCTATCTCGAAACCAAGTGAACGAAACGTGTCCAGAATCTCGTCCTTGACCAGGCTTATCGGGTGCCGATGACCTCGCGGCACGAGCACGCGTCCCGGAAGACTCAGATCCTCGGGAGGAGCTGCAAGCTCACGCCGCCGCGCATCGGCGCGAAGCTCGAGGAGTCGCTTCTCGAAAGCCTCTTCCACCGCAGCGCGAGCGGCATTGACCCGCTCCCCCAAGCGTGGACGGTCCGCTCCCGGAACTCGCCCCATCGCCCGAAGGACAGTGGTGAGGCTACCCTTCTTGCCCAACAACTCGGCGCGAATCAGCCGCAGCTCAACCTCGTTGGCGGCAGTCTCGAACCTTTCGCGGTACTCGAGCCCAAACGCCTCGAGCCCCGCTTCGATCTCGCTCGCGGCATCGGCGGACATCAGCGAGGACCCCAGCTCAGCCGGCGGGAACCAGACTCGTCAGTTGTTTGAAAGCAGCGGGATCCGTCACCGCGAGTTCGGCTAGCACCTTCCGGTCGAGCTCGATACCCTTCACCTTGAGGGCGCCCATGAACCGGGAGTAGCTCACGCCGTTCTCGTGACAGGCAGCTGTGATCCGGGTGATCCACAGCCGGCGGAAGTCACGCTTGCGGCGCTTGCGCCCTACATAGGCGTACTGCCACGACTTCCACAGCACATGCATCGCCTGCCGGATGCGATTCTTGCGACCACCCCAGAAACCTTCGCACTGCTCGAGCACGCGCTTGTGACGACGACGGGGTTGCGGACCTCTCTTAACGCGGGGCATTGTCGATCTCCTTAGAAAATCAGCCGTACGGCAACATCAGCTTGATCCGCTTCTCCATCGGGGGAGCCACCATGTCGTTGTCGCGCAAGCGACGGCGTCGCGTCCGACTCTTGCCGATGAGGCCATGCTGCGCACCGCACTTGGAGCGACGAACACGTCCCGAACCGGTGATCTTGAAGCGCTTGCAGGCAGCGCGATTGCTCTTCATCTTGGGCATGACAGGCTCGACTGGTGGGGCACCGTGGGATCCGGTGCAACGAGAACCCGGTGACGTGTGCCAGCGGGAGCGCAGCCTTATGACGGATCGTTCGCGGCGCGTCAAGCTCGGCCATTGGACCGCGGGACTCAGAGCGTATCACATCGGTCAGAAGGACAAACAATCGCCCGCCGCCTATCCATCAGAATCAGGCACAAGGGCGTTTTCTGCCTGGCCAATTGGCCTATTCTGGGCCTGTTAGCCGACGACAATCCGAAAGTGCTGGGGTGTTTGTGTGCTAGACGCGCCACGCGAGCCTGACCTCGCTCCCCAACGAGGCCCCATGCCCCGGCGCGACGACATCCACAAGATCCTCCTCATCGGTTCAGGCCCCATTGTCATTGGACAGGCCTGCGAGTTCGACTACTCCGGCACCCAGGGCGCGAAAGCGCTGACGGAGCTCGGATACGACGTAGTGTTGGTGAACTCCAACCCCGCGACCATCATGACGGACCCAGAGCTGGTGCGGCGAACCTACGTCGAACCTCTGGACCACGACACCCTCGCCGCCATCATCGAAAGAGAGCGCCCCTGCGCGGTGTTGCCAACCCTCGGAGGTCAGACCGCCCTCAATCTCACTTTGGCACTCCATGAGTCCGGCATCCTGTCCAAATTTGGCGTGCAGCTGATCGGGGCCCAGGTCGAATCGATCCGCAAGGCCGAGGATCGGAAGCTCTTCAAGGATGCGATGGCGCGCGCTGGGCTCGAGTGTCCACGCTCGGGATATGCAAAGAGCCTCGCCGAGGCCGAAGAGATCGTGAAGCTGACGGGCTACCCCACCATCCTCCGTCCCAGCTTCACGCTTGGTGGTGCGGGTGGCTCCATCGTCAACGAACCTTCCGAGCTGCCTCAGAAGGTGGAGTGGGCACTTTTCAACTCACCGGTGCACGAGGTGCTGGTCGAGGAGAGTGTTCTCGGCTGGAAGGAGTACGAGCTCGAGGTCATCCGCGACAAAAACGACAACTTCATCGTCATCTGCTCGATCGAAAACCTGGATCCGATGGGAGTACACACCGGGGATTCGATCACCGTCGCCCCTGCCATGACCCTCACCGATCGCGAATACCAGCGGTTGCGCGACGCGGCACGTGCAGTCATGCACGAGATTGGCGTGGAAACCGGCGGCTCGAACGTTCAGTTCGCGGTCTGCCCGAAGACCGGCCGGGTGCTGGTTATCGAGATGAACCCACGAGTCTCGCGCTCGAGCGCGCTGGCGTCCAAAGCCACCGGCTATCCGATCGCGAAAATCGCCGCCAAGCTCGCCGTAGGGTTCACGCTCGACGAGCTCGAGAACGACATCACGCGAACCAGCGCCGCCTTTGAGCCCACCATCGACTACGTGGTGGTGAAATGGCCAAGGTTCGCCTTCGAGAAATTCGTAGGAGCCGATCGGCGCCTGGGGCCGCAGATGAAGAGCGTGGGCGAGGCCATGAGTATTGGCCGTACCTTCCCCGAAGCTCTGCAAAAGGCGGCACGTTCGCTCGAGATCGGCCGCGACGGTCTCGTGTCACTGGTCGATCGCATCGACTATCGCTCCCTGACCTTCCCCGATGCTGCCTCGCGCGACCTGATCAACGAAGCCCCCCCCATCAGCCAGGCCCCCCCGAAACTACCGCCAATCACCGATCAGGAGCTCTCCCAATGCCTCCGCAGGCTGATTGGAATCGGCAGTGCCGATCGGCTCTTCTACGTGGCTGACGCGCTCCGGCTTGGGCTCTCGGAGGCCGAGATCGTGGGCATGACCGGCATCGATCCGTGGTTCATGGCTCAACTGGGGCGTATCATCCTAAAGGAGCGGACGATCGCGGGCGCCTCCTCCCTCGATCGGGAGCTACTGCTCGAGAGCAAGCGACTCGGGTTCAGCGATGCTCAGATCGCTGGCCTGCGGGGTTCGACCGAGGACGAGGTTCGCGCGCGGCGCCTGGAACTAGGCATCGACGCCGTCTTCGGACGTGTCGATACTTGCTCGGCCGAGTTCGTCGCCCATACCCCCTACCTCTACTCCACCTACGAGACAGAATCGGAGTCCAACGTCTCCAGCCGGGACAAGGTCATTATCCTCGGGGGTGGCCCAAATCGAATCGGGCAAGGCATCGAATTCGACTACTGTTGCTGCCATGCGGTGTACGCCCTGCGCGAGCTTGGGTTGGAGACCATCATGGTCAACTGCAACCCGGAGACGGTCTCGACCGACTACGACACAGCGGATCGTCTCTACTTTGAGCCCTTGACGCTCGAGGACGTCCTCGCCATCGTCAAGGAGGAGTCACGGAGCGGGCGTGTGCTGGGGGTAATCCCGCAGTTTGGCGGCCAAACTCCGCTCAAGCTTGCGGTGCCGTTGACGCGCGCCGGCGTCCCGCTGCTGGGCACCTCGGCAGATGCCATCGACCGCGCGGAGGATCGGGAGCGCTTCGATCAGCTGTTGACCAAGCTGGCGCTACGGCGCCCGGAAGCCGGAATTGCCCGCGACCACGCCGAGGCCCTGGTGATCGCGCAACGCATCGGATTTCCGGTGCTGGTGCGGCCATCATATGTTCTCGGCGGTCGAGCGATGATGGTGTGCTGGTCAGAGCAGGAACTCGCTGCCTACGTGGGCCTTGCCATCCAGGCGGCTCGCGAAGACAACGTGGTCCCGACGCTACTTATCGACCAATACCTCGACCATGCCATCGAAGTGGACGTCGATCTGGTGTGCGACGGGCAAACTGCCGTGATTGGCGGCGTCATGCAACACATCGAGGAAGCGGGAGTGCACTCCGGCGACTCCACCAGCGTGCTGCCTCCTCATACCCTGCCCTCGAGTGTGGTCGTGAGCATCGAGACCCAGGCCAAGGCGCTGGCCATCGAACTCGGTGTGATTGGGCTGATGAACGTGCAATTTGCGGTGAAGCATGATCGTGTTTACGTGCTCGAGGTCAATCCGAGAGCGTCGCGCACCGTACCGTTCGTATCCAAGGCCACCGGACGCCCGCTGGCGAAGATCGCTGCCAAAGTGATGGCGGGCAAGACCCTCACGGAACTGGGATTCAGTGACGACTACCTACCTACCCATGTGGCCGTCAAAGAGTCGGTGATGCCCTTCTCGAAGTTTCCAGGCGTCGACACCATCCTCGGGCCGGAGATGCGCTCGACCGGTGAGGTGATGGGCGTCGCGACCACGACCAGCCTCGCATTCAGCAAGTCGCAAACAGCGGCGGGGTTCAGCTTGCCTGCTGGGGGTCGCGTCTTCATCAGCGTCAAGGATGACGACAAGCAGCTGGCGGTTCAGGTGGCACGCCGACTGCGCAATCTCGGTTTCACACTCCTGGCAACGGATGGCACAGCAGTGGTGATCCGCCAAGCCCGTATCCCAGTCGAGCGAGTCAACAAAGTCTTGCAGGGCTCACCGCATGTGGTGGACGCGATCCGCGACGGGACGGTGCAGATCGTCATCAACACGACCGAGCAGTCGCAGGCGATCCGGGACAGCTACTCGATTCGACGCGGAGCGCTCCTGGCCAGCATCCCATATTTCACGACCATGGCGGCCGCAATCTCACTCACCGACGCGCTCGAGGTTCGTCGATTGCTCGGTCGGGAGTCGAACAGCGTGCGCAGCCTACAGGAGTGGCACGCCCGCTTCCGTGACGCGGACACCACGCGTTAGGCCGACCTCGCGGGCGCTGCTCCGCCGCGCTAACCCACGCACCCAGGCGTCGATCCGCTTGCGCACTTCTGCGTGATCGCTCAGACCGTCCACCAGGATAGCGAACGCTGCCAGCGTCCGATCGTGCTGGACAAGATATCCCGCCAGCGCGTCCACGTCACGGAGCGTGCCGGTCTTACCCAACACCCGAATTCCCGGGGGGAGAACGGAAAGGCGTCTCCGTAGAGTGCCATCTAGCCCCGAGACTGCGAGGTGTTCGAGGTATGTCTGGCCGAGGGCCGGATGGCGAAGTGCAAACAGGAGCACGCGCACCAACGCGCTGGCGCTGAGCAGGTTGGCACGAAAAAGCCCGGAGCCGTTCTTGAGCTGTGTGCCCGGCTCGAGTGGCCCGAGGGTAATCAGCACACGCTCGAGTTCTTCGGCCCCGGCCGCACTCGCGCCCGGTCCACCGGTGGTGACCGCCCCAACCGCCTTCAGCAGCATCTCAGCCGTGAAATTGTCGCTATCCTTGCCCAAGCGACTCAAGAGGCGCGACACCGGAGCCGAGTGATGCAGAGCCAACACCGGGAGTTCGTCGACGCTGCGCTCCACAACACGCTCGTTGACCGAGACGCCTTTCCTCTTGAGCGCTTCCGACAAGATCCGCGCTGGAGCCAGGCGAGGATCGGCGAGTCTGCGCGTCTCGACCACCCCAGATGAGCCCTCGCCGATCCATCCACCGACCTCCGCCACCAACTCGCGCCCATCCGGGATCAACTGCCACGAGACCCGTGCACCTCTCCCCTCCACAGTGCGAACCTCACCGGTGGATCCGAGCAATGCGCCAGCGGGGAAGAACTCGACCTGCGCTGCTTGCCCAGCTTGGCCCGCGCGAACCCTGAGCCTGACCGTGTTTCTGGCAACCGCCACCGCGCTCACCGGAGCGCGAAACCCCGCCCATTCGTCTGGTTGTTGGTCGAAAGCCGGGGGTGTCGTCTCCGCATCGAAACAACTCTGATCAACACCGATGGGACCAAGCACGCGGCGCACTCCCAGCCCCACCAGAGTCGCTACCAGTTCATCGAGCACCCTGGGTTCGAGAGCGGGATCCCCATCGCTCCACAACACCAACGAAGAGACGCTGCCCCGGCCGAGCTGCCCATGCAGCCTCACCACGAAGCGCCGGTCCGGTCCGAGCCGGAGCAGCGCACCTGCCGCCGTGAGCAGCTTGCTCGTCGAGGCGGGATTCTGGGGCACATCTGCCCGATACGCGAGCTTCTCGCCCGATTCCAGCTCGGCGACAGCCATGCCGACGCGACCGTCACGCGACTCTACCCAATCAATCAGCTCGGCCCAACTCGGCTCTGCGCGCGCATCAATCACTGTCGCGCCACGAGACTCATCAGGCTCCTGGTCTACGTGGCCGAGCGCGGGCTGGCTCAGGCTCCCCGCCACCGTCAGAAGCCAGCAGACTCGGATTCGAAAGCGCGATATGGTCCGGTGCACGGTGGATTCATACCCTGGAGCCAAACACAATCCAAGACCAGTACTGCAATCGCGGGCTGCCCGGCGGGTCTGGGTTCTGATTGTGGCGACCGCCCTCGGGTGTACGGGACGGCACTCCGCTCACCACAGCGACCTCGAGATCAGCGTTGTCTCTGAGAGCACCACTCTCGATCCGAGGTATGCTACTCGTGCCCTCGACGTCAAGCTCTCGCGACTGGTGCATGGCTCGCTGGTTCGGCTCGATCCAAACACGCTCGAGCCTCTCCCGTATTTCGCAGAGAGCCTCCGCTATCGACCCTGTCGCTGCATCGATGTGACGCTGCGCGCTCAAGCCCGTTTTCATAGCGGAGCAGCCCTGACGGCACACGACGTCTGTGCCACTCTCGAAGCCCTGATCGATCCCGAGCTGGCAAGTCCACACCAAAGCGTCGTGTCGACCTTCACCTCCTGCACAGAGCACTCTCCTTTGGAGCTTGAACTCTGCCTCTCGGAGCCGCGTGCCACTTGGATGACCGATCTCGAGGTCCCGATCCTGCGTGCCGATCAGGCGCGTGCACCCCGAAATCTTGGACTCGAGCTCGACGGTCTCGGTCGATTTCGCGTGGACGCCTTGGAGCCAGGCCGTGTGCGGTTGCTCCCCGCCACAAATGGCGTGGATAAGACCCCGAACACACCGATCGTGGTGCGCACATACCGGGATGAAACAGCGCGCACGATGAGCTTGCTCTCTGGACAGAGCACGATCCTCGAACTTCCACAATCACTCGCCCAACTGGCTGGTCGCTCATTCAACGGGGTCTTCGAAGTGACGCGCCCCGGCGCCAACGTCACCTACCTGCTGGTCCACAACCAACGTCCCGGTCTGGATCGTGCGGAAGTGCGCAGAGCTTTGTCGCTTGGGATCGATCGGAAGCTGATCGTGGAGCATCTCTACGGAGGCCATGCCGTAGTCGCCCGGTCACTGTTCCCTCCGTCGCATTGGGCAGCGCCGAAGGGCCTGCCCTCTCTCCCCTACGCGCCCGAGGCCGCAGCCAGCGTGCTCTCTCAACTGCGACCGGTAACCCTGCTGTCGAGCACCGATCGAAGCCGTGTGCTGGTAGCCCGCGCCGTCGCGCAAATGCTTACGGAGCTTGGCCTCAACACCCGAGTGATCCCGCTGGATCTTGGTGTGCTTCTGGCCCGGTTGGATCAAGGACACTTTGACCTTGCCATCCTGCAAATCCCCGAGTTTACCGAGCCCAACGTGCTCACCTGGTTTTTTCACCACCGCAACATTCCCGATGCTGAGAAACGCGGAGGAAACCGTGCTCGTTACCTGAGCGCCACGGCAGGTCGTCTGCTCGACCTGGCGTCAGAAGAGCTCAATCGTGAACAACGAGCGCTCCACTACAGGGAGCTGGCCCGGCTCCTGCTCGCGGACATGCCAGTCGTCCCACTCTGGCACGAGGATCAGGTGGCGCTGGTGCGTTCACGCGCCCGAAACTTCCGCAGCAGCGCGGAGGGGCGTTGGTCTTCTCTCGGAGACCTCGAATAGCCCCAAGACCAGGGACTCGAGAGTGCTCTCTTTGCCTCGTCTTCGCGAACCGGCCGGTCGAATCTAGTCTGCTGCCGGATTTGGCCGACGTGAGACTTGAAATCAGCGCCGAGAGCGACCAGAAGGGAACGTGTTTCTCTGGAACCCGCGGCTCTTCACAACCATGGTGGTTGGCCTCTCAGCGTGGGGTGTTCCAAACCCGCTCTGTGCCCAGCCCACGACCAATGGCGCCGCTGCAACGGCCGTCGCAGCGTCTGCCACTTCGACCCCTACCGCAGGCCCACTTCCTCCTTCGGCGTCTCTCACGACCTCGCCGATGGTGCCGGTGATCGAGCCCGAGAGGGCCGAGGCCAAACGCTTGCCTCCGCCTGAGGCGCGCATGTTGACCATTGGTGTCGGTCTCGGCGCAACCGCACTCTGGTACGCTGGAGCCCTCGGGATCGGTGAGATGTGGACCAGCGCGCCTGGGAGGGACCACCTCAAGATTCCGATCGCTGGACCCTTCCTGGACCTTTCGAAGACTGGGTGCCCCGCGTCCGAGCCAAACTGCAGCCTTACCGAACTTGTACTCCGTACCGTTCTGGTTTCGCTCGATGCTCTGGGGCAATCCGGATCGCTCGCGATCGCCATCCAGGGTATCGTAATGTCAACGGCCACAGCCGGACAACCCGCGGTCACGCCGCCAGCTTCGGTTCCCACACAGACCAGCTTCCGGATCGTCCCCCAACTCGCTTCCGATACCGGGACCGGCGTGACCGTCCTCGGGACATTCTGATCGGGAGTCGACCAGAATGGTATCGATTGCTGAAAACCGAGGTGATGTGATGAGTCGGCGAACCAAGTTCATTTTGGTGACGGGAGGTGTAGTCTCCTCGATTGGCAAGGGTTTGGCAGCGGCCTCGATGGGCGCGCTGCTCGAGGCGCGGGGCCTCCGCGTCACGCACATGAAACTCGACCCATACATCAACGTGGATCCGGGAACCATGTCGCCCTACCAGCACGGAGAGGTCTTCGTGACCGAGGACGGCGCGGAGACGGACCTCGATCTTGGACACTACGAGCGTTACACCACCGCGCAGCTCACTCGTGACTCCAACTTGACGACCGGGCGAATCTATCAAGCCGTGATCGAGAAGGAACGGCGCGGCGCATATCTGGGCGCCACGGTTCAGGTGATCCCGCACATCACCGATGAGATCAAATCTCGGATATTCGCGGCGACGTCAGACGCTGATATCGCGATCGTCGAGATCGGCGGAACCGTGGGGGACATCGAGTCCCTACCGTTCCTGGAAGCAATACGCCAACTTCGTCTCGAGGTCGGTCCACAGAACGCGGTGAGCGTGCACGTCACGCTGGTGCCGCACATCGCTGCCGCCGGCGAGCTCAAGACCAAACCAACCCAACACTCGGTACGCGAGATGAGAGAAATCGGGATCCAGCCTGATTTCCTGCTGTGTCGTTGTGATCGTCCCATCAGCCAAGGCCTCAAGGAAAAGATCGCTCTCTTCTCCAACGTCCCGGTCAACGCGGTGATCTCCACGGTGGACGTAAAATGCATCTATGAGCTCCCCCTTGTCCTTCACGCCGAAGGCCTCGATCAGGAGATCTGCGAGAAGCTCAACATCTGGTCGCGCCAGCCAAACCTCGATGTGTGGAAGCAGGTGATCGGAGGCGTGAAAAACCCCGAACGCGGCTCGGTGCGGATCGGCATCGTGGGGAAATACGTTCACCTCAAGGACAGCTACAAGTCACTCCACGAGGCGCTGGTGCATGGCGGGCTCGAGAATGGTGTTGCCGTGGAGCTCACCTACATCGATTCCGAAGACATCGAGCGCAGCTCACCTGTGACTCACCTGCAGGGTCTGGATGCCATCTTGGTACCAGGCGGCTTCGGCGATCGAGGAATCGAGGGAAAAATTGCGGCAATCCGCCACGCTCGCGAGCAAGACCTCCCCTTCTTCGGGATCTGTCTCGGCATGCAGCTCGCAGTGGTCGAGTACGCGCGCCACGTCTGCGGCCTTGCCAACGCCAACTCCGCCGAGTTCGAGAAGGATCTCCGCTTTCCTGTCATCGCGCTGATGGAGGAACAAGAGGGCGTGAAGGACAAGGGGGCAACCATGCGTCGTGGTGCGTACCCGTGCCGCATCCAGCCGGGCACACTGGCTGCTCGGATCTACCGGATCGACACCATCCAAGAGCGGCACCGTCATCGGTTCGAGGTCAACAACACGTTCCGAGACAAGCTAGCTGAGTTTGGGCTTGTGCTCTCAGGGACCAGCCCTGACGGCAAGTTGGTGGAGATGGTAGAGCTCCCGAACCACCCGTACTTCATCGGGTGCCAGTTCCACCCAGAATTCAAGAGCCGCCCGATGGCGGCCCATCCACTGTTCTCACACTTCGTGGCGGCGGCGTTAGCACACCGCGATCGCGCTACCCCTTAGCCGGCGTCCAGATCGGCAGGAGTGGGCCGGCGCTCACCAGGAATCCCTTGGCCGAGAGCAGCTCACCGTCGAGCACAAACACGTCGCGCGACGCAAAATCCAGGCTGAAGTCCTGGCAGAGCCGATCGACGATTCCGGGCCCGCGCAGAGGCACCCCACGGAATACGCGGAGTCCCTGTCGACCAAGGCGCGCAGCTGGAAGGGTGCTGGCCACGAGGTGCAACGATCCGGTCACATCCGGAGCCCGATAGGTGACTCGGATCCCGAGCCCCACATCACGAAACACCGAACAGACCACTAGGTTGTACGCCGATGCCGGCTGGGGCGCGCCGTCGATCTCGAGCCGAGCCGGCCGTAGTTCGAGCATTTCTCGTGCTGTGCGAGCTCCCGAGAAGGAGCCGATGAACGTTCGGGCGAAAATGGTCAGAGCCGTGCGCATCCCGCGTCGTTCGGCGCCCTCGTAGACTTCGAAAAACCGCGAGACCAACCCCGCACCCAAGGTGCATCCAACAGCCTCGGTCCGCTCCGCCTCCCTGAGTCGAACTCGAAGCGAGGGTTGCGACACGACCATTCCTCCTCGCTCGGTGAGCGCATGCTCGACCAGACTGAGCGGTAAGCGCCCGAGCGACCAACGACGGCCAATCGTCCCGACCGTCCCGAAGCGCGGCACGACCAACTCGGGCAGCTGCGGGTTTCCACTCCCGGCCAGGGCCGAGAACACGCGGGATTGAGTCCCGTCACCCCCACAAATCACCAGCCGAGTAATGCCCCCGGAGGAGAGTGCGCGCACCTGCCGTTCGAGCTCTGAGCCAGAGTCGGCCTCGCAAAGAATCGCTCCGTGCTCCCGTGCCCGGCTCCGAAGCTGCGCAAGCCCTCCGGCGTGTCGAGTGAACCACCCAGCCCTCGGATTGATGACCAAAGCCACGGCCCAATGGCTTGTGCTAGTGATCCTTGGCATGCTCGCTCGCTCGGTCGTCTGGTTGCGTCACGTCGCACACTCTTCGACGCTGCTCTTTTTGTTCGCTTGCGGTTCGGTGTCAATGCAGAGCATAGCGCGCGAGGGTAGTCTAGCGGAGGTGCGCAGCGCGGTCGACCGGCGAGCAACCGAGGCACCCCTTCTGCTCTCGCACGTGCAGGAGCTGGCGCGCATACTCCTCGAACGTGATTTGCTCTCGCTGTCTGACCCTCACGGCCCTGTCTATCTCGAACACGTCACGCCCTGCATCCAACCCATCTCCACCACCCTGGAACGACTCGCCACACGCGGTGACGCAACTGGGGACACGGCCCGACGTATGCTGATCGAGTCAGGGACCGAGCTGTCTGAGGAGGAGTACGCCGAACACGCTCGCTCCTCGACCCCCACTCGCCGCGCCCTCGCCGCTGCCTCGTCAATCGCTCCGGAACACTGGTCATTTCGGCGCCAAGCGTTCTTGGACATGGACGTTCGGGTGCGTCGCGCCGCCCTGGGAGCCGCCGCCCGGCGACCAACCAGCGGTGATGTCGAGGCGCTCCACGATGTGTTGAGGCGAGATCCGGATCACCTGGTGCGGCGCCGGGCCGCGCTCGCGCTCGGGGGCCTTGGCGAACTCGGCGAACTGCACCGCCTCGAGGATCTCTGGCCCGCATCGTCGGTGGACGACCGTCTAGCCTTGGCGGAGGCGTGGGCGGCGGCGGTGCCGGTTTCGCGGCCGAGCACTGAGCGACTCCGTCGGATCGCCCTTGAGGAGCCAGGGCTGGTCGGTGTGCTGGTCGCAGAACATCTGGCGTGCAAGGGCGACGCCGCGGGACGGCACGCCGCTTTGGTCCGCCTCGAGCGCAATCTCGTAACGGGAACAGAACAGGAGCAACGTCTCGCGTTGCGAGCCCTTGGGAGATGCTCGACTGGTCTGGATAATACCTTCCTGTCGCTGGCGCGCACCGCACCGAGTCGACTCACCCAGACCGAGGCGTACCTGCTTCTGGCGGTCCGGGGTCGAGTCAGCGACCACGACCACACTGAGCTGCTGCAAATCTCCCGGAACGTCGATGCTGCCGCGCTCGCTGCCGCTCGCGCTCTTCTGCTCATGGGCGAAACGTCAATACTCCCCTGGCACAGGGCAGCTCTCGGAGCTCCAAGCGCCCGCGTGCGTCGGTATGCTGCCCAGACCGAGCTGCAGGTCTTCGAGCGTACCGGCGCTCAGTGGGCACTCGCTGACTTCGCGAAATCACTGCTCGATGATGCTTTGGACGTCAGGCTGAGCCTCTCCTGTCTGCTGCTCGCCCAGCATTCGAACCAACGGCTGCCCGACGCACAGGATTCGCGAACGACTCAACGATAATCACCTCCGGTGGCCGAGCGCCTCATGCTCACTCGAAGGCTTCGGTGCAATCGAACATCACCGGTGACCGCTCGCTCTCCAGCGCGTGCTGAGCCACACCTATCTCAGCATTCGAAGGGGAACCAATCGATAGCTTTCTGCGTCGCCGTCATCTTTGGACGCAGTGATTGCGCTGAAGCTGAGCTTTTGAAGCTAGATCTTGATGTGCGCCCAGTCACCACGCGCGAACTTCGCGACCATTATCGAGCTCAACAACACCACGTAGACCACCGCCGCCGACCAGATCCCAACCAGCCCGAACCCAAGCGTAATTCCGAAGATCCAGGCTAGCGGAACCAGACATGAGAAATGCAGGATCAGCTCAACGATCATCACGAAACGGCTGTTGCCCGCCCCAAATAGCGCCTGAGTCAGGATCATCCCCACCGCGATCAGCGGGGTGCAGAGGCCCATGATTTGCATCGGCAGCATCGCCGCCTCCGCCACCAACTCGCTCTGGGTGACCAACGACAATATCTGCTTTGGAAACACCAGACCCTCGAGTAGCCCCACCACACCGAAGATGATCAGCCCAAGCTTGACCGACACCCAGCCGAAACGTCGCGCTTTGGCGGGATCGTTCTCCCCAAGAGACTGGCTGACCAGGGTCGCGGTCGACGTCCCAAATGCCAGACAGGCGGTGAACGTAAGCTTCAGGATTCCGACAATCACCGTAGTCGCCGCGCTGTTGACCGGTTCGGCGGCCCCACCGCCACAGCCAGCATCTGCCACCACTGCCGCGCCACTGTGCGAGTCCAGATAGCTTACTATCATTGCGAATAACAGAAACCCGCTCATCACCGCGATGGTCGCTACACCGCTTGGGATCGAGAGCCTGAGAATATCCCAGGTCACACCGCGATCCAACCCAACCAGACGGAAGGGTGAGAAGCGCGCCCGCGTCTTTGGATGGGCTGCCCACAAGATCATGATGATAAGACCGATCCACGTGGACACGAAGGCTGCGACTCCGGCTCCGGCGATCCCCATCCGAGGGAAGCCCATGCGGCCAAAGATCAGTACCAGACACAGAAGAACGTTGAGCGCGTTCATCACCACCGCGCTCACCATGTGTACGTAGGTCTTACCGATCCCATCAAAGAACGACTTGAACGAGAAAGTCATCACCATCGACGCGATACCGAGCAACCGCCACTGCAAGTACTCGTGCGCCGCCACCTGAACAGCCGGAACCTTGATGATGAGTGGGATTGTCCAGTCGAGGGTAAAAATCCCGATCGCTGTGAAAAGAAGCCCAGCAACCAGTGAGAACACCCAAGAGTTGAGGAGGATCTTGCCGGCCTCTGGCTCTCTTCCCTCGGCAAAGCGGCGCGCCGAAAGCGCCTGAGTACCCACCGAAATCGCTGACAGTGAGCCGCCGAACAGCCAAAGCAGGATCAAGGAGGGCAGGAGCGCTGCCTGCGCGTTCGACGATTCAGGACAAGGCAACCACGAGAAGAAGACGATGTCGATCTCGTTGACGATGCTTTGAGTCAGCATCGCCGCCACCGTCGGCGCTGCAAGACGCATAATGACGGCAGCCGGATTACCGTCAGTGACGGCATTCGAAGTCGAGGCGCGAGGTACAGTCGCCATGGCGAAGTGGACGCAGCAAAGCCGAACGATGAATCGGCGCCAACTCGGAGGAGCGGCGGGTCCGGTTTAGAGGCAGACCGCCCTCCTCGCAAGGACTAAGGCGGGGTGACCGCTCGGTCACAAGGCCGCTCGCCACGCCTTCGCCGCCTAACGCAGCGCGACCGCGCTCCGCCCGCCGGATTGGTCGAGAAGACGCGCGGCTTCCAGGTTCTCCGGATCGAGCACCAGAACCTGACGGAGCAGCTCTTGATTCGCGGCCGCGTGTCCCATGGTCCGCGTCGCGCGTGCGAGAGCCAGCTTGTGCTCAACGGTCGGCGCCAATTCATGCAAGCGTACCGCCACGCGGAAGGCCTCACCCCACGACCGGGTCTCGTTCGCGGCGCGCACCCAAATCGCCAGGAGGCTTGGCTGGTCCCATACCTGGGTCCTGTCGCGACGCAGCAGGGTGAGTACGCGTCCGGCTTGTCCCCGGTCCAGCCACGAAGAGAACTCAGCGATTCGGTCGCTCTCGCTGGCGTCGTCGATCAATGGCTGCAGATGAGCACTCGGAGCTGGAGGGCCATACACCATCGTCGAGTCTGACGTGGCAGCCACGGTGGGCGAGACCAGATCCATTTCTATGACAGCCATGCTGGGCGTCGCCGGCTCCAACCCCTGCCCGTCTCGAGACGAGGTTTGGTGTGCGGGCTCACCGACCTCGGCGGGGAGGCCTGGGATATCCAGAAGCGTTTTGGCGACACCACCCACGGGGGGGATGCTGGTCGGGCGCTTCGTCCAGCCTGTCATCTGAGAAACACGCTGCAGAAGACGCGTGCCGCTCTCGAGGCCAACGGAGCGGAGCGCCACGAGCTCCGTCGCCCGAGTTCGCACCGCTGCCACCGCTCCTGCGGTAAGCTCGGGAGCTGCCCAGGGCAGCCCCAGCAAGAGGGTGGAGAGCGCGGCTGACGCGACCAGCGCAACTCGCCGCGGTTGCGTACGCCGCTCAGTATGCGCGATAGCGCGGAGTGCCTCCGCAAACGCAAGTTCCGCGGCGGCGGCGGAGGGATACCGTCTTTCAGGGCTCTTTTCGAGGAGCCGGAGGACGATGCGATCGACCACCTTCGGGAGCACTCCGCATTCTCGTTCGAGGAGGCGTTGACTCGGAGGCAACACGACACCGCTCTGTTTGTCTCCGAGCAGCTCGCCCAGAGCGTCGGTCGGGTGCGGTAGGGTCCCGGTCAGAAGCTCGTACAGCACCACGCCCAAGGCGTAAAGATCACTGCTTGCCGTAGCCTGCACTCCCCGCGCCTGCTCCGGAGCCATGTAGGCCGGGGTGCCGTAGAGGACCAAGGGCCTCGCACTCTGTCCACTCTGCTCGTCGTCGCGATTCATCACCCAGTTGGTGACCCCGAAGTCGAGGAGCTTGACCTGGCCTCCACGCGTAAGAAAGAGGTTGGCGGGCTTCACATCGCCGTGAACCACTCCAGCGCGATGCGCCGCATCAAGCGCGCGACAGGCTTGGATCGCTAGCGTGAGGGCGAGACGGAAATCGGAGCGACCGTTTGCCACCATGAAGTCGGCTAGAGATTGTCCATCGAGCAGCTCCATCGCAAGGTACGGATTCTTCTCCGCGGTCATCCCAAAATCGTGAACAGTCACGATGTTTTCATGACTGAGCTGCGCGACCATCTTTGCCTCTCGACGGAATGCCTCCAGCGCCTCGGGCTGCCGGGTGGTCAGAAGCTTCAGCGCCACGCGCCTCTCGAGATCGACATGAGTCGCCTCGAAGACCTGCCCGGTGCTGCCGGAACCGAGCAAGGCACCGAGGTGATAGCGCGTGCCGGCTAGAAGATGCGGTTCACGGTCCTCGATGTCGAGGGGAGCCGGGCTGGGGGCAGGCAGCTCGGCGGAGGGTGGTGGCACCTTCTGTTTTGCGTCTGCCACCAAACGCGCGAACTCGGCGCGGGTTCGCGCTGGCTCGGCCGGATACAGGCGCTGCATCAGGTGGGAGATCCTGGCCCTCACACTGCGTTGGCCATCGGCCATGCTTGGTGCCCGTTTGAGCAAGGCCACCAGATCCAGTGAGGCTTCGCGTGCTGACTCGAAACGATCGATGAGTTGCGTGGCTGTCAGCTTCTGACAGATCACATCGAGTTCGGGCGGAGCTCCCACCATTTCGGCGAGCGATCCCACAGTCTTGGTCCCATTGGCCACGGCAGCGAGGTGCTCTCCAGCCTCACCGCTGATGAAGCGACGCCCGGCCACCAATTCCCACAACATGATCCCAACGGCGTAGAGGTCCGCTGGGATCCCCCCCTGGTTGCCGTTGGCCACCTCGGGCGCCACATAGCCAGGTTTCGCAAAGACGATCCCAGAGACCGTATGACAGCGCCGGTTCTGTCCACGCGCAGTGCCGAAATCGATCACGCGAACGTCGCCGCCGTAACTCACCATTACGTTCTGCGGGCTGAGGTCACGGTGCACAATCTCGAGCGGACGCCCCTCCGCATCGGTGCGCTCGTGCACATGGCACAGAGCATCCGTCATCGCGATCGCAACCGCCACAGCGTCGGCCCAACCGATGCGGACACCGAGCTGCTGGGCCCGGAGGCGAAGCTCACTCAGGTTGCGCCCCTCCACGTGCTCGAGCACTACATAGGGCTTACCCTGAACATCTCGACTTGCATCGAGGACACGCACCACGCCGGGGTGCTCGAGCTGGGCTTGGATCCGCGCCTCGTCGAGAAACCGCGCCACAAACGACGTGTCCTCCACGTGCTCGCGCCGGATAACCTTGACCACACAGGGGCGCTCCGCCCCATCGATGGTCCCCTCCGCAAACCCCAGATAGAGTTCCCCCATTCCACCCCGGGCGAGTCTCTTCAGCAAGATGTAGCGTTCGAAGGTGCGAGGGAGAGACTCCCCTTCTGGGTCCTTCGTGGAAATCTCTTTGATTTTCGCCTGGTTGAGGTCGGCTTGGAGGCCAGTCATGCCTCGATGGTGCCAATGTAGGATAAAGTGGCCAACTTAGTGACATCAGTTTTCCTTTACCGTCAGCCGGTCGATCCGGTCCACAGGCGGCCACCACCGCCCCAGCGTACCCCCAGAAGTCACGCCCGGTCTCCTGAGGTAGGCCCCCTCGGGGCCACCCACCTGACTCAGAACGCCACCGTTGTGCGTGGTCCCAAGCCGAGTACACTGCGCGCTGTTCGTCTGGCACGCCTATGCGATCTCAAGGAACCTTCAAGCACGGCTCACCGGGGTTCGACTCCCGCGTGCGGTTTTTGGTGCGGTCGGGACCTTTCCTGTGGCTTCTGGCCCTCCTCATCGTCAGCTTGCCCCGACTTGCTCTCGCGCATCTGGCAGTGCCTATGTGTTCAGGGAACGCGGAGTCGATCGCCGCACCCCCGCCTGAGTCGCCACCATCCGGCGACGAGCTGCGTGAAGTACCGACGTGCCCTGCCTCCGAGCTTCCAAGCTGGGAGCGGAGGCAGCCCGGTCCACCCACTGCTCCTCATACGGTGCTCGAGTCACTGGAGCTCGGCGCGCTCTTTGTGAGCGAGCCTCCGCTTCTCTGGGTGGAACTCAGACCGCTCGTCTCGCAGCGCTTGGATGCCGTGCATTTCCGCGAGCTTCCCCGAGAACTATTCCGCCCGCCCGAGGGGTGAGCGAGCGGTTCTTGCCTGAGACACGGCGGGCACCACGCAAGTGGACTTGGGAGTGACCGCGTCTGATTGCTCCGCGGTGGGTGCCGGCCAGATTTTCCGGACATTGTCTACAATTTTTCACATTCTGGTTCGAGGCAGGTGTGCCATTTTCGCCAGCTGCGCTCGATCGACCTTTCATCGTTACGATCGTTACAAGGAGACAAAATGAATAAGGGTACAGCTATCGTTGGGTTCTTCCTGGCGTTCCTCGCCGGGATGGCCCTCATGTGGGGCATCGATCGCCGAAGCGGCGTGTCGGTCGCCTCCGAGGATTCGGCGAGTTCCGCCGAGTTCGACCACAGCTCGGCGCCGGTTCCGGTAACGGCCCAGGATCCGATGTGGGGCCGTGCAGACGCGCCGGTCACGATCGTCGAGATCAGTGACTTCCAGTGTCCGTTCTGCTCGCGCGTCAATCCCACGCTTGATCAAATCAAGAAGACCTACGGTCCGGAAAAGGTACGCCTCGTCTGGAAGCACAATCCCCTGCCCTTCCACAAGGAAGCCCGACCTGCCCATGAGGCGGCCGCGACCGTGATGGGCATCGCGGGGAGCGAGGCCTTCTGGAAATTTCACGACATCCTCTTCAAGAACAGCCGGAGTTTGAAGGATGCTCCCTTCGAGAAGTGGGCCACCGAGGTGGGCGTCGACGCGAACAAGTTCAAGACCGAGTTCGCAGCCAAGAAGTACGCGAAGAAGGTCGACGACGACATGGCAGTGGCAAAGCGCATCGGCGCCACCGGCACACCTGCCTTCCGGATCAACGGTATTACCCTGAGCGGCGCTCAGCCGTTCGAAAAGTTCAAGCAGATCATCGATCAGCAGCTGGTAGAGGCCAATAAGCTGATCGCCGGCAACACGCCGAAGAGCAAGATCTACCTTGAACTCACCCGGAAGAACGCCTCCGCTGCTCCCGCCGAGAAGGACGACAAGAAGGCCGACAAGGCCGCGAAACCCGAGGACACCGCGACCTGGAAGGTACCAGTCTTCGCCGACGATCCGGTGCTGGGCCCGAAGGATGCCCTGGTTACGATCGTCGAGTTCTCTGAGTTCGAGTGTCCCTTCTGCAAGCGCGTCGAACCGTCCATCACGAAGATCATCGAGAAGTATGGCAATGACGTCCGAGTGGTCTGGAAGGACAACCCATTGCCGTTTCACAAGCGTGCAGTGCCGACGTCCGTGCTAGCTCGGGTAGCCTACAAACAGAAAGGCGATAAGGGCTTCTGGGAGGCGCATAAGGCACTCTTCGAGAGCCAGCCAAAATTCGACGACGCGTCACTCGAGGCCATCGCCACCAAGCTTGGACTCGGCTGGCCGGCGGTCAAAGCCGCCATCGACGACGGACGATTCCAGGCCAAGTTCGATGCCAACATCGAACTCGGCAGCGATCTCAATGCGCGTGGCACTCCCCACTTCTTCATCAATGGTCGCCGACTCTCGGGTGCTCAGCCCTTCGAGAAGTTCGATGCGCTGGTCAACGAGCAACTCGGGAAGGCGAAGGCACTGGTCGCAAAGGGAGTGGCCCGCGACAAGATCTACGACGAGATCATGAAAGAGGGCAAAGAGCCCCCACCCCCGGAGAAGAAGCAAGTTGCCGCCCCAGGCAAGGACAATCCGGTCAAGGGTGCCGCAAATGCCAAGGTCACCATCCAGATCTTCAGCGATTTCCAGTGCCCCTTCTGCAAGCGCGTGGGACCAACCCTAAAGCAGATCGAGAAGGACTTTGGCGATCGAGTCAAGCTGGTTTGGCGGCATATGCCGCTCGCGTTCCATCAGGATGCGCCACTCGCTTCGCAGGCGGCCCACGAGGTCTTTGCACAGAAGGGCGCCAAGGCGTTCTGGGAGTTTCACGACAAGCTCTTCGAAGCTCAGGGGCAGCCAGATGGAATCAAGCGACCCAACCTAGAAAAGCTAGCTGAGGGCATGGGCGTAGACATGACCCGGTTCAAGGCGGCCCTCGACAACAGCAGCCACAAAGCCGTCATCGACGGTGACATGGATGCCGCCAAGAAGGCCGGGATCTCCGGAACCCCTGCCTTCGCCATCAACGGATATTTCCTGAGCGGTGCTCAGCCATATCCCGCGTTCAAGCGAATCATCCAGCGAGCACTCAAAGAGTAGAGGCTCGAAACCGCTGCCTGAGCAGAGAAACGGCGCAGCCTTCGGAAAGGCTGCGCCGTTCGGTTTTTTTTGACGGAGCTTGGACCGAGCGAAGCGCCTACAACCAAGAACACCGGCTACTTGGGGTTACGCTTACGCAGGATCCCGACCGCATTCGACAATCTATCATCCGCACGAAGACACGGATTGCAGTCGACAGCCCCGTTGGCACCGCACCCGGTCGTCTTCTCGAGAGCTTCGAGCACTGGTAGCACGCGCGCGTCGGCGTCACGCACCACTCGTTCGAGGAGCCGATGACGTTCCTCACAAGTCTGAGCCGCCCCGAGTTCAACCAGCACCGCGAGCGCTGGCGAAGCGCGGTCGACGTAATGACGCTCGGAGAAGTATCGGGCAGCGCGCTCTCGAGTATCGCGCGGCAGCTGCTCGGTCTGCCGGAGATCATAGAGGATGTCAGCACCACGCTCGCCCATTGGCCCCTCGAGCAGCGTGAACGTTGCCTCCGCGCTCTCGGCCTTCTGCGCAGTCTTCCACAGGAGAGATGCCACCTCGGCGCTCCGCACTGCGGTTGGTTCGAGCACGAGGGCCCGCGCAACCTCTCCCACGGCGCCCGCTGCATCCCGGTTCCGAAAGCGCGCCTGGGCTAGCTCCAGGATCACCCGAGAGTCGCGGGGATATCGGTCGGCGAGACGCTGGACCGAGGCAAGTTGGGATGACCGAGCCAGCACCAGCTCCGCTTCCGATGCGTGAGACGGCTGCGGCGGAATGGTCTGAGAACCCGTCGGCGCCCTCAGTTCGACCGAGCTCAGAGACGACGGTGCAGGCAACGCCTCGGCGCGCCGTGCCACGGCGGATCCCGGGTGGTCCGAGGACCAGAGCAGCACAATGGTGGCCCCTCCAACCAAAAGCAGTGCTGTCACCCCCCCAAACAGCGCCAACATCGGTGTCGGAACGTCGCGCAGTCGCCGGCGAATCGGCCTCGGCAGAGCCGCGCGGGCACGCTCGAGCATCGTCGATAGGCCGTTGGAGAAACGCGGCAAAGGAAGGTCCAAGGGCGGAGCGGGGAGAGTTGGAGCCATCGCCGGAGCCTCGGCCGCTGCTCCCTCTTCTAGCCACGATCGGCAGTCAGTGAGTACGCGATCGATGGCAACCATCACCTCCTCCGCAGTCTGGAAGCGCTGCTCGCGTTCCGCGACCAGAAGCCGCGCGAGGAGCGCGTCGACCTCCGGAGGAACATCGACCAAAGGGTTACGCTCCGCAACCTTCGGGCATTGGTTCTGAAGCTGACGCGCCAGCAGCGCGACGGCTGTCGGCGCGACAAATGGTCGCACCTGGCTCAGCATTTCGAACAGCATGATTCCGACACCGTAAAGATCCGAACGCCCATCCACGTCTTGGCCGAGGGCTTGCTCGGGAGCCATGTACTCCGGTGTCCCGAAAACCATCCCTACCTTGGTGATGACTTGACCAGGGCGGACCGAACCTCGCTCGGAGATCTCCTGAATGGGCACCTTGGCGATGCCGAAATCGAGCACCTTGACGAAATCGTTCTCGGGGCCCCGGTCCACCAGCATAACGTTCTCGGGCTTGAGGTCACGGTGCACGATCCCGCGGGCGTGGGCGGCTCCCAACGCCGAGACGATCTGTCGGGCAATGTGGAGCGCCCTCTCGATCGGCATCGGCGAGCGCTCGATCTCGCTTCGCAATCCGGAACCTTGGACATACTCAAGCACTAGGAACAGCGACCCGTCCGGCAGATGGCCAAAGTCGGTGGCCGTCGCCACATTGGGGTGCTCGATGTTGGCAGCGGCCATCGCCTCACGCTCGAAGCGACTCACAACATCCGGCATGCGGGTGAGCTCACGGTGGAGGATCTTCACCGCCACCCGCTTGCGCATCAGGATGTGCTCGGCGGCGTAGACCCGACCCATTCCCCCCTCTCCGAGCAGCTTGTCGATCCGATAGCGATCCGACAAGAGCTTGCCGACAAGCGGATCGGCGGGCACATCAGATAGCTCGGTCTGGGAATCCATCGAGGCTCGGCTCACGAAGAGGCGAAAGTGAGGTTCGTCCGCACCCTCCGTCCAGCGCAGTTCACGCTGGATCGGGAGTACTGGCAGGGTTCGGGGCGGGTGCAGCCGCAGGAGCAGGCGGTGTCGCCGCAGGAGCAGGCGGCGTCGCCGCAGGAGCAGGCGGTGTCACCGCAGGAGCAGTCGCCGCGGGAGCAGTCGCCGCGGGAGCAGTCGCCGCGGGAGCAGTCGCCGCGGGAGCACTCGACGGGGTCAGGGCCGGCGAGGCCGCAACCGTTGGCTCGGTGGGTGTGGGCTCTGACGGCTCCAAAACGACCTCCGGTGTCTTCGGTCTCCGCGGCGTGCGTCGCACCGGAGGTGGTGCATCCGGTGTTGTTGGTGCCGCCACGGTGACTGGCAGCGCACTCTGTGGAGCCGACGGTTCCGGCGTGGTCGTGACCGAAGCAGCGGGAGGCGCATCCGCTGATGCGGCCGAGGCCAGTGCGGTGGCGGATCTCTCCGTCGAGGGAAAGAGAGAGGCGGCTTCAACGCTCGGAGCCGAGGCTGCGGTGAGTGCCGGCGTGGCGACGTCCGCAGGCTGCTGCACCGCCAGTTCTCCTTCCACCGGTGGTGGGATCGGACGTGGGCGGGTGACGTAGTAGAGCGCCCCCGCCGCTCCCAGCACCAGAACCAGCATGATCGGCGCGCGAGAACGGCCGGATGACTTTGGCGCAGGGGACACGGGGCGCACCGACCGTTCTTCAACCTGGGACGCCCGGCTCACCGAACGCTCTGCACTGGATGGGGGGGATGGCTTCTCGATGGGAGACGCGTGCCCGTGGGCCGCCGAATCTCCCTGTGCCCCCACCGCTTCGCTCTCCGCTGGCTCGGCGGCTCGCTGCTTGGCCGAGGGGCGGCCGGGGCGGGTGGTGTCTGGCGGTACTCCGCTCGGCGGCTCGGAACGCATGCCTTCCCGAGTGCCGCCAGCGCTCATCAGCGCTGCCTCGAGCAGTTCCGTCGCCTGCTTCATGACCGTCCCATCCTCCACATCCCCCTCATCCATCATTGGAATAATGGGAGCGTCAGACTTCGAGCTTGGCGGAGTCACCCCGGCAGGCTTGGGAGCCGCCGTCGCGGGTTTGGGAGCCGTCGCAGGCGGCGGCGACGAGAGCGCCGTTCCTCGAGCGGGCGAGGGTGTGGACGGAGACAGGGAGGGCCCGACGGGCAGGGAAGCCAACCGCTCGGATTTCTGGGTCACCGACGAGCTTGGCCCACTCACGCTCGATGGAGCACGCGCTGCCATTGATGCGCCCTTGGTCACTGTTGTTCCGACCGAATCTCGCGACGAAACCGGCTGAGATGCCGACGCAGAGGGCTTCTGGCTCAGGGATGTGCGCTGCGCAGACACGAGCGCATGGGAAGCATCGGCTTCCGCCTCCCCTGGCCCGGTGCCCAGAATCGTTCGGCTCGAAGGCGCAGCCGTTGCCAGATCGGGTGACGTTGGAGAGGGAACCGGCGCGGAGGGCTCACCTTCGGTAGGCCGTTCGCTGCCCTCCGACGTGGCTCCCGGCGCTCGAACCCCTTCGTCGAAGGTGGAGGGCACATCCCCTTTCTGCCCCATCAACTGCTCGATCACCTCGCGCGATGCGTCGTCGAGCTTGATGAACTTGATCCCCATCCCCGCCGGCTTGTCCGGATCGGGACCTGCTGAATCCCGCTTCCAGACTACACGCCCCACGCCCTGAATCACTTTTTCGTCGCCAGCGATCCGCACCTCAAACTTGAGGAGCGTTCCTGCTGGAAACGGCTGCGGCGTCTTGATGTACATCCCACCGCGACTCACGTCATGGGAGTGGTGTTCGATGAAGTCCGCTAAAGTTGCACTCTTATAGCGGACCGTCATGCTGAGCACCTTGGCTCGCGGATCCTTTCGCGACTGCTGGGACATGGGTCCTCGACTGGTCATGGCCGGCCAGAGACCGACCGGACTTACGCTATCGTAGCGGACCTGCTCGGTTTCCCCAAGTAGTTGAGACCTTCGTTGGGACTGCCGACCCGTGGTAGTGTGCGGCCCGTGCCCCCACTCGACCACTTCCGGGCCCATGCGAGGCGGCCGGTGAGCCTACCCGCGGTCGTGCAGACGGAACTCCTCGGCTGGGATCTGCCGGCACGATTGACCGATCTGGGGATCGGTGGGGCCCGAGTGCTGGTGGCTCAGCCACTGCCTGCCGGCACATCGGTGGAGCTTCGCGTCGACGCTCCCCAACTCTGGCAGCCCCTCACCTTGCCGGGTCGGGTGGCCTGGAGTCATGCACTTACGGAGGAGCGGGCCGAACTTGGCTTGCGCTTCGAGCACAACTCCACAGAAGCCCTCACCGTCCTCGTGGAACTCGTGAATCCATCGGACTTCGAGTAGCGCCTCAGATCGGCGGCTCGCTACGTAACACCCGATCGTGAAAGAGCAGCATCTCGAGCACGCCAGGTCCGCGGTTGAATGCGTAATCGTGAGGACCGGGCACGACCAAGAACCGGTGATCGATTCCATAGCGCCGCAGCTCCGCCGAGATGGCTCGATTGGCACGCAAGAAGAAATCCCCATCGCTGGTCAAGAGCCCCAGGGTGAGCCTGGGATTCTTCGCGCGAGCAACCGTGGCCAGCTTGGCAAGGCTGGGTGCATCATCCGCGTCAAACGCCGCCTGGAGTCCGGCTGCTGCCCCAAACGCCGTGGGATGCAACAGCCCAGAGAGCACCGCCACGCGGCCCCCCAAGCTCACGCCATCAATCCCGAGATCGCTCGGTTGGCCAAGGACTGGTAGCGAGCCTTTCGCTCGAGGCACAAGCTCCTCGAGGAGGAACTGCGCATACGGTTTCACGCTGTCAAAAGGACGATCGCCCGCGAGCACGTCAACCGTGTAGGGACACAGAACGACCAAACCTCGGTACGGCCGACGCGAAAGCTCCTGGTTGATGGCCTGAAGCCGCTCCTGAGTCACGAACCCTTCGAAGTCTTTCGCCGTAAGTGGCGGGGCCACGAGCCTCTGGGTCGCTCGAGGCAAAGCGTAGTCGTCAACCCAGCCGCGCGCGCCACGGACCGGTCCGCGCTGCGCCTCCCCTCGACCGTGCAACGCGATCAGCATGGGGAAGCGATCAGTGACCCGGCGTGGAGGCATCATCACCACCACGTCGATCCGACCGAGCCTCGGGACCTCGAAGGTCCAGGTCAATTCCTCCGCAGGAAGCATCGGCACGAGCCCGCCATCAGACACAGCAGCACCGCCCGCGTGACCGGGTTGGGCGCTTGCTGAGACCGGAGCCGGCACACTGGTGTCGGGTTGGGCGCTGTACGCGGGAGTTCTTCCAACTTCCACCTTGGGGGGCGAGGCACCCTGCCATCCGACATGGCCAGGATTACAGAGTGTGGCCATGACCACGAACACACCCAGCCAACTCCCCAACAGCACCAGGGCCCAAACGTTCGGCGGCATCTTCACGGCACGAACCTGCTTCTTGCGGCACGCACCGCGCCAAACACCTCTTCGTCGCTCGCGGGCTCCCCTAATTGAACGGCGCACCGCACCGCGGGCTCCGCTACTCGCAAGAAAGGGTTGTGCTCGAGTTCTTCGGCGAGGGTGGTTGAACCCCAACCACGCGTTTGCTGAGCGAGATGGAGAGCTGCCTCGTAACGCGCGCAAACCGTGGGATTTTCGGGCTCGATATGCTGTGCGAAGGCCAGATTGGCAAGCGCGTACTCGTGTCCCGAGTGGACGCGGATCGCGCGCGGCAAGGTGAGAATGCGCTGGAGCGAGGCGAGCATCTCGCCGGGCGTACCCTCGAAGAGACGACCACACCCCGCTACGAACAGAGTGTCTCCCGTGAACAGGTCGTCTGCGGTCGCGAAGCAAACCGAGTCACGCGTGTGCCCTGGGGTGAAGAGCACCTGAAATGTGATTTTACCGACGGGCACGACGACGCCATCCACGAGCTTGGGACCATCCAACCCAAGCGTCGCCTGGCACAAGGGATGGCAGTACACCGGAATCGCTCCGTAGGCCGCGCGCAGCTCTGCGAGCCCTCCCGTGTGGTCGGCATGGCGGTGCGTGCACAGAATCGCCACCGGCATAAGCTGCTCACGCCGCAACGTCGCTATGATGGGCCCCCCCTCGCTCGGATCGACGACCAGGGCCCGTGCACCGTCGGGATCCCCAACCACGTAGGCGTAGTTGTCGGAACGACACGGGACAGCGACCACGGACACGCCCCAGAGTACCAAAGAACCAGGCGCGCGCTGAACTGACCACGCATCAACGTGCGGTCTATTGGCCGGTGCCCCGGAGACCATTTTCCAGCAAATTCAGTCAGATCGCGGCGACCGGGTTGCCGAGAGCCAAAGGGCGTGCGAGAACCCCGGCGTCGTTTGGCCGGCTGACGCCGGCTGTCCGACGATGCGCCACTAGCTCAGCTGGATAGAGCGTTGGCCTCCGGAGCCAAAGGTCGCAGGTTCGAATCTTGCGTGGCGCGCTGAACGGAAGCCGTGGGTAGGCTTTACCCACGATCTGAACCGCACTGTCGCGGGTGCGCACTTCTGGGCTGCCAGATGGCCGCCCAGGTCTGATCGGGGCCCCAAGTGCTCGGGTAGCACGGAGGTGAGGGCGTGTGGTGCCAACGAAAAGGCGTGCACGAGTTGGATGGCCTGCGTCGCAATTCTGGAAGTCGACGCAGGCAGGCCTGGCGCCGCTATTCTCCGTCGGACTGGGAAGTTCCTGAACGGCACAGCCATCACGGTCAGTGACGCCATTGAACTCGAGCGGTCCCTACACCAAAACCGTCACCGTCTCCCGACCACGCTGTAACTTCGCAGCGCTCGGGTCTCGAACCACAGCCAGATACCATCGTCAGCGCTCCGGAAACATTGGCCGCGGTCTGCATCGTGATGCCTTCGTGAGCACCGTCGACGCGGGAGCCGAGCCGTGGAAAAGCGAGACCAAGCACTCTTGGCGGCACACGCTCGCGTGCATTTTTGTCCTATCAACCTTATGGGTCAACCGCGAGCGAGAAGGATCTTGCGGCCCTGCGCAGGTTGGTTCGGAGTCTCGTCATCGTCCCGATGCAGGACGCGTATCGGCAGTAGTCGCCCGCACCAGCACACCGCCATCTTCGCCAATCGCGTGACAACTCCCTCCGGCACGAAACAATACCCCGCGAGGGGTTCGTGCCGCACACCCCTTTCCACCAACAATCTTTCTCGCCGGAACCGTTCCCATGAAGCGTCGTCGCATCTTCGCCGAATTGCCATGGCTCTTGTTGGCCACAGGCCTCATTGCTTGCGGCTCGTCGAATGAAACCCGTGAGGAATCCTCGACGCCACTCGGTGGGGCACCATCTGCGTCTGGGGGTGCGCCTCCTCTGAACGGTGGGTTCACTGGCGGGGGAATGTTCAATGCTTCCGGCGCAACGGCCCAAGGCGGCACAACGGCCCAAGGCGGTGCTCTCGGCGAAGGCGGTGCTCTCGGCGAAGGCGGTGCTCTCGGCGAAGGCGGTGCTCTCGGCGA
>CAYNEY010000017.1:42910-54995 GCA_964396375.1 uncultured Polyangiaceae bacterium | reverse complement strand
AGGCGGCGGAAGTACAATTGTATCATGCAGCTCTGGGACCGCTCAAGCAGGCGATCTCTCTCTTCTGCTCGCAGAACCACGACAGCGGATCTCCGGATTCGGTCTCTCGAGCGCCTGGGCTGGAGATTTCCGCGATCCCGAAAACGACCCGGACATGCTCTGGTCAACTACAACCGGGGCTGGCCTCACCTTGCACCGGATCCGTATCGGTCGCGGCACGACGTCAGAGACTCGGATAGCGCAGAAAGCCGTGGAGTATGGGGTAAAGGTCTGGGCCACCCCGTGGGAGGTGGCGCGGGAGGACACGGATCGCGACAACTGCCCCGGAAACAGCGCCTGCGATCCGCCACCCAAGCTCATCGATCCGGCAGACTGGGCGAGCCGCTTGGTTGCGTTCGTGGACACAATGGAACAAGCGGGAGTCCCGATCTACGCGATCTCGGCCGAAAACGAACCAGACAGCGGTGGCATGAACGGTACAACGTCGTTCTCTGCCGAGGAACTGGCCTCCTGGATCTCAGCGTACTTGGGACCAGCATTGGCCAACACCAATACCAAGGTCATGGCCCCGGAGACCATGAACTGGTGGGGATTCCCGAGTTACTTCGAGGCGATTCAGAACGACCAAGACGCGT
Organism: uncultured Polyangiaceae bacterium; assembly: GCA_964396375.1. Classification (GTDB taxonomy): domain Bacteria; phylum Myxococcota_A; class Polyangia; order Polyangiales; family Polyangiaceae; genus FEN-1139. The sequence goes on along the minus strand of CAYNEY010000017.1, from coordinate 54,360 downwards.
GGAACTATGTCAGCGTCTTCGCGAGCCACGCCTACGGTCTTGGACCAAGCAGACCCGAACCCGCAATCGCCGAAGCTGGCAAGGAGTACTGGCAAACCGAGGTGGACACCGGACGAGCATCCGATGATCCCACCGGCGACAATATCTCGACCGCGCTCCACATGGCCGAGTGCATCCACAATGATCTCACCCTAGGCGATCTGAACGCCTGGCACTACTGGTGGCTCTGGGCGGGGGGCACGAGCGGAGTGTTCAACACCGACACCAACGTGTGGACCAAGCGCCTCTGGGTTCTCGGGAACTACTCGCGGTTCGTGCGACCAGGATTCTACCGGATCACAACTTCGGGAGACACGGATTCCGGTGTCCTGATCTCCGGATACCGGAATCCGGACGACGGAACAGTGGTCGTGGTGGCCATAAATCAGAATACGAGTCCGTCGCCGATTTCACTGTTCATCGATGGTGCCACTCCGTGCTCGATGACCCCGTGGGTAACCTCCGACGCGGACAGCCTGGCATCACGAGCCGACATCCAAGTCATCGACGCCCGCTTCACCGCGAACCTCGACTCGAGAAGCGTCACCACCTTCGTCGGCACTCCCTGAGTAAGGGCGATCGGAGCGGCTCCCTTCGCGCCACCCGCCCAACATCCCCCTTCAGGTTCCGGTACTGGTCATGCACACCGGATCCCCGACCAACCCATCCATGGGCACCTCACCTGTGATCTTGCGACCTTCTCGACCAGCCTGCACGATGGTCATGACTCTATTGCTGAACGCCGAGCACGACACATCTTCGTAGGGCTCGTGACTGGTCGAGTTCTTCTGGTTGACGCCCAAGATGCGACCGGAACCCCTGTTCGAGAACTCGATGGAGTTTTTGGCGCGCGGCACCATAGCCCCCGTCGACTCTGGTTGCGTCCCGAGCCGGACTGTCATGGCGCTTCTGTGCCCTTCGCCTGCCACCTTTGCCCGCTTCGGGCGCCGCCTGGTCACCTCTGATGCTTTGCATGACAATCCCACGCACTTCGCGACAAGCACAGGGACGCGGCCAAGGTTCGCAGGTGGGATCCTGGCCGTCCTGGGAGCCCAGATATGGGATCGAATCTTCCCCGTCTCACCACAGCGCTGCTCACAGCACTTTGTCTCGTCACTACACGCACATGGGCCGACAACCCGATCGTGCAGCACATCTACACCGCCGATCCGGCTCCTGTCGTCTATGGCGACACCGTGTACCTGTGTACGAGCCACGATGAAGATGTCACAGTTGACAACTTCTTCACCATGAACGACTGGCGAGTGTTCTCGTCGAAGGACATGGTGAACTGGACGGACCACGGCTCACCCCTGTCCTACCAGAGCTTCTCGTGGGCAACTGGAAAGGCCTGGGCGCCGCATTGCGTGGAGCGCGACGGCAAGTACTACTTCTACGTGCCCGTTTCGAACGCAATCGGGGTGGCGGTGGCGGACAGCCCACTTGGACCGTTCGAGGACGCCATTGGTCGACCATTGGTAAGTGACTATCGTTTCATCGATCCTAGTGTCTTCGTCGACGATGACGACCAGGCCTACCTGTACTTTGGCAACCCCAACCTCTGGTACGTGACGCTCGACCAGAACATGACCTCGTACTCGGGGCAGGTCGAGCAGATCCCCATGACCAGCCAGAGTTTCGGTCAGCGCAACGGCGACGCCGACCGCACCACGCTCTATGAAGAGGGGCCCTGGTTCTTCAAGCGAAACGACCTCTATTACATGATGTTCGCGATGGGGCCCCTCCCCGAGCGGATCGGATACTCAACCGCCCCTGGCCCACTCGGACCCTTCACTTATCAGGGTGTCATCATGGAGAGTGAGTCGGGACACGCGTTCACGAACCATGCTGGCGTCGTTGACTTCAAGGGGCGCTCATATTTCTTCTACCACACCCAAGAACTCTCAGGCGACGGCTACAAGCGTTCCGTGGCAGTTGAAGAGTTCACCTATGACGCCGACGGCGCCTTTCCGACTATTCGGAAGACCGATGAAGGTGTAACTGAGTCGGTTGCCCCACTCGATCCGTACGCACGAGTCGAAGGCGAGACCATGGCCTGGGGAGAGGGGGTAGAGGTTGAAGACTGCAGCGCGGGAGGCAGAAACCTGTCCAACCTCGAGAATGGCGACAGCGTCAAGATCGAGTCAGTCGACTTCACGGGCGGGACGCTTTCCTTCGAGGTGAGCGTCGCCTCTGGCAACAACGGCGGACAGATCGAGCTTCGACTCGATTCTTTGAGCGGAACACTCCTTGGCACCTGCAACGTGCCTGCAACCGGCGGCTGGCAGAACTGGGAACAGATCGACTGCGACGTCAACGACACTACTGGGCAGCACGACCTCTTCCTCGTATTCAAGGGTGCTGGTGGCTCCCTCTTCAACCTTGACTATTGGCGGTTCGTACCGAGCACGCCAATCGGCGGCGAAGGTGGCGCGAGCGGTCTTGGCGGTAGCGCGGGCCACGCTGGCAACGAGCAGGGTGGCTCGAGCGTGGAAGAGTTAGGCGGTGCAGGTAGCCTGCCCGGGCAAGGTGGTGTCGTCACGTCCGGAGGCGCCGCCGGCTCAGCCGGCACCATCGCCGCAGGGGGGAGGAGCGAGGGAGGGTCCAACAGCCAAGGAGGAGCGCCCAGTTTTGCTGGGAATCTGAGTCTCGGTGGTGCGCCAAGCCACGGCGGGGCGCACCCAGGATTCGGCGGGAGTCTCGGTACCGGCGGTCACCTGGGGGTTGGCGGCGCCACTTCTGCGGGAGGAAACCAAGGACTGGGAGCTGCTCCTCACAGTGGTGGAAACCCTGGGCTGGGGGGACTCCCACAAGCCAGCGGTGGTTTTGGGCTCACGGCGTCCGGCGGAATAGACCGAGCAGACGCGACCTCCGGGGGCCAACTGGGTTCGTTTGGAGCAGAGAGTTCAATCGGAGGGATGACCACGGAAGAGGTGGTGGTGGTTTCAGGAGGTCAATCCTCTGATTCTGGCTGCCAATGTACCCTGCCGCGGCGGGACCGGAGCGGTATTCTTCCGTTCGCCCTGGGTTTGCTCCTCGCCCTGGCCCGGCGCAGAAACCGACGCTAAGGCTCTTCTCCCGGCCGCTCGTTCACTCTTTCCGGCTCGACGAACACAAATCGTCCACCCAACTGAGCTCGACTGCAAATAGAACCTTCAGGCCGTGCGATGAACCATCGCTTGATCAAAAATGGAGCCTGGCAATGGCTCCATGAAGATCTGGTCCTGGCCGAGACAAGGTGCGCGGCATCTCTGCGCTGGTGCGCTCACGGCGTGGCTCGTGCTGAGTTCGGCCGAGGGACTCGCGAGAGACAAGACTCGCGTCACGGTAGCGCTCGACTACCTCCACGAACCAGCACTCGTCGACTGTCCGAGCACCGCAGAGTTCCGCGAATTGACCCAAGTTCGTCTCGGCTATGATCCGTTCTCGGAGCAAGCCGATCTGTCGGTCAGAGTCGAGCTGCGACCCTCATCAGCAGGCCTGGTCGGCATCGTCGAGTGGGCTCCTCTGACAGGGGGCACCATCGGGCGGCGTGAGGTGGCAGCCGACAATCAGGACTGCCACGAGCTCTCACGAATGATGGCGTTCGTCGTCGCGGTTCAACTCCAGCTCATGGAAGATGAACTCCACTCGAAAGAGGAGGCTGCTCTTTCCCACCCAGGAGAGCCGCTTGCGACTCCGCCCAGAGCTCCATCCCCGAGCGGAACCGTGCTACTGCAGAAAGGGCAGATCACGCTTCTCCAACGCAACTCAGGACCGACCCCTCGCGGCTTCGTGGGATTGGGTGCCGGCGTGGGCTTTGGGCTCGCTCCAGCCACCAGCTGGCAGGGTCGGGTCTTCGGGGGCGGGGAACTTGGCTTGGTAGGAGCGGAGGTAGCCATCGAGGCATCGCTCCCTTCGACGCTCCAGCAGTCCTACGGGGGCGGCTTCGAGCACCGGCTGCTCTTCGGCACTCTCGGCGCGTGTTTCGGCACAAGGCCGTTCCGTGGATGCATCGTGAGCAAACTGGGCCAACTTGCAGTGTCCGGGCACTCCCTCGACCAACCGCAGGAGGAGCATGGGCTGGTTGCCCAAATCGGCCCTCGGCTCGCCCACGGAATTCGGCTTTCCGACCATTTCAGCCTCAATGCCCGAGCAGAGGTCCTTTACCTACTGACACCTTGGGTCGTCACTCAGAATCATGTGCGAGTCTGGCAAATGCCCCGCTACGGCGCGGTCTTCGGCCTCGACGGGACAATTGACTTTCCCTAGCAACTTCCAGCCAGCGAAGACAAACCCTCTCGAAGGTCCACGATGAGCCGGTTGCGCTTGGTCACGAGTCAAGGTCAGGTTGCCTCCGGTCAGCCCACCCGAGATCGGGATCACCCGGCGCTCGCGGCATTTGAGCGGGAGTTCGAATTTCTCACGCGGACACTGCGCCGTCTTGGGGTGGCACGCGATGACGTCGAGGATCTGGCCCACGAGGTATTTCTTGTGCTGTACCAGACCTGGGAGAAGTACGATACGACACGTCCACTTCGGTCGTACATGTTTGGAATCGCGTTTCGGGTCGCCGCCAACCACCGGCGCAAGCGGAGCCGGGAAGCGAGGGAGCTCTCGTTCGAACCCGTTGGCTTGACCAAGAACCCCGAACAAGTGCTGGATGAACAGCGCTCCCGGGCGCTCGTTCTCGGTGCACTCAACCGTGTACCGTTACCGCGACGGGCAGTGCTGATCATGCACGACATCGAACAGCTTCCGATGACCCAGATCGCTGAGACACTCTCGATCTATCGGTTTACCGGCTACTCGCGGCTGCGCAAGGCTCGCCGAGAATTCGCAGCAGCCGTCACGTTCCTCTCGCGCGGAGGAAAAACCCCATGAAGCGCTCGCTCGCATCCGTTCTCCCCCCAGAGTTGGAGTCGCTGCTCGCCGCCGAGAGGACGCTGGTGCGTGAACCTGAAGAGGTTCGGGAGCGAGCAGTCGAGCGCGCTCGCGCCGCACTGGACAATCCGGCACTTCGCGCAGACCCGACGTTTGCGAAACCCGCTCGCCCGTGGCGCGGAGCGCTGCTCGCGGCCGCAGTCGTCTCACTGGGAAGCCTGTTCGCCCTAGCGTTTCTGGCGGGGTATTTCCTGAGAGAACAAAGGGGAACCGAGACAACTTCCGTGTCTTCCTTCCCCACCACGGTGATCCTGCTGCCGACCGCTACCGTTGAACCAACAGCACCCGAAGAGCTACCGATAGACACGGCACTTCCCCCTCCACCGAGCGTGCAACCTGCGGTAGCCCCACGCGCGGTGACAGAGATTGAAAGCTACGCCCTCGAACTGGCGGTTCTGCAGCCAGCGCAACGCGCGCTCAGTGGGCGCGATTTCCCCGCCGTACTTGGGGCCGTCACCGAGCACCAGCGGCGTTTCCCTACTGGAAAACTCACAGAAGAGCGCGAAGCACTGCGTATCAAAGCCCTGCTCGGTCTCGGAAGGAAGAGCGAAGCTGTACGCGCTGGCGCCGCCTTCCACAGACGGTTCCCCGAGAGCGCGTTGCTCTCGCGGATCGATTCGATGCTGGAAACAACACGGTGAATCTACCGCGGCTCGCCCCCCGATACGCACAACTCTGCTCGTGATGCTAAGAAGGCCGAGTCACACGGCCAAAGGCAACTCATCGCATCTCACGCAAAATCCATTGACCGAGGAGTCCTGCGGGGGGGGGTGAACCCAGCCGAGCATGCTGACACAGATTACGTTTGGAGCGGTGCCTGCATTGGTTCGTGACCCAGCTATCCTACACCTCTGCTTGTACCCACCCTCTCTTCTGGCTGCGAGCCTTGGCCCGCACTGCGGCCCACCGAGGCTCCCGTGGTCGAGTCCTCCCCGCAGCTCGACAACACCGCGTAACAGCCACGGATACGAGAGCATTTGACCATCAAAGGAGGGCACGACACTCTCGGCGTTCACGACACCTACCTCATCCGTTGGCCGTACGACGACTGGCCCTCTGTCGGACGACCACAGGAAACTACCCAGCGGGCTGGCACGCGTGCAGCTAGGGAGTTCCCGTCATCACCACCACGGAGCTGCCTGAGAGTCCGCTCGAGGTGGCGCTCAGGGTGATCTGTCCCGGCGTCTTCTGGGCCTGAACGATCGCCATGGCCTTGCCACTGAAAGCGGACCGCGATGAACCCTTGTAGGATTCGTGGCTAGTCGCGTCTCCGTTATCGAGGCCGGCGATGAACCCTGGTCCCTCGATCGTGAACTCGATCAGATTGCTAGCCCGAGGAACGATAACACCGTCGGCATCGACGACATTGACCTCGACAAAGGCGAGATCACGTCCATCTGCCGCTATTGCCGGGCGGTCAACCGTGAGTACCAGCGCTGCGGCATCACCTGCAGTGCGCACGGTGTCGGTCGCCACAACCACACCACCGCTGCTAGCCCGCGCCTCCAACGTACCAGGCTCGAACCGCACCGACCACTCGACGTCAGCCTCCGCCGGATCGACCTCCAGCTCTCCCAAAGACTCCCCGTTCAGAAGGAGTTCGACGCGCTCGGCGTTGCTGTAGACCACAACCCGTACTGATTGCCCCACAGACCAACTCGACCAGTCCACAGGCACGATGTGCACCATCGGTGGTCCCTCATAGTTCCAACGGCTCTGATAGAAATAGAAGATGTCTTTGGGGAGATTGGCCGTATCGATGATGCCAAAGTACGAGCTTTTGGCGGGCCACTCATAGGGTGTGGGTTCGCCGATGTAGTCGAACCCTGTCCAGATGAACTCCCCGGCGATGAAGGGGCGCGTGTTGACGTTCCGCCACGAGGTCTCGGCGGTGTGCCCCCAGCCGGCAGCGAAGGTATCGTAGGAGGTGGCTTGAGTGTTGTTGTTGTCATAGATCCCGCGACTCCTGAACCCAGACGACGATTCGCTGGCAAACAACTTCCAAGCGGGGTTCGAAGCGTGGACCGTATCGTAGCGCTCCGGGGCATAGTTGATGCCAACGAGATCCTCGAGACCAGTGAAAGAGTCCAAGCCTACCCAGGCGGCATAAGCCTGGGTCGTCATGCGCGTGTCATCCATGACGCGGACGTCGTCGATCAGCTGCTGAGCCACCGCTCTATCACCAGCCTGGGGGATTTCGTTGCCGAGGCTCCAGATGATGACGCTGGGGTGATTACGATCACGAGCAACGAAATCGCGCATGTCGGTATCGGCCCAGTCACGGAAGAATCGTCCATAATCGTGCTCTGTTTTCGAGCCGTACCACATGTCAAACGCCTCATCGACGACGAACAATCCAAGCCGATCGGCGAAGTCGAGGAGTTCTGGTGCCGGTGGGTTGTGGGAGGTGCGGATCGCGTTGGCCCCCATTTCCTTCAGCAGCTCGAGGCGCATCTCCATGGCGCGGTGATTCACGGCGGCTCCGAGGGCTCCGAGATCGTGGTGAAGGCATACCCCGTTGAGCTTCATTGCGGTACCATTGAGAGAAAACCCGGTATTGGCATCGAAGGCGAAGTGGCGGATCCCGAACGGCACCACGTAGGTGTCGACGATAGCACCGTCCACAGAGACCGTAGTAACCACGGAATACATCGTCGGTGTCGCCGGCGACCAGAGCGCAGGATTCGACACGCTGCCCGTCTGCTCGAGGTCAAGGGTTGCCCCGGCATCGAGGATCTGGGAGGGCGAGGCAGCTTGCCCCACCTCGGTGTTCGAGGCATCCCGGATTGAGCTTTCCACCGTCACCGACTGGCCACTGCTCCCCTGGTTCTGGATCGAAGCCTTGATGTTGACCGTGGCGCTTCCCGCCGAGATCTCGGGAGTAGTGACGAAGATACCAGTATAGGCGACGTGAACGGGGTTAACCGTCTTCAACCAGACATGGCGGTAGATCCCGCTCCCCGAGTACCAACGACTGCTGGGAAGCTCGTTGTTGACGCGCACGGCGAGCACGTTGGACTCCTCCACGTTGACGTTCGCGGTCAGGTCACATTCGAACGAAGCGTAGCCGTAGGGGCGCGCACAAATCTCGGTGCCATTGAGCCACACCGTACTGTCCATGTAGATACCGTCGAACTGGACAAACACCCTCTGTCCCGCGGTCGCAGCGGGGATGGTGAAGGTTTTCCGGTACCAACCCAGACCTCCGTCGAGGTAACCACCACCAAAACTCGCAGCCGAACTCTGATTGAAGGGTAGCCCGATGCTCCAGTCGTGGGGCACGTCAACCGTGCTCCACGAGGAATCGTCGAAGCCTACCGCGTGTGCGCCACTCTCATCTCCAAGATTGAACCTCCAAGTTTGGTCGAGGCTCACCGTGGTGTCCCTCGAGCCGTCGTAGGTGTTGACGAACGGGGGCGACGCGGTGCTCGCGCCGCCAAATCCAGGATCACCTCCACCGCTCGCGTCCAGGCCACCGGTACCACTTCCAGCCTCGCCTCCGAGCTCTCCCGCCCCGCCGGTTTCCGTGCCTCCTGCAGCAGTGGTTCCTCCCTCGCCTGCAAATGCGCTGCCGCCGAAACCAAAGCTGGTGCCACCTGTGACTACCCCACCGAAACCGGAGCTGGTGCCGCCACCCGCTGTCGTTCCACCAAAGCCAGAGCTGGTGCCGCCGCCCACTGTCGCTCCACCGAAGCCAGAGCTGGTGCCACCGCCCACTGTCGCTCCACCGAAGCCAGAGCTGGTGCCGCCGCCCACTGTCGCTCCACCGAAGCCGGAGCTGGTCGAGCCACCTGCTGCCGCTCCCGCTGTGCCGCTCGAAGACTGGCCTACAGCTCCACCCGTTCCCAGAGCCGCAGCAACGCCCGCCGCCCCAGCCTTAGTCGACCGAGAGCCGTCCGAGTCTTCACTTCTGCCACAGGCTGAAAGGGCAAGGCAGAGAAAAATGGCAGCGTTCAGTAAACAACCTTGGGTGCTGATGGTCATAGTGCAGTGCTCACAAGATGGCGCGTTGACAGATCGTCAGCTGAGGCGTGACTCTCGTCTCGAGTTCGCCTGTGTACGCGCGGGCAACGTTGAGCCGAAGCAAAGACGGCCGGTGCTGGTCAGAAAGCTCATGGGTGACGGGTACGAGTAAGGAGCAGCAGTCCGAGCAACAGGGCTGCTCCGAGCGGTCCCCGATGGCTGCCGCTCGAGCGGCCGACGATGCAGCCGCAACCAGAATCCTCCCGGCTCTGTGCGACGGACGGAGTATTCTCACCGCCTGCTCCAGCCATTCCGTTGGGGTCAACAGATCCGCCACCGATTGATGGCTGCACCGCCAATCCCGCGACACCCGCTCCACCAGTTCCAGTGCCGCCAGTTCCGCTGCCGCCAGTTCCACTGCCGCCGGTTCCATTGCCGCCAGTTCCACTGCCGCCAGTTCCACTGCCGCCGGTTCCATTGCCGCCAGTTCCACTGCCGCCAGTTCCGATGCCGCCGGTTCCACTGCCGCCAGTTCCAGTGCCGCCGGTTCCAGTGCCGCCAGTTCCAGTGCCGCCAGTTCCACTGCCGCCGGTTCCACTGCCGCCAGTTCCACTGCCGCCGGTTCCCCCCAACTCATCCAAGGAGTGGGTCTTGAGGAACGCCCAGGCTTCCTCGCTGCCGTCAATGTCGAAAGGCTTACCGGTGAAAGCCGGATCCTCGTTCGCGTTGGCCTTCCCGGCGGTGGCCCAGTCGTGAATCATGCCGGTGACCGAGACAAGAATGATCTCACTCTGGAGCCCCTCCTTCTCGCAAGGTCCCCAATGCTCCTTGAAGGACTGGGACTCAGAATTCGAAGGAGGATAGGGTTCTGTCCTCACGGCGTTGGTTGGGCAGCCGTAGGCCTCGATCTTTGAACTGAGGAAGTTGTGAATACCACTGTAGGCCACGAAATCATCGGCCGTCCCGTGCATGTGAAAGATCGGCACGTGGCGCGTGTTCACGCAACCGAACTCACCACCGAGCGGATAGCCGTTGCCCGGCGCGATCGCAGCAAACACCTCAGGCAGCTTGCAGGCCAGAGTGTAGGAGAACATGCCCCCCATGGAGAAGCCCGAGGCGTACACGCGACTGCGATCGATGCCATGTTCGGCGCTCATCTGCTCGATAATCGCCAGCATGAAATCCGTGTCGTGGGTGCCGCCGAGATCCCAGCGAAGATCTTGATCTGCTTCTGGGTACACGACAACAAACTTCTCCCGATCCGCGATCGGTTCGAACTTCATCATTCCCCCTTGGTGCCACCCCGCCCCAATCCCCATCCCGTGGAGCGAAATGAGTAGCGGCGGCTGGTTCGTCCCCTCCGGAACGTAGACGAGCGCTCGGCGCGTGAGATCCCCGACTTGGAAGTCCCTCCAGGTTTGGCAGAATGCGGTGACGGGGAGAACCCCCACCGCGAGGGCACAGCAGAGCGCTGATATGGGACGCATGAGAAGCCTCTGGGGGTTTTGTCGAGACCAAGTGATATCTGTTACGAAATCCTTCCAATTATCATGACCTCCCTACCGGCCTGATGCGCACGAAGTGGTGGAAGCGCGCAGCGGCTGAGTTCCCCAGGGGCTGGGATCAGACTTGGCGAGGCTGCTCCTTCCTCCACCGGGCCTCGGACCACTACCTCGTGTACTGGACCCCGGCACTATCCCCCAGCCCGATTGAGGTACGGGTGAGCTGCGCCACCTTGGGCACGGAGCCCCAAAAGGGCAGTTGGTCACCGAGCGGACCGACCCATCGGTACGAGAGACCTCAACGGGACCCTCATCGCGAAGTCGTGTAGACCAGAATGCGTCAGAATCGAGTCAGCGTTCCCCTCCGTTACCGAAAAGAACCAACATCAAATACGATCTCGATCCGGCCTGACTATCAAGCGAGCCGGGGGCAGCCACGACCAGGCATTCCCGTGTTTGTCGGAAAACGCGCGGATTGTCACCGCGAACACCGCACCTCACGCCACCGCGACAATCCGGCAACTTTGAGCTGACTCTGATCACACTTTGTCGCTTTCAGAGACAATCCCTTCCCAACCGTGCATGGTCGGGCGCACCGACACCCCTACCCCCGCCGGCCTCGAGGTTGCGCTCTGTTTCGCGGCCATGACAACCAACCAGCCCTCGAAACAATAGAGCTGCGGCGCACCCGCCACTTGAAGGAGAACCATGCGCACAGCCAACGCGTTCGAGATACTGTTCGTACTCTGCCTGGCCGGCTGCGAGAATCCGGACTCAAGCGGCGACGGCGCCTCGGCAACCGGCGAGGGCGGAATTGCCTCCAACCTGGGCGGGACTCCAGCGCTAGGTGGGAGTAACCACCTCCCTGCTGGGGGCGCACTCGGTCTAGGCGGCGCAGGTGGCCTTGCCTCTGGGGGCGCGCTCGATCTAGGCGGCGCAGGTGGCCTTGCCTCTGGGGGCGCACTCGGTCTAGGCGGCGCAGGTGGCCTTGCCTCTGGGGGCGCACTCGGTCTAGGCGGCGCA
>CAYNEY010000017.1:0-42810 GCA_964396375.1 uncultured Polyangiaceae bacterium | reverse complement strand
GGTGGCCTTGCCTCTGGGGGCGCACTCGGTCTAGGCGGCGCTGATGGTGCCGGTGGCACGACGGCCACCTGTCCCCTCGACGCTCAAGCCTGTTACTTCGTGTCGCCCTCGGGCACCGACGAAGCGGACGGCAGTGAGTTCTCCCCCTTTCTCACCATTGTGCGCGCCCGCGACCAGGTTCGGACGGTCAATGTCGACCAGAGCGGCGATATCTACGTCTACCTGTACGGCGGCGACTACCGGCTCGAGGAGACCATTGTCTTTGGTGTCGAGGACTCCGGCACGAACAACCATCGAATCCGCTATCAGGCCTATCCCGGGGAGTCTCCGGTACTCCACGGCTCGACTCGTGTAACCGGTTGGACCGCGCATGAGGGCACGATCTACCGCGCCTCCCTCGAACGTGACACCAAGATGCGCAACCTATACGTCAACGACTCCCGCGCGTTCATGGCTTCCAAGCGGGTTACATCGAACGGGGGCTATGGTACGTACTCGGTGACGGAAGGCCAGGCCAGCTGGGCTTGGCGGAGTGGCACCGGCCATGACGCGATTCGCTATGCTGCCCGCGATCTCCCAGAGATTCCCAACAATCAGGATGATCTCGAGATCATCAACGGCACAACCTGGAACGAGAACATCGTGACCGTCCGCGCCATCCAGACCGTGGATGCGGACCGCGTGCTCTTGCTCCAACAGCCCTACGGCGCGATCGCTCAACTGCCTGGATGGAATGCTGGATTCAGCGTGGAGGGAACGCACACCATCGTCAACGCCTACCAGTTCTTGTCTGAGCCCGGAACCTTCTTCTTCGACAAGACCGCCCACACCCTATACTACGTGCCCCGCCCAGGCGAGGACATGTCGACGGCGGTTGTGGAGGCTCCGCGGCTCGAGCGATTGATTTCTGTTGCCGGGCGCTCCCGAGACGAACGAGTCCAACATATCACCTTCCAAGGGCTCACTCTGGCCCACACAGATTACAACCTCTACGAGGTCGACGGCTCGCACGGCAAAGCGACCTGCCAGGGCTCGACCATCTGGACCGCCTACGGCACGGGCGACTGGCACGCCTTCCGCTACGAGATCGTCGACACCCCGCCGGCGATGCTGACCGTAAACAACGCACAATCCATCGAACTCACACGCAACCTCATCAAGCACAGCGGAAACGAGGGATTGGCGATGCACAACGACGTGGCAGATTCCGCGGTGACTGGCAATTATATCACCGATGCGGCAGGCAGCGGTATTACCATCGGCCATCCTCAGCACATCGATATTGGCGACGGTGGCACCCACGCCAAGTACTCCCCCGAGATCGAGGGAGTCTGCACCAACATAACCATCGACAACAACCTGGTCTACAACGTGAGCACCGTACCGGGGTTTGGTGGTCACTCTGGGGTAATGACATTCTTCGTAGATTCTCTCACGGTAACCCACAACCACATCCACACCACGGGTTACAATGGTGTAAGCCTCGGTTGGGGCTGGCGCAACTTCAAGGAGTCGAGCACCTGCAGGAACAACAGGATCAACCAGAACCGCTTCAACAACATCATGGCACGCCTGCATGACAGCGGGGCCATCTACACCATCGGGCAGATGCCCGACACCGAGATAAACCAGAACTATGTCCGAGGGATCCCTCCAGCCACCTCCGGTCCAACCTATGGGCTACACAACGACGAGGGTAGCGCCTACATCACAGAAAATGACAACGTTCTCGACATTGATCCAGGCGTCAAATACACGATCAACTGTGAAGATTTCGGAGAGAAGCACCATCTTACCATCCTGAGAACCTACGCCACCGTCAATAAGATGGGCATCAATCCCCCCGACAGCCAGATCGACATCCCGGTTGTAATCGAAGACGCGGTGTGGCCGGTCGCTCAGTACAGCATTGCGCTCGCATCCGGCATCGAGGACAGCTTCCGCGACATCATCCCACACCAGCTTCTGTCGCTCCAAGACCACGTGTTTCCCGCGAGCTGTGCGGCCCCCCGCGGCACCACTCTTCCGCTTCGCGCAAGTAGTGAGCCCAACCACCAGCTCTGGTTTGCACCGCCCGGCACCAGCAGTTTCATCGAGGGCGACTCAATGACGAAGGCCGCCGGAGATGCGCGGGTGATCGACGTCCCGCGCGCGACCGGAGAGTACAAGTTCTTCGTCCTCGACGCCGAGGGACGAGCCCTTGGAGAATCTCAAGCCCTGCTACGGGTCATCGAGGAAAGCTAGACATGCCCCCTCCCCGGAGCCAGCGCAGCCGGGATAAGGACGGGTAGGGTGGTGTCTTTGGCGCCGACGCAGGCACCTTCACTGCTCCCGGACTTGCCTTCTGGCGAAGAGGTGCTCTGATGCCTCCTGCCTGGACCGCTCCGTGCTGAAGAGGGTCGGTCAGGCAGGAGCACCTCGTTGATCTACCTCTTTGACCCAACTTCGACCGCTGCGCTGCTCCCTCTCGGTGAGCACGATACGCTGCTCGCGTTCGACTTCGACGGTACGCTGGCTCCGATCGTTCACAAGCCTGAGCTGGCCCGCATGTTACCGACCACGGAGCATCTCTTCGCCCATCTGTGCCAGCTCTCTCCCTGCGCAGTGGTGAGCGGTCGCGCTCGCGCTGACGTGAAGAGCCGGCTGGGCTCCGCGACACCGCTCTACGTGGTGGGCAACCACGGGATGGAATGGGGCGAAGACCAAACGACGCACGATCCGAGCCTGTCTCGTGCACACGGCATCCTCGAACGTGAACTCGGCACTTTGCCTGGGCTGGTCATCGAGAACAAGCACCACTCGCTGTCGATTCATTACCGACAGGCCGACGATCATGATGCAGCGCTTGGCAACATCGAGCGGGTCCTGTCCCAGCTTGCCGAGCCACTGCGCCGCCAAGACGGCAAGGCGGTCATCAATCTACTTCCTGTCGATGCACCACACAAGGGCAACGCGCTGCTCGCGCTGTGTGAGCGACACAGGGCACGACACGCTCTCTTCGTGGGTGACGATGTCACCGATGAGGATGCCTTTCGGGTCACGGGGAATCTGACGTTGGTCACGGTTCGGATCGGTCGTTGCACAGACTCGGCCGCCGAGTACTACCTCAATGAGCAAGCAGAAATCGACCAGTTGCTCGAGGCATTGCTTGCTCTGCGCTCGAACCTGGCCTAGCCGAACAACCACCTCTTTGGCACAGTTCAGGGGTCGAGGGTAGGGAGACTCCCGTCCGGATGCCGCTCGAATTCCACGACCTTCACGCAGCGCTTGTGATCGATGCCTCCGGAAAGACTGGCGTCGTGGTAAAATAGGTACCATCGTCCGCAGAACTCCACAATCGAGTGATGGGTAGTCCAGCCAATCACTGGGTTCAGGAGTCGCCCGCGGTACTGGTAGGGACCAAACGGACTGCTGCTGGTCGCGTACACGAGCAGATGCGTATCGCCGGTCGAATAGGAGAGATAATAGAGGCCTTGGTGTTTGTGCACCCATACTCCCTCAAAGAAGCGTCGTTCGTGATCACCGGCACGCAGCGGATGACCCGAAGGGTCACAGATCACGACCGATTGCGCTTGCCCTTCGATACGGCGCATGTCCCGCGAGAGTCGTGCCACGCGCGGACCGAGAGCCGGTGAGGCTCCCTCTGGTTCGCGCCCTGCTGGGTCAAACGTGCCCGTCTCCCATTTCTCGAGCTGGCCTCCCCAGAGCCCTCCAAAGAAGAGGTATGGCTGCCCGTCGTCATCGACGAACACCGCCGGATCGATGCTGAACGTGCCCGCGACCGGCACCGGATCCGGACGGAAGGGACCAGCAGGCGAGTCTCCACGCGCAACACCAATTCGAAATATGCCTTGCCGGTCCCGAGCCGGGAAGACCAGCAGGTATTGTCCGTCGAAGCAGACCGCATCCGGGGCCCAGAGTTGTTGCTGAGCCCACGGCACGTCTCGCAGATGCAAGACCTCACCGTGGTCTACCACTTGGTCGAGGGCTTCACCCTCTATCGAGTACACGTGGTAGTCTTGCATCGCGTACTGATCACCCTCATCGTTGCTCACCGCGTCGTGATCGAGATCGTGCGATGGATAGATATAGAGCTTTCCGTTGAAGACGTGCGCAGAGGGATCGGCCGTGTACGCAGAGGTGATGAGCGGTTGTCTCAGAGGAACACCCAGGCACCGCGACTTCGAGGTCAAGCTTGACATGAGGCCCGTTTTACCCGCGGACTCCCTCCCTGGCCAACCCGGTTTTTGGCTACCTAGCTGGGGCAGAACTGCCGCCAAAGCCAGATCTGCGCACCCCCGGCTGGCCGAGATCTGCTATATGTGTGGCTTTCTTGGGAAGGAAGGCGTGATGCGCGTTGCTCTCTCGATTGGGCTCCTCGGAATGTCGGTGCTCGTGTGCTGCGGCAACTCGAGTGAGGAGGGACAATCGGAGAATAGTAACGGTGGTTCGGTTGGCATCGCAGGAAGGCCGAGCAACGGCGGCAGTGGCAGTGAGCTAAGCGCAGCTGGAGGCGCAACTGGAACGCTCGTGTGCGGTGCAGTCGAGGGGCAACTCTTTGGGCCAGACTACCCCTTCAATCAACCGATTGATGGACACCCTCTGGACGCCGAGTCAGAAGAGATCATAGGCTTCCTCTCTACCAACCACACGGCAAGCTCCCGCTTCCGGATCGACGGTCCGAGTGAGGAGGTCGACAGCCTGTACGGCTTGACCATCCTCACGGCGGACAGCACCACCGAGCTATCGAGCTTCGTGGCCACCTCTGACTTCTACGAGCCCGATTGCGATTTTGCCCCCATGCCTGTGCCGGAAAACGGCGCGGTCGAAGGTGAGGCCGGCTACGCGTGTGAAGGTGATGGAGATTGTCACCTCTTGGTGATCTCGCGCGAGGAGTGCCGCCTCTACGAGATGTGGCGCGCCAACATCGCAGATGGCGTATTCTACGGTGGGTGTCTGGCAATCTGGGATCTCGAGGGCGCCTACACCGAGACCCTGCGCGGCGATTGTTGCACCAGTGCAGATGCGGCGGGTCTTCCGATCGCAGCTCACACCTTCACGGCAGACGAAATCGCGACCGGAGAGATTCGCCATGCGATCCGTTTCGTCCTTCCGAACCACCTGATGCGCGAGCGGATCTACGTGCGCCCAGCAACACACTCGACGAGCACGACCAGCGGTCCTCCCGAAGCTCCGCCCTACGGAGCCAGACTCCGGCTGCGAACAGACTTCGATGAGTCCCGTCTCAACAGAGCTGCGCAGGTAGTGGCCCGCGCGCTCAAAACCTACGGCATGATCCTCGCGGACGGCGGGAACATCACCTTCACTGCGGCCAATGATCGCTTCACCCAGGCGAAGTGGGCAGAGGTTGGGCTCGGGGCCAACGACTTGATCGCCCTCAAATGGACCGACTTCGAGGTTGTGGAGTTGGGCGAGCGGTTCAGCTGGGATGATAGCTGCAACTGCGAACGGATGCCCCTCTTACACTGAACAGGAGAGCATGTCTGTGACCTACTGTGATGAGGATTTCTTGCTCGACAACGATCGCGCCCGCGAACTCTACCACGTGTGGGCAAAGCCTCAGCCGATCATCGACTTTCACTGCCATTTGGATCCGATCGAGATCGCCTCGGATCGTCACTTCGACAACCTGACGCAGCTGTGGCTTGCAGGAGACCACTACAAATGGCGCGCGATGCGGGCGGCAGGGGTCGATGAGCAGTTCATCACCGGCTCAGCACCTGATCGAGAGAAGTTCCAGAGGTGGGCCGAGACCGTCCCGAAGACGCTCCGGAATCCCCTATACCACTTCACCCATCTTGAGCTCCGCCGTTGCCTTGGCATCACCAACGCTCTGCTAGACGGCACGACTGCCGCGCGGATCTGGGAGGATTGCCAGGCTCGGCTCAGCACTTCAGAGTACAGTACGCACGGGCTCCTCGAGCGTATGAACGTGGAGGTTCTCTGCACGACCGACGATCCTACTTCCGATCTCTCGGCACACCGCCAAATCGCAAACAGCAACCTCTCGACCCGAGTGCTCCCAACCTTTCGTCCGGATCGGATCCTCGATGTGTCTGATCCGAAGCGCTTCATGAGCACCGTCGAAGAGCTACACGCCGCGGCTGGGCTCGACGTCAGGGATTTCCGAACATTGCTCATGGTCCTCGATCAGCGCCACGCCCACTTCGATCGCCATGGTTGCAGACTCGCCGATCACGGTCTGGAAGCTCTGCCCACCGCTGAGCTGAGCTTGACTGAAGCCGCACACGCCTACACACGGTTGCAGAGAGGCGAACACCTGGAACCCCACCTTGCCGGGGTGTTCCAAAGCACGCTACTCCACGAACTCGCCCTCCTGAATCACCACCGTGGCTGGACTCAACAGCTCCACGTCGGTGCCTTGCGCGGGGCCAACACTCGCCTCACCCGTCAGCTGGGACCCGACACAGGTTATGACGCGATCTCCGACCAACCACTGGCCCACCCGCTTCGCGAGTTCCTTGACCGACTCGAGCAACCAGACCGACTCGCGAAGACCATCGTCTATAATCTGAATCCCCGGGACAATGACCTGGTCGTGGCCCTCCTCGGCGGGTTCGCCGACCCTCGGATCCGGGGCAAGATGCAGTACGGTGCAGCTTGGTGGTTCTTGGACCAGCTCTCGGGCATCACCCGCCAACTGGACGCCCTCTCCAGCCTAGGACTACTTGGAGAGTTTGTGGGAATGGTGACCGACTCCCGAAGCTTCCTATCGTTTCCACGCCATGAATACTTCCGGAGGATCCTCTGCAACTTGCTAGGAGAGGAGATGACCCGCGGCCTCGTACCCGATGATCTTTGTCTGGTCGGGACGCTCGTGTCTAACATCAGCTACCACAACGCAAAACGGTTCTTTGGTTTCGACAACCAGCAGCCTCACTAACCCCAGCCGAGGCCCTCGCCCCCAACTCCGCCCCGCGATTGCCATCCCTTCCAGGCCAGGCTATGACCCGGTCGGCTCCTCGTGGCAACAATGCCCCCTCTACCGCAGAACTCCTCACAGGATTTCCACGGACAGACCATCGTGGTCACCGGTGGCGCGGGTGTGCCCTGCAGCGCTATCGCCCCTGGGCTCGCGGCCCACGGCGCCAACATCGTGCTACTCGACAACATCTCGTCCATGAGCGCCCTCCGCCCCCTCACGCGCATCGTCGGATACTCCGCAGCCAAAGCCGCCGTCAGCAACTTCACCGCCTGGTTCGCCGTGCACATGGGGAGAGAATACTCTCCACACATCCGCGTCAACGCCCTCGCCCCTCGGTTCTTTCTCACTGAACAGAACCGTTTCTCGCTCACCGAACGCGAGACCGGTGGGTGGTCTCCGCGAGGCCAGCAGATCCTCGCGACGACACCGCTCGGGCGACTCGGCACCCGAGAGGACCTGTTGGGTGCCGCTCTCTTTCTCTTGTCCGAGGCGTCTACCTTCGTAACTGGTATCGTGATGCCGGTCGATGGTGGTTTTTCCGCCTACAGTGGAGTTTAGTTCGTCACGGAGGATCTTGATACAATGACAAAGCAGGACTTCGGTATCGTCGGCTTGGGTGTCATGGGTGAGAATCTTGCGCTCAACATCGAAAGTCGTGGGTTTGGCGTGGTTGGATTCGACCTCGATCCCAGCAAAGTGGAGAGCTTCGCGTCCCGTACCGCCGGCAAGAAAGCCTCGGTCGCCCATTGTATCGAGGACTTCGTGGCCGCTCTTGCCACCCCGCGCCGGATCCTCATCATGGTGCCCGCCGGCAAAGCGGTAGACACCGTGATCTCCAATCTGCGACCACTTCTCTCTGCGTCCGACCTCTTGATCGACGGTGGCAACACCTATTTCGCCGACACCACGCGACGCATCGAGGAGCTTCGTGGCACAGGGATCCTTTACGTTGGCTCCGGAATCAGCGGGGGCGAAGAGGGTGCCTTGCGTGGTCCGTCAATCATGCCCGGCGGGGACCCGGCGGCATGGCCGCTGATCAAACCGGTACTTCTGGCGATCGCCGCGCGAGCGGAGGATGGGGCCCCCTGCTGTGAATGGATTGGACCCGGTGGCTCCGGCCACTTCGTCAAGATGGTGCATAACGGCATCGAGTACGGCGACATGCAGATGATCTGCGAGGCGTACTACCTCATGTCCGAGATCCTGGGGATGAGCGCGCCCGAGATGAGCCGAATCTTCTCCGAGTTCAACCGCGGGGAGCTGAACAGCTACTTGGTCGACATCACCGCGAAGATTCTGGACACGCCCGATTCCTTAGCGGAAGGTTACCTGGTCGACAAGATCCTGGACACCGCCGAACAGAAAGGGACGGGTAAGTGGGCCAGCCAGGTCGCGCTCGATCTCGGCGTGGCCGCGCCAACCATCGCTGATGCGGTATTCGCACGCACTCTGAGCGCCATCCAACCTGAACGCGTTGCAGCCTCGCGAGTGCTCTCGGGACCAAGTCACCGCGCTCCGGTTGATTCGCTCGACTTCGTCGAGAAGGTGCGCCGCGCGCTCTTCGCGTCCAAGATTTGCTCTTACGCCCAGGGTTTCCAGCTTCTTCGTGCCGCTGATCAGTCCCACGGCTGGGGACTCAACTTCGGCCAGATCGCATCACTTTGGCGAGCCGGGTGTATTATTCGCGCTCAGTTCCTGGA
The DNA here is from genome assembly GCA_964396375.1 of uncultured Polyangiaceae bacterium. Lineage (GTDB taxonomy): Bacteria > Myxococcota_A > Polyangia > Polyangiales > Polyangiaceae > FEN-1139. Next base: position 34,143 of record CAYNEY010000017.1, on the reverse strand, counting down.
TCGCATCAAGAACGCCTACCAGGCACAGCCTGCCCTTGAGAACCTACTTCTCGATGGCTACTTCGCCAACATCGTGAATGAGTACCAATCGGCCTGGCGTGAGGTGGTCGCAATTGCGGCGGCACGCGGCGTGGCGGTTCCTGCGTTCATGAGCGCCCTCGCCTACTTCGACGGCTACCGCGCAGCTCGGCTCCCCGCTAACCTCCTGTCTGCCCAGCGCGACTACTTCGGAGCACACACCTACCGACGGCTCGATCGTCCGGGCATCTTCCATACCAAGTGGACGGAATGACCGCATAGCCAACACTCGTCGGCTCAGCCTCCCTCGATGCACCTGCCTCGCCTTCGCGATCTACCGACAGCATCACGTGACATGCCTGTTCGGTGGCTCGCCCGAGGCATCTTGGTCGGCTGCCGCTGACGCCTCGGCGCGCCTTCACATCGTGACACTCGACCAACCAGTACGGCGAGTGCTCGGGCTTACTCCAAGCATCTACGCGGATCTCTGGGTGGCCGGAAAGGCCATGGATAAGCTCGAGCAAGTCGTCCATGCAGGCGGCGCACTCGTGATTTACGGTCCCCACATCCACACAGTTTCCTTCGTGCACCATGCAGCCATCGAGCACATCGGCTATCATGTTCAGGACTACTTCCTCAACCAGTGGGATCGCTTCCATCATCACTCCAAGCTGATCCTTGCCCACTCCACCAACGTGAGCGGGCTCGGCGCCTATCAGGCCGGCCTCGAAAAGCCGAGGATCTAGAGCGGCTTTAACAGGGATGGAACATCTCGACGAAAGTCGCTCTGGGTATTCGCGAAAGCGAATACGGGGTGAATTGACGAGCAGAGCGAGTCATAAGGGGCAGGTGCCCCACCTTGGGAAAGATAGAGCGCATTGGCGAAGCCAATCAATGGCGGTCCACACCATTGAAAAGCGCTCCAAGTCACGCTCGCGACCAGTCTCTCGCGGGAGCTCCGCGACCGCTTGAACCTGGGCTACCGCGCATTTCAGTCGATTGACATCGATGCCTGGCGACAGGATCCTGAAACGTTGGTGGTGAACCAGGCCGGGCAGGATATTTAGCGGCTTTGCGATCTGAACTAGGAAGGCTATCCCATGCTGAGCACAGGTTTGGTCGTCCCCGCGTCCGGTGAGTTAGATCTCGTATCATTGGGTGCTCTAGTGCACCGGCTGGATCCGGGAGTCGTTCCGTTCCGCAAAGCATCCTCCTGTCACATCCATGTGAGCGGTGGAGAGTTCAACGTGGCGGAGAACTTGGCCGATTGCTTCGGGCTTCGCACTGGAATCGCCACAGCCATGGTCAACTGCCCAATCGGCGACCTGATCGCTGAACGCGGTCGAGCGATGGAAGTGCGGCCTTTTTTCAAGCACTTCTCGCACAACGGCGTCAACGGCCCAAACATGGCCACAGTCTACAGTGATCGCGGACATAGAGTGCGCGCTCCGGTCGTGTTCTACAATCGCAGCCACGAGGCCGCAGCTGAACTCCGACCCGAAGCTTTTGACTGGGACAGAATCTTCGTTGCGGGAGTGCGCTGGTTTCACGTCGAAGGGATCTTTGCCGCTCTCTCCGAAAGGACGGGGGAGGTGATCATCTGGGCCATGCAGGCCGCGAAGCGCTCTGGAGCCGTCTGCAGCCTCGATCTCAATTTCCGCGAGAAGCTTTAGGGCATCTGGGTCGGCAAGGAAAAGGTGGCGGAGGTGATCGGCAAGGTTGTCGCACACGTGGACGTCTTGGTGGGAAATGAGGAGGATCTGGAGAAAGGGCTTGGAACAGCGGGCACCGACGTCAGCTCCGCTTCCAGCCTGGATCCCGCCGGATTTATCTCCATGATCGAGCGTGTGGTCGCGCGCTATCCCAACGTCAAACTGGCGGCGACGACCCTGCGCGAGGTCGTCTCGAGTACCCGTCATCGTTGGAGCGCGGTCACCTGGGACGACGGAGAGAGGCTGGTGACGCCGGTGGTCGAGCCAGACGTCTACGATCGGATCGGCGGTGGCGACGGCTTCGCGAGTGGGCTCTTCTACGGACTCATGTCCGGTGAGTCCCCTGAGCAGGCAACCGGTCTCGGCTGGACCCATGGCGCGCTATTGACCACCACACCAGGCGACACCACGATGGTCACGCTCCCTCAGGTTCGCGCGCTAGCCCACGGGGGCTCGGCGCGCGTCCAGCGTTGACCAGCCTGTGCCAGACGGAAGCCAGGAGCAGCCGGTTTTCGGTCACTCGGGTCGAGTAACAATCCGATTCGGAAGCTCATCGATGTCATCGGCGCGCGCCGGATACCGCACAGCAAGTTCATCACCGAGTCCAGAGAGCAGTCGCTCCAGCCCCGCCTTTGCAGCTCCACTCCCAATCGACTGCGTGAGTTCGATCACGAGCTGATGCCAAACATCAGCTCCCAAGTGCTGATAGATCCCACGATCTGCCAGCAGCTCCACGCGCCGCTCGATGGTCGAAAGCAGCACCAGAACCCCACTGCGCTCTCTGGTTTCGGTGACCCCAAGTCCTACGAATAGCTGCTCCGCACGCTCGTGGACCGCACGTGCCATCACACTCTTCGGAATGCACCATCGCAGGAGAGTTCGGTTTCGGAGCAGCAGATAGCTCGCGAGCGCGAGCAGCATCTGGATCCCCAGCACCACATGGCCCGGCCACATCGGAGAGAAGAAGGACATGGCACCGGCGCCGGCGAAACCAACCGCCAGTGATGCCGTGACCCGATACTCGGCGTAACCTAGGCTCCTTGGGAGTACGACCACCACCAGTTCGGAGGCCGTCCGCTGCTCGATACGCCCCACCAAATCCGAGAGTTCACGCTGTTCCTCATCGGTCAGGACCTCACTCATTCGGCTCACCAGTTCCCCGAGGCGCCACCGCCTCCAAAACTGCCACCTCCCCCACCAAAGCCTCCCCCGCCCAAGGTTCCACCACCGCCCCCCCGCCCCCAAGGCGAGTACCGAGAGTGGACTCCCCGCTGGACTCGCCCGCCACCAAGTCGCCCCAGCACTGAGAACACCACCATCACGATCACGAAAAAACCGAAGAAGGCAGCTTTACCGAGGAACGCGATCGCAGACAGAATGAAGCCCAAAAACCCAGTGGGCGCGACAGGTCGGCGGGCTTCGGGCGCTACAGTCGCTCGCGGCTCGGAGCCTCCCCCAGTTCTGGCGAGCAGCGCGTCCACACCACTCGAGATTCCACCTGAGAAATCCCCGGATGCGAAGCGCGGTTTGATGATGTCGTTCACGATCCGCGAGGCCACCACGTCCGGGACGATACCTTCAAGGCCGTAGCCCACCTCGATCCGAAGCTTGCGATCTGTCTTCGCGACCAGGAGTAGCACGCCGTTATCCTGGGTCTTCTTTCCGATCCTCCAGCTCTCCACAACCCGCATCGAGTACGCCTCGATGGCTTCCCCCTCGAGACTCTCGACAGTCAACACTACGACCTCGACACCGGTTGCCGCATCGTGTGCCAACAAGCGCTGCTCTAGGCGCTGACGGAGCGCAGGGTCGAGCAAACCAGCATGATCATTCACGCGGCCAGTCAGGGGGTGGATCGGCGCAGCAAGAACAGAGGTCACCCATCCAACCGAGATGAGCAAGCTGAGCAACCAGATCCACCATGCCAACGGCATGCTTGAACTCACGCCCGTTTGGCACCATCGCCTGCCTGTTCGGACGCTCAAAGCAGATAGAACAGTGGCCACCTCAGAACTTCACCTCAGGAACCTTGTCCGCACCAGGCGTTGTAGCCTGGAAGGTTGGGCGCTCCTTTTTGCCCCTCAGGCTCGCCCCAATGCTCGACGGAAACTTGAGGACAGTCCCGTTGTATGCGCCAACACTCTCGATGAAGCGTCGTCGCGCAACAGCAATGCGATTCTCGGTTCCCTCCAGCTGCGCCTGGAGATCACGAAAAGCCGCGGTAGCCTTGAGATCCGGGTACTGCTCGGAGACCACGAGCAGGCGCGACAAAGCTGATGTGAGTTGACCTTGAGCCTCTTCGAACTGCTTCAGCTTCTCTGAGTCCTCGATCACCGAAGCGTCGACGCGAAGCGACCCTACCTTGGCGCGCGCCTCGACTACCTCGTTCAGGGTCGCTTTCTCGAAGTTCGCTGCACCCTGAACGGTTCGCACCAGGTTTGGGACCAGATCCGCACGCCGCTGGTACTGGTTTTCCACCTCCGCCCAGCTCGCGATCACGGCCTGATCACGGTCGATAACCTCATTGTATCCGCAGCCGGTCGTCAGAACCACCAGCGCGAGCCCAGCCCAGAAGATTTGAGCACACGCAAGTTTCCGAGCAGTGAGTATGGTGATAGAGTTCATGGCATTCACGCTTGAGGCAGAACAAAGCGCAGCCTCTCCCTTCCACCTTAATCACCCCGCCGAGAAAGGAAAGAGGGAGGTTCTATCGCCACCAGCAGCCCCCTGCTGGTCACCGTCCGGACGCCAGGTAAAATCCAACCAATCAACGGATTTCGCCGGCTCTAGATGGGTCAAGCCAACTCGCCTCGTATGCTCCCTTCGAACTCATTCGCCATGAGTTCGTGCTGCGGGGCAGTGGGATGGGCGTCGTTGGCGTCACCCGGCTGGTGCGCCGCAGAAACCAATTGCACGCACTGGGGCTTCGTGCGTTCTTCTAGCTCGCGCACGAGCTCGCGCATCTGGGCCTTCTCGAGACCTTGCAGGATCACTCCCTCTGTCAGGAGCACGAGCACACCGGGATACAGCATGAAGAAACGCGTTAGCAAAGCACCGCAGGTGGTTATTGGCTCTGCGTGAGCGGGTGGGGCGCCCCCAGAGACAGCATGGTCGTTGGCTCCGCAGGACACCACAATGGCATCAGGAACGTAGCTTCGATGAGCAAGGCTCGGCGCACCTTCCTCGAACACCTCGAGTTCAAAGAACCGAACTACGTTCAACACGTCCCTTCGCCCCTGCCCATCCCGGCCCAACCCGCGCCCCCCGCAACACACCGGCACCACTCGTGCACCACGCCGGTGACCGCTCCAACGCAGCCGCATTTACTGAGTCACCGGTGGTGATTCGGCATCAAAGACCAGGTCCGGATCATGGACCGGTGTTCTGGGATAGTCGGATCCGCACCGGCAAATCCCTCAGTCCTTTCCCAATGCCCCAAGGAGCGTCACAAGGGGCCCTCCCATCTCGAGCCGGTGTATGCCCCCCAAAGACCCGAGATCTACTGCACCGACAAACGGCCCTCAGACCTGGCTCACCGAACCTTGCCCCACTACACTTGGTTGGCGATGTGTGGTCGCTACGTCACCAGAGCGGATGCCATGAGCTGGCAGAAACTCATGGCCATCTTGGATGGTCCGCTGGAAACCCCACCGGAACCGCGAGAAGTGAGTGTTGGATCCACCTCCCCGGTGCTTGAGAACACCTCAGGCCAACTCAAGGTCACAAAGATGATCTGGGGGCTTCGCGCCTCCAGCTCTCGCACCGGGCTTACCTTCAATGCGCGTTCGGAGCGCGTATTCGATCTCCATCGAGAGGCCATGTCACATCGACGATGCTTGGTGCCGGTCTCGGGGTTCTTCATCTTCTCGGGCAGCAAGCAGCACCGCAGCCGACACTTCGTCACACTCCCCGAAGTACCCCTATTTTCGCTCGCCGCCCTGTTCTATCCAGCACGAGCCCCCGACGTGGCCCCTCGCTATGCTATCCTCACCACCGCGGCAGCTCCTCATCTCAGTGGACTGCATGAGCGCATGCCCGTGGTGCTCAACGGAGTGACCGCAGGGACCTGGCTGCGCACCAACAATCCAAACGATCTTGGCCAGCTGTTCTGCCCATGCCCCGCACTGACCCTCGCAGCTCCGTCGTCAACTCCCCAGCTCGAACTCTTCAGCCAATCCTGACCGAACTAGACCAAGCTCGTCGTGTGTCACTGATTGGCAGCCCAGTCGCGCAACGTCCCGAGCGACCAGGCAGGCTCCCCCAGCCCCCAAGCCCGATTCTCGAACCAAACCTCGCGGTTCAGCACGTCCTTGTAATAGGCAACGTATCCCATGTAACCACCCTGCTGGTAGCCATAGCCGTAATCGCTGGGCTGCGATACGCGAGGGACATCAGCGAGACCAAGTTTTCCAGAGTAGAAAATGTTGGCGATCTCTGCGAGCCAAACGAACAGCCAGGCATCGAGTTCCTCGGCATAGGTGCTGAACTCAGGCTGCGCTCCAACACTCCCCCAACCCACCCAGGGGGCCTGCGCGAGTGAACCACGGGCATAGGGGGTCTGTGGCCGCGGGGACATCAACACGAGCACGTCAAAAATACCGGGAGCCGTCACGTACTCAGTCCAATCGGGCACGTTCTCGGGTTCAACCATGTCATCGAGATAGCCAAGGCTGGTGATGGGCACCTCCGAGATCTGAACTTCGTTCTCGAGCACCACCCGACCCCCTGTCAGATCCGCGACCAGCGCCGGAAAGCTCACCTTGAAGGTGTCGGTGATGTCAGCAATCTCAGTCTCCTCGAAGGCAAAGGCGCCGTCCTCGAGCTCGGCCGAGGTCTTGATCAACATCAGGTTCTTCCAGACGATCGGTGACGAAATTTCACCTTGCCCAGCCTCGCCTCCACCCTCCGCGCCAGCGGCACCAGCGGCACCAGCGGCACCAGACCCTCCAGCATCCCCGCGGTCAGTCCCAGACGATTGTGGCTCGAGCAACGAGAGATGGACGGGCTCACAGCCAGATTTGGCAGCACCGAGCCAGATGGTAAGCAACCAGACACTTCCGGCACGGAACCGAGTCCTCGGTTCAGCGTGCCGCTTCATTGGCTGACGCAAACCTTGTCCGTCGACCAAGCGCAACCGAGCGTGATCTCGCAGCGTGTTTTCGGCAAGCCCTGACAACTCTTCTTGGATGAACTCTCCTCGACCTTCTCCGTGCTGGGTTGCCCCGTCGACTCGAACGCCTGGTCCGTGCCGGAATCCTTCATCTTCGACTCTGCGGCTGGTTCGGGCGGAGGCGCAGGGGAAGGTTCCGTCACCTCCGCTTCCTCGTGAGAGGCCTCAGAGCTTCGGTCTTCGGAGCCTTCGGCAACGAGCTCGTCGCTCGCGCTCTTCGGCTCTGGTGCCACGTGTGGCTGGCAGCCCGCCGCCACCAGGATGCTGAGCAGACAGGTGTCTCGAAGTAGTTTCATGTCGAGAGGATGATGGTCCCAACGTGAGCAGCTCCGCAAGTCACCCCTCGGACAGCCACAAATCCCCATAACTTCAGACATTTGCTTGGCATCGGGGGCACTTCGGAGATGCTCGCGCACGCGTTCTGGTCACAGGGCACCAGAATCACTGGAGATTTCGCTGCCGCCCACACCCCGAGAAGGGTTGACGTTGAGAAAGACTGAAGTAAGCTGCCGATCTTCGGATGTTCTCTAGCTGCTTTGGTTTGGCTCGTCGCGCCGCCCGTACCGCGGGTGGACGCGCTGGGCCTGCCTTCTGAGACCAGATCGAGCAGCCAAGAGCGCAGCCGCCCAACGCAAAGACTGGGCGGCTGCGCTGCATTTGGGGCCGACCAGTCGAGGAGGTCCCGTGATAAAAATCGTCGACAATCCATTCATGCACATCATCGATCGCCCGGAGCAGGTCATGATTCGAGGCGAGGGGTCATACCTTTGGGACGCAGAGGGAAAGCGCTACCTCGACTTCATCCAAGGCTGGGCCGTCAACTCTCTCGGACACTCGCCCCCCGAGCTGCGTCGAGCACTCGCCCAACAGGCCGATCTGCTCTTGACCTCGAGTCCAGCACTCCACAACGCGCCTGCGCTGGAGCTGGGAAAGAGACTGCGCTCACTGTCGGGTCTGCACCGGATCGTGTTCGGCTCCACCGGCGCCGAGGCCACCGAGACCGCACTCAAGATCTGTCGGAAATGGGGCAAAGACACCGGCCGTCACCAGGTCATCGCGGCTTACGACGGCTTCCATGGCAGAACACTGGCTGCGATGGCCTTGAGCGGCAAGCCCGGCTGGAACGCGCTATTTCCACCAGTGATGCCTGGCTTTCAGAAGGTCCCCTTCGGAGATCTCGCGGCACTCTCCCGAGCGATCACTCGGGAGACCGTGGCGGTGTTCCTCGAGCCTATCCAAGGCGAGGCAGGGGTTGTCCTGCCGCCGCCTCAATACCTTGCGAGCGTTCGAGAACTCACCCAGAAACATGACATGCTCCTCGTGTTCGACGAAGTTCAGACCGGCATGCGCCGCACCGGTCCCTTCTTCGCGGGCATCGGTGAGGGTGTGGTCCCGGACGTGATGACATTGGGCAAAGGACTCGGTGGCGGCATTCCGCTGTCGGCGGTGCTCGTCAATCAGCGTGCTGATTGCCTCACGCTTGGAGATCATGGAGGTACCTTCCTGAATCATCCGCTATCCACGAGCGCGGGGTTGGCCGTACTCGACGTCCTCGAGAGTCCAGGCTTCGAGGCGGAGGTGCTCGCACGCGGGCGGTGCCTCGCGGAGGGCCTCGCAGGGCTGGCGCGACGCTACGGCGGCCAGGTACGCGGGAGGGGGCTCCTCCTTGCCTGGGTCTTACCAGGAGAGACAGCGAACCTGGTCCGCGATCGGTGTCATGCCGCCGGGCTTCTGGTGAACGCGGCGCGACCGAACATCCTGCGCTTCATGCCCCAGCTCCGCGTGACAGACACCGAAATCAGCGAAATGCTGAGGCTGTTGACGGAGGCGGTCAAGGACGCGCAGGCGAGTGCTGCCTTGTGACGACTGGCCCATGGCGGAGCCCCGCCGTCCCGCGTATACTGGACCACCATGTGCGTTTGGCGGCGGGCTGGGCTGGACATGCTGGCGTTGTTCTCTGGCTTGGTGCTGCTGGCGGGTTGCCAGACCGATCCGGTGACCTCGACCGGCCAGGAGCAGAGCGAACCCGAAGACGAGTTTCTGGGGCACCTCGTGCAGGCGGCCTGCCGCGGACTCGAGCAGTGTTGTGGACGCTTCGCACTGCCCTACTCCAAGTCGCATTGCGAGTACGCGATCCGGCTGGCCGTGATCGACGCCGGAGGGCTCTCGTCACGCGAGGCTCTGACGTACAGTGACGGCGCCGCCGCCCGTTGCCTCCTGGAGGTCGAGGCCCTGATGGCGGGTTGCGTCATGTGGCAAGACTACCGCCCTCTCAGCTGCCGAGCCGTATACTCGGGCGCCGTCGAACCAGGCGGGGCGTGCTCCCAAGAGGATGATTGTCGCGATCCCGCTGGCGGAGCGGGTGCCTGCCTTACGAGCGCTGGACAGCCTGGCCACTGCACGGCGTTGCGACCCTCGAGCGAAGGCGGGCTCTGCCAGACAACCTGTGCCTTGGCGGGAGGGGTACTGCTCTGCGACCCTGAGGTCGATCCTGGGGCGCCCGAAACGAGCTTCTGCCTTCAGGAAGACAACTTGTTCTGCGGCGCGGCCGGAACCTGCGCGAAACTAGGCGGTCGCGGCGCACCCTGTCGCACCAGCGTCGAATGCCAAGGTGGGCTCTGGTGCAACACCGAAAAGCAGCTCTGCGCGCCCCGGATCTTGGTCGGCAACGGCTGTTCGTCCCTGGACGCCTGCGTGCACGGAGCGCGCTGTCGTGACGGACTCTGCCAGGCAACCAGCGCGGACGGGGCGCACTGCACGACCAACCAGAGCTGTGCGGGACTCTGTGACGCCACCCAGACGTGCCAAGCAGCCGCGGTGGAGGGGCTCGTGCCACCGTTCATCCCCACTCCGTTGCTGTGCTCTCCCGAGCTTCCGGATGACACGTTCGGGGAGGAGTGAGTCGCGAGGGAGCGACCCACTCCTGCTGAGAACCCCCTCACTCCTCACTCTCGTCGCCGCCGCTGCCTGCTTCCTTGTCCCAGCTCTCGGGCGCCGCACTCCCAGCTGTCTCTACCTCATCGGGTTCGACCGACTTGAAGTTGGGCTCGCGGTTCTTCTGCTTGACCGCTTTCCACTCATTGCCCGAGTCCTTCTCGTTGAGTCCCCACTCGCCAATCAGCTCATCGGAATCCTGGATGCCTTCCTGTGCGGGCTTACGCGTGTACTTGAAGTACCCCTTGCCCGAGCGCGTTGCTGCCGGACCGATCAACCCAATCTTTCGCTCGGTCCACTCGTAGCGATACAGATTCCCATCGGTCTTTCCGACCATCTCCCCGTTGGCGTCACCCGAAACCGTGCGCCATTTTCCAACCAGGGTGCCCCCATCCTCCTTGAGGTGCAAATCACCATACACCGATGAGTAGTAGACGCCTTTCCACTCGGCGCCCTCGGGCATGTCCGCGGGCTTCAACTGGGCAGCGTTCGGATCCGCCTTGCCTCCACAGCCGACCATGGCCGAGACCGGAAGCACGAGCGAGCACAAGAGGATGATGTTTCGAACGGTTGTACTGATCGCCATGGCGCGCAGTCTAACACGCCTTTTCCGACAACTCTCGAGCCAGCTGTTCCCCATGGTGGGCTGCCTCCTCCAGCGCGGAGGGCAAGGGGATCAGCCGCTCCGCTCTCACCAGCGGGCCGTCCGCGGAGGGAGCATAGGCAGCCCTCAACCGCAGCCAACCTCCCTCAAACTCACAAAATGCAGCCAAGGGAACCGAGCAGGAGGCGCCCAACCCAGCCAGAACGCCCCTTTCTGCCGCCACACAGAGAGCGGTCGTAGGGTCGTTCAGCCTGGCGAGGAGGTGAAGGACCTCCGGGTCGTCTCGCCGGCACTGAAGCGCCAAGGCCCCCTGCCCCGCAGCGGGAAGGCAAATCTCGGGTGGCAGTAGTTCCGTGGCCCGGGCCGCCCAGCCGAGTCGGTGCAGTCCTGCCTGCGCCAAAACCACGGCCTCCACCAGTCCATCCTCACAACGTCGCAGTCGGGTGTCGACGTTCCCACGTAGCGCAACAAACTGAAGATCGGAACGATACTCCCCAAGCTGCAACTGACGGCGCAACGAGGTGGTGCCAACCCTCGCGCCCTCCTTCTGAGACACAAACGGCCGTCCATCACATGTCACCACCGCGTCGCGAGCGTCTTCTCTCTTCGGCGTCGCGCACAGCAGCAGCCCTGGAGCCACTACCGCTGGCACGTCTTTCATGGAATGTACCGCGAAATCAGCACGACCCTCGAGCAGTGCCTCTTCGATCTCTTTGGTGAAGAGACCCTTTCCACCAATCTGAAGCAGCGGACGGTCCACGATCCGATCTCCGGTCGTCACCACCTCGAGTTCCTCGATCACCAGATTTGGCTCCAACTCACGCAGCCGCCTCACAGTGTCACGGGTCTGAGCTAGCGCAAGCCTACTTCGGCGCGTTGCCACGACCAGGCGTTCTCGGGTCACACGTCCTCCTTTGCGACAGTCACCCCCAAGAGTTCACCCAGCATGCGCACGAGATCGCTGGCCGTCTCAGGATCGTCGATCGCGAGCTGTCGCAGCCGGGTCACCGGGTCATGCAGTAGTTTCTTCTTGGTGGCCTCGAGCAGCATCTCGATACCATCGCGCTCGTCACAAGCCAGGTTTCGGAGCCGCCCGGCGAGGCTCCGTTCGAGTTCGGCAGAATGAATCTGCGCAACGTGTTCGAACAACGCGCGCACCATCGGCTCGACCACCAGAGCACGCCGCCCCGCTTCGAACTTGGCCAGCTCTTCTCGAAGGATTTGCTCGGCGGCCCGCGCCGCGGCTTCGCGGTTGTTCTGGGTGCTGGCCGTCACCTGAGACAGATCATCGATGTTGAAAAGGTAAACACTGTCCAGCTCCTTGACCGTAGCCTCGACGTCACGCGGGACCGCAAGGTCAACGAACAAGAGGTCACGACCATGCCGCTGACGCTCCGCACGCCGCACCATGTCCGTGGTAACGATCGGGAGCGGAGCGCTGGTGCTCGTCAACACCACATCCGAGCGCAAGAGTTCCTCCTCGAGATCCTCGAGCCCTCCTGGCTCGGCACGATAACGCCGCGCAAGCTCCTGGACCCGCACGCTATTGCGTCCAAGCACTACAAGTTTCGCACCCTCGTCTGCTAGATGCTCGGCGATGGTCTCGGCCATCTCGCCCGAACCGAGCAGGCACACCCGCCGATGGCCGACATCTTCGAACACCTGCCGCACCAGCGAAAGTGCGACGCTAGCCACAGACACCTGCCCCTCTCCAATGCTGGTCTCGAGACGAACCCGCTTCCCCGCACGCAAGCATCGGCTCATGAGCGGCCGCAGCTGTTCTCCGAGCGTTCCATGCGTCAGGGCGGTCTCCTGCGCGATCTTGACCTGCCCAAGGATCTGCGGCTCACCCACCACCAGAGAATCCAAAGAAGCTGCGACCCGCAGCAGGTGACGGACGGCGTCACGTTCCTCGTGCTCGTACAAGGAAGCACGTGCGATGACATCGGGCACCCTCCACAGCTCCAGCACGGTTGCCCGAAGTGACGCCCGATCTCCCGTTCCGACCACCAGCACTTCCACACGATTGCAGGTGGAGATCACCAGGGCCTCGTCGACACGAACATCCTGCTTGAACCGCTGGAGCAGCTCACCAACTCCTTGCTCGTCGAGCGCGACTCGTTCGCGCAACTCGAGCGGGCAGGTACGGTGCGACAGGCCAACCAACAGAATCAAGATGCAAGGCTCCTGGGCTCAGGCCAGGTGTAGAGCACGAGCACCAGCCCAATCAAGAAGCCACTTGCGACCGCCCCCCACGCCACACGACGTCCACGCCAATGCAGAACACGACCGAAGACACTGGTAGCACCCACCAAGAACCAGGCCACGCAGGCCGCGACAAGTCGCATCGCACGCACCGGATCCTGAGGCGCCTGCTCAGCGAACCATGCACCGGTGACCACACCCATCGTCAGAGCGATAAAAGCCGTAAGATGGAGGCGACTCGTCCATGTCTCGAGGGCAGAGAGCCCAGGCAACCGCAGCCACAGGGAGTAGCCCGGACGACGCTTGAGCCCCACGGATTGGGTGAGGTAAGTGGCCCCCACCAAGCCGGCTAGCATCAGCAACCCGCTGCCCACCAGGTTGGTGCTCACGTGAAGCAGCAGCAGGAAGCGCGGCATCGGGCCAAAAGAACGATGGGCTGCCATCACCTCGGCCGCGAGCAGCATGGTGAGCGCAAGCGGCACGACCAGCACCCCCAATGCTTCACGCCGCCCTCTTCCGAGCCCAAACAAAAAACCAAGAACCATCACGATCGCTGCGAGACTCAACACCGCCCGCATCGAGGCCATTGGGCACACACCGTGCTCCAGGCTCCGACTTATCACGGTCGCCGCATGCAGGCTGACTCCAATGATGAGCAGGCCCCTCGCCCATTTCGGTCGCGGGCAGTCGGGGCTCGCCCGCATGAGCAGAGCAAAAAACCCAGCCGTGGACAGGACGTAAAGGGCTACCGTGGCTGCCACCATGCCAAGCACCACTGCGCTCGGAATCATCCGGCTTGCTCCACTTCCTCGAGCAAACTCCGGCGTAGTAACTGTTCCTCGGTCATGCCACGGGTGCTCCCGTCAGACTGTGCTGTGTCTGGCCCAGTTGGTGAAGCAACGGAAAGTGGAATACCGAGAAACCCCGGGATAACCTCGTAGGCATTGTCACCGAGCAAGAGCGAGGTATCGAGCATCTCCGCGCCGAGCTCCACCAAGTAGCTCTGACTCTTCACTCTCCCAATCAGGTCGTAAGTATCAACGTTGCCGGTCACCTCGCGAAGCACATGCACTCCTTCGATGACACGGTAGCGGCGCTGCGAGCCGTGCAGGAGGAGTTCCGAGCCCACAAGGTCGACTCGCCCCTCGGAGATCCACCGATCCAGGCTCGCCTGAGGGAAAAAGACGCGATTGGGAGTCATGGCGGACAGCGCTAGTAGCTCTCCCTCGCCACTGCCCGGTCACCACTCATGACCTCGCGCGCCGAGTCAGTCACGATCACGACGGAACTGAAGCGGTGGGTCTCGACGATTCTGAGCTCAGCTACGATCTCTTCCGGAAAATCTGGATCGTCACGACGCAGCTCGGTTGGCTGCACGACCACATGTTCCTCGACGTCGACTCGAACGCGATCTCGGGCCGCTCGTGTGGTGGTTGAGAGGGACTGGCGCCAGGTGTCACCACGGCGTACCACTACCAATCGATTCCCTGCCTCTAGCCCGTCCTCCGAGCCGCGATCGATGAACACGACCTGGTGCTGCCCGAAGTAGACATTTGGGTAAATGCCGCTCAGGACCCGGGCCCAGACGGTCACGCGACTTGGCTTGGGCGGCACGACCAGATGGCGCCGTGCCACGATGCCGACCTTGGTACCGCGCTCGATCACGTCCGCAGACTCGACGATCTCGCCGGTGGCGAGCCTCTTCTTTGGATCGAAGTCGGCGATGTGCACCGTGCCCTTCAGCGCCACGATCTCGCCCGGTGGCTGCCGCGCTCCCGCAACCTTGTCGAGCTTTCGCACCGGCTCGAAGAGTGTCAGCTCCTGTCCAGGCCGAAGCTCGGTGCCGGGCTTGACGTCCAGATACACGCGGTTGCCCTGAGAGAGCATCATCTGCTCCTCTCGCGCGCCCACCACCTCACCCAAAGTGTCCTTGTCCGGGTCGTCGATGTATCCGTCATTGCGCAGGAAGATCGTGTCCGGGCCTACCACCGCCCCGCGCTCGACCAGCGTACCCCGATCTCTTCGTGGGCCCGCGAGCGCTCGAGTGCTCGCCACCGGCGTCCGACCGGCCTCGTCTTCTGACCGCAACCGGAGCTGATCGCCCGGGTAGATCCAGTTCGGATTCCGGATTTCCGGGTTGTAGCTCCACACCTTCGGCCAGGCGTAGGGGTCGCTATAGTAATGTCCGCACAATCCGAACAACGTATCGCCACGGCGCACGGTGTGGATGTCAGGAACCGCCACCGCGCCCACCGCCCGATCCCCAACGATGGCGAAGGAACCGCGGTTACCTCGCACCACCGGCGTCCCTTGGCTGCCTCGGTTCAGGTCAAAGGAATCGCCGAAGGCTGAAGCATCACTGGTAGGACGCGAGCTCGATGGCAATGATTGGTTCACGTCCGGCAGGGTCACACTGGTGGACCCGACCGTGGCCGCTGACGGGGGGACCTGGACGATGATCGGAACCGATTGGGTCGTGGTTGTGCCGACCTGGGGGGTAGCTTGGGGTACCGTGGAACCACCCGCGGACTGTGCAGCTGGGACTGCCGTGTCGCTGGTAGTGGGCTGGGCCACGGCCACCGTACCGAAGCCGATCAGCGTGAGGGCTCCGGCGAGCAGGGCAGACAGTCTCTCTCTCGTACGGCGGGGCATCACGAAGTCACCCTTTCTTGGGCAAAGCTTGGTCCGCTGGGGGGGTCGTTCTCGGCACGTCACGGGGTCACCCTTTCCCGAGCGGGGCTCGGCTTCACGTCACGCTGGACAGGCTTCGGTTTGGCGACTGTGCCGCGCGCACTCGTTGGATTCGCGCCGTCGCTTGAATTTCTAGTTTCTAAGCGCGTCCCCTCACCGACGATCAGCGGTCGTGACTCGTCGCCGTTCGCAGCGGGCGCAGGCGCGGCAGGCTGGTCCGAAGGAGACTCCACCGCCACCACGGGCAGAGGAGGCCGCGACAGCTCGATCGATGTGGTCTGTTTGCCGCGATCTTCACGCTCCTCCCGGAGGACCGTCTCGATCCCGACGAGGCGTTCCTCCAGTCGATCCGAGGAGGCCTTCAGACGGCGCATCTGGCCGTCGAGTTCGTCGAGGCGCTTCGCGGTCGCGTCGTTCCCTGCCGCGCACGAACACATGACGACGGTAGCGAGGCCCAGAAGCAGACGGCGAAGAGACGAAAAGCCGGTCATGGTTGGGAGATCGTAGCCTGGGCCAGTTGTTCGGTGCAAATCTTCTCCGCGAACCTGGACGAGCGCCTATCGAAGAAGTAGTTTCCGCGTCGTGGTGCGCGTGCGTCGTTCCGTTCGAATCCGCCGGGTCGACCTGAAGAAGACACTGTTTGTCTTACCGAATCTGGTCACCTTGGGCAGCGTGTTCTGTGGTGTGTCGGCTATCCACCTGGCAACCCGCCCAGACCTCACCCCTGCGACCTTGGTGCGCGGGGCTCAGCTCATTCTTCTCGCAATGCTTTTTGACCTTCTGGATGGTCGGGTGGCACGGCTGACCCGAACCCAGAGTGCTTTTGGCCTCCAGCTTGATTCTCTGGCCGATATCGTTTCTTTTGGCGTGGCGCCAGCCGTCCTAGCCTACGCTTGGGGTCTCTCGAACCACCCAAGTATCGGTTTATTCTCCACTTTTTTCTACGTCGCGGCCGGGGCGGTCCGGCTCGCGCGCTTCAACGTTCTCGCTGCTACCGCTTCGGGCGAGCCTTCGCGACCGGGGCGGTACATGGTGGGCCTGCCCATTCCTGCGGCTGCGGGAATGCTGGTCTCGCTGATCATGACTCATCCCACATCAACACGGTTCTCGGAGACGGCCGGCCTAAGTGCCGTGCCTGCGGGGGTTTTGTTCCTGTTGGGGCTCTTGATGGTTTCTACGATCCCATTTCGCTCGTTCAAGGACCTGGCACTAGACCGGCCGACTGTACTTCTGGCATTCTTTCTGGTCGCCACAAGTTCAATCCTCTGGGTGAAGTTCCAGCTTTCTTCGGTAGTGGTGTGGCTTCTCCTCGTGTATCTGTTCCTCGGCTTGTTCGAGGGAGTGCGTCTGCTACTCCGCCGGAGTGGGGTACTGCCGAAGCGCAACCCAACCATCCCTCCCTCCTGAGTAAGCTTCGTGGTTTGCAGGGCGCCTGACCAGAGTTTCACATCGGACAAGGCCATGTTGGCGTTGATCCTGGCTGTTCTCGGGCAGGCCTTGTTCGGAACGGGGTTATTGGGCTGCGGGCGAGAGCCGACCGGCTCCAAGAGCGGGCAGCAGCCGGAGGAACACGCCGAGCTCACGGTCCGTGCGGATACAAAAGGACTGCTATTCACGTGGGTGGACGAGTCTGGAGCCTTTCGTATCACAGAGAAGCTCGAGGAAATCCCGGCGGTTGCCCGGGAAAGGGTGCGCGTGGTCTCCCTGACCGATCGAACAGCGTCGCCAGACAAGGTCATCGTGGCCGATTTGCGTCAACCAGCGGCTGACGGCACGTTCCCAACCACATCGATGCGGCGAACGGCTTGGGAAGAGCTGTCTGCCAGCCGCCGCAGCACCCGCCTCGAATCCCTGGCACCATCGGCCACACCGCAGCTCTCTGCCTCCCCAACCAGCTCCGCAGCACTCGCTTCAGCAGGGGTCACCCTATACGGCGCACGGTGGTGCAAGGCATGCCGTGACGCGACGCGCTACCTCAAATCCAAGGGCGCCAGCGTGCTCGACAAGGACGTGGACGAGAGCCCAGGAGTTCAGGCTGAGCTGCATGCCAAGCTCCTTGCCGCTCATCTTCCACCGACCAGCTCCATCCCAGTGATCGAGATTGGTGGCCAAATCCTCGTTGGATTCGACCCAGCGGCGATCGATCGAGCACTTGCTTCCCTGCCTCGAAGCAAGCCATAAGTAGGCACATCAGGACCACTTCGGACTGCTGGGCAGCAATTCGGAGCGGAAGTGTCTTGCAACCAGCTCTCGGATCAAAGCTAGGTCGTCACACCTGCAATCAGTCGTGTTGTCCATGCTTTGACTAGGTATTGTCCTAGTCATTCAAGGACCGGATAAGCATTCGAGCGCTTTTCTTCTGCCATATTTCATCATAACTGTATTTCCAGCCCTGTTCTTTGCACTTTGGGCATAATTCGCCCTGGGCAGCTCAGAAAACTCCACACATTACGCGGCTCTCGCGTCCATGTTATGTATGGTTTTGTCCAAGTCGTTTATTGGAGATCCTGATGGAGTTTCTTAGGGATTGGCCTGATGGCTGGGCGTAGGACGGACAGAGCAAACCGAGACGACACAGCGCCGCACCACACCATCGGCGTGGTGTCACGCGCCACCGGACTACCTCTGGATACCCTGCGAATGTGGGAACGCCGGTATGGATTCCCGAAGCCTGCTCGCGATGCTTCAGGTGTCCGATACTTCAGCGAAGGGCAGATCGAGCATCTTCGTGCGGCCGCTGCAGCCGTGCGGCTGGGATACCGGCCAGGCGACATACTTCTCCGGCCGCTTGAAGAAATCCGTGAGCTGCTGGAGGAGATCAGTGTGGGGGCAAGGAATCGCCCCTCGCAGACTTGTCCAACGGAGCAGACCGCACTGCTCCTCCATGCCGTACAGAACCTAGCGCTCGCAGAGCTGGAGACGGAGCTACATCGCCTCTCGACTCGTCACGGGATACGTACCTTCGTCTCTGGAGTGGTCGCTCCGCTGCTGGAGCGCGTCGGCGAGAGCTGGGAGCGTGGTGAGCTCGAGATCTATCATGAACGGCTGCTTACCCACCTCGTCGAGCGAGAGGTCGGCAGACTCACCACTCTGGTGCGCTCGTCGGCCGGTCCCACTACCGTACTTGCCACGCTGCCTCAGGAGAACCACCAGCTCCCACTCGATCTCTTTGGGCTCAGCATGGCCAGCACCGGAATGGTCGTCCACAATCTTGGAACCAACGTGTCGGCGGAGCAGCTGTTGAGGGCGACTCGGGCTTTGCAGGCGTCCGTCATCGCCGTCAGCGCCACACTGTCGGCCACAACCCTCAGACTCAAGGACTTGTTGACCGAACTTGCCTTGAAGATGCCTGAGGACGCTGAGATCTGGGTGAGCGGACGAGCGACGGAACGGCTGGTCGCCCTGCCGCCCCGGGTTCGCACCCTGCGTGGATGGGCGGATCTCGACGCCGCCGTGACGGCTTTGTCATCTCGCTTGGGCTAGAGGGCACGTCAACCTCTGCCAAGCGGCAACCGCATATCCTGGCACCAGCCACGCCAGCTCCCCATCACTCGAAAACGATGGTTCTCTTCCCAGAAATCAGGATTCTATCCTCGAGGTGCCACCGCACCGCACGCGCCAGCACCGTCTTCTCGAGATCGCGGCCCTTACGAACCAAGTCTTCGATCTGATCGCGGTGCGACGAGCGCACCACGTCCTGGTCGATGATCGGACCCTCGTCGAGATCCGCGGTGGCGTAGTGAGCGGTGGCGCCAATCAGCTTGACCCCACGCTCAAAGGCTTGGTGATATGGACGCCCCCCCACGAAGGCGGGCAGAAACGAGTGGTGGATGTTGATGATCCGGGCCGCAAAACGCGCCACGAACTGCCCAGAGAGGATCTGCATATACCGAGCCAAGACGATCAGATCTACGTCCAGACGCTCAAGGAGTTCGCATTCTTCCTGTTCCTTCACCGACTTGGTTTGGGCGTCGATCGGGAAGTAGTGAAACGGGATGCCATGCTGCTCCACTACTCCGCGGAGTTCCTCGTGGTTACTGAGGACAGCTACCACATCACCGCACAGCTCACCGGCCTTGTGCCGCCAGAGCAGGTCAACGAGGCAGTGATCATACTTCGACACCATGATCGCGAAGCGCTTACGCCGCCGCCCATCCACCAACCGGTGCTCCATCTCGAAGCGCTCCGCCACCTCGGCTATCGCACGTTCGAGCGTACCGCGATCGGTAAGCAGCTCAGCCATATCGAAACGGATCCTCTGGAAGAACAGCCCAGCCACCGGGTCAGTGTGCTGATCCGAATCCAGGATGTTTGCGCCGTGTCCGAACAACACCTGCGCCAGCGCTGCAACGATGCCCCGCCGGTCACGGCAGCTGACCAGAAGAGTGGCCAGACTTGGCGAGCGCTCCGTCACCCGGAGGCCCCGCTCGTCGGCAACATCAGACCAGGAGCTGGGAAGGCAGAGCACAGCTCCTTGACCTCACCCGCTACGCGGCCAATCTCCGCCTCGTCAGTGATGTCACGCACCACGCGCTCCATGAAGCCGGCCAGCAGCTTCATCTCCCCCCGACCCATCCCACGGGACGTGATGGCAGGTGTGCCAATCCGCAAGCCGGAGGGATCGAAGGGTTTTCTTGGATCGAACGGCACCGTGTTGTAGTTTCCGACGATCCCGGCCCGATCCAAGGCCTTAGCCGCAAGCTTCCCGCTCACCTTCTTGTCAGTCAGATCGATCAAGATAAGGTGGTTGTCGGTCCCCCCCGTCACCAGACTGAAGCCGCGACCGAGCAGCTCTTCTGCAAGGTATCGAGCGTTGTCGACCACGGCCTTCGCATAGGCGACAAAGCTCGGTTGGGCTGCCTCCTTGGCCGCGACGGCGATACCAGCGGTGGTGTGGTTGTGGGGGCCACCTTGGAGCCCAGGAAATACTGCCCGATCGATGTCTTTGGCGTAGCTCTGACGGCACAAGATCACGCCGCCACGGGGACCACGCAACGTCTTGTGGGTCGTGGTGGTCACGACATCCGCGATTCCGACTGGCGAAGGGTGCACTCCACCGACCACTAACCCCGAGATATGGGAGATATCCGCGCAGAGCTTGGCCCCGACTTCATCGGCAATACCCCGGAAGGCCGCAAAATCGACGATCCTGGGGTAGGCCGTGGTTCCGCACCAGATGATCTTGGGCTTGATCTCGCGGGCCAGCTGCCTCACCTCATCCATGTCGATGCGATGGTCATCCCGACGTACCCCATAGCCTCGGCTGCTGAAGTAGCGCCCGGTGATACTCACGTTCCAGCCGTGGGTCAGATGCCCACCCGCGGGCAGTGCCAGACCGAGGACCGGATCGCCGGGATTGCAGAAGGCCAGGTACACGGCCAGATTGGCAGGACTTCCACTGTACGGTTGCACGTTGCAGTGTTCAGCCCCAAAGAGCGCCTTCAAACGATCGATCGCGAGCTGTTCCACCACATCGATAACCCCCTGCCCCTCGTAGTACCGCTTGGTCGGGTAGCCCTCGGAGTACTTGTTGGTCAGGATGGAGCCGGTAGCCTCGAGCACAGCTCGCGACACGTAGTTCTCGCTCGGGATGAGCCGGAGCTGGTCACTCTCGAGCCTCTGCTCGCAGGCGATCAAGGAAGCAATTTCGGGATCGAATTCACGGAGGGATGGGTCGGACACTATGGCTGCCATGGCGTGCCCGAGGTTAGACCCAATCCCAGCCAGGGTCCACACGGGCCCAACCGGTTGTATTCTTTGTCTTTTTTCAGATCTGTCGCGCATAATCACGCACAAAGGCCCACGTGGTGACCCTCGACGACAACTCTGGGATGGCTAATATCAGCGGTCCAGGATGACTTCAGGGAACGGGGGCAAGCACAGCGACCGGCCGCCAGCGGGCCCCGGAAACGAGAAGGCGCCCGAGCCGCGGCGGCCGGCGCCCGCCGATCCGGTGCGTGGCCGAGTGCTGCGTGAGACTCCCGATCCACCCGCGGTACGCCTTCATGCTCAGGAACTCGAGGGTTCTGTGGATGCAGCGCCTACTTCTCCCGAACACGCTCCGCTCCGTCCGCCGCCTTCGCCGCGGGGTGGTGATGAGGGGCCGACAGCCAAGGATGTCAAGCTTGCTCCATCCCTCCGTCCGCGTCGGCCTCGGCGCGCGCGGGCGGTGGAGGCCGAGGCCGATCTCTGGGCAGCGCTGGATACAGGCCCCCCCAGCATCCCGTCTGCAGCGCAGCCTGCCCCCCAACCAGCCGCCCCGCCGCGGGCGCCTTCCGGCGCGCCTGTCGCAAGCGTGGTCGAGGTCGGACAGACACTCGCCCTTCGTTACCGCGTGGAGAGCGTCCTCGGTGAGGGGGGCATGGGCATCGTCTACCGCTGCTTTGACCGGTACACGAGCGACCGGGTAGCGCTAAAGCGCGTGATTATCCCTGAGGGACCGCTCGCGCACGAGTACGTGATGTGGTTCTACAAGGAGTCGCGGGCACTCGCGACTTTGGATCATCCGTGCATCGTTCGTGCTCGCGACTTCGGCCAACTCGAGAATGATTCTCCGTTCTTGGTGATGGATCTGGTGAGCGGTGTCTCACTCCACGAACTCTCCCACACCAAGCTGAGCTTTCCGCTCCTTTGGTCGATCGTCGACCAGATCCTGGCGGCACTCGCTCACGCCCATGCCCGTGGCATCATCCACGGTGACCTCAAGCCTTCCAACATCTTGGTCGAAGAGGTCGAGGCCGCCCCACCACGGGTCCACGTCCTCGATTTCGGCCTGGCCTGGTTGAAGCAGGACCGTCACGACGAGCGACTCGACGGGACGAAATCCCTAGAGTTTGCGCCGCATGCGGGAGCTGGCACGCCCGGCTACATGGCACCCGAGCAGATTCAACACGAGAGCGCTCATGTGTGCGGGGCGACCGATCTCTACTCTCTCGGCTGCATCCTTTACCGGATGTTGAGCGGCAAGGCGCCGTTTTCCGGCGAGCCCAAGGAGTTGCTCCGCCATCATGCCTTCGATCCCCCGCCGGTACCCCGCCTTCAGCTCGAAGCTCCGTCGGATGCAATCCATTTCTTGATGCGATTGCTAGCCAAGCAGCCCTGGGATCGCTGGGAGTTCGCGAGCGAAGCGCGTGTCGAATGGCAAAGGTTCAAAGGGTTCATCCAACCAACGGCAGCACACTGGGTCTTCCCGGAGCTGGCCCACCGCCGTGGACACTCGGCACCGCCCCCACCTCCGGCACCGAGACACCGCCCGGAGTCCTCATCCGCTCACCCCGCTTCGGCCGATCCTGGTCCCGGATTGCTTCGAATCCGCCAGAGCCCGCTGGTCGGAAACCACGAGGTTCGTACCCAGCTCAAGAACGTGTGCTCTGAAGTGATCGCTGGCCGAGGCCCAACGCATCGGCTCGTGCTCTTGGTTGGGGCGGCTGGGGTTGGAAAGAGCCGAATCGCTGAATGGTTGTGTGAGCGCGTGCATGAGGAAGGAAGCTTCGTCCCACTTCGAGCACGCTATCGCTCTATTGGGGGGACACTCGATGGGTTGGTGGGCGCAGTCACCCAATATTTCAACTTCGAGCGAGCCGATCGCGACACCATCGAGCGTTCGCTTCTGGCGCGCTGGAAGATCGGTCGCCACGACAAACCGGGACGCACTTGGGTGGCGGGGGTCGCTGAGTGGCTGCGCCCGCTCGGCCCCATCAGCGATCAACCCATTGGGCCGAGTGGGATCCGCTTCACACTCGATACCACCGAAACCCGACATCACGTTATCCGTTTTGCTCTGCGCCGGATCGCGCGCGGTCGACCGCTGCTGCTCTGGCTCGACGATCTTCATCAAGCGCCAGAGCCAACCATTACGGGACTCTCACGACTGCTCACGGAAGAACCGGACCAGCGGATCTTGGTGGTGGGCACAGCGCGCACCGAGGAGAGCTTGCTCGGTTCGCGGGTGCTCGAACGACTCGAACCCCTGCGTGAGGCCATCGCCACCGATCTGCTCGAGATTCGACCCATGGATCCCGAGACCACGGTCGAGCTCCTCCGCGCAGCCCTGCCGCTCGATCAGCCGGCAGCCGAGGAGGCAGCGCGCCGGAGCCGCGGCAACCCACTGTTTGCACTCCAACAGCTCCATGCCTGGGCGCTCGCGGGCGATTTGATCCACGAGGACGGGCTCTACCGCGTCCCGGCGCCGGTGCTTGCCCTCCGTCCCAAGACCACAGCCGAGCTCTGGGATAGTCGCGTGCAGAGCCTTCCCACTGAGCATCGCCTCGCGGCCTACGCGGCCGCATCGCTCGGCAGCGACATCCGCCGAGTGGTCTTGCATGCGCTGCTCACTGCGCTCGAGCTGCCCGCTGACGCTGCCTTGCTCAGTCTCCAGAATGCCGAGATCCTGGCGCCAAGGGGCCCTGGTCGGTACTCCTGGCCACACGCCCTTCTGCTCGAGCACCTGACCGAGCGGCTTTCAGAGCGCGACGACGCTCACCGCATCTATCGCTCGGCGGCGCAGGCGCTGACGCACCATCCGCTCGCTGCCACCCGTCGGGTGGTTCGGCAACGCGTCGTGAACCTCATCGGCGCTAGCGATCCTGACGCGGCAGCGGCACTGCTCTTCGAGTTTCTCGAGACCTCGGCCGGTGCAACGCGCGAACCTCTCACCTTGCTCGGTGACCTAGAACTGTTGCGGAGCAAGCTCGGTGGACACGCGCTCGCGCAGAAGCACCGCTGGCAAGCCGAAGCCCTACGACAGGTGGCCAAAGCAGAAGAAGCCGCCATGCATGCGGAGGTGGCGCGCGCTGCCTTTGAGCAGCTCCAGGATCAGGCCAATTTGGCCCACAGTCTCCGCTTGCTTGGGCAAATATCCTTCGAGCGGGGCAATGCTGAGGAAGGATTGACGCTGGTCGAGCAGGCGCGCCGATTGTTCGAGCAGCTGAACTCGGTGGCGGGCCTAGCCCAGTGTGAGTCGGTCGCGGCAGAGATCGCTTACGCACTCGGCAACACCGAAGCTGCGCGCACGGACGTCGAACGTGCCCAGAGCCACTTCGCCGCGCTCGGGCAACCACTCGGCCGCGGCCGATGCCTCCTTCTACTTGGATCCATCGAACAGACCCAAAGCGGAGTCGACCGGGCGCGCCGTCGCTTCGTGGAGGCACGCACCGAGTTCGAACGTGCAGGTCACCGACTGGGCATCGCCGAAGCCGATCTTGCGCTGGCCCGGATCGAGCATCAGCTTTTCAATTTCCACAGCGCCGCGCGCGGCGCCGAGGAGGCGCTCGCCGTCTTCGAGACCCTCAGCACCCCTCGAAATCAACTGGCGTGCTTGCGCCTCCTGTGTCTGGTCGCGATCGATACCGACGAACTCGCGACAGCGCAGCGGCACTCCGGCTCGGCCCACCACCTCGCACTTTCGCTCGAGGATCCGCTGGGTCGCGCCGAAACCACCCTCCTCGCAGCGCAGGTTGCCCTGCTCGAGCGGGATCATGAGCAGGCCGCACGCCACCTGACCGAGGCCGAAGCATTGGTGAAGACCAGTCCCGAGGTACGGCAACACGCCCTGCTCACCCGCGCCTGGTGGTTCGCTGGTCAATCGGACGCTACCCGAGCGCTGGATGCCATCCTAAGTGCGCGCCAGCTCTACTTGGATCGCCGTCGGAGCTCCGACCACGCCATTCATCTCCTGATGCGCCTCGGACACTTCCCCTTCGATGCCCGGGGTTTCGGCTTGATCTCCGACTATCGGCGCCAGTTGCTGACCCGATCGCACCACTGACACCACGCCTAGACTGCTTGTTGCAGAGAATTGTGACATATGGCCGGACCCCGCTCATCCCAACTCCTTGCACGAGCCATGCAGCTTCTTCCCGGTGGCGTCAACAGTCCGGTGCGGGCCTTTGGGGCAGTAGGTGGTGATCCTCCGTTCATCCAATCGGGTCACATGGCTCAGCTAATAGACGTGGATGGCCGGCGCTACATCGATTACGTGGGCGCGTTTGGGCCTGCCTTACTCGGCCATGCCCACCCAGAGGTGGTAGCCGCGATCACCGCCGCAGCCCAGCTGGGCCTGGGCTTTGGAGCACCGACCGCAGCCGAGGTCGCATTCGCAGAGCAAATCGCCGAACGGTACCCGAGCATCGAGATGATGCGCTGCGTGTCGAGTGGAACCGAAGCCACGATGAGTGCGCTCCGGCTTGCACGGGGCTTCACACAACGGGAGCTGGTCGTCAAATTCGAAGGGGGCTACCACGGGCATGCGGATCCGTTCTTGGTGCGGGCGGGCAGCGGGCTCGCCACCTTCGGCATCCCTGACAGCGCCGGCATCCTCGCCTCCTCTGCCGAGCGCACAGTGACTCTGGCGTACAACGATCTCGGCTCGCTCGAGGCCTTTCTCACTCGGCACGGCACCGAGGTCGCGGCGGTCATCGTCGAGCCGGTCGCTGGCAACATGGGTTGTGTCCCGCCAGTTCCAGGGTTTCTTGAGATGCTGCTCGACCTCTGTCGGCAGGCTGGGGCGCTCTCGATTTTCGACGAGGTGATGACCGGTTCGCGGGTGGCCTTTGGTGGGGCCCAGGGCCGCTTTGGACTTCGACCCGATCTCACCTGCCTCGGCAAGGTGGTGGGTGGTGGGCTTCCTCTCGCCTTGTACGGTGGGCGCGCCGAGGTAATGCGCCTGGTTTCACCGCTTGGCCCCGTCTACCAGGCGGGGACTCTGAGCGGAAACCCACTGGCTGTTGCGGCGGGACTTGCCACACTGGCACAGCTCGACCATGCCGCGTACGTCACGCTCGAACAGCGCACCGAGCGCCTCGCTGCAGGGCTCAGAGGCGCGCTTGGCGAGCACCACGTCCCAGGGACGGTCAATAGCCTCGGGTCCATGTTGACCGTCTTCTTCGGCGAAGCTCCGGTCACAGATTTTGCTTCAGCCAACCGCTCGGATCGAGCACGCTTCGCCAGGTTTCACCGAGGCTTGCTGGAACGTGGTGTATATTTCCCGCCATCTCAGCTGGAGACAGCCTTCGTCTCCCTTGCCCACACCGATGCTCTGATCGATGAGACCATCCTAATAGCAAGCGCGGTGCTCGCCGATGTCAGCCGCGACCAACCATAGGATCGGTGTCTTCGCCGGGCTGCTGGCTTATGCCAGCCAGTCCATGGCCAATCCGTGGCAGGCGCCGGCTCAGGCACTTTCTGCCTCCCAATCATCACCACGCACCGCGCACCTGGAACTCTCGAGTTACGAGCAGACCGTCCTCCAACAGGTACTTTCCGAGCGCGGGTTTCAGCTGGAGCCTCACCCCGAAGGAAAACTGGTGGACCGACTCGAGATCGTCACGCTCGAGGTCTTCGCGCCCACAACTACGCTCGGCACCTGGTTGAACTGGGCCCACACCACGTCGCGATGGCAGGTCGTCGATCGCGAGATTCTGGTTCGCCCTGAGCAACCGTTCGACGGGCGGCTGCTCGAAGAGTCCTCCCGCAACCTGCGTGCGCTGCGTCAACTCTCCCTGGTGCTGCTCGTGCCGGTGGCAAGTGGCACTCCGGACCGCGTCACCATTCTGGCCATAACGAAGGATGTATGGAGCCTCCGCCTCAACTCGCAATGGCGCGTGAAGAACGGAAAGGTGGAGCACCTGGTGCTGCAGCCCAGCGAAGAAAACCTGGCTGGCATGCACCTGCGCGTGGCCACGCAGTATGTCTATGACGTGAGCACCCACACCCTCGGAGTGACCTTGTCGACGAATCGGCTGTCGGGCAGCCGCATCGCGGCACTCGGTAGTGTTCACGGTATCATCGAGCAACGGAGCGGTCGTCTGGAAGGATCGACGGGGGCGCTCAATTACGGACAGCCTCTGTACTCGGCCAACAGCGCTTGGGCATTCGGAACCAGTCTAGTTTGGGAGAACCGGATGACACGACTCCTTCTGCCAGATAGCCAAGGTCGCTATGTCTTCCGCACCTACGACGATCCCCGCACCCCGATCGACGAGGCACTTCCCTACGAGTACCGGGCGAAAGAGCTGGTCTGGCAGAACTCCGTGACCCGCTCCTTCGGTCGCAGCACCAAGCTCGACGTGACAACCGGCATGGAGGCCACACTCCGACGCTACTCCGCTAGAGGACTGGTCACGCGCGGGTTCTCTCAAGAGAACGTCGACGCCTTTGAGCGAGAGGAGCTTCCACGCAGCGATTCGCGGATCGGACCGTTTGTGACCCTCGACCTCTTCCGGCACAGCTTCGTGTCGCTCTACGACGTTGAGACTCTGGGGCTCCAGGAAGATTTTCGCTTGGGCCCGCGCGTCTTTCTAAAAACGTACGGCGGAACTACCCGCGCCCAGTCTTCCCGAGATATGCTCGGCATCTCCCTCGGTGCCGACTACACGGCTACGTTGGCGGGTTCGCTCCACCGTATTTGGGCGGTTCACACCTCGGAGTTCGCCCGCGGTCCCTTCGACGATCGACTCTTCCAGTTCGGGGTACACCTCGCGTCTCCGCCGCTGGGCGTCGGTCGTGTGGTCATGGACGCGGGCGCCGCACTCCGATACCGCGATTACTACAATCATCTCTACGCTCTCGGGGGTGACACTCGATTGCGCGGCTACCCCTCGGCACGCTTCATCGGCACCAGCCTTCTTACCTCTAACCTCGAGTTTCGCACCCGTTCGATAGACATCCTCGGTATGTTGTTCGGCTTGGTGGGGTTCTATGATGCTGGCGATACCTTTGATTGGGGCACTACGCCCCGACCAAAGCAGTCGGTGGGTTTCGGTGGTCGCTCGACGATCCCACAACTCCAAAGGATCGTGGGACGACTCGATGTCTCCTTTCCTCTCACTCAAGCACCACGCTACGACCCCGTAGGCTGGCCCGCCATCGACGTCGTGTTCTCTCTGAGTGGGCAAGCATTCCCTTGGCCGAGTGCGCAGCCAACCGCGCTCTTCACACCCTTGCTCCCCGCAACCCAGCTCTAGCGGTCGAGCTGGGAGGTTCCAAGCCAAGTTGGACACTTCTCGGTCATCGCAGAGCATGCGGTTGACAGAGCGAGCGCGCTCGGAGCGAGCGTGAGCAGTGACTCCGTTCTGATATCCTCACAGGTCGGAGCAACGCTGTCGAGCGCCACCAGCGCCGGGGCCGCTCCATCGAGACACTGCTTCAGCTCGCCCACCGTGGCCGTGCAATCAGCGGGCGGTGTCGGACACTCCGCCCCGGCGCTGCTATCGAGGCAGGCAGTCAGGCTCTGCTCGCACGCCACGCTGGGATCGGCACCAGCCAGCGCAGCGTCAAAGATCGACTGAAGTGCCAAAATGCGGCAGACCCCAACCCGCACGTCCTCGCCAGTGTTGGCCGCCACATAGTCCTCGAGGGCGACACAGAGCTCCTCCTCATCCTCGGGCGGCAGGTCGACCAGGGGAGTGTCACCCCCAAGATCGGGTGTGAACGGCGTCGCATCGAGGCGGCCACCTTCACCCCCGTCCGTCTCTGCCCCCAACCCTCCAGCCGCGACTGATTCAGAACCTTCCCCACCACCCTCACCCCCAACACCGTTTGGGTCCGTGTCGGTCGCGGCTTGTCCCCCGCAGGAAAGCCCTCCCAGAGCGGCCATTAGGCCTAAATGGCCTAAATGGCCTAAATGGCCTAGCAGTCCCCGATTGATCATGTTCGTCATGGCGTCCCTGCCGGAGAATCTACCATCAATCGATTGCGCTGGGGTGGCTTTGGGCACCACGCAGACGAAAGCCCCTTGAAACCGACGCCACGACGCGCAACGCTCCGCGGCGTGATGAACCTCAGATCTTGGTGTGGGTGGGTGTTCGTTGGAGCACTCGCTCTGGGTGTCGGCTTGAACGGTTGCTCTCGGAAGAAGACCAGCGACAAGGCTACGGCCGATGCCGCGGTCAGCGCTTCCAAGATCGAGCTTCCGAACAAGCTGCATGACTTTGGAACCGTTACCGAGGGAGACAAGCTCAAGCATACGTTCGAGGTCAAGAACGCGGGCTCGAGTCCCCTCGTTATCGATCGTGTCTCGACCTCGTGCGGATGTGTGGTCGCCGAGCTCAAGAACAAAACGATCGCTCCGGGCGAGAAGATCGACATGGAAGTGACCTTCGACACCGCTGGCCGTCGTGGACAGAACCGGAAGTCGATCACGATTATCTCGAACGACTCGTCGAATCCACGTGCCCAGCTCGAAGTGGCCGCCAACATCGAGTCGCTGCTGGCCATGGACCCGTTCTTCGTGCGCCTGAGCCCGGAGTACAACGAGGAGCAGACGCGTGAGGCGTGGCTGGTTGGAAAGCTCCTTGATCAGGCCAAGCTCTCGATCACCGACAAGGAGAAGACTGAGGAAGCCGGGATCATCGTTGAACTCGCCGAGAAGGAAGAGGCGGGAAAGAAGATCCCCGGTGTCCGCTTCAAGCTCAAGGGCAAGAAGGTCGGCTACGGAAGTGGCAAGATCACGCTCGCAACCGGCATCGAGACGCCGAAGGAGCTCGTCCTTCGCTACACCTGGAGCGTCAAGGGTAACCTTCGAGTGCTGCCTGCACAGATCTACTTCGATCAGCGCCGCGCCAACCAGAAGGAGCGAACGATCAAGGTCACGAGCAGCAAGCCTGATTTCAAGCTGAACAGCGTTCAGGCGGCAGGGCCGTTCAAGGCTGAGTTGAGCCGGCCCGACGGAGGAACAGGCTACGAGGTCAAGGTCACCATGACCGGGGATCCGCCAAAGGTCGAGGGCAGTGCGGAAGCTGGGAAGATCATCCTTTTCAGCAACGACGCACTCGAGCCGAAAAAGGAAGTACCGATCAAGATGAGTGGGGCGCGACCGCCACCAGCCAAGCCTGGTGCGTCGGCAGCGCCTGGTCCGGCCGCCGCCCCCAAGGCAGTCGCTCCGGCCGCTCCCAAGCCAGCCGTTCCGGCCGCCCCCAAGCCAGCCGCTCCGGCCGCTCCAACCGAGTAGTCGTCCGAAGACCGGGGCCCCTCCGGGGGCCGAACGCAGACGGCACGCCTCACCCGCGTGCCGTCTGGCATTTTGTTCCCCAGAAAACCAATGGCCAGTGGGTTCGACCTTCTCAGTTTGCGAACCCACCGGCCTGGAACGGAGCAGCACAAGAAACCCATCTCCTGGCCTGCGCGGCTTCGTCTTCCCTACCTTCCAGCACCACTCTTCATCGCCCTGGATCCAGCGCCCGAGTGCAAAGACTCAGGCTCATTTTCCCACTCGGGACCAGCTTGGGATAGCTCCTTCGACACCTTTCCGCTATTTCAAGCTCTTTCAACCGACCCGCCGGCTACATGGCAAGCCCTTTGCCCAGTGATAGCGTCGGATTATGGATCCCATTTGGGTGTCAGCCGAAGTGGTGCTTCTACCCGTGTCGCTTCGGGCACGGAGCGTCCGCTCTTCGGGTCCCGGCGGACAGAATGTCAACAAGACCTCGTCGAAGGTAGTGTTGGCGTTCGACTTCGAGAACTCACCGGTGCTCCCACCTTACGCGAAGCTCGTGCTGCGTACCCACCATGTCCGGGCCCTCGATGCCGAAGGGCGACTCATCGTAAGCAGTCAGGCGACCCGCGACCGCTCCAGGAACCTTGAGGTTGCCCGTGAGCTCCTGGCCGAAATCGTTCGTGAAGCGCTGCGCATCCCGAAGCGCCGCCAACCCACCCGCCCCACCCGCGGAGCGGTGGCCCGTCGCCTTGAGGATAAGCGCCATCGTGCAGAGAGGAAATCACTGCGACGCTCTCCGGACGCTGGGTAGCCGCAGGCGAAACACGAGCGGAGTATACAAGCACTCTCCGCGTGGTGCTGCAACGCGTCACAAGCACGGTGAAGACGCCGACTCAACGCGTCATCGGCAAATTGACGCGGGGTAACACCGTACATTCGCCCCAGTCGCATTTCTCTCTCGGCCAAACACCGTGACCAGAACGCAGAATCGTCTGCATCGCTTCCTTTCTTTGCTAGACCGCTCGGGAGTGTCGATGACTCAGCGAATTCTCCTTTCCGGTGTGTTTGGGCCATTTGGCGTGGATGACAAGTTTGGTCGCCGCGAGAATGTGATGGAACTCTTCCACAACCAGGTCACCAAAGCTCAGGGTATTGCATCGCTCCGCTTTCATCACCGCTCCTTCGGGCTCTACTTCCTCGCCGAGAACGTCAAGGCACCTGTCACCGTGCTCGACTTCCCGTCGCGCCAACGTTTCATCGATGAACTCAAGCGCGTCCGCTACGATGCCGTCGGGCTGAGCTTCATCGCACCCAATCTGGTCAAGGCTAAGGAGATGGCGCGACTCGTGCGCGAACTCCAGCCTCACGCCCAGATCATCCTCGGCGGCCACGGCACCGCCATCGAGAACGTTGAGCAGCTCGTCACCTGCGATCACGTCGTTCGTGGGGAAGGGCTCCGATGGCTGCGCCGCTACCTTGGTGAGGACGAACGAGCAGAAATTCGCCACCCTGCCGTGATTTCGGCGGTGCACAAGAGGATCTTCGGTATTCCTGCGCCCGGAGTGGCAGGACTGCTGGTGCCTGGTGTCGGGTGTCCGAACGCGTGCCGGTTCTGCGCCACCAGCCACTTCTTCGGAACCTACACACCCTACTTCTCGAGCGGCGAGGCTCTCTACCGTGAGGCGTGCCGGCTAGGCGACATCCTCGGAACCGACGAGTTCTTCGTGATGGACGAGAATTTCCTCAAGGACACTGAGCGCGCGCGCGAGTTGCTCTCCTGCATGCAGCGCGACAATCGGAGCTTCCGCTTCATGGTCTTCTCCTCGGCTGAGGCGATTGAGGCTTTTGGTATCGAGAACCTCGCGCGCCTGGGCGTGACCTTCCTTTGGATCGGCGCTGAATCGAAGCACGAGACCTACGTCAAGAACGCGGGGCGTGATCTGAAGAAGATCATCCGTCAGCTCCGTGAGCACGGGATCTTCGTGCTGGTGTCAGGCATCCTCTTTCTCGAACACCACACCAAGGAGAACATCTGGGATGATGTGCAGTTCGTGATCGGGCTAGAAGGCACGTACACTCAGTTCATGTTGTTCACGCCACTCCCGGTCACTAAGCTCTATCAGGAGTACAAAGCCAAAGGCCTCATCGACTTCAACCTCCCCTACGAGGAGTGGCACGGCCAGAAGTATCTGAACTACCAGCATGCTCACTTCTCACGCGAAGAGGCCTATGCGGTCTTGAACCAGGCGTTCGAAGCTGAATTCGACCAACTGTCGTCATCCGCCTACCGGATGCTGGATACAGCACTTCGAGGGGTCCTCACGCTCGAACGCGCCGGAGCGACCGATCCCTGGTTGCGACGCCGTGCCTCCGAGATGCGCTCAGCCGCGAGCGACCTCCGACTGCTGATCCCGACGCTCCGCAGATTCGCGCACAACACCGTCGAACGTCAACGTGTGGCCGAGATAGCTGAGCGCTGTGACGAAATCCTCGGACCACTTCCGCTACCGGACCGCGCCAGGCAAGTGATGGCGCGGGTGATCGCCGAGGGCTACTCCGTGCGATGTCGACTCTTCGGCGACCGGACCCAGCCCAAGACACACGTGGAACGGTTCCGGTGGAAAACGGGGCTTGCCGAGGCTCCCACTTGCCATCCATCCTCGAAGAGGCGGCTCTGCCTACTCGAGACAGAGCCGGAGACCTCCCAGATCTGAAGCTCTGTGCCGGCCCCCGCTCACGCGCTAGGGCACCGAAGGCAGAAACCTCAAGGTAGTCTGCACAGAACCTGAATTGGACCGCTCTCCACAGGCTCGCCATTCACCTCGGTTACTTCGAAGCCCAATGACGCGTTCGGGATCACCTCGAGAGTGGCGCTCGTGTCATCGGCACCGTTCAACACCACCGTTCCTCCCGTGTAGCTCGCAGTGACCTCTTCAAAGACGATAGGCTCCTCTGTGGACACGTCGACACAGCCCTCTTCGGACGTGCAGAACTCACCCTCCACGGTGGTCTCGGTGTCACCCGCCGTGAAGGTCAACCCGCGAGCCCGGGTCGTGATCTCAGTGTTCTGATCCTGGCTTATCACCTCCACAACGCTGATCGTGTCAGGATCGTCGTTGCTGGCCTGAACGCCCGGAGTTGCCGGAGTGAAGCGGAGATTGCGAAAACCCCCGATCACGTTCTTGCCATCACTCGAGCGCGACTGAGCCTCCGGGCAGTTGGCGGTCAGCGACTGCCGCACCGGTCCCATATCCGACGACTCCCCGTTGTCGACGAAGGGCACGTCGCCGTTGGTGATCACTTCTTCTCCCGCTTGCCCGAGCGTGCAGTAGTCCAGAAGCGAGAGCGTACCGCGCGTCACACCGCTTTCGTGGGAGTAGTCGACGAAGGTGCGCGTCCCTCCGCACTCACCCGGAAGGTCACTGGGTGGTGCCCCGCGCAGTCCGTATGGCGAGAACCAGGCCAACCCACGTGCCGTTCCCAGCGCTCGTCGGCTCAGCCCGAGCACGCTGGTGCCGGTGCCTTCACCACACCCGGGGAACTGGGAAATCACAAGCTCCGCTGCCCCCACCACCGTCGCCTCGTCGAGAGCAACCGGGGCAGTCTTACCCTCATAAGACACCCGCAAGCTCGAGCTACCTTTCGAGGAGCTGCTGTCGTCGCATCCAGCCAGCGCGATAGCGAGCGAGATCAGACCAAAGGTGAACTGAACTGGCGGTCTTGGTGTCATGGGGTGCTCCTCGAGCGTGCCTTCTAGCTGAAGGCCTAATCCCCCAAGTGTACTTCGAGCGCACTTCTTTCGTCAAGCCACCCTGACTCGCAGGCAGCATCGATCGGTGGTCGTTGGGCCGAGTCGGGGGCTCCGAGAGAGGCTCCG
>CAYNEY010000016.1:74267-106885 GCA_964396375.1 uncultured Polyangiaceae bacterium | reverse complement strand
CGGAGCCTCTCTCGGAGCCCCCGATCTCGGCCCAACGACCACCGATCGATGCTGTGAGGGGAGCTGGCGACATGGTGCAAAACCGCGGCCCAGAGTAGAATGGATGGGTCGTGCGACCTCTCCTCCAACCCTTCCCTCTGCCGTCGCACCGGCGCGCCCAGGCCTGGCGGTACCAACCGAGCTACAGGAGACCCCAGCACTTCCACGCCGAGCCGGAGGTGAATCTCGTGCTCCGTGGGCAGGGTCAGTTCACGGTAGGTGAGCGAGAGTTCAGCGTGCGGCGAGGCAGCCTGCTCGTACTGCCTCCGGGCATCGAACACGAAATGGTCGGTGCCAGCGCTGATCTCGAGCTCTTCGCCATTGGCTACGACACCTCCTTGGTGCAGGCTTGGCGCCGCGAGACTGGGCGTCGCTTGGCGCTGGCGGTCCAATGTCATCAACTCGACGAGCGAGAATTGGAGGAGTTCGCTGACCTCTGCAACCGGGATCCGAGCGAGCAGGCTCTGCTCCCACTGCTGTCGCTAGCTTCGGAGCTCGGTCACGAGGGTGCCCTCGGCGCACAGGCAGCGTCACTATTGGTCTCGGGTGCGCTCAAGCGGCGTGACGAGCTAGCACGCGACTTGGGAAGCAACCGGGGGGACGTGAGCCGGCGGTTTCACCGTGACAATGGGCTCACGTTGCAAGCGTTCAAGAACCGGGTTCGCGTGCTCGAGTTCCTGCGTTGTGTCGACACGCAGACCGACCACCTCATGCGGGCGGCGCAGCTGGCCGGTTTCGGCAGCTACTCACAGTGTCATCGGATCTTCTCGGAGCTGGTCGGGGCCTCGCCGAAGGAGTTCCTCGCTTCGGGTTTGCGCCACGAGCACGCGGCACGCTTCGAACCAGCCAATGAGCGCCACGAACTCCCCACATCTCCGCGGCAGGAACGCTGAGTCCTAGGGCTGATTCGGCTCACCGCGCCCGGGCTCGATGCTCCTTAGGTTGTGGAGCGCCGCTTTCACCGATGAGAGCCCGACGCTGCCGGAGAGCACGACCAGAGCAGCGAAGGTGTGGCGCTGCACCAAGCGCGCCTCGGTGCCAGAGAGGCTCGGCGCCATCACCGGCAGCCGGCCCCAGGCCGAGGAGAGCTCGGTGCCGATCAAGAGATCGGAGCCTCTTCCGTAGGAGCCGAGGCCGAGGGAGACCGCCGCCATCGATTGATCGCTCGGCGCCATTCGATAGGAATGCTGTTCAAGGGAGGCCACGATCCGGCTCGGCTCGTAGCGCAGCCCCCCGAGCAGGCTCACGGAAGGCGAGAGGAAGGTCTCCCCACCCACTCGAAACGACACTGCGGAACGACCGCGAGTCTCGGCTGCTCCCACACGCGTGTGGCTGGTGCCGTCCTCGGCGGAGAGGGTGGTCTCGACGAAACGCGTGCTGGTCGAGTTGCGGCCTCCGAATCCCACTACCACGTCGAATTCCAGCGAGGTGTCTTGCCATTCGAGCCCAGTGCCCCAAGCAATCACCGGCGGCAGCGGCGCGCTCAGCTTCCCTTTTGCATGACCTAGGGACGCTGCTCCTTCGGCAGGTGCCTCGAAGCGCACCAGCCGCGCCGACTCCGAGAAGCGGATGCTTGGCAAGCGCAGACTGAGCCCATGGGTGAGGCGCCCTCGCCGGTAGGTGATGCCCAGGGTCGTGGCGCCGTCCAGGGCTGAGGCGCGGAGTTGCCGCTCGTAGCTTGCCACGGTGAGTTCCGTGTCACGCTCGCCAGTCACCACCGAAAGCGACTCGCGCTTATTGGCCGTCGTGTTGATGAAATGCAGCGAAGCCCCGAGGGCGAGCCTGTCGGTCAACTGATAGCTGAGGGACGGGCCCAGACTCTGCCGCTGCCAGGTGGTCTCCTCGGCCAGGTTGGCCGAGACCACCGTGTTCGCGTCTTCGAAGGTCCGGTTCTCCGCGGAAAAGTCCAGTGTCTCCCGCTCGATGGTCGCGCCGCAGAGTCCCAGCTTGGTGCGCCCCGACGAGCCGCGCACCACCGAGAGCCAACCCCGGCTCTCTTCGGGGATGAGACCCGCGAGGGTGACGAACGCGCAGAAGCTGGAGGGCACACCCGAGAGCGTGCTCTTCGTATAGTCCTCGGTTTTGACCCCTCCATCCGTGTTCGGGATCTGGACCAGGTCCTTTACGCTACTCTGTGCATAGCGGTAGAGGTGCACGGAGAAGGCGAGGCGGGTGTCGCCGATCCGGGTCATGGTGGCGGGATTCAGAAAGGGAGCCGCGCCGTCGCGTCCCAAGGCCACGCCGGTTCCGCCCATCAGGGTCGAGCGGCCCCCGAGAGGTACCTCACCTGGGTTGCTCTGCGCCAACGCTGCCGGAGAGGTGCCGATGCCAAGGAGCGCGAGCACGAGACCGAGGCGCGGCGCGCGCTCTTGGCCCGTGCGCGCCTTCACTGAACCGTCGAAAACTCCAGGTGCCGTGCCCACCTTCCGACGATCTAGTCAAGGCGAGGGCAAGATGCTAGCGTTGATCGCTGCCGCCTTCGGCCGAAAGCGGGCTTCCTCGTCTTTCGGCGGTACGTCGCAGCATCATCGGGACGAAAGTGGGCTGACGCGGCCGAAGCCATCCGAGTCGCCGCGGAGCACCGCCCGCAAGCGCTCCCACCCTTCGGGTGACCCAAAGCAGACCGATCGAGATCCCGGCTCCCCGGGTCACGATGGCGGCCTTGAGTGCGGAGACGCCCAAGGCAGGCGCACGGTTCATCGGCTCAGAGACGTTTCGTCTCGCACCGTGATCTGTCGCGGCGGCTCCCCTTCACCGCGTCCGTGTGCGCGGCGGTGCATCAGGTCGCGCTGCCGCCCCTCGGGGTACCGCTTCAGGTACCTCGCGGCCGCGCTGCGTGCCTGATCCACCATCTTTGCATTCGACAACGCGAACACCCTGAGTTCGTCCCGCGTCTCGGCATTCGGACTGTCGGGAGCCCGCCGTTCGTGCTCGGAGAGCAGTTGGAGCGCTTGGCGTGGATCGTCAACGAGACTCTCCCGGATCCGCTCGATGAGCTCTGTATCTTCCAGCTCCTCACCTGCCACACGCGCCCGGCGCTGCTCGGTCCCACCTTCGGGCCGAGTGATCGCACGTGGCTCGCTCCCTCCCGCGCCCGAAGCACGGCTCACCTCGGGCTCGAGCCCCTCTCGGGGCAACACGGGCTCGGTTTCTGGAACCTCACCCTTCGAGCCAAGGGGCGGGGTGCTCCGGGAACCAAGAGCGACCACCAACGCGACCACCAAGGTCGACGCGAGGAGCAGAAGCACGAGAACCTTGAGCCCTGGACGCCTCACTACCACGCCTCCTCACCAACCCTCCCCTACGGCCCACACACAAACTCGCTCACCAGCGTGTCGACCCCTGCCGTGCCCTGAAACTCATAGGCACCCATGTCCAGCCCCTGCGGATCGGAGCCGAACCCCGCTATGTCCCAGCGCGGGTTGCCGAAAAGATCCACGAGCGGCGGCTCAGAGAAGCCACGACAGGGATCCCCCGCGTCGATCGCCGGGGAATCGGCGGACAGCGAGTAGTCTCCCGTCTCCGGAGAAACAAAGCGCGGCTCGGCGTCGAGCACGCCTTCACCAGAATGTCCGCCCTGAACGATGGAGTACCGAATCCTGAAGTAGGCTCTTTCACCATCATCCAGGACCATTGCGGGGTCGGCGCCGTCCCGAGCCCAGATGATCGTGTTTGACACCTCGACGGGCCCGCTGCCAAGGTTCTGAATCGCGACACCGTGGTTTCCCGCGATGGTGCTGCCGCTGATGTGACTGGGTATCATCACATTGGCCACGGTGATCCCTGCCTCTTCGTTGTCAGCAACCAGCGAACTGGACATGAAGATCGAGGACTCATTCAACGCCATCACCCCTCCGCGATTGCGCAAGATGGCAACGGAGTACAAGCTGCTTTCCGCGACAACGCCGAGTTCTATCCCGTTCCCATCGTTGTCCGAGATGGTCGAGCGGCTGACAACCGCCTCGCCATCCAGAACGCACAGAGCAGTCCCACCGTTGCTGACGAACTTGCACTCGTTCAGGGCTACCGATGAATCGTATGAGTCGTCTTCCATCACCATTCCCGCACAGGCTGGGTATGAGCCCGTGAGAGTCCCAGCTCCCCCGGTCACCGTGACCCCATCGAGGACCGCAGCGTTGGCGCCCTTCACCACGTGGTAGCTGTTGTCCGAGAAGTCTTCGAGAACGCCCAGATCCCCAGACAGGCTCGTCTCGTGCTGTTCCACGTTCCGCGCCTCGCGCCTGCTCTCCGTACCCGCAAAGCCTCCGTACAGCCCAACCCCTTCTCGCAGCAGAAAGGTAGCAGAGCGCGGATCAGCCTCGTCGGTCAACGCGGTGGGCAGGTAGGTGCCCGCGCCCACCCACACCTCACAGGAGGAGAAACCCAATTCGGATGCCACCGTCACCGCCGCGACGTCGAGCCCCATCTGCACGGTCCGAAGGGCACGGTCCCAGCTCGTCCCATCATTGTCGTCCGAGCCATCCGCTCGCACGTGCACGAGGCAAGTGTCGCAGCGAGTGTCGTCCACGCAGGCGGTGTTGGTGATCCCACCAACACCGAGCACCTCGGGCACGCCCGCGCTGCCACCTTCCGCCTGAACCGTTCCGCCTTCAGCCACACCTCCTTCAGCCAC
This sequence comes from uncultured Polyangiaceae bacterium, assembly GCA_964396375.1. Taxonomy (GTDB): domain Bacteria; phylum Myxococcota_A; class Polyangia; order Polyangiales; family Polyangiaceae; genus FEN-1139. The sequence continues at coordinate 102,213 of CAYNEY010000016.1, read as the reverse complement.
GCCACCGTCAGCCCCAGCCGCCCCACCGCCTGCACTTCCACCCTGAGGCGCCTCGGGGTTTCTTTCATTCCGCTCGGTCTCTCCTCCACAGGAGAGACCGGGCCCAATTGCGAGCAGTGTCACGAGTGCGAGCGTTGAGCGAGCAGACATCGAAGTTTCCCCTGCTAGGGTCAATCAGTGGTATTCTGGTACCAGTTTCGGACGTCGGCGAGGAATTCAGCAGGCGCGCGCATGGGCACGGTGTGCCCGCTCTGGTAGGAGTGCGGCATGGCTACGATGATCCCGTGACTGGGGCCTGTGGCGGGTGTGATAGCGAAATACCCCGGCCGAGCGATGCCCCAGAGCTCCGACAGAATGTCAAGCGTGGGGTAGTACTGAACATCGCTCACCAAGGACTGAAATGCTGCATCCTGCTCCAGGAATTGCTGGAGCGCCCAAGGGATGGCCGGCGCATGCACGACAAGGTCGAACTGCGCGCCGGTCGAGAACGTGCGCACCCCACTCAGAACGTTGAAGGCGAAGTGGTGGCCGTGCTTCGGTGACTGATCTCCGTCATCGGCCCACGACGACGCCCCCTGCGAGTCAAGGCCACATTGAGTCCGAGAGTGAGCACAACGAGGGCTAGGCTGTGAGTTCGTGCCGCCCAGGCCCCTTCGGGGACGCCGGCGGCACCGGCCGTTTCCGCGAGCCACCAGCACCAAGAACGCTCTTCGTCTGGCTCACCTCACGACCGAGTCTGGGCGAGATGCTGGAGAACCTGACGGCACTTGGAACAATCGCCGCCAACCCCGGAGGATTGACGGCGATCGTGCGGTACTCGGCAGCCTTCGACTCAGCCCTGGCTACGCCGACGTCGGAGCACGAGACCGAGTGCACCAAGCACCAGCCACGCCGCGGGATTGCTGGAGGATTGGGGCACGCTGCAACCGCAGCCACCACCCTCGACCAGGCCCGTCCAGTCGCCGCTCGCGCCAACGTCGGGAGTGTCGTCGCCGTCAGCACCAGCCTGGTTGCCATCGGTTCCGGCGGTCGCATCGCGGCCCGCCTCGCCCTGACCGGTGCCCGCGTTCGCGGTCTCGCCCGCCTGGCTGCTCGCGCCACCACGACCGGAGCTCTGCCCACCTTGTCCACTGGTGGTGGTGCCCGCAGCTCCGGCTTCACCGACCGTTGGATCGAGCCCAGCTACGCCTGCGCTCGCCGTGGTTCCAGCTTCGCCGTTCGTGCCGCCCTCCGAGGTGCCGCTCGAGCCCGCCGCCCCTCCGAGGGTACCTGTGGTCTCGCCCGCGCTGCCAGCGGTGGCGGCCCCACCTGAACCGGTACGGCCGCCTTGTTCCGTCGCCTCGCCTGCAGCGCCAGCTACACCGTCATCGCCGCCGGCCCCACCGATGGCTTCCGCGCTGCCGCCAGCGCCGGCGTCCACACCACCTTCACCGCCTTCGCCGCCTTCGCCACCCGTTCCACCCACACCATCGTCGCCACCGCCTGGGGTGCGGAGACAGGCCGCGTTGGTGTCCACGTGGGTGAGATCAGCACCCCTCTGACCCGAGGCACTGATGGTGCCCGTGTTGCAGACGCGTCCTTCGGTCCCAGCATCGATGGTCGCCGCGAACTGCACGAACACGCTCTGGCCGATCGGGAGGCTCGCGGCGAAGCTCACCGTGAGCACCCCACCCTCCTCGGTCACCGTGGTGCCGCCCGAGGGGGCAGCAAGGCAGCTCACCTCGTCCGCAAAGCCATCGTTGTCGGCATCGGCGCAGCGAGTGCCGACCAGCACCGTGGCAGCGTCGAGGGTGACTTGACTCGGGAGATCGTCGGTGAGCGTAAGGTTCACAGCCACGTCGTTGCCGGTGTTGACGATCTTGACCCCGTACTCGATGCCATCGCCCGGCAAATAGGTGGCTGGGGTGGTGCCGTCACTCTTTCTGACACCCTTGCGCGAGTATTCCCCGAAGCTTGGGCTCAGCGTAGTGATGGAGGTGACCAAAGCGCCGAGCCCGTAGGCATCGGAGGTGCTGGTCGCGAGCACCGTTGCGCTCTTGTTTCGACCGGCGGTGATGGTCGAGGTGATGTCCACCACATCGAGGTCGAAGCTGCTCAGGCTGCCTTCGCTGCCGCTCAGGTACGGACGATCACCCTCACTGGTGGAGGCCACGCCGAGCCAGCTTCGCGTCCCGTTGAAGAAGTTGTCGACCGGGTTCAGCTCATTCGACAGCGCTGTCCCGTTCACCAACACCGAGTCACCCACGAGCGCGACGTCACCCTCGTAGCTCACCACGCCGAGCTTGGCGTCGAAGCCGGAGGGCACGGTGAAGCCGGTCACCGTGACTTCCTGCTCCGTGAGGTGCGACACCATGGTGAGCCCATCGAACAGGGTTATCTCACGCTGAGTGGTGTCGTTGGCGTCGTCATAGATCACCACCACCCACCAGGCCCCCATGGTGCCCCAGGCGTCGTGATCGGGGAAGTTCAGGGTACGGATCCCGCTCACCTGATAGGAGCCGGCACCCGTCACCAGATGCGTGACATCCACGCTCGATTGGTAGAAATAGCCGCTCTCTGCCTCGTTGTCGTTCACCACCTCCCAGCGACCGCTGGTCTGCTCGGCCAGCAATTCGTGACAACCGCTGGTGGTGCAGAGCGTGACGTCTACGTCACCACCCACCTCGCTACCGGCTTCCGCTCCCGCGTTCAGCGCGGCATCATCCTCGGCCGAGACGAACCCCGCCCAATACAAGCGGGCATAGCGAACCGTCGGCTCAACGCCAGCACCAAAGTCGAGAATCGCCGAGCTTCGCGCCTGCTCGGAATCCTTGAGCGAGGAGTCGGCGAGGGACATGTCCCCATCGATGGTCCAGAAGAGATCGGGCGAAGTGTCGTCAGGCGCAACCGCTCCGGAGCAGTCCACACTCGCCGTGCCATCACCGATCCCCGGCACCAGCGCATCGGGGCCAGACAGGGCGGCGTTGCAGTCAAACCCGATGGTGTTGCCGAACAGGGTGAAGTCACCGTGGACGGTCAGCTGTTCGCGCAACCCAAACTCGCTCGAATTGAGCTCGGGTTCAATCTCTTGAGCATGGGCCAGACTTACGGTGGAGATCCCAACGATGGTGGCACCCAGGGTGCCAAGGATGGTGCGTACGTTCATGATGATGTGGTGTCCGTTGGTGAAGAAATGGCAGGGGTGAGCAGCAACGCGAGAGGGCCGGCAGATCGGTCACACAAGCCCTGACTGAACGACCAGGCTAGCTAGCGCCCATCGGCCGAAAAGGACGAAAACGCCCTACATCGTCGCTTTTTGTGTGACACCACCGTGACATATTTAAGTACTGGAATGTATGGGGATAATTCGATTTTCTGGGTGATGTCAGTTTCCCCCAACATCGCAGTTTTGCGATGTTAGAGGAGCCAAACCGGGATGCGGCCCATGGTTCGGCCACGGCGCTGTGGTGGAGCCTCGCCAAACACCCTCGAACTCTGCGGAGCCCAGAGGGACACAAAGAGGAGTGAACTGAGGGCTTGGGCTTCGGGGGTCTCACACATGGCATGCCGTCGTCTTTTCGGACTGGTCATCGTTCTTGGTCTGACGGGTTGCGAGAACGACCTTCCCCTGGGCTCCACGGAGTCAGCCACCGCGAACCTCGCGCTGAAGATGGTCGCACCCAACCACAGCCAATGGCCGCCTCCCCTGTCAACTGTTCGAGGCACGCAAGCTCGAGAGCGGGGAGACTTATCGCTGTGAGGATGCGGTGCGGCTTCCGGTGTCCGACAGGATTCAGTCTGTGGTCATGAGCCATCTCGAGTCGAGGGGGCTCTGCTCCCTGGATCGGGATGGGTATGGTAGCTGCACCGACTACGTCGCCTGTGGGCTCACCCAGATCTCGGACGACCCGAACGGTCAAAGCGACGAGAGCGCGACCCTCGCCACCGACCATGGGGGATTCTGCGTTCAAGAGTGGTTCGGCGTTCCTCACCCCACCTGCACCAGCACCGCGAGCGCGCGCTTTCACGTGCTTGGCACCGCGGAGCATCCACTCCCCGCCCAAGGCGCAGAGCTGATGCTCGCGTGCATGCATGACCCCATCTCGACGCCGTGAGAGGGATGCTACCCCTCGGCTCGTCTGGGCACGAGCCCCCTCGGTAGGGGTGGCTCCCGCCTGCCCGTAGCTTCTACAAGCGGCTCGGTCAGCGGAGGCCGCGCGAGGCGCGGAACTCCTCGATCTCTCGGGTGATGATGACAGCGTTCGGGCGCAGGCCCGCCGAGGTGACCAGGCCTTCGCTCACCCAAACCACCGCGGAGCTGACGTCGCGAAACACACTGTGAGGCGGACCGGACACCAACCGACGTCGGATCCCAAGGATGATGCTTCGGATCCCTGCCTCCACGAAACCACTCCGACCATGCACGACCGCGGAACGGTGCACGATCTTCTCGCGATCGGCCAACACCTCCCCGAGGGCGATCTGTGCCTCGCGGCTCGGTGGACGAGCATCGGGTCCCACGATCGAGAGCACGCCGAGCTTCTTGGTCTTCTGAATTCGCACCACCCGCATCGCGCGCTCGTAAAGCCCCCGGCACACCTGAGACTCGAGCTCACCCTTCCAGATCACGATCAGCAGGTTAGCGTACATCAGGGCAACGTGACCGTCACCCTCTTCGAGCACGGTGAGCCGGAGCGGCGCCGAACTGGGGATCAGCGAGGTTGGCACGTCACTCGGTCATAATCCCCGCCGGGAGGAGTGTCGAGCAACTCGGCCGCTCAGCCCTTCAGGGCTGGGCACCGGTCGGACTCGGCAGCTGCAATTGTCGATTCTCCCTCAGCATTTGCGCGAATTCCGTACCAAGAACCGGTTGACTGAACAGGTAGCCCTGCATCTTGTCGCAACCGTGCTCGGCGAGAAACTGGAGCTGGTACGGATCCTCCACGCCTTCGGCGATCATCCCAAGATTCAGCGCCTTTGCCATCGCAATGATGGTCATGACGATCGTGGCCTCGTGCTTCCGGGTGGTCACATGCCGGATGAACGTACGGTCGATCTTCACCTTGTCGAGAGGAAGCTGCGTCAGGTAGCTCAGCGACGAGTATCCGGTCCCGAAGTCATCGAGCAAGATCTGGACACCCATCTCACGCAGTTGTCGGAGTGTGCGCACCACACTCTCTGGATCGTGGGCCGCCACGCTCTCGGTGATCTCGAGGCGCAGCATGGCTGGCTCGAGCTGGTGATCCAAGAGGCTGCGACGCACCGTCTCGAGCAGGTTCGGATCCCGGAACTGCCGACTCGAAACGTTCACGGACAATGGCACGCAGAAGATCTGCTCCTCGCGCCAGGCGCGGAGCTGTCGGCAAGCCTCCCGCATGACGTAGGCTCCCAGCGGAACGATCAGTCCAGTGTCCTCAGCGGCGGGAATGAACTCACTCGGCAGGACACGGCCGCGCCCGGGATGGTTCCAGCGCACCAGCGCTTCGGCGCTGACGATGGCTCCGTTCTTGAGCGAGACAATCGGCTGGTAGCAGAGTTGAAACTCACCCTTTTCGAGAGCGCGACGCAGCTCAATCTCGATCTGGTGGCGATGGGTTATCTCCTGCTGCTGGCTAGGCTCGAAGAACTGGTGCACCTGACCGGGCTCCCGCTTCGCCCGCATCATCGCCGTCTCACCATTGCGCACCAGCTCCTCGGGGGTGGTCTCGGGAGGTGGTCCGTAGACGACGCCTATACTACCGGTCACCACGAACTGCCCCGAGCTGGTCTCGAGCGGAACACGGATAGCGGCGCTCAGCCGCTCGACTATCCGCTCCACCTGCTCGGCAGACTGCAGCTCTTCGAGCAGCACCCCAAACTCGTCGCGGTTGAGGTGCCCCACATGCCCCACGGCATCCATGGCGCGGACTCCCACGGTCAGCCGTTGTCCGAGCTCGACCAACACCAGATCCCCGATATCCTTGCCGTAGGTGTCGTTCACAGCCTTGAAGTGATCGATGTCGATGAACAAAAACGCCAACCGGCGCTCCGGGTGACGCCGCACCCGGTGCATCGCCAGACTGATCCGCTCGATCATCATCTGGTGACTGTGCAGCCCGGTGAGAGGGTCGGTGAGATGACGGGCGGTCACGTCGCGTCCGACCGAGAAAAAATGGGTTATCTTGCCCGACTCATCGAAAATCGGGGAAAACACCACCTCATCGAAGAACAGATCTCCGCCAGCCTTGCGGCTGACCCTCTCCCTACGAACCGCGCGTCCCTCCTTCGCCCAGGCTGAGAACTCCAGCCCAAGGTCCGCTCCATCCCCCGAGCGCCAGAGCTGAGACGCCTCCTCACCAAGCAACTCTTCACGCGAACGCCCCACCACCAATTCGAACGCGGCGTTGACGTACTCGAAGCGCCCGTCGGTCGAGATCAATGCGACATGCTCACTAATTTGCTCGAGCGCCCTGCCCAGAGCGTGCGAGCTTTCGTCGACCGACCACCCAAGACTCTCAGTTGCGATCCACTCGCCACGCTCGTCGAGCACGCGCCGGCTCTCCCAACGCACGGACAAAGGGCGCCCCTCGCCAATCCCGAGCGTTGTGTCCAACAAACACGGAAGAGGCGATGGCTCTCGCGGTTCAATCGCGAGTTCACGCGCCAAACTCTCCACGTCGCAGGCCTCACGAAGACGGGTGTTCGCAAAGAGCACCCGACCATCCCTTGAGGCAACCAGGAAGAAGCCGGGAGAGGTCGTCGAGGTCAAACCTCTTTCTACGCTGGCCATGACGGTGAGATAAGGAGCTCTCGAACGAGGCCGTCGCGGAACCAATCACGGGGTCAGCGAGGCAGGGCACGAGGCATGGAGGGGTGGGTGGGGCAGTCCTCGCGCCAGTCGAAGCACCTCGTTCGAGAGCACAGGCAAGTACGACCGGCGGGGCTCGACGATAAGAGTTCGTGGAGAGCACACGGTGGAGGCTGCCGCGCCCCACACCAACTCGCGCCAGCTGGGTGGCTGACCATGATCCGATGGCGCGGATCTCAGAGGGGAGGCTGAAGGAACACGTGGATCAGCGCCTGATGAGCGGTCCTCGGGCCGAGGTCGGGATCGAACCGCGATTCGGCGGGACCCAGTCCCAGATTGACGCCGATCACCAGAAGGGACTGGGCGTCGGCGAATTCGTGCAGGTTCTTCTCGATGTGGGTCTGGTATGGTTCAAAAGCAGTATCGAGGCGGCCACACGGGGCGCCTTCCTCATCCAGCTTCACGATCGTGTAGCAAAACGGCGAGGGGGGCTCACTGTCGAAGGCGAAACCCAAAGGGGTTGGAGAAACTCGGTGGTCGAGATCGATGCGAAGGTGAGCAAAACCCAGGGGGCCGAGGGGCTGCCGCCACGCCACCCGCCGGGGAAGGGACGACACCAAGAGTTGGTGGTCTGGCGCGGGCACCGTGGAAGCTCCCTCTACCGAGCGCGCCAAGATCCTTTCGATTGCCTGGGTAGTCATCCCTTCGGCGAAACGGGCAGGACTGTCGTCGAAGGCCGCATGCAGGCCGTCCAGAACATCGGGCTCGTTCTGAAAAGTCGCGCTCTCCTCCGAGGTCTTCTGCACCGCTGTTGCCAGCAGTCCAGTGAGGAGCTCGGGAGGCTGCCTTTTACCCAGGGTGGACTCGAGAGCCATGAAGAACTGGGCGAGCGCAGCTCCCGAGGGGTCGGTGGCGAAGGGCCCAGCGGCCGCTCTCTGCTCCGCTACGGCGCGCAGGTGATGGTCGCGGTCTTCAGCCCATCCGAGGCTCCACCAACTGAGGAGCGCATAAGCGCGGCGCAGTGATGCCGTCTCTGCGGCATCGAGGTGGGCCGCGATCCCCTCCGCCACGCAGAGCACCGCCGTGCGCAGACTTACCTCGAGCGCACCCGATCGGCAGACAACCGCACCGCTGTCAAATGGGCTGAGCAGCGAGGGTACCACCGTGACTCTGAGTTCGTCCTTCCCCTGTTCGAGCTGCCAGAGAACAGGCCTGGGTGAGGGCAGATTCAGCCCGTGAACCAGGAGTCGATAGGCTCGCTCCAGCAGCCGGAGCGGGTCCTCCCCCAACGACCGAGCCTCCTCCCGCACCGCCACGGGAAAGCGAGGGCTCGGTCGCGAGGGGGGCGGGGCCCGAAGTCCCTCGACCAGGCCGCGAAAACGCCCCTCCGCTCGAGCGATGCCGGCTTGATGGGGGGCAAGGGCGGCAGGACGGGGCTCGGGCAGGAGGAGGGAGTCGGACAGAGCGGTCGTGTGGGTGAAGGTGACCCCAAGCAACGTCAGAAGTCCGAGCGGATGGCTGCCGAAAAGGACTGGCGGTCGGCTTTGGTGCTCGGATTTGACAGTGTCCACCACAAGAACCCTATACTGCCATGGCCGGGACGTCTCGGCCCCATCGAGAAAGCCCATGACCGAGCCCCAATTCGATCCGACCGGTTCGCTGCGCATCGATCTCGAACGCGGGACCCTCACCCTGCTTGGCTCAGGGAGTAGGGTGCTCCTACCGCTTGAGCCCTGGCTCAAGCTGCTCGATGCGAGCGCGCCAGACTCGATCAAGGCATTCGGGTTCGACGTCGGTGTCGAGGTGGCGCGCCGTATCCTCGAACGATTGGGGGAACGGCTCGAGCTTGCAAGCGTCGAGCTCTTCGTCGAGCACTTGGGAGGGGAACTCGCGTTGATGGGGCTCGGCAATCTCAGCATCGAACGCTGGGGCCACGGGCTTGTCTTGGCCATCGACGGGCTGCCTGCCCACCCGGGGCTCGAACTCGCCATGACGGCGCTGTTCGAGGGGGTGCTGCAGCGCGCACTCTCGAGGGACGTGGCCGTACGAAGGATCGCCCGGGAATCCGCCCGGGTACGTTTTCTGTGTGCCGCACGCGAAACCTCGGAGAGCATCGATACTTGGCTACGAGACGGGGTATCGTTCGCAGAGATCTTGGTGCGCCTGCATGCTGTCACAGCTAAGAAGGGTGTCGTTTCGTGAACACGGAGCAGGTAAGTCGGTTGGAGATGCTGTTGGCTCGCGTCGAGCACAATCGTGGACGCCCGCGCGTGAGTGTGGGTCTCGGCTACGCTAGAGTTCCGGCCGCGCCCAAGGTGGTTGTCGCGAGTCCTTCGCTGCTCGAAGAGGAGCTACCCCTGGTCGTTCCCGGCGTGCTCTCCTCGGAGGAGCCTCCAGCGGAGCTGGCGTCTGAGCCCTTGCCCCTCGTCACTCCCCGGAGCTTGGCGCCCGCTACCACTCGAGAGCCGGATGAGTCTGAGCCGCTCTCCGAACCCCCGTTACCGCTCGTCACCCGCAGTCAACCAGCTCCGGCTGCCTCCTCGGAATCAAGTGGTGAGCATCTTCAGCTGCTCACCGAAGAGGAGGAGTTGGAGTCGGAGCTCGCTGAAGACGAGCGCGCGACTGTTCCACCTGTGGCGGCGACACCAAGCACCACCGACCAGAGTGGGTCGACCCCGCCCGCCGATGAGTCGGATGCGGCACCGGATTCGGGACACCGAGCACGGCGCGAGCCGGACGAGAGCGCTGATTCGCTGGATGCAGCGCTCTCGTCGGCAGCAGAATCGTACGCAGACGAGGCCACGCTGCACACACCGCCGCCTGAGAGTGGCGCCCAGTACAACGCCGTCAACGTCCCGCCGGAGGAGTTCCGCCCACAGCGCAGCCACCCGGAGACCCCCACCTCCGAGCAGCTTGGGGACATCATCGAACTCGAGGAGGGGACGGGGCCAAGCCTGGAACTTGCGGAGTTGCCGCCATCCTCGCGACCACGGGACAGCAGTCCCGAAGAACTCGAGTTCGTGCCGAGTGCGGTCAACCAGCTTACCCCGCCCGTCGAGCCGCTGATCGATGGTCCGCCGCGTGAGACGGTACCAACCCTGGTGGACGCGGCTCAAGAGCTAGCTCCGGACACGGCGACGGATCTCCGGGAGGAGAGCGCCCCTGCTCTTCAATCGACCGTGGTTGGATCCCCTGAGGAGCCACTCGCTACCCCAGCTCCGGACACCGACACGACCCCGGCTCGAGTTCCCTCGCTCGGCGAAAAGGATCTTGACTCCGGGTGGGGCTCGACACCACCCAGTCGTTCGAGCGAACCGGCCAGCACCGCCGAGGCCGAAGACTCCGCAGCCATGGCGTCTTCGGCACCTTCTGTCGCGTCGGCCGAGCAGAGCCAAACCACGACCGTCTCTGCCGCGCCGAACCTCGCCGCCACGGACGTGCTCACGGCCGAGACGACCGCCCGCATCTCCTCCACACCGAGCGATGTGTGGGTAGTCCTCCACGCTGCGCGCGGATTCCGACCGACCACCTTCCTCGAGCTTCTCGATGCTTCACTCGGGCTTGGACGACGAGATTCGAGCTGAACCGCCACTCAACGGTCCACCAGCGCACGCACCGCGTCAAGCTCACGCGGGGAATCGGGATCGACGAAACACTGTGGTTGATCGCGGAGCCAGGTGCGTTGCCGGCGCGCAAACACTCGGGTGGCACGCACCACCGCCTCCAGCACGGCAGCGTCATCGAGCTTCTGAGGGGTGCGCTCGAGCGCCTCGATGATCTGGCGGTAACCGACCGAACCCATCGGACGTGTCGCACCATAACCCCGGGCTCGGAGCGCCCGAACCTCATCGATCCACCCCGACGCCATCATCTTCCGAGCACGCTCGGTGATCCGCCGATCGAGGTCTTCGCGGGCGCGACGGACGGCAATCAGCTGGAACCGATAGCGTGGAGTGCTGAAGCGATGCTGCGCGTGGAAGGTGCCAAGCGGGACCTGGCAGAGCTCGTAAACCTCGAGCGCACGGCTCACCCGCACCGTGTCATTCGGCGCGAGTCTGGCCGCGCTCTCTGGATCCACAGCCGCGAGACGAGCATGGAGCGCCGCTCGACCCTCGACCTCGACCAACCGAAGGTGGCGCTCGCGGACCGCGGAGTCGCGGGGTGGAGCGGGGGCGAGTCCAAAAAGCAAGGCTCGAACCCACAAGAAGCTCCCACCGCAAACGATCGGCGTTTTGCCAACGCTCCACAGCTCGTCGATGAGCCGAACGGCTCGCTCAGCCCAGGTGGCCGCGTCAAGCCCCTCCTCGGGCTCGGCGATGTCGATCAGGTGATGCGCTGCGCGCGCGAGCTCCTCGGCACTGGGCTTCCCGGTACCGATGTCGAAGTACCGGTAGACCTGCACGCTGTCGGCACTCACAATCTCGCCTGCGAGTGTCTCTGCGAGCCGGATGGCGAGCTCGGTCTTGCCGGAGGCGGTGGGACCAACCACCACCAGCAACGGCCGCACCGCCTGGCCCAGGTCGCTCATCGCCGCCCCACCTTGCGCTCGAGTTCGGCAAAGCTCATGGTCGCCACAATCGGTCGGCCATGGGTGCACGGAGCCGAAAAGTCAACCTCCGACAATGCTCGGAGCAGCGCGGTAGCCTGCGCTGGAAGTACCACTTCTCCGGCGCGGAGCGCTCCATGACAAGCGAAGAGCGCCAACGCTCGCTCGATAGCGAGCGAGAAACCGCGCTCATTGCTGGTCGAAAGCTCGCCGAGCAGATCATGGAGCAGGCGCTCTGGGCTGGCTGCAAGCAGAAGCTTCGGAATCGCGTGGATACTAACACGCTGCCGATCACGGACCCGGACCTCCATGCCGAGAGCCGTGAAATCCGCTTGGCGACGCTCGATCAATTCGGTCTGAGCGGGGGTCAGCTCGACCATCGCAGGAAACAAGAGGACCTGAGAACTCACCGAGCGAGAGCGGTGCTGGGCGAGCAGGCGGTGAAATGCCACACGCTCAGAGGCCGCATGCTGATCGATCAGGTAAAGCCCGTCGGCCCCCTCGCAAACCAGATAGGTAAGACGCACTTGCACCAAGAAGCGGAGCCCGCCGAAGCTTGCCTCGCGTGAGCGACGAGTGCGCACCCCGCGTCCCTCAGTGTCATTGGCGCGCTCCAAGATGCCGTCGGACGTCTCCGCCACCTTGAGTGCTGTGGACTTCGGATACGCCTCGGTGCGACTCATGGACACAAAGGACCATCCATCCGTGGAGTCGCTCAACACACTTGGCGCGTTGGTCGCTCCCGCCTGGTCCCCAGGACTTGGGTCACCTGCCTCACCCCCAGTATGTGCGTCACCGGTCGGAGATGGAAAGCTGACGTCGCTGCTCGTCGCACCCTGGTTCTCTGTAGAGCCTATCGCATCTGCGGCACCCACGTTATCCGGGCCCCGAGTCTCCGAGGGCCAACCCGCGCCGTCACTGGCTGCACCCACACCGTCGGGCCCGCCTGCGTCAGCCATCGCAGGACTGGTCTTTGAAGCAAGGGCGCGAGGCTCTGTCCGCCACACCTCGGGGACGGCTCGATCAGCTGGCGAGGGTGGACGCTTTCTGTCAAAGCGAGGCGACACTGCCAGATTTGACCCAGCATGGCGGGCGCTCGACTGCTCCGCGAACGGCAGGAGCTTCGGCGAGAGGATGGCATAGACGGCATCAGCCACGCTCCGCGGATCGGCGAAGCGCACCTCCGTCTTCTGGGGATGGGTGTTGACGTCAACCAGCCCGGTCGGCAGCTCGAGGTAGACAACCCCACGCGGGTAGTGGCCCGAAGGGATCTGGTTTTTGTGGGCCTGGGCGATGGTAGCCGCCAGCATCCGATCGCGGATCACCCGACCGTTGACGAACAACCACAACCCGGCCGCGCCCGGCCGGGCGCGCTCAGCCCCGAGCAAAAAGGCCTCGAGCACGAGCGGGCCGCGCTCCCCCACCAGTCGAGTCAGCGGCTCGTCACAGAAGAGCTGTGCCACACGACCCGCGCGATCGGGGGCTCGCAGAAATTCTCGCACCAAACGCCCGTCACGCGTCAGTGTGAAGGTAACCAGGGGACGCGACAGTGCCGCCGCCTCCACCACCTGGGTCACGTGTGAAGACTCGGTCCCCGTGCTCCGCAAGAACTTACGTCGCGCCGGCACATTGAAGAACAGGTCGCGCACCTCGACGGTCGTGCCAACCGGCATGCTGAGCGGCGTCGAGCCTTTCGGCTGCCCACCTTCGAGTTCGACCGCAACCCCACTCTCAGCGTCTCGGGCGCGAGAGAGGATCCGAACGCGGCTCACCGCGGCGATGCTCGGCAGTGCCTCTCCGCGAAAACCGAAGCTCCCAAGCCGCTCCAGATCGGAAATCTCACGCAGCTTGCTGGTGGCGTGCCGCTCCAGAGCCAACCAGACCTCTCCTTCGCTCATTCCCGTGCCGTCGTCGCGCACCGACACAAGGCTCACCCCACCGCCTCGGCACTCGATATCGACCCGTGTCGCCCCAGCATCGAGCGCATTCTCGACCAGCTCCTTGACCGCCGACGCGGGGCGCTCGACAACCTCACCAGCCGCGATCTGACTCGCCAGATGAGGGGGTAGGACGAGGATTTCTGCCACGGCCGAAGCTCACCAGAAGCTCCACAAAGGCGCAACCCCTAGAGGAGACCGGTCCGACGGGCGGCCTCACGCAATCCACCGCCGCTCCACACATTGGCGCGAAGCTGATCGCTCGCGAGTCTTTTCACGTCAGGAGGAGCCTGTCCCATCACGAAGCTTCGTCCCGCCACCTTGAACATGGGAAGATCGTTGACCCAGTCACCCACGACAATAACGTCACTGAGTTCGACCCCGTGGTAGCGCGCCAAGAATCGGGTTGCGGTTCCTTTGTCAATACCTGCGAGACGAGCGATCAACGCATGGCGTCCGCTCAGCTCCGGTTGCCTCAAGGCGAAGCTGGTGATCTGGATCTCCCCCGGCTGCTCAGCAAACGATGCAAGAACAGCCTCGACGGCTGCCTGCTCACCTACCGCCACCACCGCCACCACCTCAGGCAGCTGGCGGATCACCGAGGGATCGAGCAGATCAGAGACACTCTGCATCTGCTCAGACCAGGTGCTGAGGTAACCAAGATAGGGGGCTCCGCGCTGATCGTGGAGGATTGTGTCGGCTGAGAATACGAAACTCGCGAGGCTGTCTTTGGCCAACGCCCCCCGCAAACGCTCGAGATCTTTCATCTCCAACGAATGGACGCACAAACTCCGCTCGGTCCGCCCGTCGACGATGTGGCAGCCGTCCACGCAAGCCAACGGGCCTTCGACCCCAATCTGCCGCGCGATCGCCCGGGTCCCGGAGTACATCCGTCCGGTGCAGATGGTGACGATCGCACCTCGTTCGCGGATCCGCGCCAGCGCCTCCGCATCCTTCGGGTGAACCCGACCGTTGGGATCCAGCAGTGTCCCATCCAGATCGGTGACGACAAGCTTGGTACTCAGCTGGCCTGCTTGGCTTCGGCGACCACCGAGACCTTCTTCTTGGTCCGGCTCGCGTAACCGTACTCGACCACACCATCCACCAAGGCGAACAGCGAGTAGTCCTTGCCGAGACCCACTCCCCGACCGGCATGGATCGTTTCACCCACTTGCCGAACCAGGATGCTCCCAGCAGTCACGAACTGACCGCCATAAACCTTCACGCCACGGTACTGAGCGTTAGACCCACGACCGTTTCGACTGGAACCGCCACCTTTTTTGTGTGCCATCGCTCAGCCCTCGATACCTGTGATCTCGACAGAGGTGTACTTCTGACGATGTCCATTCTTCCGGCGGTGCTTCTTGCGCCGCTTGAACTTGAAGACGATGAGCTTGTCTCCCAGATCCTGGGAGACGATTTTGCCCGTCACCTTTGCGCCCTTGACCAGAGGCTCACCGAACGTGAGGGACTCTGCGCCAACGGCCAGGACCTCAGAGAACACGATCGACGCACCGGGGTCTCCCGCCAGTTTGTCGACTTGAATGACGTCGCCGGGGGCGACGCGGTACTGCCGTGCTCCTGCACGAATAATTGCGGTTGCCATGGGAAAGGGGTCGCGAAAAGTAGCTCAGCCCCCGAGCAGCGCAAGCCCCTTTCCCCAGCAACGCGACGATCGGCTGATCTGTCGGCGAAAGAGGGGTTCCGAGAGGACCAGCTCCCTGACCTACCGTTCAGGTACACGGGGCCGGTAACCCGGCACGGGTCAATCAGCCATCGGCCAGGATGGCCTCCCTGCTCCGCGCCTCAGCCGCCATCAGCTCTCCTATCAGCTCCATCACCCGGTCCGTGTGGGAAAGCACTCGGTTCTTCCGTGACGAAGCCTCCTCTTCCCTGGTCTTCGCCGCATCCTTCTGGTCCGCCGCCTTGGTTGCATCTGCCTCGTGGTGCTTCGCAGGGGCGGTGCCGACCAGCGCCTGCACGGGATCGGCACAGTCACTGAGCATCCTCCCCCAGGTCTCAGACGTCTTCGCGAAGGCGGCCTCACCATCCAGCTGTTGGCTCACGCCGTTGAGCTGACATGCGCCCCCGGCCACGGACAGCGCCATCGAGGCGAAGGCGCCGGTCATGATGTCACGTGCCGCGTCGTGTAGTTCGCCGATCTGTTTTGTGAGTGCCTGATGGCGACGCTCACGCGCGGAGGCGCGCTCGCGATCCGCTTGCTCGGCTTCGTAGGCATCGGTCTCGACCAAGAGCTGCATGAGCTGCGCCTCTGGTGAAAGCGAAGGGTCGCTCACGGCTGGCCAACCGTGTTCGGTCAGTGATGGATCAGGATCCCCTGCGTCCGTATCAGGTGACCCAACGAAGGGCTCTCGCAGATTGCTCTCGATGATCATGGGCTATCTCATCCTTTCGCCAAGATGGCTTCGTTCGACTTCTGCTTCTGATCCTTGATCGCGCTGGTGATGACGAAGACTTCGCGCTCACGCTTCACGACGCGAGCC
The DNA here is from genome assembly GCA_964396375.1 of uncultured Polyangiaceae bacterium. Lineage (GTDB taxonomy): Bacteria > Myxococcota_A > Polyangia > Polyangiales > Polyangiaceae > FEN-1139. The sequence continues at coordinate 86,460 of CAYNEY010000016.1, read as the reverse complement.
TGCGCCTCGACTTCCCGCTCGATCGTCGCTTGAGCCTCCTCACCAGATCCCTCCGCGCGCAGCTGGTCGGCGTCGGAGTTCGTCGCCTGACTCTGGTAGTATCCCTCGGCCCCAGTGGCGATCCCGCCTGCCGCGATGGCCGCACCCTCGGTCGCCTGGGCGAGCGTTCCTACCGTGCCGAGCGTGCCAGAAAGGGCGCTGACGTCTCCAGCGAGAGCTCCCGCCGCGGCTCCCGCCCCAGACAAGGCGAGAGAGATCCATGGGCTGGCCTCGACATGCTCCGCCACCTTGGCACCAATCCGACTTGCAGCCGCCGCAGACGCGAGGATCAGGGGTGTGGCGGCACCACCCGTGGCAGCGATGGCAGAAGCAGACGCCACCGCTCCTGCCACGGTGGCCACGTCACCCTTCATCACGTTGCTGATCTTTCCCCAGAAGCCCCCCTTCTCGCGAGCCTGCTCGGCCCGCTTGCGCGCCTTCTTGGCTTCCTTTCTGGCCTTGGCCTTGCGCGCATCCGCAACACTGACGTTCTGCTGCCCCACGTTCCGCTCGACGGCCGCACCGCGCGCCTCGAGGAAGAGCAGCAGGGTTTCGGGATCGGAGGCGCTGCCGTCGGCGGAGCTAGCCGCTCTGTTCTGCTCACACTCCGGTTCGGGGGTGGCTTCTGGAAGCTCAGCCAAGAACCTTGGGGAAACGACGCTGATGTGTGTCATGGTTGCCCTCACGCCTTGATGTTGTTGACCACCGACATCACGCTTTGATTCGCGGCGCTGATCAGGTTGGAGGTGAGCTGGGACAACTGGCCATTCCGACTGTTCAGATCCTGGATGCGGATCAACGTCATCTGATCCTGAGTTCCCATCCGGTCGGTGAAGGCCTGCAGGGAGTCAATCCAGCTCTGCCGTGCCTTTTCGCTCGGTTCCTTGTCTTTGGCGAGTCGATCATCAGTGGCTTCCGCCATGCGATTGAGCTTCGTTGCGATCTCCGCGTACTCGGGGTCGTCGCCCAATGTGTCAGCATATTTCGCCATGTCGTCGGCGAGCCGCTCCCATTTGCCCTCGGTATTTGCACCGACCAGATCGGCCTTGAGCTGACTTAGCCTGAGCTTCACGTCCGCGCGATGGTTGGAGATATCCATCGAGTTTCGCATCTCGTCCTGGATGCCGCCGCTCTTCTCGGCGAGCCAGGTGAGGAGTTCTTCATTGGTGATGGTGGCGTGATGGGTGTTGAGTGAAATGGTCATTTTGATCCCTCATGGGTTTCTCGGTCGCCTTCATCCGACCGTGTCAGGGAGTGGTCGGTCACCACACCGCCCAGTTGCTTCGGCTAGTTGGCCGATCTGGACTTGGTCGGATCTCGCCGGGCGTCCACCAGAACCAAGATTGCGAGGCACTCGAGCCAAGCGGTATCGTGAGTGCACATGTCGCTCGACCGCGCGCTCCCAGCACCCCTTGCCGAGACGCTCCTCGAAGCCACAGCTGCGCTTGGGCTCAAGGTGGTGCTGGCTCGCCCGAGCGGCAAACTCGCGAGCTTGACCAGAGACACCGAGTCCTGGTGGAGTGAACTCGCGATCGCCCAACCAACAAGCGAGCTTCAAGCTCTCCTCGACGGTGCGCTGCACGATCTGCTGGCGCGGGATGATGTCAGCATCTCCACCGTCCGAGAAAGAGCCGAGCTGTGGGGTCTAGGTGCTGAACTCGCCGAACATGGCGCGGCCTTCGAAGTGGCGACGGCCAACCTCGAGGGGTATGCGGGGACGCGACTGCTCCTGTTCGACGATCGACGGCGCGGGTATGCCGCGGAGTGTCGGGCGTCCCGTCAGCTCGCCACGTTCCAGCAACTATTGTCCGTGTATCCTGGGCCGGTCGCGTTACTCTCGGACTCTACGCTCTCCGCGGTGAATCCTGCACTCGCGGAGCTGCTCGGGCAGGATGCACAAGACTTGGTGGGACGGGCGCTGGACGAACTCTGCCACCCGGATGATGCACCCATCGTGGCGGAGCGTGTCAGAGATGCCGCAGGTCTCGAACCGGGTTCCCGTGTGCGTCTCCGACTGCAGAACGCCAACGGACCTCCACACAGCCTGGAATTGTCGCGCTTTCCCTTGGGGTCGGAGGGCGGCGAAAGTTTGGCATTTTTCCACGACACCACCACCAATCTGAAAGACGAGCAAGCGCAGCTGCTCGGTGATCGCCTCGCGACTCTGGGCTTGCTCGCCGGTGGCACCGCACATGCCCTCAACAACCCCCTCAGCTACCTGCTTCTCAACCTCGAGCAGGCGCGACGCTGCCTCGAACGCATCGGTGAGAACCCCGCACTCTCGGGTGAAGTCCTGGCTCGGCTCAAAGACGCCGAGGAGGGGGCAGAGAGGATGGCCGCCATCGTGAGGCAGCTCCAGCTGTTCTCACGGGCGGGCGAAACCGAGGTCCGACACCACGCGTTGAGGCCCATCCTCGAGTCCACCTTGACCCTGCTGCAGAACGAAATCCTGCATCGGGGGTCACTGGTGACCGAACTCTCGGATTCGGCAGCTATCCTCGCCACCAAGCCTCAGCTGGAACAGATCTGCCTGCGACTTCTGGTGGCCGCGATCCTCGATCTCCCCGAGGTTCCAGGACCTCGCGGGAGCGTCCATGTGACGCTGAATCAGCAAAGTGCTCGGCTGACCAGGCTCGCAATTGCCTGCCACGGTCGCGCTCCCTCAGCCCAGTCGATGACACGGCTCGACGCCGATGTCGTCGAGTCCTGTGCTGATCCGCTGCAGCAACGCCTTGGACTCTGTCGAAATCTGGTCGCTCAGTTGAACGGCACCTTTCACCTGGAGTTCCTGGAGGATCTGACGAGCTGGCGGATCGAGATCTCCTTGCCGAGCGCGATGCTCGAGCCACCCTCTTCGGAGCGGCCACCGATCTCCGAGGCCCTCCCCTCGTCAGCCCCGCCGCAGGCGCTACGGGGCGCTCGGATCCTGGTGATCGACGACGATCCCGCGGTGGGTCGCGCACTTCGTGGCATGCTCGAAGAAGACCAGCGAGTCGAATGTGTCACCGATCCACGCGCCGCCTTACGGCTCCTGCTCAGCACCAGCGAGTTCGACCTCGTGTTCTGTGACATCATGATGCCCACACTGTCCGGTCAGGATATCTTCCAAGCGCTGCGCTTCAATCGTCCAGGCTATGAAACTCGGCTGGTGTTCATGACCGGCGGCGCCTACACGCCGCGGATCCAGGAATTCTTGGAGCAAATCCCCAACAAGAGACTCGAGAAACCCTTCGATCTCCGCAAAGTCCGCCGGATCGTGGAAGCCGTTGTGCTCTCTTCGAACCCGTGAGCAAGCTACCCTTCACCCCTGGAGCAGCGACCAATCGATACCAGGACCGGCGACGATCCCACGCTCGCGCAGTCGCCCCCGACACACGGAACAGAGTTCGTGCTCACGCTCTAGGGTATGCACGGTGCCACCAGCATCTTCCAGCAAACAGCCGCGCGTTTCACAGTGAGGGAGCCCAAGCACATGTCCGAACTCGTGAACGGCAACCTTACCGAAGCGGATCGCGGCATGCAGGGAGTTCTCTGCGGTACGGTGACACCGATAGCTCGACACCACCGAGACCTGCCCCGGACATTCGGCAAGTCCAAGGATGCCATAATCCACATAGGGGTGCTTCTTGGTCGAGATGTCAACCTTGGTAACACCCATCAGATAACGGTCAGACGGCGGGGACTGGCCCCGCAGATACTCGAGCAATCGCTCGGCGCGATAGCGTCCGCGCGGGGGATAATAGGCCACCCGAGGCAACGGACGTGGCGGTTCGATGGTCACACTGAACGGGTAGAACGCCAACAGAGCCTGCTGAAGGATTTGAAGCTCGGCTGCCGTTGGACCGGTGCCTAGAGGGATCACCGACAGCCCACCACCTGACGCAATACCGCTGGCCTCGATGGGCGGTGCTGCTGCAAGCGAGCCGGCGGCGAACACAGCCGCAGAGGAGAGGCAGCCGAGCAACCACTCACGACGATTCACTCGTGATCAGTAGCACGCCGCCCGCTCGACGTCCGTCGCCCCTCCGGTCGTGGCGGGAACCCGCGGCGATCCAGCTGGTCGCGCCGTTCCAAAAGGGAGCGGCGTCCTTCGGTCTCTACGAAGAGACGCCGCAACTCCTCGAGATTCGCCACCTGACCGGTGCGGGTTGGTCGAGCGTGGACGTCACACAAGAGAAGCACACGGTCCTCCACCAGCACCCGACGCACCGAACCGCAGCTAGACACGTCATGATCGGGCTCGAGGTGCGCACAGATCACACAACGCTTCGCCTCGGAAATCATGCCTGAGGGTCACCGTGTTGCCTTCGGCGGGCCAACTTCTCGACCTCGATCGACCAGTCAGTGGACAGCAGCCGCCACCAGCTCAGCAGTTTCGTGGGGAGAGAGGTCGGCCGTAGCTGCCAGCCCAATTCCCTGGTGCTCGAACGCCGCCACGGCATACCCACCTCGGGTCCCGACGAAAACGGGCTTGTTGCGGGCCACTCGAGGTTCGAGCAGCACCCGGAGCGGAACGCGACGCGAGTCATAGGCTGACACCACCACACGATGCTCGCCTACCCGGTAGTACCAACTCGTCATCTGACCCTGCGCTGAGTGACGGCGTTGCCCTCCCTCCCAGACTGCCCCCAAGCTGGACAGCTCGGGTGGTTCGATGAAGATCCGCAACTTCGAGGGATCCCTATGGTCGAAGAGAGCACCAAGCTCCTCAGCCGAGAGTTCGGTGCCAGACGGTGCTCGACGCGCCGCTTTGACATCCCGCGCACCACTCCGGCTCGGCGACGCCGCGAGCTTGGTCGGAGGGGCTGGGCTCGGGCTCGACGCCTCCATCTCCTCCCCCCCTAGAAGCTCTGCACCGTCTGCCAGAAGCTCGGCTGCCTCCGGATTCTTGTAGGCCTCGGTCAGGTCGTCCAAGAAGCTCTCGACAGAAGCCAGCGTGTCACGGTGCTCACCCGGGCCTGTCGTGGCTGCGCTCGCTCGTTCGACCTCGACCGCATCGCGCGTGTTCGAACGATGGTTCGTGCTCTCCATCTGAGCGAAGACCAACGCCGCCGCCGCCGCCATCGAGAGCGGCAGAATCGAGCGGATGGTGAGCGCGGACTCCGGAACTCCCGCGGCTCGGGCAACCCGTTGTCGGCGGCCCCGCTCGCGATGGACCTCCATCAGCTGGCTCTCCAGGCGCGCCACGAAATCAGGCCGGATCTCCAGGTTTTCTCGCACCGACTCGGCCACACTCCGCCGATACACGCGCTCCCCATCCAGCTCGGCGCAACAAACCGGACAGCTCGGGAGATGATCCTCGAACTCCACGGTGTGCTCCGGGATCAGCTCGCCATCTACGTATGGCTCGATCCAACCCGCGAAGCGACACGAGGTCATGCCAGCTTGGTCCTCCGAGCACGGTAGCTCGTGATGTCGATCGGGGTATCGTCAGCACCACGCTGAACCTCGGGTACGTCCTTGATGATCCCCAATGCACGGGCGTGTTCGGTGAGCTGGGCCTTTAGCAAACGTCGCCCGCGGTGCAGCCGTGACATGACGGTGCCGATAGGCCGCCCGATGATCTCGGAGACCTCCTTGTACGACAGCTCTTCGACGTCGCACAGCACCACCACCAGCCGGAACTCCTCGGGAAGCCCATCCAGAGCCCGTTTTATCTCTTCTCGCACCATCGGCTCGAGAACCCGCGCTTCCGCATCGCCGGACGCAGCAAGCGACGCCGTGCTCATCCAACCCACAGACAGGGGACCAGCCTCCGGCCCATCGATGATCGTGCGCTCGAGGTGCCCGCGGCGGTACCGATTGATGAAGGTGTTGGTCAGGATCTTGAGCAACCAGGCCTTCATGTTGGTTCCGGCAGCGAAACTCCGCTCGGCACGAACTGCCTTCATGAACGTGTCCTGCACCAGATCCTCGCTCTCGGCCTGATGGCGGGTCAAGCGCAGCGCCACCGACATCAAGCTCGGCAGACAAGCCAGAGCTTCCTCGGTGAAGCTGGATCGAGCGGTGTTGGGGGAAGTGTTCGAAACCATGGTCACTTGATCGTCAATCTGGGGACGATCCTGCCGAAATCAACCCTTGAACCCCTGTCCCCCGGTCGCTATTCCCGAACCACATCATCCGGGTTGTCGGCCCGCTCTCCGGTCGGTGGGGTGATTTGGAGTCGCTCATCCAGCCGCGAAAGCCGCTCATCTAGCTGTGAAAGCCGCTCATCCAGCCGTCGCACTTCCTGCTGCACCTCGCTCAACAGGGCAAAATTGGGGATCACCGCGCGGATCCGCTCGTCGATCGCCTGCTGCCACTGCTCCAAGGTGGCACGTAGCCCGCGACCAGACACAGGGGTCTGCGAACTCTCAGAAGACGGCGGGCGCGCCGCCGCCGCGGAGTCGGCGTCGGCGTCATCGGCGATCAAATCTCGGTTGTCGGCCCCGGCGAGAGGTCCCTCAGCCTCCCACGGCACGAGGCGTTTGATCGGTCCCTCACGCAGCTGATGGAGCAGCCGTTCGCCCCGCTCTCGAATGATCGCCCGCAAGGTGTTCGGAGCCACCGCCTTCGGCTCCACCTTCAGTTCTTCGGAGATGATGAGGGCAAGGGTGACATCGGTCTTGTCCTCTTTGGTCGAGTTGTCGATGACCTGAACGTCCTCGCCGGCGCGTACGAAATTCGAGATCTCGAGCAGGGTGACGTAGCGGCTCTCGCGCGTATCGTAAAGCTTCCGGTTCGAGTAGCGCTTGATGATGCGTCGTTGGGGAGGCAAACCGGCTGAGGGTGGATCCATGAGCCCCGATCTTATGGCTCAACTCGCGCAGGCTGGCCACGTGAAGCGACCGCTTGGCATGGGCGGCCGACACCCCTACCAGGCTGTTTTCTGCGTACTTCTGCCTTCGCTTCCTGCCCAAAGCCGCAGGAAAGCACTTCGTACCTCTCACTGGTTCCAAAGACCACCTTGGCCCCCTTCCCCCGAAGCTTCGCCCCATCCAGCCGCACGCGTCGTTTCCGCCACATTTCGACCGGGTCGGTTGTACGGGGACACAGTCCGCGATATGGGATGGTGCATGGATTTTCGCGGACGAACAACCTTGGTGACCGGAGCCTCGTCGGGGCTGGGTCGGGAAATGGCGCGAGTGATCGCCGAACAACACGGCGGAAACTTGGTGATCGTGGCACGGCGCGCGGAGCGGCTGGAGCAACTCGCAGAGGAGCTGAGACGCCGCTGTGGCGTCGAGGTGCACCCCGTGGTGGCCGATCTCTCGCAACCGTCCGGCCTCGACACCTGTTTCGATGAGGCGACCAGCCACGGCCCCGTCGATGCGGCCATCCTGAACGCTGGCATCACCTTCTACGGCCGCGCCGTCGACCAGACCTCAGCCAACCTGACACAGATGATCGCGACCAACACCACCGCGGTGGCAGAGCTCTCGACCCGCTTCGCCCGCCACTTCATCGCCGAGGGGACCCGAGGCGGACTGATGTTGGTCTCGAGCATGGCGAGCTTTGCGCCGTTCCCTTACCAGGCGGCATACGGAGCGACCAAGGCCTTCGTGACCAGCTTCGGGCTCGCGCTCCGCGAAGAACTACGAGACAACCAAATCCCGGTGACCGTCTTCTGTCCGGGGGGCATCGCCAGCGAGATGCTTGAACTCTCCGGACTTTCGGAGAAGTTCCGCCCCGGCGACGTGGGGGTGATGGACGCACCCACCTGTGCCCGCTACGCGATCGAGGCTTTTCGCTCCGAGACCGACCTGTCAGTGCCAGGTCCGAGCAACCTCTTGACGTCAGTCGCGATGAAAGCCTTCCCGCGAAGTCTGGTTGCCAAAGCGGTGCGAAAGATCTACGAAGGCAGCTGGAAGAAGGGGTAGCACCTGAGGGCGCCGCCCCGCGGGAGGAGTGTCGGCGCTTGAGAACCATGGGATGCAGGATGGGAGCGGTGGCCGCGCGGCTTGGCCCCGCGGTACTCACCGGTTGCGGATTGTCGCTCGGGCCCCAGGTGAGCGGGACGCTCGGGCAAACGGGCGGGCTCGAGGTAGGCGGAACGCTCCGCGGTCAGGTGGAGCTGCCTCGAGACTTCTCCACGACCCTGGGCGGGGACATCAGTGTGGACCGCGAGTTGGGTGACGGCGCCTCTGGAGTGCGGGGTCGGCTGCGCGGCATCGCGGGTGTCTCGAGACTCCCAGATCGAACCGGTTCCCGCCTTGGCTACGAGCTACTCGGGCGCGCCGGCTACCTCTGGGCACGCATCGGCCATCCGCTGCTCGACACCGCTTTGCTCTATGGAGCGGAAGCCAATCTCCCAATCCGCTTGGGTGTGACCCCGGCACCTCACGAGGCAGACGGTTTCGTCACCTTCGATGGATACCTCGTGCCTTCCCTAGGCATCTCGCATGTGATGGAGACCTCCGACTGGAACCACTACCTCGAACTCTCCGGGATGGTCTTCTTCCGTCTCCACGTCGATTCGAGCACTCTGCCCTGACGAACCCTCCATGCTGTACCGTCGCCCGTCTTGGTTCCTGTTCTACGTTCTCCCCGTCCTCGCGGGGCTAACCGCCTGCACCAAAACGCGCATGCCCGGACCAGTGTCGGCGACACCCCGAACCGAGGTTCGCGAGGAGGGCTTCTCGGTGGGGACAGAGAGAGTCGACATCACCCCCCCGCCCGGCGTCTCGACCTTCGGCCACGGCCCCGATGCCCTGGCAACTTCAGGGATCTGGACCCGACTCCAGTGCCGGATCTTCGTGATCCGCTCCGCCTCTGGACAGGCACACGCCATCGTGCCTTGCGAGCTGCCTGCCATCAGCGGGCTCTTGCACCGTCAGGTAGGTGCTCGGCTTCTGGAGAGGCTCCCTCCTTCCCAGCAGATCCTGCCAACACGGCTCCTCATCACCGCAGTGCATACGCATGCCGGCCCCGCCCACTACTTCGAGAGTCCGGCCTTCGGCGGAATGTTGAGCACCCGGCGTCCCGGGTTCGATCCGAAGATGCTGGATTTCTTGGCGAGCCGGATCGCGGACGGCATCGTCCGTGCGCTCGCTCGGTCGCGGCCCGCCGAGCTCCGCTGGCTGCGCCGGAGCGTCTGGGGATTGACCCGCAATCGCAACCTCGGTATCCACCTGGCCAATCGCACCCACGTCCCGTTGGATGGAGAGCTGGTGCCCTGCCCGGAGGGTCTATCGCCCGCACAGTGCGCGATCGATCCGGGCCTTGACGTGCTTGAGCTACGGGACCACGAAAGTCAGGCACCGCTCGGGATGCTCGCCTTCTTCGCCATGCACCCCACCGTACTCCCAGCCCATGAGCGCAGCCTGGGTGCTGACACGGCTGGGGTCGCGGCGCGTGTCGCGGAGCGCGAGCTGCGCCGACTCGCTCTCCACACAGGCACCGAGGGTGATCCGTTGGTGGGACTCATCAACACCAACGAAGGCGATATCTCGCCGGCCTGGTTGGAAGGTACGAAGCGTGAGGCGCTGCGGCTCGGCACTCGACTCGGAGCAGAACTCTGGGAAGCGACGCGTGACCCCGAGATCCCCTGGTCGCACACCACACGCCTGGACTCCCGCTATCTCGAACTCGACTTCCCTCACGCACGATTCCAGAAGTCGGCACCAGACGGAAGCTTGGCCGGCCCAAGCTTCCGCGTGTGTCCGAGCGCAGTGCTGGGAGAAGCCTCGGGTCATGGTGGCAACGACCACGAGGCCTCGACGCTGACTCTGCTCGATCCCCAGCCGATTGGCAGCGAGGCAGAACACGATCCTGACCTCGTTTGCCATGAACCCAAGCGGCGCATGCTTGGTTTTGCCCAGCCGCTCCTGCTCACCCAGGCGGGCTTCCCGGAGATCTTGCCGGTGTCCCTGTTTCGCTTGGGGCAGCGTTGGCTCGCCGCAGTCCCCGCCGAGCTCACCCTCGAGGCGGGGCGACGCCTGCGCAGGAGCATCGAGAAGGTGGCAAAGCGCGTCGACGGACCGGGCACCCGCGCGCTGGTCGCTGGCCTCGGCAATGGGTACCTCTGGTACGTGACCACCCCGGAGGAGTACGAGCGGCAAGGCTACGAGGGGGCCTCCACCCTCTACGGACCGAACACGCTCGACCTCTTGATCGATCGTTTCCTTCAACTGTCGTTTGCACTCGCTAGCTCCAGGAATCCCATGCCGATGGGTGTGGCCACAGCGTTCGAGATCCACCTCGCACCGGAGCGCGACCGGCTTCCGACTGGAGACGGAATGACTCCGCCCGAGCCGCGGTTGGAGGGGGCCTGCCGCCTCGAGCACGGCCCCAGCGCAGGCGCCTGTGTCTGGTGGCAAGGAGGCAGACCGGGGAGCGTCCCCCTCGGCTCCGCACCTTGGGTCCGCCTCGTCGACGGGGTTGGGAAGCCGCTCGTCGGTTGTGGGGCACGGTTCGCGAGCTCGGTACCCCGCTGCGATCCGCGAGGCTACCTAGATGACCGCGGCGCCGAGTTCGAAACGCGCCTGCACGAGCGCATCGACTCCCGCACCACCCGCTGGATCAGCGTCTATTCTCCTGTGCCGGAGTTCACGCCCGAATCGTCCGACCTCAATCACGCGCACTTCACCGTCGAGAACATGGTCACGGCCGCCTTCGGAAGCTTACCCGTCTGCAACGCGTGCGAGCGTCGCTTCTGCGCCGGGGTGCGCGAGCCGCTGTGCGCGAACAGCCTCAGCGAATGATGGTCGGGCACCCGTAAGTAACGGTGATGTTCTCGGCACCGTCGACCCGAAGCCCCTCGCAGGTCGTCCCAAGCAGGGTAATGGTCATTGGATCGCTCGCGGCATCGAGTACCCAACCATCCGCACCCGATTGGGGCACGGTTCTTCCGTCGACGGTCACGTTGAGCAGCCTCGGATCCGGGGGCTCGCTGGTGAGTTCGAGCACGCAGCTCACGATCAGCTCGCGGGTGATGTTTTCGAGCGTGGCCGTCAAACCGTCGAGACCCGTGGACGAGTCGACCGGGAAATAGTCGAGCTCAGCCTCAGGATTGGGGAGCCCTCCGAGGGCGCCCAGTTGGTCGAGGATCGCCGTATAGGCTGGTTTGTCCGAGCCCGGGATCCCCATCACGATCGTGCGCGCCAGGCTGGCTTGCCCCCCCTCTTGCCACAACGCTTCGATGCTCGCCGCGGTCCTCTCCGGATCGAGACAATCCATCGCCAGCGCACCAGAGCCTTCACAAAGGTTGATCGTGTCGATGCCCTGCTCGATGTTGGTGACGCACTGGGACAACTCACAGCTCGCTTCGTCATTGCAGTTCGGGGCACCGTCGGTGGCCAGCAGGATCACCCGATCTCCGATCAGCGTTGACCCCGCCTCCGACGAGAAGTAGCTGGCCACGGCGTCGAGCCCCGCCGACATGGGCGTGCCTCCGCTCGGCACGGCCTCGGCAATCGCCGCGTCGATGGCATCAACCGCTTGGTCGAGCCTCTGGACCGGCACCTCGAGGGAGGTCTCGGTCACCGAACAGGTCTCCACCAGATCATTGTCTGGAAAGAGCTTGAGCCCCGCGGAGATAGGACCTTGTAGGGTGCTCAAGGTCGTTCTAAGGGCCTCCCTCACCGTATCCCAGCGAGTCACGCCCTCACCAGTGGTGTACTCCCGGAGCATACTCCCCGAACGATCGAGCAGGATCACCAGATTGACGGGCCGCTGTCGTGACGTGAGAGCGGTCTCACCACAGGTCTCCGAACCCGCGGCCCCTGCGAGGGAGACGATTGGTTCGCCCCCTGTCCCGAAGGCACCGCCCTCGCCCACGGAGGAGGAGCCCGCATCACCAGTTTGGCCGCTGCGCCCAGAATGGGCCGGAGTACCCGCCTCACCGCCTGAGTCCCCCGCGGCGCCACCGTCGACCTCATCATCCTCTGAGCCCGCGCCGCGTGGTTGGCTGCCACACGACGAGATCATCGAGGCCACAAGACCCGTCAGGGCCAACCGCCAGAGCTCTTGTCTGATAATCGATCGCATGCTTCGCTCCTTGTGGCCTATTCGACCGGATACTTGCAGAGGCCGTTGGTGCACGGGATCTCATTGCAACAGTCAGAGGCCTCCTCACACCGCTGCCCGTATTGGGCGCAAGCGGTGGCCCCACCGACACCTGGTGCGCCACCTTGACCGGCGCCACCTTGACCGGCGCCACCTTGACCGGCGCCAC
>CAYNEY010000016.1:0-74167 GCA_964396375.1 uncultured Polyangiaceae bacterium | reverse complement strand
CTTGACCGGCACCACCTTGACCGGCACCACCTTGACCGGCACCACCTTGACCGGCACCACCTTGACCGGCGCCACCTTGACCGGCACCACCTTGGCCTGTCGCTCCGCCGACGCCGGGAGGCTCGTCGGTCCCGCAGGTCCCGGTCATCGAACCAAGCGCACGAATGCAGGTGAGCCCACGACAACAGTCACCATTGATGGTGCAGTTGTCACCATCCTCCACACACTCACTACCGCCACAGTGCAAGATCCCTTGCTCATCAGGGACACAAGGCATCTCATTGCAGCAATCATCGGCCGAGGCGCAGGTCTCACCCTCTATCCGGCAGATGTCCCCGAGACCGTTGCAGCGCGGCACCCCCAAGGTATCAAGCTGACACTCGCCGGAGTTTCCGACGCCAGAGCAGCAGTTGTTGGGCGCCGAGGTCGAAGGCCCACACCAGCTTGCATCCTTGTGATGACAGCGATCCCCCTGCGGCGTGCAAGAAGTCCCGTTGCCGCAGCGCCCAATACTCGACCCCTCCGGGATCATGCATTCGCCGTTGCCAGCTCCTGGAAGCCCGGAGGTGACATCGCCACCACAGCAGTCTTCATTGCGAGAGCAGAGCTCGCCGGTCAGGCGGCAGCCACTGGCGGGCTGGCAGATGTCGACACCCGTCGGCGCGTATGGTGCACAGAGCCTGCTGCAGCATGCACCGCAATCCGCACACACCGTCCCCTCCACACCAGTACAGCTCGCGCTCACGCTGAGAGGCGGACCGCAGACCCCAATGTCACCCTCGGTGAGCCATCCTGAACACACCCCCGTGCAGCAGTCGGTCGGACGCGCGCAGATGTCCCCCTCCTGAATACAGAACGAAGCGCCAATCGCGCAGGCGTTTTCTGAGCAGAGCGAGGAGCAGCACTCGGCGTCGTCACCACAGGTGTTGCCTGCCGTAGCGCACTCGAGGTTGAGCGGCACACAGGTGCCATCACACTGCTGACTGCAGCACTCGGCCGGCTCCGTGCAGTCCTCGCCATCCGAGCGACACTGCGCCTCGGCGCACACCCCCTCGACACAGCTCAAACTGCAACACTCCGTGGGAGCGGTGCAGGTGGCGCCGGAGATGGCGCAGGCGGTGACCGAAGAACCGCAGGTTCTGCTCTCGAGATCGCAGATCTGCGAGCAGCACTCGGCGTGAAAGTCGCACGTTGCGCCGTAGCCGAGACAGAGCGGAGCACCACCAACCCCATCGGCCCCCGCCTGGCCTCCAACCCCAGCGGCCCCCCCCCCGAGACCAGCCGTTCCCGCGTCGCCCAGACCAGCCGTTCCCGCGTCGCCCAGACCAGCCTCACCCGCACTCGCGGCGCCCCCGTGCGTCGCACCGCCGACCTCCCCCGCACCACCCGCACTCTCACCAAGGCCCGCCGCACCTGCACTTGCACCGCCGGTCCCAACCGCTGTCGCCCCCGCCTCCCCGCTGCCTGCCGCGCCGGCTTCCGCGTGCCCTCCGCTCGCCGTCGAGGAGCCTCCCTCGCCGAGAGCCGCACCCGCGTTGCCAGCCTGGGCCCCGGCTTGGTTGCCAACGCCAGCCTCACCCGTTGCACCACCCAGGGCTGGTGTTCCCGCCCTACCCGCCTCCTCAGCGGCACCGGCCTGCCCCGTACTCCCCCCGCTCGTCTGTGTGGCACGGCCTCCATCACCCGCTCCATCGGCACCCGCGGTACCGGAATCGCCCGCGGTGGGCCCTCCCGCACCGCTCGGTCCATCCTTCTTGGTCGAACTCGAGCAGCCGAGAACGAGGTGCAGAGCCAACAGTGTGGAGAGCAAAGGGGATGCTAGCTTCATCGTGGCACCGTGGAGGTGGAGGTTCGTTTGATCCTTCGGCTGCGGTGTGAACGGCCGAGACACAAACCCCAATTATACACGTTTCCTGGCCCGCGTTTGGGGGATTCAGGGGAGAGCAGTCGCACACACGCCGCTCTCTGCATACATCGGCTCACATGAAGATGGGGTGGGCCTCGCTCTGCCCAAACCCTTGAATCGCCCGTTGAACACCACTAAGAGGGAAAGCATGCGTACGCCGATCGTCGTTCCGTTCCTCACCCTCTCCCTCTCCCTCATCCTAGCCAGCTGCGGAGGCAGCGCCCCCAACCCCGAGACGGCCGGCGATGTGAAGGAAGGTGAAGGGACCACGGCCGACAGTGAGGCGGTCACACCGACCAAGAAGGACGAGGCAAAGAAGGAGGAGGCCGCGTCGACTCCCAAGGAGGAGCCCAAGACCGAGGAGCCCGCCATCACCCGCACGGCTCAGAGCCGGGTCACCGCGCCAGAGGTGGTCTTCATGTTCTCCTTCAACGAGTCGGACGCAAAGGCGAAAGCCGAAAAGGAGTGTGATGCCAAGGCCGGCAACAACGCCGAGAAGCGTGGGGCCTGCATGGCTGCCGCGCGGCGCCGGGTCGAGGCCGACGGCTATCATTTCATGCAGGACGACAAGGGCCAGTGGTGGTGGTTGGTCATCCGTCAAAAGGGCAGTGCGCTTGCCTACCTGCATCGGGTGCCCGTGGAGTTCACCAAGGACTCGGCCACCAGTGTGACCCTCAAGCCCACAGGCAAAGACAAGGGCACCGCGCCCTGGGCGCATGTTCCGAGTGAGATCGTGATCGAGACGCCGAACGAGTACCAAATCGTGGTTCAGGATCCGGAGCTGGGGCGTGTGGTCTACGAGGCCAAACTCGGGCTGCTCAACGCCGAGAAAGCCAAGCGCTGACCCGGCGTCGGGCGAGCACAACTGCCAAACCAACCAGCGGCACAAGCCATCCGCTCGGCGCGCCAGACACGGGCGCACCGAGCGAGCAGCCGCGGCTCGCCACCACGCCACCGCGGAACGTGGCAGCATCGACGGCGATCTCGAGGGTAGCCCGAAGGAGCGCAGCCCCATCGACTCGGACCTCGATCACCAGCTGGCGCGTTCCACTCCCGTTATGGGCGCTGACCGCGAAGCGATAGAACCCAAGCGCCGCCCGCTCGAGTTCTTGCACGACCTCACCGTTCTGTACTCTGATTTCTAGGCGGTCATCCTCGACATCCACTGGCAGATTGTCAGCGTCACGGAGGTGAAGCATGCCTTCGATGGGCCAATCAGCGTCGGGTTGCGCGAAGGCCTTGGAGAGTGAGAGAAAGCTCGTTTCGGAAGCGGGCTCGATCCCACTCTGAGCCTCGTCGAGGACATTGAGCGCACCCTCGACATCCAGCATCCCGGCCCCAGTCTGCGCGTAGGAGGCATAGGTCGAGACCGTCGGGGCGGCGCCGGCCTCGAGGGCGGTTCGGATCTCGCTCTGCGTGAGTCCCGGTTGCTGCTCGAGAAGTAGGGCTACGGCGCCCGCGACGATAGGAGACGCCATCGAGGTCCCGAGCGAAAGGCCGTGGCTGTCGTCGACCAAGAGACAGCCAATATCGGAGACGCTGCAGTAACCTGGGTCGGCAAACATCCCTTCGGCGCCGGAGTCGGTGCGGGGATCGACCGCGCCAGAGAGCGCTCCGGCCACGAAGCCCCCGGGGGCCACGATGTTGGGCTTCAGATCATTGATGGCGTTCGGGCCAGCGGAGCTGAAGGTCATCAGCTCCCCAGGCGCACCGAAGACCAAATCCTGCGCGAGGGACTGTTCGGTGCCGGCAAAATCCGTCCAAGTGAGGCGATTTAGCGTGGCGCCCACCGCAATCAACTGCGGTGCGGTGGCAGGGATCGTCACCGTTCCTTCGCGTTGAGCTCCCGAGAGCAGCACGCCCGTGCCGCCGTACGCCGGATCGAGCCCAAGCTCGCCCTGCACCCACAGTGAGGCGGTGGCGCGGCCGCGGAGCTTCAGCCACACCACCTGCTCGGTGGGGAAACGTCCCTCGATGATGAATGCAGCCCCCTGATGCTCCACCGAGCTCAGATCGTCGCTCTCGGTGATGCCGTTGTACAGGTAGGCGGTCATGCCATCCTGCTCTACCCCCTCGCGCTGTCCGCCAAATCCAGTGTAGTCGATCCAGTCGGCGTCGTCGGTCTCGAGGGCGATCTCGAAGAGATCGCCTGGGCGCGAGGAGATCCAGCCGTACGCGCGACTGGTCTCGCTGGGCAGGGCGCTCGCGCCAATCAGAACCGGGATACGTACGGTGGTCTTTGGCGGCACATGCACCACGGAGTGGATCCCGATCGGATCGGGGAAAGGCTCGAGCCCGGTGTACAACGACCCGCTATTGCCTCCCGCGACGACAATCGCCCGACCCGGGATCTCATCACCGACCAGTCCCGAGAGTGCTCGCTCGAGCTCGGAAGTGCCGTCATGCGCTCCGAAATCACCCCCTAGACTCAGGTTCACCACCGCGGGCAACCCCAATGCCTGAGCGCGATCGAAGATGAACTCCACCGCGCTGATGATGTCGGGGTCGTCGACGCCGCCACCGTCATCGCGGGTCGCACGCACGGCGATGATGGTAGCTTCGGGGGCCACTCCGACGAAGCTTGGTGTTCCACTGGCAAGTCCATTCCCGGCGGCGAGCGACAAGACATGGGTGCCGTGTCCGTACGGATCGGAGGGCTCATTGCCCGCATCTTGGTCCGTGAGCAGCGCGTCGAGTTCGGTCGCCGAGTAGATCGCACAGCCCCCGCTGGGATCGGAGCACAAGAACTGCTCTTCGAGCTCCGCATGTACTCCGGTTGGTGGCGCCGACAGATCCAACAACCAGGCGAGGCGGGTCGAGCCGTCGGCATTCCGGAGATCGCCGTGGGTGATATCCACCCCGGTGTCGACCAACCCCACCACCACCCCCGCACCCCGAAGCCCTCGCCCGGTGTGAGCCAAGTCAGCACGGACATCTGGTATGGCGCGATCCAAGAGAGGACGCTTCGGGGGCGTCCAGACCACGCGAAGGCCCGGCTCGGCCGCCACCAGCACCAACAGCTGGTCGGGTGAGAGTGCTCCGGCGAAGCCTCCCGAGGAGAGCTGTCTCAGCCCTTCTGGCGGCTCGACGAGCCCAGCCGGCCCCCGCACGATGACGGGAATGCGCGCGTCGACTCGGCGCGCGAACGGCACAAGACGCGCCAAAGGGTCGGTGATGGACTGGGACTGCTCGATGAGCTTCCCGAGATCGAGCTCGGCCTGCGCGACCCCGCAGAGCCCGAAGACCAAGCACGCACCGACCCTGGATGTGAGCGTTCTCCGCATCGTCCCAATAGATCACCGTCTTCGGCAGGGCGCAACCAGGCTCCCCCGAATTTCCGAGCGAACTTCGGATTTGCCGGCCTACATCGGCATCACGAGGTGGC
The DNA here is from genome assembly GCA_964396375.1 of uncultured Polyangiaceae bacterium. Lineage (GTDB taxonomy): Bacteria > Myxococcota_A > Polyangia > Polyangiales > Polyangiaceae > FEN-1139. Next base: position 68,876 of record CAYNEY010000016.1, on the reverse strand, counting down.
GACGCCGGGCCCGGCCCCGAGCTTCACGCACCGCGAACCGGAGACGCTCCACCAGATCGTGGCGCAGACGCTCGAACGGCACCACATCGTCAACCACGAGCTCACTGCCCATCTTCTCCAGATCCACATCTTCGCGATAGTCCGCTCGCAACTGCTCCACCAGGCGCTCGCGCTCCTCGCCTTCGGGCGTCTCCATGATCCGGTTGTAGTAAACGGCATTCACAGCAGCCTGCGGCCCCATCACCGCGATGCTGGCGGTGGGAAGGGCCAGGCAAGCATCGGGATCGAAGGCTGGTCCGCACATCGCGTACAGCCCCGCTCCGTAGGCCTTGCGCACCACCACCGAAAGCTTTGGCACACTGGCGTCGCTCACCGCAGCGATCATCTTGGCCCCGGCACGGATGATTCCTTGGCGCTCCACCCGACTCCCGATCATGAAACCGGGGACATCCGCCAGGAACAGAAGAGGGATCCCAAAGGCATCGCACAGCGAGATGAAGCGTGCTGCCTTGTCGGCACTGTCGACGAACAAGACGCCCCCCAAGACCGCCGGTTGATTCGCCACCACCCCGACCACTTCACCTGACAGACGGCCGAGGCCGGTGATGATCTCGCGCGCAAAGCGGGCCTTGAGTTCGAGAAAACTCCCCTCATCCAGGATGGTATCCAGCACTTCGCGCATGTCGAAGGGCTTGTTCTCATCCGCGATGATCACCTGCTCGAGCGGACGCGCCAAAGGGTTCGGTGCGGCGGGTTCGGTGCGCGGTGGTGGCACCTCCGCATGCTCCGGCATCATCGAGAGGTAGTGCTTCGCCCAATCTAGTGCTTCCTCCTCACTCGACACCAACACATCGGCGCAACCGGAGATCTGAGTGTGCATCGCCGCGCCCCCCATCTCCTCGAGGGTGGTCTTCTCGCCGATCACCATCTGTGCCATCCGCGGTGAACCGAGATACATGCTGGCGTTCTTCTCCACCATCACCACCACGTCACAAAATGCTGGGATGTAGGCGCCGCCGGCCGCCGAAGGCCCGAAGAGTAGGCAGAGCTGCGGCAGGACGCCGCTCATGGTTACCTGGTTCTTGAAGATCCTTCCCGCGCCGCGGCGGCCCGGAAACATCTCCAACTGATCGGTGATGCGTGCCCCCGCCGAATCGACCAAATACACCAAGGGCACCCGATGACGGAGGGCGTTCTCCTGGATGCGCAGGATCTTCTCCACGGTCCGCGCCCCCCAGGAGCCGGCCTTCACCGTCGAATCGTTGGCCATCACCGCCACGGGCCGCCCACCGACGCGGCCCAATCCGGTGATCACACCGTCAGCAGGCAGCTCGGGATCACGGCAGTTGGCCAGCGCACCATCTTCGACGAAGGAGCCTTCATCGAGGAGATTTGCCAGTCGTACACGCGCAAAGAGCTTACTTTGCTCCGCGTTTTTCTGGTGGTAGCGCTCCTTACCGCCTGCTCGTGTTCGGTCGAGTAGCTCCTTCAGCTTGGATCCGTCCATAGGCGCGCGTGCCATACCCTACCGAAAGCCACTCCGCACCCACAGCGGCTTTGGTCCGCATGGTCTGTAAAGCCCAGCACTTCGCTTTGGCAGAAACAGAACGACCCGGCGAGCAACTCGTCGGGTCGTCGAAGGAGAACACGAGATTTCAGCAAGCAACCCAGAAATTACGCGGTCTTATGCACCAAGCGAAACAAGCTATGCCAAGCTAGATTAAGGAAGCCCGGTCGAAATCACAGGCAAGCTAAGAGAAGTGAGAAGGAAGAGGGGCAGTGGAATGAAGGAAGTAAGACTGCCCAACGTCTGAACTCTAAGCGGTAAGTGCTGACCCTTAGTGCGAACGCCGTGCCAAGATGTCAGACAAACCGGACAGGATGGGGCTGTCGCCTTCTAACACCTTGAAATCACTGATGTCATCTTGTCATCAGCGCCTAACCGCCTCTCCCTCACGGCAACCCCACCTGATTAGGCCCACAAGCCGCCCATGGCTTTCGTGTCATAGTCGAGCCGGAACTGCCGCAATGAGTTCCTCCCATATTGGAATCGGTTGAGAACAATCAGCTACCCGGTCGAGCGAGACCAAATCCCCACCGTCCCCAACTCGTTTTCGTTGGGGTTGGGCGGATCTCGTGCTAGCTGGTCGTCCCTCTGCGCCCGTGGCTCAGCTGGATAGAGCGTCGGTCTACGGAACCGAATGTCGCAAGTTCGAATCTTGCCGGGCGCGCAAGAGAAAGTCGTTGAGAAGTCGATGGGTTGGAGATCGGAAGATCACCAACCCATTCGTCATTTGGGGGAGCTTGTAACAAGGATGTAACAAGCTCGGAGCTACGAGCTGCCATCGGCTGCACGTCGTTGGACAGTGACTCGAAGCTCAATCGATCGATCTCCATCTGGAGATAGCCGGGCACCAGATGGCCATAGACCTCGGTCGTGATGCGCGGATCAGAGTGACGCAGGATCTTCTGAACCGCGATCGGGCTGGCGTTCGCCATGAGCAGAAGCGACGCCGTGCTGTGCCGCAGGTCGTGGAAGCGAATGGGACGAACCTGCGCCTTCGGCCACAACTTGTGGCCATGGGTCGGGCAGCGCCGCTCGGACGCGTCGTCCGCTTTCTCCGAGTACCCGCACCCCTTCTTCCGGCACACGTGGACGTAGCCCGTCGTGATCCCCGCTCGCCCCAGGGCGCGACGCAGAACCTTCTCAAGGGGATTCTGGGACGACATCATGAGACCCTTCGGGCCGGGAAACACGTACTCGGACGACGACGCCTCGATGGCCGCCTTGAGATAGGGCACGAGCGCCTTGGCAATCGGGATGGCCTCTCCCCTGCCACCCTTGGTCGTGTCGCGATCATATGAGCGCTGAACCCGAATCAGATTGGCTTCGAAGTCGATATCCGTCTTCTTCAGCCCAAGCAGCTCTCCCTTGCGCATGCCCGTGTAGACGGCCGTCGCAAAGAGAGGCCGATGCTGCGACGAGAGGGCATCGAAGACGCGCGGAACCTCCTCGGCCCGCAGGAAGTCCGGAAGCCGCTTCGGAACCTTCCGTTTCCGAACAGGGCTGATGGGATTGGGACCCGCGAAACGATCGCACTCACGCGCCTTGTTGAAGATCGCGTGAAGAAACCGCCGCAGGTGATTCACGGACTGGGGACTCAGATGGTCGGAACGCTCCTGCAAGAAGGTCTCGACCTGTCCCGACGTCACCTCCGCGAGCCGTAGCTCGGCCAGCGTCGACGAAAGAACGTGGCACTTCAGCGTCGAGCAGTTCCGCCCATGCGATGCCGACGACTTCGAGTAAGTGTCCAACCACCACTGAACCAGTTCGCCCAGGGTGCCCCCGCCATCCTCGATAGGCATCGGTTCGAGCCCCAACCTCTGGCGCTCCGCCCGTCGCTCGAGTTCGCCAGCGAGTCGCCTAGCCTCGGTCTTGGTGGCGGCCGTGGACGCCTGGGAACACCACTTCCCCCGTGCGTTCCGATACCGAACGCACCACGTGTTCCCTCGCTGATAGACGGACGCCATGGATCAACCCCGACGAGAAGACCGTAGCGCGTGGACGGTCGAAGACAAGGTTTTCGCGCGAGGCTGAACCGCGCGTCCACTCTCGGCGTACTCGCGAATTGCAGTCGGGACAAACCGCAACAATCCTCCCACCCGCACGTGCGGGAGCTCACCCGCTTCGGCTCGGTGGTATACCCACGAGCGGCTGACCTTCAGGTAGGTGGCGACGTCATTGGCGGTCCAGAGGGACTCTTCGGGTTGTTGGGCTGGTTGGGTCATTTCGTTCTCCGTCGCTGTCTCGTCCTTGCTGGATCGCGAACGGGTTCACCAGTGGTTTCTTCTTGATTGGGGTGACGATGCTCGACCAGCGAACCCGTTCCAGATTCCGTTCGGCTAGTACGTACCCATGGTCAGCCTCCTTTTGCATTCCGATGCATTTCGCGGAGAGTCGCTCTACATGCTGTGAAAGGTTCCCCTCCGGCGGGCGGAGGCGCGAGATCGTCACGCGGGTGTCGGCGCGTCCTCCGGAAACGCCATGCACCGGCCGTGCACACCGAGCTCGCGACCGCCCGCCGATGGGGCATTCGGTCGGCTTCTGTCAGAATTCGGGGGTCGCTATGCCGCGCGGGTGACAGCCACTCGGGAGGTCACGTGATCGACGACAAGATCAGCGACGTCTCCCAGACCCATGGATGCCATATCCTGCCATTCGATACCAAGATCTCGGATTTCGGGAATATCCAAGTGTTCGGAGACCGGTGCATCCTGAAAGAATCGTCCTTCGAGAGCTTCCGCCTCGGCCCACACGAACGGTGCCGCCGCTTGGACATCACCACTCGCCTCGATGGCTCGCTCGCGTTCGCGGTTCAACCACTCGCGCTGGAGTTCGACCTTCCCATTTCTGATCCAGACCGCGCCCGGAAGGACGAATCCACCATCGTCGCGGAGCTCGAAAAGGAGCTCCGGATGGCGCTCCGAGCATTCCTTCAGGAACGCAAGGACGAGCCATGCGTTCCAGAGGTTGTCTCGGACCTTGGTGGAGCCGGAAGCTGCCGCATTGGTGATGTGGCACGCGTCCGCGGGGGTGGATTCTTGACCCGCGAGAGCAAAACGCGGGTTTCCGAATCTCACCATGGGAAAACCGAAGTGCTGTTGGCTGGTGCGTTCAGGAGTGAGATTGAGACGCTCGTGAGTCCACGAGCAATTGCGATTCAGTTCTGTCTGGGCATCGAGGATGTCTCGAAGGGCTTTCGGGGACGGGGGCGTCCGCTTGGAGATGCCGTATCGAAGATGGTAACTCATAGTAGGTAGGGATTCGTGAATGATAGGGAGTTCGGTGTGCGGGCCGCTGCAACGTGCGTTTCCGAAAGAGCCTCGACCCCCGCGACCGACCACCTTCATCCGACAGATGCCACCAACCGTCTTGTTCCGAACACGGGCGGGAAACCCGTGCCGGGAAAAGGGTGAAACGCGGGACGGCGGGGAGGAGGCAGAGACCGTCGTCCCGCGTTTCGAAGAACTCACTCGGCCACAACCTCCCTGTCCCTCGATGATTCGACGAACACGCGGACGTCGATGGCATTGACGCCGGCGGCCCCCAAGGTGGAGCGAAGAACCGCCTCGAGCGCCCGGGCCCGCGCGATATCCTTCTCGAAGGACTCGCCCGAGGGGCTCTTGATCACGACCAGCGGGAGGTGTTCCGACGGGCGGTTCGGTCGCGGGCTCCGTTCGAAAACGCCAACGTCAAGCCGTTCGGCAGAGGACACGGTCTCGAAGAACGTCCGCGCCGTCGCGAACAGTCGTTCGTGAAGGTGTGCATGCTCTGCGGGAAGAGGGAGGAAGATGAGGAAGTGTCGCATGGGATGTCCGTCTCCTTGAGCGACTCTCTGTCGCTCTCTTCTGGTCCATGTACGCTACTGCCATTCCGTTTCGGTGATGCACGAGGGAAGGGTTGCGAGATGGCGCAGGAGGCACCGGCGGCGCTGACTCGCCCCCATCAATACTCAACAGATCCATGTCCCCAGTGAGCAATGTCGTCCTCGCTCGCACTGTCATTCGCGCAGCCGAATACCCAGGCCCGAACCCGTATCCGATGCGATGAACAAGTCGACTCTGCAACCACGCTTCCTTGCGCGATGGCATGCCCTCCGAAAAGGAATCGCTTGTCGATGTCGACAAACGGGCCCTCCGAGTCGTCGCCGGAAGGAAGGTCCTGAGGTGTCCCTCTTGAGCATGCGTGTTCGTGCGTGAGCATCGCAGTTCCCTTTCTCGTGGGGCATCGACCTACCGAACGTGCCCATCATCCCCATGCACGCCAGTCCACGTCCGTTTCCACGCTCAGGGTCACGCCTACTGCGAATCCACCCGCCGGGCACCACCGGCGCGCGCCATTTTCCGACCACGGCGATCCTCCGCTCGCAAGCGGGACAGAAAAGGTCCAGACCTGTGAACCCGGCGGGTGATTCGCTTGAGACTCCGCGTTCAGGCTACGCGGCCTTCGCCGATTCGCGTGCCCATGGGAAGGCGATGCGATCGGCAACGTCCTCGAGCGTCAGCTCGTGGAAGGCTTCGGACCTCATTCCAGTACGCACCTTGGCGATCTCACGTCGGGTCAGGTAGTCGAGAGCGGACACGTTTCGGAACCAATGCCCATTGCGGCCTTCGGTAATTTTCTCATCGAACTCCGGGAGGTATTCGCTCACGTTCTTCGAGAGGTACTGACGCCTCCGTACGATCGAAGCCTCATCCAGCGAGAATTGCCCGTGGTGGATCAGGACATGTTCTGGGATCACGTAGTCACCCTCGTCATACAGTCGGACGAAGGCCTTTGATGGTAGCTGGGTCGAAACCCAAGCCAGGAACCGCACAACCAGTGCGGCGTTCCATTCATCGCCACCAACTTTGGTGAATCCCCAGCCCAATCTTGCCGCCCATGGTCGCGGGACTTCTTGTGGGTACGTGAGAGCGCAGTGCTCGTCGAGTTCGAGAGCGAGTCCCTCGACGGTCCATGAGAGAGAGTCGTTCATGTCGCGTTGAGCTTCAATGATTCGTTGACGTGTCGCCTCCGGCACCGGACCTTCTTCAAGATCGCCGAAGATGGTGTAGTGTAAGGTTCTGCCCATATTGTTTGATGGTTAGAGAATCAGATTCGGTCTGGACCCTCTTGCCTGCCAGCGTTGGCGACGGCGGTGACCATGAGAGCGGAGTCTCGTTCCGATCCATGCCTCAGACGGATTGGGCGTTTCCCGGAAACGGGCCCCGTTACCCGTTCCCATCCCGTCGGTTTGTGGAGCGGGCCTGGTGAGAAATCCTTTTTCCACCCCTTGCGCACCCGCAGTTCGTACTCAGCTTGGAGGGTGCGGGGAATCGCCCCCTCCAGCAACAGGATAGGCACATGCCAAAACCCGCGGGTAGTCACGATTGAGCCACGCGATCCGAAGATGCCACCTACCCAGAAGCCTGGGCGGGAGTGGGTCAGGGTCGGACCACCGAAGCCGTGACGGGCTACTTCGCAACGTCCCCGCGTTACGAGTTCGCGCGGCAGTAACGCGGGGACAATTCCGATATATCCAAGCGATTCCGGATAGTTGGCAAACTGTCAGATCGGACAAAGTGCCCCTGGTCACGCGTTCTTTCTCACTCCCAGCAGTCCCCTTCGGAAGGCGACGGTTCCCTTCGTTCCCTCATCCGCCAGATCCGACGGAATCGCCAACCCTGTCGTCAGTCCCCCGTCCACCACGACGTGCCGAATGGGTCCGAGTGCGACGTGAGCACCTTGACCATCACGGTGGGCGGCACGACCGAGGGTGCGCGCCCGCCGCTCGGTGGCGGTCACGATGATGATGAACGGGCGCTTCGTCTCGAAGACGGGCCCCTCCCTCAGCTGCTCGGCATACCGACCAAGCTTCCTCGTCACGACCCCCGGAGCCTCGGAGCCAGCGTCCGCCTCAATGCAGAGCTCCCACGACACTCCCTCTGCCGTCGTGAGCCGGCAGACGGCGTCGGGGACGACCTTGGCCTCGGGGTTCTCGGAGCGGAGTTCCCACTCGGGGCGAAAGGCCTTGAGACAGGCGCCGTTCTCCGCAGCTCCGGTGGCAAGCGCAACCCGATACCGGTTCAGAAGATCGAGATGCAACACGCTCCGGCCGTCAACCCGGGGAGGTGGCCGATATGGCGGGAGAGGCGTCCCCTCGGCAGCCTTCTCGAGGAAGGCGTAGCCGAACCGGGTGATGGCGTAGCGGTTCTCCTCGGCCAGATCGGTAACCACCGCCCGCACGAGGCCGGCGTCGTAGAGTTTTCGGAGGCGCTTCTGGCAGGTGCCGGTGGCTTCGAAGAACAGCCTGCCAATGTCGGAGGTTCGGAGAAGCCACATCTTGGAGAGCGCGAGAAGGATGTCGACGTCACGTTCCTGGAGTCTCAGTCCTCGACCTCGGACCCGAGCCTTTCGAGAGGCGCGCCGGAGTGGAAGGCTGTCCTCCGTGCTGGAGGGGCTCTTTGCTATTTGGCCGATGCGATCCATACGTAGAGACAGGCTGTGACGAAGAGAAGGAAGAGCAGTTTCTCGACTGAGATGTTCTTCACGGTTTCGACACTCCGGAAGTAGGGGTGGAAATCGCCGAACGACGAGAGGTCGTGGGGCATGGGCACGGCATCCGTTATCACTGGGGCGAAAGTGCCCTCGGCCTGCGCTCTCTCCTCAAGGATGGCGCCAGGAAGTCACTTCAGACGCATGACGAGACAGTCGTCTCGCTCGTAGCACTCGCTCGAACTCGCGTGTTCGGCGATTTCCGGTGTGGGTTCGTTCGACTCCTCGAACGTGGCGTTCAACTTCCGATCTCCTTCGCGGCACCTGACGAACGAATTCGCCAGACACCCTTTCGGACCCGTTCGAATCTGTCATCCTTCTGCAGAACCTGCCGCACTTTGGCCTCCACATGGTGGTTACCATGGACCTTCGGGAGCTTCCTTCGAACCGCGGCGTACAGCATCTGGAGGTTGGAGCTGCCACCAAGGCCGAGAAGAGCTTCGAAGACAATGGCCCGCCAGGGAGGATGAGCGGCGGTTCTTGCGGGATGAGATGCGGAGCGTGATCGTTTAGGCATAGCAACGTGTCGAGTTCGAGCGTGCGAGCCAAGAGCGATCGGACAGTCCGGTCATCCTCGTTTCTGGGAGTCTCGATAGCCACGATAGGCTCCATGCATCAGGCGCGGCGTGCGTTTCACAAACGGCAGAGTGGCTCTCCTATCGTCATCGTGCCCGCTGGGCGTCCATGGTGAGGAGGCGACTCTGCTCACCAGCGGTGGAGTACTGTCATCCGACCCGGGACACCGCTTGTCTTCAGTGGCAGCCGTCCGCTCTGGCAGATGAGCGACCGAAGTCCAGTCGATGTCGACCTCTCCTGCACGGCACACGTCGATACTAGCCAACACCCCTGGCGGAGCGAAGCGTCCGACCAGCCGCCCATCCCATATCTGGTCGCGTTTTCGCGGTCACGCCTGCGGGAGCTCGGTGAGAACTTGGCGCAAAAGGGCACCACCGAACGAGAAAAATCCGTAGACTTGGCGTCAGCGACCTAAAACCACTACACAGCGCCGCCGTCACCATGGCACTGCCTGTCCTCCAACAAGCCGAATCGGCACCAGCGCCCTCAGACAGCATCGGGGATGCTCTTTCGAAAGCCACGTCGCACGACCTAGTCTTCGCTGTAGTTGGCCATGCAGGAGCTGGAGCAAGCTGGGTCGCTCAAGCACTGGCCGATGGACTGAGGTCTCACCACTACGAACCTGTGATAGTCAAGCTCAGCAAGCTAATTGCAGACGCCGCAACTCTGATCGACTCCACGCGATGGACTGACCTTGTCACGCTTCCATCGCCTTCGGCAAAACGCACGATGCGTCTTCAGGAGGCCGGCAACTGGTTGCGGGAGCAGTATGGTGGAACATTCACTGCGGCTCTTGCGATCAAGTACATGTATGATCAACGGCAACGCGTTGGTGTCGACACGCGCCTCGCTTTCCTTATCGACAGTATCAAGAATCCAGTCGAGGTCGACGCTCTGCGAAAGGTTTATGGACGTTCGTTCTACACCGTGAGTGTCGTGTGCGGCCCAGAGCTCCGCAGGTCACGACTTCGCAGCAAGTACAAGACCGATCAGGCCGACGTTCCGGAACTGATGCGTCGCGATGAGGCGCAAAGACCCGGGTTCGGTCAGCATGTCCGAAAGACTCTTCAGGCTGGGGACTTCTTCGTGAATAATGAAGCGGTCGTATCTGCCGGAGGTCCAGGCCCGCTCGATCAATCGCTCGCGAGATTCCTCCAGATTGTCTTCGGTACCGAAGTCGTTCGCCCAACCCGCGACGAGCGCGGTATGTATGCAGCATGGACGGCTAGCCTTCGTTCGTCCTGCATCTCGCGACAGGTTGGCGCTGCCATTCTGTCTCCTGACGGACAGCTGATCGCGACTGGGACAAATGATGTTCCGCGGTATGGGGGCGGTGTCTACGAGGAATCTGAGACCGGAGACACGAACGATCACCGGTGTTTCTGCTACCCAAAGCCAGCTGACGACGAACCATCAGGGTTCTGCCGTAATGACAAGGTGAAGAAGGCGATTCTTGCGGAGGCAATCAAGAAGCTCCGAGAAGCGGGTGTCTTGGCTGCCAAAGCCTCAGATGACGACATCGCAAGTGCCCTCCAGCAGACCCCACTCAACGATCTGATCGAGTTCTCTCGGGCAGTACACGCGGAGATGGACGCCATCGTGAGTCTGGCGCGCTCGGGAGCAGCCTCAACGCGTGAAGGCACACTCTACTGTACGACCTATCCGTGCCATAGCTGCGCGAGGCATATAGTAGCCGCCGGAATTCGAGACGTGGTTTACATTGAGCCGTATCTCAAGAGCCGAGCGGTCGAGCTCCATGACGACACAATCGTGGAGAGCACCGTTCCTCCAGAAAGAGACTCCTCTCACGTCCACTTGCGACTATTCACTGGAGTCGCGCCTCGTCGATACTCGGTTCTCTTTGAGAAGCGGACCGAACTGAAGAAAGATGGGCGACTTCATCTATGCGTTGAGTCAGATGCACTGCACACGGATCCCATCTTCACCAAGTCTCACCTGGAATTTGAGCAACTGATCGCGAAGCACGTCGAGACAACAACCGGAGAAAGCACGTCATGACCGAACTCCGACGTCGATTCTTCGTCGTCGAGGGTGGCGGTGAGCGCCACGTCTCCTCGCCCCCAGACCTCGCCCTTATTCCACCGCCCGAGGCCAAATACGAACAACTTCTCCTGGGTGGCTGGGGAGAGACAGGAAGCCACGGGTGCCTGCTCAGTGTGGGGTTCGATTCACTAGACTTCAACAGCTTGAGGCAGATTCTGGTTTCGTCCGGTACTCGGCGTTTGGTAGACATTCGCCTTCTGGCGTCTTTCCGAGGGCGCGGGTTCACTCCAGATATAGTAGAAAGCACGTTTCGTAACCTCGGAATCGAGTATCTCCGATTCCACGAGCTCGCCAACCCCTTTGTGGGACGATCGACCAATCCGCATTTGGTTATGCAGGACTACAAGACCCATTTGCGCGAGAGATGTGCCGTTATTCTCCGACGCATCTCCGCCTTCCTCCATCAGGGGCCCGTATTGCTTCTGGGACGTCAGGCAACCCATTTCGGTTCCGAGCGAGAACTACTAGCTGAGAGTCTCTCTGACTTTCACCCTGCCTTTGAGGTGATCGCATTCGCCTCTTGTCGTGGTGCTAACGTATCCGCTTCTTCATACACGCTCGCAAGCAACATGGCTCAGACGCCGGATCCAGCCGTGCCCCAAAAGAGGAGGCGTCTACCCAACGATTCCTACCAGCTGTCGTTTCTGAGTCCTAACGAAGGACGAGTGCGATAGCGTGGCGACTGACTGAGTGACTCGTCAGGCAATTCGAAGAGGAATGCTTGGCACTGAGCCTAACACGTTCTCGGGTGAGCGAACATTAACTTTCTGGCGCTGTCGTTGACGCAACCCTAGCCATCCGAGACCATTGGGATTCGGCGGCCGCAGTGTCACAGAAACGGATTCTTCACCGCCATCCCACAATGCTCGCAGGCGACGTACCCGACGGACACGTCACCGCAGATCGGGCAGCGTTGAAACGCCCATCCACCGAAGAGACTCCCACAAGCTCGGCACTCAAAGACCCCATGCAAGGCAGAGCGATGGTGGCTGGGGCAATGGAGATGGGTCGCGAACACCGGTCTCAGTTGTCGCAAAACTCGAAGAACCAAACCGGAGTTGAGGATGCAGATCCTCAGGATGGCCAAGGTCACCCATGGAGCCACAAGCGCAACCCACAGGGTGGTTCCGATGAGCCGGAACGTGAGCTTGGTGCACCAGTCGAGAAGTCCGTTGCTCATGATTGTCTCGCTATCCAACCGACGGGCGTCGATTCGCACGGCGTGGCCGTGGCGGTCGACTGGAGTGAGGAACAGGCTCCTGCTCGTCGGCCAGAGGGTTCTCCAGAGTGCTCGGGACAGTGGTTGCTTCGGCAGTGGAATCGGGATTGGCGCGAGTTGCCAAGCTGTCTCGCCGCGCACGGTGGTCTCGCTCGGATCGCTCGAGTTCGTCAGGGGAGATGGCCAGAACGCCGTTCCGAATAACCTTCCGGAGTTCTGGAGAAAGACGCTTCGCCGCCTGCCGACCGCCATCAATATCGAGCCGTGCCGAGCGCAGAAGAAGTGCGGGATGCGGGGCTCGGCGTTCCCAGAACCAACCCACCCGATCTGGCATCGAAGGGACCATCTCGAGAAGCTTCCGTCTCTCCTCGTCAACCGTCATGGTGGCGGGAGTAGTTCTCGGATCGGGAAAACCGTCGCGCGGACGCAAGGCCGTCCCCGTCGTCGGGAGGACGTGTGCGAGAGTGCGGGCATCTTCGAGATCTGACCGCATCAGGAGCTGGTAGTTGGTGTTCGTTCGAAGGATTCTGAGTAGGGTGGGAGAGACCGCCTCCACCTGGGCCGCCTGCTGGAAGACCGACCACAGGAAGACCCTCTGAGAGCGCGCCAGTGTCAGAATCCGCTCGAAGTCTCGGGCCACCTCCGAGGTGAGGAGTTGCTGGAACTCGTCAGCAATGATGGCGACGGGCGGTGTGCTCCGTTCGACTCGCCGGGCGAAGATGGCCCTGGTCAGCTTGTTGAAGATGAGCTGTCCGAAGAAGCGTGAGAGCTCCGACATCCCGGCCGGAGCTCCTCCGAGATCTACGACGGTGACAGCAGTCTCGAGCATCCGGTCGAATCGAACCATGCCGGAAGCTCGAAGCATCCTACGGAGGGACGGGTACATGGTGATGGAGTCGAGCCGACTGAGGAGCCCAGCAACAGACGTGCCTCGCTCCCTGCCAAATTGGGCGGCGAAGTACCGCCTCGTCTCTTCGAGCGAGGTCCGCTCGAGCGCCCCGCGAAGAAGTGTTTGGTCTCGAAGCAGCTCAGCCACATCGGGAAGTGTCAGACCGACGTCGATTGCCAACATGAGAGCGTGACGGAAGAGGTGCTGCTGAAGCGGTCCCAAGTCGCTCGCAACCGTCCGACCGAAAGTTGTGGCCACTTCGTGCGCCTGCACTTCGATGGGAAGGCGTGGCTCACGTGTGAGCAACTGGAACGGAATCGTCGTCGCATCGTCGAACGGGGCGATCACGGCGAGATGCCGGAGAAGCTGAGCCGATCCCGGAGCGTCACCGACTCCCACAAGTCCCGGGATGAGTATGTCCCGGAGGAGTCCAGCCAACTCGCCCTTCATGTCGATGATGACGAGGCCAGATGGCCGACTCCGGAGAAGCTGCAAGATGATCGCCAGAACCAGGTAGCTCTTCCCCGAGCCCGTGGCGCCGGTGACCAGCCAATGACCGCCGCCGCGAACATCCTCCTCCGGGAGGCGCACCGAGTACGAACGTCCATCCGACGAGAGCGCTGTGCCGAGGCAGATAGTTCTTCCCGCCGCTCGTGCCCTCTCCCGCATCGTCCGGACAGGTGCGTCGATCCGAGCACTCTCCGCGTTCTCGCGCTCCTTCTCGGAGGACGCGGCATAGGCAAGCCCTCGTGCTTCGTCGTCAGGGCAGAACAAGCGGCGAAGCCCGAGGGCAAAGTCGAGATAAGTGGTCATGCTCCCCTTCGTCCATGAGGAACGGGGAGAACCCGTTTCCTCCCAATCCGACGAATCTGCTCGCCCCGCGGCCGAGACCGCAACGCCCAGAGTCCCTCTGGCCACCGCCGACGATACAGGACGAACCCCACGCCGAAATAGACCAGCGAGAAGCAGAACGCGGAAAGGAAGTCGTCCATGAGACCAGTCTCAGTCAATCAGCTCGGCAGTCGAGGCTCCGGGGGCGAGCCGGCAGACGCAGTCGTCGCGGCGATCGGCGCGAGCCCAGAGGTTCTCGAGGGGTGACTTCCAGATCCAGTCCACACTGTTGCCCACGAAGAGCACGCTCCGCTTCGGATCGATGACATTTGCGACCGAGGCTCCCGTGTCCTTGAGGAGGAGGCCAAGAGCGATTTTGGCAGCGCATGTGGTGACGTGCGCGATGTCGATGCCCAATGCTGGCTCGGAGGCAAGCTGCCCGGTTTCGATCCCGTACTCGGTTCGACCACGATCGGGACCGTTTCCACCTCGTACCGAACCCATGACGCACGAGTAGCACGGGGTCTCGTTGGGGATGGTGAAGAGCACTTCGCCTCCTGTGCCACGGGCGTAGATCCCAGAAAACACGGCGGGCTTCCGGTGGTACGAGAGCACACCGAGGCGCAGTTGCGTGGGCGGGTGGTCAGTGACGGCAACCACCAGGTCAGCATCCCCAATGCGTTTCACGAGGGCATCGTCATCGAGGTCCCTGAGATCGACATTCTGAGCATCCACCTTCACTTCCGAGCGAACCTCGCCCAGGAGTTCCTCGAGCGCTTCCACCTTCGGACGACCGATATCATCGTGCCGGTACAGCGTTCGACAGAGGTTTGACGGAGAGACCGTGTCAAAATCAAAGACAGTCAGATCACGGACCCCAGAACGCACCAGGAGCATCGCCAGCATCGCGCCAACGGAGCCTGCTCCGACGATGAGAACGCGTTTCCGCTCGAGAATGGTGGGATCGAAGAGTCCTTCGTGGCGATCGTGAAATTGGTCGATCATGGTTTTCTCCGCAGAAGTTGAGATACCGAGCACAGGAGTCGCCGAAGTCGACGACGGTGAAAGAGCTCCCAGGCTTCCCTCTCGGAAACAACCGAGCGGGCAGCTTGATGAATGAGTTCGGCAAGTGACCGCTGACTCGACCAGGCCCGAGTCTCTGGGAGTTCGTGATGGGGCACGACGGTGAGTCGTCCATTCTCTTCGATGTAGATGTCAGGGGGGTTCAGGGGGTACTCGGGAGGCAGAACAGCCCACAGTGCAATCCCTCTCCGCTCGCAACGGATGGCCTGGTTTGCGGACAGCTCCCGAACTGAAACCGTCCATCCCCGACTGACGAGCATGGCCGTATCCTTGGCAATGCGTTTCTGGTCAGGGCGATGCCACACATGTCCTACTTCGTCCCTCTGATGATTGGTCCGTGTCGAGGTGCGAATGATGAGCGAATCCACTTCACGGATCCGGGCCTCGTCACCCTCGGCCACGAAGAATCGTGTCTCGAGCCCATTTGTCGTTCGCGTCGTGAGAGGGAGGAACACTCGGGCGAGCCGGTACTCAGGATCACGAAGCATGGCTCGCGCGGTTGATCGGTCGATCTCTGAAAGTCGAGACACTCCCCGCGGGTGAACATGCCACACCCCGAGGAAGCGTTTCCCGGCGTCGCAAGCCCGGTCGAGCAGAGGCTGGAGGTGGTCAATGTCGAGTTCGTAGCTGGCGACCGTGCGGTGGGCGCGTTCCCCGGATGGGATCAGATCGGTCACGGTGTGTTCGTCCGTGCCGACCAAGATCCCACCGGTTTCCACTGCGTACCGAGTGGCCTCGACATGCATGGCGTCAAGGACGCGCTGATTTATGATGAGGTTCATCCACATCTCCCGAAGGGGTGCGGTTTGAGGGCAAGCCGCGGCTGCGGAGCACCATGCTCTCGCTCCTCCTCAGCCAGGTTGGCCTCGGCTTCTTCCGGAGTCTCGACTTCCCCTCCTTGGGTGATGAAGACCTCACGAGAGTTGCGCATATCCGACATCAGTTTGTTCAGATCCATTTTGTGCATTCCTTTCTTCGCATGGCGAGCTTCATTCGAGCTCGCCGTACTTGTTCATGCCTGGAAGACACCGAATGCGTCGTCCAATCTCGGGGCGACGCGCAGGTGGCGGCGTCGGGACAGCAGGCGTGCTCCCAGTGGACGACGCAGAGCCCGCTCCACACATGGCCCTGACGAACAGAAGCGCGAGGAACCCGAGAACGAGTCCCCCGACGACTTCTCCGCCCGAGACTCCCGACGACGTCCGTCTGGATGACGAGTCTTCCATACTCGTCTTCATGCAAAACACGAGGCGTTCGTTTCAGTGTTCGGGCGCGCACCACCTGTGGCCATTTCGAAGCCAGATCTCGTACGCAAGAAACCAGGCCACGGCGCGGTTACGCACCACCATCGCGGTACATCTGATGTCCGTCGCGAGAGGATCGGGGAACAGACAGAGCGAGCCATCGACGAGACGATGAGGCGCACCCGTCACCGATGGGGTCATGACGAATGCTTTGGGACGCTCGAATGGAAAGCGTTCGGGGTATGCAATCGCGAGCTCGTATCGGCGCCCTGCCAGCGATTGGAGCCCCTCAACCCAGACCAGCCCCGAGCAGGTCTGACGGAGCGCTGCGTGCGTGAACTGACTCATCAGCTCGACTTCCTTCTCGAGACGGCGGGGATCGCGTTGGTACCAAGTGGTCACCTCTCTCCCATCGCCGGAGCCACTCCACCGTTTCACGATGCGAGAACGATTGACCTTGGCGCGCGGCACCATCGAACACTCTCGGCCGTACGAGGCATCGTCGCCCGGCGACGGCCCCCTGACCGTTTCCCAATACTCCCCCATGGGTCCCACAGACACGTCGCCCCAGTGACTAATGATTTCCATCTCTTACAGCGCCACTGTACATCGCCTCGTCGTCTCGGTAGTCTCTCGTCGGTTTTCTTCTCTTGGGGAGAAACGACCTTGGGCGGGGAAGCATGGTACCTTGCGAGAAAGAAGTTCGAGCTGAGATAGCCAGACCTTCGGCACCCCACGCGCAACCAAGCGCTTCAACGAGATGCCTAGCCGGAGGAAAACCAATATGGCTTCATCTCGTTCGCTTCCTTCCTGTCTCAATCCCATCCCATCCGCAACCGTCGAAGATCCGTTCCTCGCTGACGTGGACTTCGAGGTGGTGTGGGCGTACTTCGAATGCGAGGCTATCAAGGCGGTTCGCGCCGCCCTCTCCCGCGTGTCGCTCCACCGAGCCGAGAGGGCTGCTGCCGGGAGCGACGGAACTCATCGCCACCTGCTCGCGGGCGTCGGAGCGGTTCGTCGCGCCCTCCGTGAGGACGACCAATTCATCTCCGACCTCGTTCAGGAGGTACGAATAGCCATGTGGGAGGCCATTCGCTGCAACACCTCCAACCCTACCAAGGGGTTACGGGCCTCATTGCACGCCGTTCGAGCCTGGCTGAAGACAACGGCCCGCTACATCGCCAAGTCCCACACCGTGCGCCCGGCTACGCTTCTCTTCGCCTCCGGCTCCGGGGACTCGGATGATGACCAGGCTGATGGCTGCTGTGTCGAGCCCATCTGCAACGTGAGCCCCGAGCTGCTCGTCGAGCGCGGCCGCCTTCTCGATATTCTTGCCGCCGAGCTGGCGCCCAATTACCTCCACATCGTGCGTGGACTGTTCGCGGGGTGCTCCTACGCAGAACTTGCTGTTCAGCTTGGAGTCACGGAGTCCAACGCTCGCCTTCTCTTCCACCGCGCCAAGAAGAAGATGCTGGAGATCCTTGGTGCGCGTGATGGACCGCGAAACGGTGGTGATCTGGAGGGGGACGGAATTGGCTCCAATGTGCGACAATGTGCGTCGAGTGACACGTGTAACCATTCGATACTATTGACAAGTTCGCTGGTCCGTGTTACTCTGGAAGTACATTTGGAGCGGACTACACTCCACTATTCACGGAAGGGTTCATGGTGCGCCGATTCGGACCAGCCGCTCGAGAGACTCGAGGGGTCCACACGGCGCCCCACGGAACCTTGTAACACCCGGGCGCATGGAGTCAGTCATGAAAGACTACAGCGACCGAATGGTTTGGAAAGAGTTCCTTCTAGAACAGGATGCAGATCCTTCCACTCCAGCACCGACAAGAACTTCTCTGGCCATACCTCGCTCCGAAGAAGAATTGCAGAAGTTCCTTCTCAGCTGGATCGAAGCGCGAGACCCTCGCCGAGTACGCAGAAGACGCTTGGAAATGGATGCTCCTCTCAACGCCATACTCCGCCGTTTCCTTTAGTCTTCTCCACATTCCCAGACCCACAACCGTATCGGCTGTGGGTCTGTTCCGTTCACCTATAACGGTTCTCATTATGGTAGTCAGTCATCGGTTCCCTCCCGCCGGACACCTCTATTGGAGCTCGCTCTCGCGGGAGGACGGACTCTATGGCCACCAGTCTGTGCCACTCCTTCGCCTTGATGAAGTAGCGTCGGCCCCTCAGAGTGTGGTCGTGGCAAGAGCTACACATGGAGGCAGGATCGAGACGGCCAAGGACCTTTCTCCGGATTGGGGCGGAGTGCTATCGTCGCCTCATCTACCACATTTCGACAAGACCGGTGAACTACTTTCCTACTGTCCGCGCATGGTTGAGCCTTCTGTCGCGGTGTTGGATGCCACACCGTGCATTGAGCACCAGGCCGTGCTCTCCCGCCTTTCTGAGTATATCGGCGACGCCACTCATATCCCCAGAACGCCCTACCGGTTACGGCGTGGGGCTGTGCTTGAGTACCAGAAGTGCGTGACCCATGTGGTACTTTCTAGCGAGACTGTTAATCGACTTCGCATCACTACGCCAACTGCCCGGCGCGACTGGTCGGTAGTCTCAGCCGTGCATGTCGAGATCGTCTCACCCTTCGATGAGACCGGACCTCCCCTTAGTCTGAGTAGGCTTGAATTCTCCGATGGTTTCGTCGTCTACGGCACGTCCGACGGCAAGATGGAGGTTCTGAGGTGCTATCTCGACCATTTCAGCACCTACTGCCTCTCCCCGTTTGGTGCTTGGAAACCCGACGAGCGCTTTCGTGACCCCCACACGGGGCACGAAAAACGACTGCACCCACAGTTGCTCGACATGATCGTAGACGATGTCCTATTTCACCTTGGCTATGCTGCTCACCGGCGCACGGAGTAACCTGATGGCTCGTCCTAATCTCGATGTTGCACTGGTCAAGGAACTCGTTGAACAGAGTGAACTAGCGCAACGACTCGCGCTTGGCGAAGACGATTCGTTCTTGGGGCCTCTGGATCCGCAGTGCGCGATCGATGCATTGCTGTGCCACAGTGGCCCGCTTTGTCAGCACCTCCTGACCGCTCTACTCGCTCGCGTTGTCGTTCCGGATGCCTGGCGCAACATCATCCACTACGATCCCGGTGACCACAACGACTACCATCTGTCAACAGCCACACGACTAACAGCGAGTCGCGATTTCGTGATCGAACAAGCCACTTCCGTGGGCTGGTCTCCGGCAAGAGGATCAACTACTGACGTCGATGTTCGTCTGGCCGCTGGACAGACTCTTACCTCCTCTACCAATGATCTCGAAATGGACCGCGCGGGAGCGAGCCTGGCGGATCTTGTCATCAGTGTGTGCAATCCGACGACCTTACTAGCAGACGACCCACCACATCTCGACTGGTGGGCAGTTGACGATGCGGCTAGCTACTCTGGTTCCGTTCTGCTCCGCAAGGATAGTAGCATGTACGCTGGTGCGCTCTGGGCGGTGATCCCGGGGATGTCACATGCACGGGTCGTGGCCGTACTTCGGTGATAGAGACTTCGCGAATGTCAGAGAGTCGGCAGGGTCGAGACATAGAAAGGCTAGTGGAGCGCTGTCTTGCGCGCGAGCCTGAGCACTTCGGACCACTTGCTGATGCTGCGAATGCTCTCGGTAGCACACTGTTCCATGATGGTGGTGCCACGGGCAAGGAGCTTCGGTGCGTCGAACGCGCAGTTTGGAGATCCCTTCTGGCGATCACTGCCAGTGATCGCTCCGCTCTGAATCCTCAACTCACGGCAGGGCTTGAGTTTCTTGAGCAATATCGTTTCATGAGGGCGTATCGTGATAAGCTCACGCCACCCGGCCTATCTGTCATTAGTGCGATAATAAACGCTGTACGTAGATCACGACGCAAATTGCTACTTGATCGAGGGTGCCAGACAGACATGACAACGGTTGCCGAATGCGACCTCCTACGAAGGTCTCCTCGGTACACAGTAGTACCATTCCTGCTGGTGGATGACGACTCGGCCTTCGTGACGGAGCTGATAGCAGTTCCGCTCGACGAGATGAATGGCACGCTAGACGCAGTTCGACAGACAACCTCATTTCGCCCGGCCAACTCGGGAAGGGTCTTTGTCGGTGGCTCGACTCCGAGACACTTCTCTCCGCCTCGTGTCGCGGGCAAGGAATATTGGCTCGTACTCTTCGTCGACATGCCATCCGTCGTAAACCGTGAGATGGAGTTCGAAGATCGCTCGTTCGAGTTTGCTCTCCACCTCGCCATGTTATTCGCTCGCGAGGGATGGCGCTGGCCTGACGATTGGGCCGCAACCGGGTCATTTCGTGATGATGAGACATCTGATTCCGTAGACCCCAAACGCGTTCGTAACAAGGCTGAAGCCGCGGCACGCGAAGGGTATCGACTGCTCGCCGCCATTCCACCAACTGAAGAGAACGTTTTTGCTGACCTAATTCAAACCGGCCGCCTGGTTGCGCTGTCAACGTGGTCAACCGCGACAGAATGGTGCAGGTCGAACATTGCGTCCCGCAAGGACAATTGGTTCCGGGCGAAAACACAGGGGAAAGCGTTTGGTCCAAGCGTTACTTCGGTACGCCGACACACGACGCCCCGCTACCGATTCGTCGTGGTGCTTTCGTTCATTCTCCCAACCGCGCTGATGCTCTCCATCGTAGCTCTGGTCACTAGTCACTCCGCGTCAGACAACGAATCGCCTGGCGTGGCTGCGTCGACGAAGTGGGTTCCTCAAACGGCACGTGAACCGCACGCATCCCGAGTTCGCGTCCTTCTTCACCTTACCCCCTACGACTCCGGAACGGATGGGAAGGTGGCAACGGACGTTCTCAAGGGAATGCTACTGTCACGCGTCGCAGAGCTACATGAGGCGGACCGAGAATCCGGCCCCACCTCAACAATCACGATTCCCGACGTGGAAGTATCCACACCGCAGGCTGTGGAGACGTCATTCTCGATGGATGACGCCATGCAACCGGATACCCTTCTTGCCATTTCGTCTCGCGCCGAGCTACGAACTGCACCCGGTGATGGGCGCAAGGTCTACACTCTGCGCGACATTCGGTTTCGCATCAATCCCGCCCTGATTGTGCCGGACTCTCATCACAAGGTTTCACATTACCTCTATCATCCATTCTTCGTTGGTTGCAGGCACGACACGAGCATCTTGCTTTGCGAGCGTCTCTTTCCTCATCTGAACGTGATCACTGGTGAGTCACGAGGTCACCGCTTTCGCCATTTCGCTAAGGGACTAGCCGATGTCCCGGAATCGGTAGTTTTGGATTATTCGCAACGTGGCGAATTCGGAACCTTCGGCTCCACTTCCTCCATTGACATGTGGTCCGGTTCGGCGCCAGAAGGATCGTTTCTCGACATTGAGCATGCTCTCGCTATGCTTCTCGCCGTTCGCTTGCAGCTAGCTAGAATGTTCGCGACAGACGGGACTGTCGACGCCTTGCCACTTGACCTTGTCTACGCAGTGCTCGATGGCCCCGCCAGCGCACGCGCTCAGTTCCTTCCCATCGCCACTTCGCCGAAAGACATTGATCGGGCCGATTCTCCAATCACTTCACGGACTCGAATGCTTACGGCACTTACGCAGGCGGAGTTGGCAGAAGTGGCAGTGACCGAACTCGTCCGGGATGACCGTGACGTGTCCGAACGGCCGGAGCTAGCCACTCTGGTGCGACAGCTCGAGGCGCCCGATGTTGTGCTCAACGGTCTGAGGAGGCTGGTCACCAATTCATGTCCGGACGACGTCAGTGCGACCGAGTGCATACTGTCGTCCGCTGCACTCGAACACACTATGGGGTCGCCGTTGGCTGCCCTCACACAGTTGGTCCAAGCCTCCTACTCGGTTACTGGACGTCGTCGGGCCGAGCTTCTCCACTTCTCGGTACTCTACGCTGAGATGCTCGAATCACAGAACCTGGCAACATCTACCAGGGCGGCAGAACTCAGGGATGAACTACGCGCCGCGGGCGCATGGGCTGTGGCCGATTTCGAGCAAGGCCGACACGAACTCTTCTCTGAGGGAAACGTCATGGCTGCTCGTGACTCATTCGAGCGTGTGCTTAGTCAGAGGCCGAACCATCTACTCACTCGTTTTCTTGTCGCGGTTCTGGACGTTCCACTTCACTACAAGGGGAGCATGTCGAACTTAGGCGCGATAATGGAGGATTCTTTCGGCGTGCTTGAGTTCGATGACGAGCTACACTCACTCGGATTCGGAGATGGTGTTGAGTACTCTGTCGATGCCAACGACGTGTTCACCACTGTTGCCGTCTTTCTGGCAAGTCATTGCGAACACCGTGCCCTCTCACACTTTCTCACCCAGGCGTCCAGCATCAAGGCTTTTGATGCTACGCACCTGGCAAGGCGGCTCAACCTCGTTCGGCCATCTTCTCTTCAGATGTTCCCCTTCCGGGGAGGGTGGGTGCTGGATCGGAGCGTTCCGCTCGGCCCGGCAACATGTGCTGGAGGAATCGACGCGCAACGTGCGTTGGACGCCACTACTGCAGACCGCTAGCACCGGCCTACGGCAGCCGCAGAAGATACCTGATATCCTTCGCCGACAGGCTCACATGGAAGGCAATGTCTTCGACCGAGAAGTCGGGCGCCAGTTCACTCAGTGCTCGTTGCAGAAGCGTAGGGTGCTCGTGCTCAGGCTCATCGCGCTCGTGACGACGTTCCCCGATCTTGTTGAGGTGGACGAAAGCGCGACGATAGCTTGCCTCGGAGAGCACGTTCAAATCGTATGCGCGACGCAGTAGACCCTGCACGGAGACTTTCCAGCGGCGTTTCAACTCGTAGAAGTGATCCCAGTTCAACCAACGGGGACACTCTCGAAGAAATGTCTCCCGCGGCAAGAGAAACGCACTCGCGAACCGATTCGCCTGTCTCTCCAGTTCGGGATCGCCCGCGGAGACGTCCGTGTGCATCACGAGATGTCCAAGCTCGTGCGCGGCGTCGAATCGGGACCGACTGGCAGAACCCTTCTCCTGAACAAGATAGACTATCGGACGCCCATCGCTCCACGCAGAAAATGCGTCGACTTCTGCCGAACCGTCGCCAATTTCGACGACGAGCACTCCAGCCGTTTCAAGGAGACGAACCACGTTGGGGATTGGTCCAAGACCCAAGCCCAAAGCCCGTCTGACGTCCGCGGCTGCCCTTTCGATCTCTTCTGGATCGCGTACGGTCCGAGCCAGAGACGACACTCGCTCGACCGGAAGCTCCACGTGCTCCTCAAGGTGTCGCGCAAGCTCGCTGAGAATTGCCCCCTGCGCAACAAGCTTCCGGCGGTCGCGCTGACTTGCAGATCGGAGGCTCCGAAAATGGCACTGCTCCAACTCAAGGAGGTATTGCGATGCTGGACGTGAGAAGAAGGCCAGCGGCAACCCGAGTGCTAGGGCGATAGTCGCTAGCGTGCCTGGCTCTGGTCTACACGCAACTCTCCCCGTTCCCTCGAACTGGCTGATAGCGGCTGGTGACTTCCCGACCAGAGCGGCTAGCTCCGCCTTCGTGTAACCGCGAAGTTCGCGGGCCAGCTTCAGTCGCTCCGGCTGAAACAAGTGAGCCGCCAGGTGCAAATCTGAGCCTCCAATGGGAGGTAGGTTGGCGCTATTCATTGTCCTCGTCGGCGGTATCCTTCTTTGGCTTGCGACGCACAACTGGCTCGCCAACGGACTCCTCGGGTACCTCGTTGTCAGCCAGGTGCAACCCGTTGTCCTCAACGGACTGTCCAGCCGTCCAGATAGGGTCTGCGAAGGCCCAGCGCACAATCCTCGTCCCATCCGTCTCACCCGGGATGCAGAGATATGCAGCCCTGAAACCATCCTCGGCATTCCCCATGTGGGCCAGAACGAGGCGGCGGGCCTGTTGCAGGCCAGGAGAACCTCCCATGCCCGGAAGCCAAAGTTGCGCTTCGCACATGGTGTAGGCGGCGTTCTCGGCGTTGGGAAACGACTGGCAAATGTCCTCTCGTTCACTCGTGCCAACCCGATGACAGGCCAACTCATAGTCCCCAACGCGGAAGCGGAACGATGGCTGACGACTCACCACTGTCATCCGGTCGCCGACACGAGCACAAATCTCGTGAATCGAGTAGTGGTACAACCCGTAGCCAAAGGTTGACTCGTTCGAGCCCCGCTTTGGATCGTGAAGCTCGGTGGCGGTGGCGTACGCCGCGGCCAAGGCGTCAGTCAGCTCGTTTCGAATGGCGACAGAGAACGTCGAGGCGAACAGCGGGCCTGGATCATGTGGGCTTGTCACGAAGGATATTTAGCCACCTGCTCATGTGCGCGCAAGAACTTAAGTGCGGTACCCAAGATTATGTATGAACATGAGATTCTGATCGGCCGGCGTCCGGGGCAGAACTGCCCATCCGTTGGCCTCTTTCGAGCAGACCACCACCTCGGGCAGCCCTCTTTACCTCCACCGACTTGGGTCCCTGCGTGGCGGCCGGTCCCACCGAACCTGCTCTCGAATACTCCTTACGATGCCGTCGTATCCCGGAAACATCGAACCGCCCGTGACGCCTTCGTACGACAGCAAACGCAGGAGCTTCGGTGCCTCTGTGTGGGGTAAGGAGAGACGTCTCATGATCGGACTCGCTAGCCGAGCGCGATGCTTCGATGCCCACTCGACAAGGAAGTCATCCACGGGCGTCGCGATCTCCCTACCACGAACCACTGTGAACAAGCCCGCCTGAGCTCGGAGGTTGGGGTTCGTGCTCAGGGGTGCGCGGAACACTTCGAGCTCTCCTTCCACGTCCCAGCCCATTCGCTGCCTCTCAAGCACGTCGCACCGAAGAGCCCAGACGTCCAGCGTGCCCTTGTCCCCGATATCCATTTCGGTGGCACTCGCCGCCGCGAAGTACGCGGCGTTTCTGGCCAGCCTAGTCCAGTCAAGAAGCATCGTTGGGAGACCGTGGTGCTGCGCCAGCGCAAGCAACGGCCACGACATAACGTGAGCCTCGTCACCGTGCGTCGTCTCGGAGCCAACCTTCTTCGGACTCGGCTCGCTGCTTGGTACTGACAGACCCACCGAGTTGATTGCGTCGTAGAACGCGTTGAGGAGGCATTGTTGCATCGTCATCACCTCCCCATCATCTTCTGGATCACTGGAGGACGCCGGGGGCAGGAACGAATCAAATGCTTTGGGCCTGTACGCACTCGCAAGGAGCTTCCACTTCGAGCTACCGTGACCTCGGAAGATCCATGCCGACGGCCCCGGCTCTTGCCACAGTGGATGTCGGGGGCTGATCCGGTCCAAGAATTCTTCGGCACTCGAGCACCGACAGGCCGTGCCTTCATCGATCACGCGCTCTCGAACTTCTTGCTCCTCGTTGCTCGCCATCATATGGGACATTCCGACGTTGTCGTCCATCTAGCCCGCTACACTCAGGTTCCGTCGCACATGTTCACTCTGCCGCCACTCCAATGCTTCTGGCTCCTCCTGGAAAGTGATCAGGCTCCCCCGAACCGCCTCCAGCACAGCTCGCACCTCTCCGGGGGTTGCATAGAAGAACTCGCGATGTTCGTTGACGGCGTTCACTCGCTTTTCGGCGAAACGCTGGTGAAGCATCGTCTCCAATCCAACCGCATCCTCGCTGAAGATCAGCGCATGAACGTCGAACCGGAACGGCACAGACGCGTCGCCCAGTTCCCGCACCCGGTCCATCGGATCGAGGCGTCGTGTGAGGCCTATCTTCACAACACCTGGGCCAAATGAGCCTACGTTCGATATGCAGTACACGTATCCGGCACGGGTGTTTGCCGTGCGGTTTTCGATCCCCGCAATCGCACTATCAATCTCCGACATCTTGGCTTCGGCTTCGATCGCCGCAGTCTCATTGCCCTTGGCCCGCATGGCAGCCACAACCGCCTCGTAGTGCGACCTCTCTTTCTCAAGTCGCGCTTGCTCTCGCTCCAACTCTCGGCGAGCCGCTTCCTCCTCTTTCAGTCGAGCACGCGCTTCGCGCTCATGCTCCCTCTCTTCCTCCCGTTTGGCCAAGTAGTCCGCGGTGAGACGAAGCTCCTCGATGCGAAGCACGTGGTACGATTGCGTCACCTCGATTCTCATGGCCGCTCCGAGCTTCTGAATCGTCTGGCGTACTTTCTCCAGACGCTGAATCGCGGCGTCGAGCATAAACGGCTTCAGGTCGCAGACAGTGTTGTCGACCTCATTGTTGTACGCCCGGAGCATCAGCTTGCAGAAGTCAGCAACCATTTTCGCGCCATCCTTCTGAGATCCATTGATCGACCATTGTGTCGTTCCCACAACGGCCGTGCCAGCCTTGATCGCCTTTCGGATGCCGTCACCAAGCTGTGCCAGCGCCTCCTTGTAGGCAAGAGCATGTTCGAGCCGGTGGGAGTACCCGTAAACACCCACTTCCTGGAGAGCTATGATCTCCCGCGTCTCGACGATCTCGCGCGCAAGACGTTCCCGTTCCTCTTGCAGCTTGGCAATGTCCTCTCTATGGCGGATGACCTCTGGAGTCAGGATCGCTGTTGGTGATTCTGGAGACGGCGAGACCGGTTGTGCGGCATGGACATGAGCGGTCCAACACGTCCCGTCCCACCATCGCAACTGAGATCCGTTGTCGGGATCCGGATACCAGCCTCGAGGGGTCACGCCTACCTCCCCGTCATGACGAATGCCTCGTCAGCATGTATCGGGTCCACGGGCTCAAATCCGGTTGTCTTCTTGAATTTCATCCGTGGCGAGAAGTTCCTCATGGCATCGGAAGGGTCCAGTGCATCGAAGTTCAACGCCATCAGGGTACCTCGCGGAATGCTCACAGCGAGAACAGTCTGCACGCACTCATGACCGGTCGAGCTGTCGATTCCAGGTGTGCAGACGTTGACGACAACGCGCGGTAGCGGAAGCAGTGCGTACACTTCTCTGGCGACACGCAACGCGCAACCACAAACGTAATCTTGATAGTAGCCCCAGTAGGTGCCCAGTGCCAGTTTCTTCGTCGACAGTTTGCCCGCCGCGGTCAGTTTCTTCTCTTCCATTGGGACAATCGATCCGTCCCTCACGATGCAGTCCAGAACAGCCACGTCAAGACGCAGCGTGCGTACTCGAACAGTCATGCCGGCATCTACAAGTTCATCAAACGGAGCGAGTTCCTCAACGACAGTCGCGTAGGCCGCGACATCACCAGACATGACACCGTGCGCCATTCGTTGTTGCCACTGGAGCAGCTCCACCTGGGCGATGTAAGCTGAGTATGCCTCTGCATACGCAGCGACGTCCTGACCTTGTCCCTCGAGAATCGCTTGCTGCAGCTCTGCCCGTCGCCTCTCCACGTTACTGAAGAGCTTCTCGAAGAAACCAGGGCTGTAGCGAACTGCCGCCTCGCGTGCCGCGGTCTCGAAAACGTTCGTGCGCTCGGGGATGGGCGGTGGTTGCGATGCCAGGACTGCTGACCATTCCCAGATGGGTCCGCAATCCTTGTGCATCGACAAGACGAAAGCGATTTGGTTTTCATACACCTGCACTTCGTATTGCGCATGCTTCACGGCAAGCCATTTGTCGCGGTGTTTCGCCTCCAGGGCAAGTTCACGCCGGTACCGCGCTGCTTCGCGTTCTCGCCGTCTGATTGTTGCGGCATAGCCACTTCTTGCCATCGCACTCTCGTCCTTATCTTGCGAGTTCGAACACTAAGCCTGCAATCGCCCACGTCGCTCACACCTTGCGCAAACGCCGTCGCTTGGCTCGGTGTTGAGAGAATACGCTCTTTCGACCGGCCACATCAAGCTCCTTCTCCGTGAGAATATTGCGAAGCATCGGCGCTTCAGATCGGATGCGGCCCGTGTCAGTGTCCGCGAGACCCGAGACACGAACACAGGGGGCATCCGGTAGTGCCCAGTTCCACCGGATGCACTCGTGCGGGCAGCTCGACCGCACCGTTCTGGTCCAGGCGCCAGGAATGATGAAGGAACACCGTCACTGCCGAACAATATCCCTCACCTGCTCGTCAATACTTGACTCGATGGCTCGCCGCCATTCCGTGGCTTCATGTCCGTCTCGCAGCGCGCAACACGCATCGAGCAACGCCCGCACTCGCGATACGCTCACTGCGTTCCGTGAGAACATCGCCCGGAAGAACTCGACGAACTGGGCCAACGTTATTGGAACGATATTGAGGCGCACTCGGTTCTGTTCGTCCAGGAACCAATCCCCCCTGCGAAACGTGTCGATCGTGTTGATGTCGATCTTGTTCGCGACGAACAGACAATAGACCGGCTTCGGAGTTCTTTCGGTAGCCGCTGCCGCCACGTGACGACGCACAGGCTCCCCTTCCGCGGCCTCCTGCCGCGAATTCTGCGTCAGAGTCACCTCGACGACCAAAGTGAAGTCCGCGAACTCAAAGATGAGATCCGGTCCGTTCCCTGGTGCCGTTCCAATCGGAAGGTAGTCTTGGTCGATCTTGAACCGACGAGCCTCGTACGGCTTGTTCGTGAGGCTGTCGATCGCCAGGAAGGCTCGCCACAGCACCCACTCGAAGTACGCCGCCGCCTCGGCCTTCGGAACCTGTATTGACCGCTCATCTGATAGCGTCACGCGCCTCGAGGAATTGGCAAGTACCGACATATACGCTGCGATCTCCTGCCACTCTCCTGCCTGCTGGTTCGCGTAGGTTTCCTCGTTCGACTCATTGAGAAGTTCCTCGGCCTCGTAGCGGACGATCCCGATATCCGCGGCAGTTTCCAATGACCGGTTCGAAAGGTCAAACGGGATACTTCTCTCACGGAGGCGCTCCACCAGATCGCCCAACACCACCATCGCCGAACTCCTGTTGTCTGTTGGAAGCGCTGCTCCGTTGCAGAGCGTCGATAGATACGCGCTCGGCGATGTCGGTATGTGGTTCTGACCAACGTACTCCTCGATGAATGCTCGCTTCTCTGGGATTAGTCCGAGGCCTCTCCCAGCACTTTGCACCAAGCCGGTTGCCTTCAGGTATCGGAAGTTGGCATCAGCGTAGTCGGTGAACGTACTGGCTTTGTAGCCATGCACGGAACCTGCCTGCTCGCGTTGGTTCCGGTCGAAACGCCGCTTGTTCGCCGCAGCGTTGCGCTCGCTACGGAACGTGACGATCCTTTGGGCGATCTCGTCCACATCGTCCTCACCGCTGGTCAGCTGTATGATCACGGCCATCTCGATGAAGTTGATTCGCGTATTTCCCGTGGCGCTCTCGAGACCCAGCATCACTTTCAAGATATGCTGCAATGGTGAGAATACCGCGAACTCGTAGCCGGTCTCCATCGCGGTCGGGATCACATAGGCCGCAAGAGCGCGAAGGAAGCACTCCTGCATCGCTGGAACCGTCTCGGCCGCCATCAACCGCAGTCCATTGGGCGTGATCCGGTCGCGTTCCCCGATATCCGACTGGGGTATTCCCAATGTCCGCGGCACCTCGGGATACAGGAAACCGAGCTTGGTCAGCGCCGACCGCCACTTCCGTCCCACGCTGTATGTCGTGTCGGTTCCCAACTCGACGATACCGTGTGCGCCTAGCAGGTCTCGAAAGGCAATCTCCTGCGATCTCCCGCGTAGGTGCCCCTCGAGCGGGGATTTCTGCAACGCAAGTAGCCCCTCCCGTAAGCGGAATGGGCTGCGCACAGTGGTGTTACCTAGGTGCCATGGCCTCACATCGGTTTCAATATCCCAAGAAGATGTACTCCTTGACCTCGTTCTTGTTGCGCCCCGCGCGACTGCCTTGATTACCGAACGAGTATCTGTGGTCAATCTGAATGACGTCTACGTTTCTCTTGTACTTCCGCATCAACGCCACCAGCTCGTCCTTCGTCGGCAGGCTGTTCGACGAGTAGGACACCACAAGAATGCTCTTCTTGAAGCGGCTAAACAGTACATCAAACGCGGCTTTTGCGCCATCCATGGTCGAGAACGGCGTCGGGTAGCTCTTGAATTTCTTCGTCAGGGTGTCGGTTTGAATCTCCACGTTCTTCCATGCTCGCGACAGACCCTCCACGAAGTGGTATCGCCGTACGTACTCGTTGTCCGAATGGGGGCTGTAGTAGGGAGGATCGATGTAGACCAAGTCCGGAGTATCGACTTCCACTCCCATCGCATCTCCGTGGATGGCCTCATTTGGTCTTCCGTTGTCGAACACCGCACCATTCAACGACTCCACAGCCTCCAGAAACTGTTGCTTGAGCGGCTTCCGCAAATCGTTTCGCCCATCGTCGTATCGGTGCCCAACGTACGTGAATATGCCACGTGGCCGCTTCTTGAGACATGCTCTCACGAGTGCCGACATGGCCAGTGCCTTCTTGTATCGATTACGCATTCTGGCGATATTCGACCGAATCACGTCGATCAACGCGTTCTCGGGATCCTCGAAGTACAGCCCTTTGAAGGTGCGACGCACGAAATCGTCCACGCGGCCTTTCGGTTCACAGAGCGCTCGCGCTTCATCGCGGCCGAGGACGACGTGATTGTTCTCGATGAGCGCGGTAGCGAACGTCGCCGACATCGCCATGTAGTCGTTCGAGATTACTCGCTTGCCACGCGTCTTGAACATGTACCCTACGATTCCAGAGCCGGAAAACAGATCCAGAACCGACTCGAATTCGAAACGCGCTGTCGCATCCCAGATGCGCTCGACCAGCTTGCTCTTCGAACCCATATAGCGAGTCGGCGGGAAGCTCGCGAGTTGAACCTCTTCGTCGCGGGCAAAGCGACGCGACGCAGACTCCACCGGTTTCGACCGTGGTGTGACAATGACGTCCTCTCCCCTCCGCTCGGTGCCATGGCAGCTGATGTATCTTTTGGTTTGAACGATCTCGACATCGAACTCCCGGTACAGTTCCCGGACGAGCGGATGGTTGGAGTTGGTCAGAATCACGTGGCAGCCTCGGTCGTGGAGTTTCCTTACCTCCCCTGCCAACGTGACGTGCTCGTCCTCGGAGAACTGCTCTTTGGTGTACCGCCGAAAATCGGCGTTCCTCGATATCGGCAGATATGGCGGATCAAGAAAGACCAGATCCCCGGATGCTACATGTTGACCGAGAACGGTCTTGTAGTCGGCACAGAGGATCGTGGTCTTTGCCAACAACTCAGACGCCTCGCGAAGAGCCATGGCGTCCACGATCTTCGGGTTGCGATATCTACCGAACGGAACGTTGAACTGACCCTTCCGATTGACGCGATAGAGACCATTGAAGCAAGTTCGGTTCAAGTAGATCGTCCTCGCCGCGGCCTCAACCTGTGACAACTGAGTCCAGTCCTGGGCTCGTACCTGGTAGAACATTCTCTCCGTGTTGCGATACTGACCGAGGTACTCGATCACGCCTTCGACGTCCGTCGCTACCGTCCGATACAGGCTAATGAGCTCCGGATTGATATCAGCGATGATGGCGTCGCTCGGCTTCAGGTTGAAGAACAGCGCTCCTCCACCGAAGAACGGCTCGACATAGCGACGGTAATTGGGTCCGATCTTCGGAAGCAATTGACCGAGAAGTTGCGTCTTTCCCCCGGCCCATTTCAGGATGGGACCCGGTTGTTGCGTTCGTGACGAGGTGCTTTCCCTTTTCATGTAGTAGATGTGCGAGTCGGAAGTCCGCCACTGCGGAGTCTCTGACCTAATGAGTGACTCGTCGACTCGCGTTAGCGAGCACGATGGTGTGACGAAATGATATCACGCCGCCGCCGGGTCGAGAAGTCCAGAGGATCGGATGAACGCCGTCTGGCGCGCGTCGACGACGGTTCGTGTCTTCTGGGTTGCACAGCATCGGCCTTCCTTCCCATCCCCCAATCACCGTTGACCACGGGTTTCCCGAGATAGGCGATCTAGTGATTGATCGGGAGCAAGTGGGACATCGACTGATCGTGCCGATCACGCTATTGCAGGGCGATGCGCACCACGATCAACGAAACTGGTGATTACGGACACTCTGGTTCATTTGTTGCTGGTCTCGCTGCGCCAGAACCGCAACCCATCACCGAGCTCTCGGTACGCGCTGTCAAAAAAGTGATAGCTGGTGCACCTTCGGCACTTCGACTTCTACCGCCTTCTGCCAACCTGAAAACGGAGGCCGCTGCAACCGCTTCCCGTCCGAATCCTGAACGATGATCACGGCACTCTCTTTCGCACGAGTTATCCCATTGTAGAGGAGGCGAGCGGCTTGCTCACCAGACTGCGTCTCGTTGGGCCAAAGAAGTACAACGCGAGCGAACTCGCGGTTCTTCGCGCCGTGAACCGTTGTTCCCCATAGTCCGCGCGGGGACTGCGACCATGCCCGTGATTGTTGTATGCATCGCTGCACTGCCATTCGTAGCTCTTTTGCAGAATACGATGACTGCCCAAGACGCCGCTTCTGCGCAACCCATTCCGCAAACCGGTGACCCTCGACGGAATCAACAGCTGGCAACTCGGCAAGCTCTACTTGGACAGAATCCTCCTCAGGCAAGCCGAGGGCGCGACACACCTCATCGCTCCGCGCGTTCATCGCACCATGCCAAACGACTCGATACGGCCCCACGGAGCGATGCTTGTCCTTGAACGGACCACTCGAGACACGGTCGAGCACTCCTCCTATGAAGTGCGATCGATCGGGAGACGTGGGGCTCAGCACAACAAGCTCCGCGTAGCTAGACCAGTGAATCTCATTCGCCAAGAACTTCGCTCCCACATTTGCATTCCTCGCCGAAAGGATCTTCAATCCTTGCCCCTTCTCTATCATCTCCCCACCGCGGATCCTGATCGCCGCTGTCAGAAGTCCCGACATCTTGGTGCGATGATTTGTGACGAGCTCCTCCACGCACCCTTCTTCCTTGAGCCATGACACCGCTGGAGCATAACCGCCCTTGGAAAGGTCTTGAAATCCGTCCGCGGCCAAGAACAGATCTCCCGCACGCGCCAATTCCTGGACAAGCTCAAGCTGACCACCATGGCAGTCCTGGAATTCGTCGACGACTATCAGTGGATACCGGGCCGAGATCCAGCCCCTAACCATATCAAGCCGCAACGCGACCGCTGCACTATGCGCTGTAGCGTCGTAGTCCAAACTTTCGACGGAGTGCGATGCTTTCACAGCTCCGAGCGAACGCCACCGGCAAGCAATCATCCACGCGAACTGATCGAGCGTCATGCAACGAAAGTTCTGACGGGCTGACGTAGACCT
Source organism: uncultured Polyangiaceae bacterium (assembly GCA_964396375.1). Lineage (GTDB taxonomy): Bacteria > Myxococcota_A > Polyangia > Polyangiales > Polyangiaceae > FEN-1139. The sequence continues at coordinate 35,714 of CAYNEY010000016.1, read as the reverse complement.
CAAACGCTCAACCAGCCTTCGTCGCGCTCCATGCATTCGCGTCAGCGCGAGCACGCATTGACCTTCTGCGAGGGTATTACTGGACAGCCACGCTTCCACTTCGCTCATCAGGCGATACGTCTTGCCCGTCCCCGCAGCGCCGATGAAGGCTTTCATACAACTTTGAATCGACGCAGCACCGCGTCACCTTCCGAAACTTCCATCAACTCATGTTCGGTCATCGTTGCGACGGCCACCAGAGCGTCCAGCACCTTCGCGCATCGCAGCCGACATTCCTCGTGCCTCTGGATAACGCCAACGACCGCGTCATGAGCTACGACGTCCTCCTTCATTCCGTTTGCCCCACTACCCATCTTCAGCAACAATACGAATCCCTTCAGGTTGGCGAACGTCCACTTGCCCGACAGTTCCTCCTGGAGTTCCTTCACAACCACGTCTTCTTCGGTGGCGGCAATGATCCAGCCAACGATATCTTCTATCGTGTGGTTGTTTGGCCACTGAATGATGGCGGTAGGAGATGGCGTCAGACTCCGAAGTCCCGTAACATAGCCATCACCTGCGCCGTCGCCATCGACAAGCGCGATAACGCCACCACGAACTCCCAAGACAACCTCCGCTGTGCGCTTCACTGCCGCATCCTCAGTCGGCGCAACTCCGAACACCGTACCAAAGGGAGTAAGTGTCTGCCCGTCCTCTCCTATCTGGACGAAGCGACTCAGCCATTCGCAATCGAAGCGACCCTCAGGAACGAGAACCGCTGGCTGCATAACCGCCTCAACGAGGCGCGTGCGATTCTGCATGAGCAGTTTCCTGTCGACGTTCGACGCATGGATATCGAGAGGATCACTGCACAATGCTCTGGCCATCGGCCCCTGCGTACTCGTCGTCATGACACGGACATCCGTAGCGGAGAATATCCCTGCCACACGAGGCGAATGCGTCGTACAGATAACCTGATCTGCCGTGAGTCGACTTTCGGCCACAAGCCTTGCACTCAGCCCCGGAGCTAGGTGCAACTCTGGTTCCTCAAGGGCAAGGATGATTGATCTGCCATTCTTCTTCCGAAGCGCGGCAACCTCCAAAAGCAACAGGAATGACTGAAGCGAAAGGAGCCCGACGCCTTGGCGTGACACCGGCAAGCATGCAGTGCTCGTTGCGTAGTGCGGCTGCAAAGCGTGCAATACGCCCTCACTATCACCTGTCGTCAACCGAAGCCGCAGCTCAGGCGCCGACGGGAGAAGCTTTCGAATCCTCATGTTGATGTTGGAGACGAGCTCTCCAAGAGCGGAGCTCGACTCAACGGGTCGTTCAGGATTGCGGAGAGCATCGCGTTGATGGATCACCTCTGCGGAGGGAAAACCTGCCGCTTCGAGGAGAGTTCGACGAAACAGATCCGAATTGAACGATACCGCGCCCTCCCATGTCCTTCGTGCAAGAAGAACGAACAGTCCCGCCTGGTTGAACAGTTGCGCTGGGACATCCTCGACGTGACCATCCGAGAGAAATGGATCTTCAGCGTCGACGTCGTCGGCATCATGGAAATATCGTCTGGTCTCAACCAATAATTCTTCATGGTCAAACCGACCCGCCAACCCGATTTGCGCGCATAGCTCTCTGTCGAAACCTGGTTCGGAATGAATGTCTCCAGCCAGATCAACCCACTTCGGGACGGCTCGTCCTTCGCGAAACCAATCCGTATTGCGTCCAGGGTCGTTGCCAGAGTAGCCGGATAGAGTGACGACTACGCGAAAGCGATCGGCTGGTCCAGGATTGCTGCCCGTGAAGTCGTGCTCGGTCAACGCTCGTACGACACGACCCCTGCCAAGAGCAAGAGCGATGGCGTCGATTAGGGTGCTCTTTCCGCAACCGTTCGGTCCGACGACTACGCACTGAGGAGACAGCAGAAAAGTCCCCTCCGAAATTCCACGGAAGTTCTTGATGTCTACGCGTCGGATCAGCATGGCTTAATCAAGGGGGTGGCAGAATCGGGGAACTGTTTGCATTCCTAGGATGCTCGCGGTGGAGGAAATATGCAACAGCATGCGCACCGGAAAGCTACGGAATGCTCTTGCTGGTCAGACTGCCCGTCTGCCGATGAACATCGCGGCGGGAGCGTCTGCGTCGTGACCTCCACGATGTCCTGAGCTTCGCTTGCATGGAGTACCGTGCTATCGTGGGCTCTAGCATGAAGAGCCATTTGTTCCTCGCAGGAGTTCCAGCAACAGGAAAGACGTCGTTGGGAAAGTGGCTCAGGAAGCACGGCTACATCCATTTGGATGCCGAACGCAACGATGGTACCGACTTCGACCACTTCGCCATCCATGACGCGTGGAATGATCTTTACGATACTGGACGAGCGGACGGCTTTCTTGCCGCGATCGAATCGCTCGACAAGCCAGTAGTCATCGACTGGGGTTTTCCACCCGATGCGCTATACATCGTCAACGCGCTACGAACCGTTGGCGTTGCGGTGTGGTGGATAGACGGCGACCGACAGCACGCCAAAGCAGCATTTGAGTATCGCTATCAGAATCACGAGGGGCCGAGTCCGGAGGCCTTCGATCCGCAGATGGATAGGATCGAGAAGCACTGGCTGCTAATCGAATACGTGTTCGCGGGCCACATTGTCTCCGGACTGAACCCCGACGGGACGCAACGACGACCGTCTGAGATGTGGAATGACATGAAGGACGTCCACCGCTCGCCCTCGCCGTAGTGGTGGCATGCGGTGGATGTCTTGGTGGCCGCTTTGGTGACCAGACGTGGTGATGAACGGGTGTCTGAGGTGAATCAGGGTGATCGTTGGCTACGACTACTATCTGGGATGCGTGGCTCACCTCAGCCGTCTTCTGGTCTTCTCCCATCATCTTCGATCATGCTGCATCGCTCTCAGATACGGGTTCGACTCCCGTTACCCGCTCCATGCACAGACCGACCCAACAGGGTCGGTTTTGCTCTGTACAGAGCGAACCACTGACGGCAACGCCATGTCGCGTCTAATTGCCTTCAGAGGCTTGGTGTCCACCTGGTGACCGAAACGTATTGGCAACGCACGATCGATGGCACTCCCGGCGGTGACCAAGGAGAGCGGATCGACGTGGACGTAACGCATCGTCATCTTGATGGTCGTGTGACCCAGCATCCGTTGGAGCGTTGGAAGCGGAATGCCCGCGTTCGCCATCGTGGTCGCGAAGGTGTGGCGAAGAACATGCCACCCTATCGGCGCAATTCCTGCGCGACGACAGAACGCCCACAGCTTCTTCGCCTTCGATGCGGGATCCATGACCTCGCCGCTTGCTGTCGGGAAGACGAGGTCGCTTGTTCTCGGGAATCGCTCAAGAGCGTTGCGGAGTTCGCTGCTCAGTCGCATTTTCCTGTGAGCGCCTGTCTTGGTCGCGCCAGCCTTGCCTCGCGCTGCGCCACGAACAATGTCAACGCTTGGGATGGATCCATCAAGGTGGATGTGCTCCCACCGGAGAGCAGCCACCTCTCCGAAGCGAACGCCTGTATGCAGGATGAAAAGGAGGAGGGTTTTCCAGAACGGGTCGTCCGCCACGTCGATCAGGCGCTGGGCCTCGGTCTCGCTGAGAACTCGAATCTCGTGGTCCGGAACACGCAGCCAGCGAATGCGAGGCACCACTCGGACGAGCTCCCATTCCTGCGCCGTGGTCAGACAGGTTCGCAGAATGCTGAGGGTGTTGTTGATAGTCTTGGGGCGCAACCCCTTGCTACTCAGGCTCTCCACGAGTGCCGAGATGTCAGCCGCCCGAATCTCGGAGAGCCGGAGCTTGGCAAATCGCGGAAGCAAATGGCCGGACAATACGGCGTTCTTGGTCGCAATGACGCTCTCGCGGTTTCGGGGCCGGACGTACTCCCTCATCCACCTGTTGGCGAACTCCCCGAACTTGGGCGGTTCGACGAACGGGTTCTTCCCGTGGTTCTCGTCGTCCGCGAACTCCTGTCGGAGCTGGCGCTCGTATTGCTCGGCTCCCCGCTTGGTCTGGACCGGAGACCGGCGGCGGACTCGCCGTCGCCGGTACCGGAAGTCGATCCACCACTCGTTGGCGCGGTCGCTCCTACGGATGGCTGCCATATGGAGTCCAGGTACCGTCCGCGCGCGCGGAGGCGACGAACCTTTCGAGATCGTCGACGTGAATCTTGATGAGCCGACCAAATCGGTGGTGAGGAACACGGCCGGCTTGGAGCCATTGGTAAAGGGCGGTTCTGGCTACCCCAAGTCGTCCTGCCGCCTCCGCCAGGGTGAGCCACTGAAGCCGACCCGAGTGGGTACTGCCCCCGAGTTCGGTGTTCTCTTCGATTTCGTTCATGTTGTAAAGGGCGGCGAGGGCGACACGGAGATGCTGCGTCCGAAGGACGCCTCATGCCCCGTGCGTGCCAATCGCTACCATAGCATTTCAAATGATGATCGCGGAAGTGCTGGTACCAGAGCACTGCTGCGATGTTCCAAGGCTACGGGAGCTTATCTCCCCGCGGAAGGGGGACAATTGTGAATCCGTACCCCCAGAAGACCACAACACCTCAACACTCGGGAGGAGGAGGCAATGGTGGTAACTCCCGCGTCTCGTCCAGGAGTTGCCGAAGACACGCTCGAATATCCCTAGATTCGAAGTGAGTCTGGTCGTCGAGGAGCTGTCGCGTCCGCCGAACGACGTCAACAGGTGCACGATGAACACCGTCTCCGTCTGTCTGTCTTTCCGCCAGAAGCTCCCATAGCGCGAGCCACCCGAGCGCGACCTCGGAGGAACCAGCGTTCGGTCGTTGGCGAAATGGTGAAAGGCGCCGTGCATGTCGGTACAGCCCGCCAACATCAACGAAGGTTCGAAGCAAGGCGCCTGGTGACGAACCTTGGCGCAACGAGAGATCAAGCAACGCCTGCCCGTGGACTTCCGTGAATCGCAGATCGGTTACACGGCTAAACCGAAGCTGATGCAACGGCGATCGAAAACGTTGCGAAAATCTGCGGACCATGGATCCGAGCACGTTGATCACCCAACTGTCCTGGCGGCGACAGAGGTTGCGCACGAGATTCTCCACAAGGTCCGCGGCGAGATTCTCATTCTCGTAGACGTGAGCAACAACGACCTCGAGATGTTGGGACCCCAAAGTGCCGAGATGTTGCACGAGTTCATTGCTCACTACCGATCCCAATAGCGTCCACTGGGAAATCCCGAGCGCAACCAGGAAATGACCGATTTCTTCAGATGACACCCCTGTCTCGCGAAGGCGGTTAACACCCAGCGCAAGTGCGCCCGAAGCAGAAAGTGAATTCGAGTCATCACAATCGAACGACTGATTCACTAGAAACACGGCTCCGAGGGCGCGTAGCGTTGGAGAAATGGACTTAACAAGCGCCACGGGTATGTCTTCCGCCCACTCGTTGATCGTGGGTCGCAGAGAATCCACAAATGCAAGAATCAAGTCGGCGTCATGAAGCTGTTCGCAAAGGCGAACAGCACGCTCCGGTTCGAGGTACAAAAGAACGCCATACCCAAAACACCGATCCCAATGAGTCGGCTTGCCGAGAGCCCAAACCTTGTTTGTCACAAACGTTAGCGCAAGCTGCGCTGCTCTCGGGAATGCAACTTCACAACCAAGGCTCTGACGAAGATTAACGCGCTCAAGAGAATCTCCGGGGTGTATGCGCGTCGGATCCTGGTCTTCCCTGAAGCTTCTTCGTAACGCGACTTCGATGCTGTAACCATGACCATTCTTGAGACGCGCGCCGATAGCAAATGCGTCCACTTCAAACCCTCGAGCACTCATTTCCCCAAGCGCCAACGCGGCCGTGCCAATGTCGAATCCCCGGCGCAGACTGCGAAACGAGCTATTCGTCGATCGCCCTAGAACGAACCCACGTCGCCTCTTTTCGCAACCGGACAGCGCGTGCGGATTGAGCATCCACCTAAGACATTTTTCACGCGCCGGTGGGGTCATCCTCCACCGCATGCCGTCTCGCGATACCTGAATGAATCCCCGGGCCTGCGCCGAGAGCAGCCATTGTCGCGATGGTGATGCCAACCACGGAACGAGTCCTCGCAGGAGGGGTCGCCAGCCAGGAAACTCGCCACGATCAAGACCTGATTGCCTTGGTTGAGCCTCCGGCGGCCAAAGGGATACCGCGGTACCCGTCGGTGAATCCAGGAGTCGTTCTAGCTCGTCGAGGAGGAGCCCAACCATCCCGAATGGAGCCTCGACAACGAAGAGCGAGTACTCGGTCGCCATTCCGGAAAAGGAGTTCGTGAGAACATAGCCACGCCAGTGATTGGCTTTCCGGAGAAGGAGGAATCTATCGTGAAACACCTGTTTCTCGGGCCGACCACCTACGACGCAGATGACCTTGAGGTTCCTGGGGAGGAGATAGTGGGACGTGGTGGTCAGGAACCGCTTCAATTGGGTCCGCGGATCGTCATCGTTCGGCGAGCAGGGCAGGTTCGTGACGACCGTCAAATGCACGTCGCCCTGGATACGAAGCAACAGAGACTCCGCACCAAGTGCGTCGAACCATGGGTCAACTAGATAGGCTTCGGCTGCACCGCGGATGAGCTCCGCGAATCGAAGCATCGCCGTAGCCCGACCTTCGGAACCCTTGGGGAAATGTGAGTAGTGCTCAACTGGAGGTCGGACTACGTCGAGCAGAGTATCTGCCGTGCCATTCAGTCCCGACCACGGCTCCTGGGACATCGTGGTCGCTGTGCGCGCGGTCGATTCCGATCTCTCGCTTCGCCGCGCAGACTCTAGCGTTTCTGCTGTCGCGGAACCTCCGCGAACTGCCTTCTCGAGCTTCTGCGTCAACCGGTCATGTATGGAGAAGGAACCCGCTGCCAGGCTTACGGTAGTATTGAACCCACGGCACAGTGCGCTAGATTCTTCAAGAATAAGGTCTGAGTCCACCCATGCACGCATGAACACTGCACCCAGCTCTTCGGCTAGGTCGACGCGCCTGGAGAGGTCGTCACCGACATGCCACTCGAGCAAACGATCGCAGATACACATCCCATCAAGTCCCGTCACACGCACCTGGACATGAACGCTCTCTCGGAATCCATCTTCTACGACGACGTCGAAGGAACGACACGAACTGTCGGATGCTGACCGAATGGGCCTCCATGCCGCTGGCGTGCCGACTGGGTTGACAAGCACCACGTCACCGAGCCACTGGATGTGGTTGCCTCGGAGCTCGCATCCCGTGCAACCGGCGAGGGTAGCCAGCACTGCATCAACGAACCCTCTCTCGGTCTGAGCTTCCGGTTTTGCCTGAGCGATCCGTTGAACCAGAGAGAGCTTGTCGGTTCGCGCGAACTGCCATAGTCGCCCGGGATGAGGAACTGGCGCATCGAGAACACCCGAAGGGCGTTCGGCTGGAAGCCCAACGATTGGGCTCCGTTTGACCAAACCAAGAGTGAACCGATCGCCGTTGTGGTCCCAGAACTCCTGCTGGAGCATCTCCGCGGCTGCCTCAAAAGAGTTGGCGATCCGCATCACGCGAACTCCACCATCAAGCTTCTCGCTCCGACCTTGTGGAGCACCACCTCCGTGCTGAACGACACCCTCACCGTAGAGCAGCTCTGCCCGATGCCTCACGCTTTGCGGATCACTGGAGAGGCGCGGGACACGGACATAGAACAACGAGACACTCACTCCAGCTACTCTTTGCTGAGCCGTGGCGACCATATGCCGACAGTAGCGCGGAATGGATGTCGGGCACGAAGTGCGCGGATCAGTCGGCGGAAGCACAGCCAGTGCGCGCACAACACGTTGCTACCGTCGTTGTTTCCCTGGAAAACGTTGACCCGCAACATGCATATCCCCACCCTCCCCGGACACCTCCCCCGAGATGTCCCCCTTTTTGAATTCGAAAGCCCCCCGTACCCTATTGGGCACCGAGGGGCTTCTGCGTAGAGACGGTTGCACGTCTCACGCGTATTGCACCCACTCGGACGAACACCTCTGACCGAGACTCATCCGCCAGTTGCGGGTGCGTCGGGAATCTCACCGACCGGTTCGCTCTTTGTCAAGCCTTGCGCAGCGATCTTGTCATCCCTGCCCGTCGTTGCCGTTTCGGCATCGCGGCGCGGGTATGCCATGGTTTGTCTGAGCCCAAGACTCACCGCCACACGTGCTGTCCTTCGCACTCCGCGAAGGAGCACCGCTGACGCGAACAAGCTCCGAGCCATGCTTGCGGAGCTTGAGGACGTCATCACGGCCACCGATGCCCAGACCCTGGTGCTTGAGGCTGACGACTTCCGTCATTCCTCACCGGAGCTTCTGCGTCGTGTTGCCGAGTGGACTGAGGCACGAGGAATCCGACTGGTTCGCTGGTCGCGAAAGGGTGCCTGCACCGAAGTGTGCGGGCAACCGGTTCTCGTGGATGCCGTGAGACAGATCGTCTCCCGGTATCCGATCTTACGTGAGCGACTTCTTGGCCAGAAAGGCGAGATGAGACGCGACCCGGAACGCTGGCGCCATCTGCGACCACTACTCGTCGCTTTCGTGCTGGCACATGGCTTCGCCGCGAGGTCCGTGATCAAGACCTTCGGCTCGATTCCCCCGCATCCCCAACCTCCACCCTATGACAGACATCCATGACTCCCATGGGTCAGGCTTCACGCACCTGCGCGACATCCTGCCGGGCGTTCTGCGGCCTGAGGGAGGGGGGAGAGGAGGGGGAAGGGAGTCCGAGATAGACCGAAACATCGAAGGCAAGATCCCTGAAATGCAAGTACAGAAAGCGTTAGGGAAAGAGATGGAGAGAAAGGGGGATGCAAGGGGGGAAGGGCGGAAGAGAAGGGGGTACGACCAGACCGAGGCTGTGGATAGACGGTGCAAAGCCCTGGTCATCGCCCGTCAGCTCAACGACGAGAAGAACCTCGCCTTCCACGAGTTCGTGCTCCGTCGCGTCCCTGAGGATGTCGTCCGTGACGCCCTCGTCCGAGCGCTCGATGTCCCCCTCCGAAACGTCCGTCGATCCCGAGGAGCTCTCTTCGCCTCCATCCTTGCTCCGCACCTGAAGAAACGCCGTCGATAGTCACCCCAATCACCCTATGCCCATCCGATACCCACCCCGCCGTGAGCCCCGCATCCTCGCGGTAGCCAGGAGCCCGAACGGTCTCGCCTTCGCCATCGCTGACCCCTGGGTCATTCGTGGCAGCGGCCACGCCGATTGCTCCCGCCGCTCCGAAGCTTCGGCCGTTCGCCGAATCATCCGCCGCGAGAAGCCGACGGCCGTCGTCTCGACAGACATCGACCTACTCCCTGCCGTTCAACGCGCCGCCGAGACCACCAGCATCCCCTGGCTTCGCTCCCAGGTACCGAAGGTGCCGGTGGTCATCGCGAGCGAGCTCTATCCCGAGCTTCCCCTGCTCGCCCCGGGTGACCTCGGTCCCCTCGCTGCCCTCGCCATATCGTACGTCCTTCATTCAACCATCCCACCCCGCTCCTATGCCGCTTGTCGCCTCCGCTCCGCTCTTCGTCGAGCCCGAGCTCCGTGAGATTGGAGAGTACGCCCTCGCCGTGCTCGCTCGCTGTCGCTACGTGACTCGAGCGTCGTTCCTCGCTGCCATGGGTCCCGTCGGCATGCCTCCTTCGCTTCTCGATGACTGGATTCGCGCTGGCGTGATCTTCGAAGGGAAAGTGATCCTCGATTCGGTGAAACCCGAGGAAGTGGGGTATCTCGCCCTCACGCGGCTCGGTGCCCGGGCGCTCTCAACCGCCACCGGACACGTCGTTGATGGCCGTACCCCTTCCCAGCTCCGCAAAGCCACTCAGAAGCGGGGTCACGACGTCTGCGTGGGAGAGCTCGCCCTGTCCGTCCTCACCCTCGCCAAGGATGGCCTCATCGAGCTGGTGGGGGTCGAGACCGACGACCACCGCCTCACCATGAGCGTCACTCATGCCGAGCCGGGAGAAGCCCCCGAACAAGTGACCCTCCGGCCCGACGCATTTCTCGCGGCCGGCTCGCGGATGGGGACCATCGGATTCCTGGTCGAGGTCGATCGCGGAACCATCAGCCTCAAGACCATGGCACGCCGGTATGCCGGGTACTTCGCCTGGCAACGCGACGGTGGAGCCTTCCGAGATTTCGGCATCAAGGCCCTCCGGGTGCTGACCGTCGTCCCCAACGAATCCCGCCTCAAGGCTCTGCATGACGCGGCGCTCGAGGCCAACCATGGACGCCCCTGCGGCTTCCTCCTCTTCGCCCTCCAAGACCACCTGTCCGTCTGCAACGCCGAGTGGTGGTTGGGACCGGTAGCTCACGGTCTCGGGACCAATCCGCCTTCCCGTGTTCGACTCCTTCCCGAGAGAGACCCGTCCGTCGCAGCCTGACCTGACCCTTCGACACCGCCGCTCTCCCGCCGTCGCGACTCACCAAGGTTCCGATGCACAGCACCGCGCCGGTCTCCCCGCGGTCACGTGGTGGCTCCCTCCACGGTCCCGGGTGGAGGTGATGCCGCGTGGGAGGGCGGAGCCCGGGTTTCTATGCCTTCTCTTCCCCTCGCTCCTTCGACGCATGTCCTCATCACCGGCCGCACCGGGATGGGCAAGTCCACCCTGCTTCGCGCGCTCTGCTCGGATGTCATGCGGACGGGTGATGGTCTCCTCATCGTCGACCCCCACGGGGACCTGGCAGAAGGAGTCCGGCACGACCTGCCTCGGTACCGGAAGAGCGACCTCGTCTGGTTTGACGCGGCGAAGCCCGAGGACTGCCGAGGGATCAACCCCTTTCGCAACGTCTCGCCCGAGCGCCGGGCTCTGGTCGTCTCCAATCTCCTCTCCACTCTGAGGAAGCTCTGGCCGGAAAACTGGGGACCTCGTACCGAGCACATCCTCCGTCACGTCTTCCTCTCCGTCGCCGAGGCCCGAGGAGCGACGCTCCTCGACGCCTACGCGATGCTCGTCGACGACACCCGCCGACGCTGGGTGCTGAAGCAGACCCGGGACGAGCATGTCCGGTACCTCTGGACGAAGGAGTTTCCCGGATACGGGAAGCAATTCGGGGCAGAGGTCACCGCACCGATTCTCAACAAGCTCGGGGCTATCCTCGCCAGTCCCGTCGTGAGACAGGTCGTCACCCGAGCCAGACCGACCCTCGATGCGCGTCGAGTGATGGACCGACGAGGACTCGTCCTCGCGTCGCTGTCCAAAGGTCGGGTGGGTGAGGATGCGGCGCTGCTCCTCGGAGGCCTCCTCATCGGCGCCTTCCAACACGCCGCCATGAGCCGAGCAGACATCCCTCGCGAGCAGCGCCTGCCCTTTCACATCATGGTCGACGAGATTGGAAGCTTCGTGACCGGGCCGTTCCTCGAGCTCCTCGCTGAGGCTCGCAAGTATGGAGTCCGTCTTGTCATGGCCACCCAGTCCCTGGCTACCATGGACGAGCGCATCAGAAGCTCGATGCTCGCCAACGTCGGTACGCTCGTGGCCTTCCGGGCCGGAGCCGACGATGTAGAGCTCCTTCAGCGGGAATTCGCCGGGAAGTTTCGGGCGGAGGTCCTGATGAGCCTCGATGTCGGCGAGTGCATCCTGAAGGAAGAGGCGAGGTCGGCGAGGATTGTGAGGGTGCCGAAATGATCGAAGCCAACACGCCCGTGGTTATCGGGAACGTTTTGGGCGAACCCCTCAAGGTGAGACGCGATGGGTGCGCTAGTGAGCGGCCGTCACCACGATGCTTCGCATACCGGCTTCGCCAAACAGGGGCTGAGTAAAGGCTTCGGCCTCGTTGAAGACGACTCGGACGCGCGGAGTGTAGTCGCCAGCAGCAGTGTAGGTGTGACTCTGCATCATCTCGCTCTGCGACGTCACGTCGGTCGCATCCACCACGCCGTCGTCCTCGAAATCCCATTCGTATCGGTCGATGGTGTAATCCGTGTCACCAGCGACTGTCACCGAAAAGCCAACCGCCAGCGGCGCGCTGCCTTGGTAAACGGATGCCACGAAGGTGGCGTCCGGCGGCTCTCCCAAATTCGTCTCGGAGCAACCGACGAGTAAAAGCATCAACGCTGATCGTAAAATGGTCGTCTTCATGGCTTTGTGGGGATGGGTCGCCCTAACGAGAGCGACAAGGTGATTCCATTCCGATATCACGACCGGATGTGACACCAGCGGCGAAAGATTTGACAACTGACCAAGTCCACGTTTTCCCAACTGATGGTGTCGTCGACCGCGCACACCGAGCAGTATCGCGTCGTTGAGGGGATGCGCACTGATATCAAAACGCCCCCAATGGTCAGCGGGGACGTTTCAGTCGGAAGCAGTCAACCGAGCTCCTCGAGAAAGTCGCTCGGCGAGACGATACGGACATGCTCGACACTCACCAGCTCGAGTAATGCACCGTCGCCTGTCACGATCACTTCCGCTCCACCCGTCAGCGCGCACTCGATCACCCAATCATCGTCTGCATCGCGATCGAGCCAGTGAGCTCGGGGAGCCTCGTCTGGAACGACCTCGACCCCTGGGTGAATAGCCACGAGCAACCGAGCATCGTCCCAAAGACCTCTCGACTCGAGCAGTCCTCGAATCTTCGGCAACGCAATCACCTCCCGAAGCTCCGAAAGGAGATGCTCCGTCGTTACCACTTGGATGCGATGCCCGGAGACCGCATCCAGGATCTGACCCGGAGTGCCACGGGGGTTGAGCAAGGCAGACACCCAGACATTGGTGTCGAGGACAACCCTCATACCCGCGCCCGGCGAATCGTCCCCTGCCCCTCCAACGCAAGCTGCATCATGTCATCGTCACGAAGAGTCTCCGGCGCTGCCGACTTCATGCGTTGCCACAGAAGCTGAAACTCGTCGGCTGTCGCCTTCCCTGCACCACGCCAACTGCGCACCAGCTCGATGAAGCTCGCGACCAGCCTCCGCTCATCGGCATCGAGCTCGTCGAGCGCAATGGCAGGCTCGAGGGCGTTACCGTTTCGACTTCTGGGAATGGTTGAGGACATAACGTCTGCGGTGAATTCCTTCCAAGGTTACCGCTCAGCCCGAAAACCGTCAAACCAGCCATCCGATGTCCGGGCTATGTGGCTCCCCTTGTGCCCCGCGGGCCATACGAGTGGCGTCTGCGTCCAGTGACCGGACGCTCTTCTCCCAACGCCGCGTCCGCCGAGTCGAGCAGGATGGTGACGACCATGTCTCCTCCCGTCTCCTCACTCCTCATCAACTCCCGACGCCAGAGAAGTTGAAACTCGAGTGTTGGATCTTGTCGTCGCTCAGCCCGCCATTGTCGTACGAGCTCAACGAAATCCTCGATCAGGCGTATGTCGTTCTCGGCAAGGTCTTGTAGGTCGATTCTGTTTTCGGTGGATAGAGCGCCACCATCATGGTCCGCGGACATTTCTACTCCTCGGCCATCAGCGATGAGCCTCCCTCTCGTCGCTCGATGAACAAAAGTCACGAGTTGGCACCCGACCCCCCGTCGAGCGCGCCGGCCTCCTACCACGTCATTTGGGTGGTGCGAGCCCGGTCCTCTGGACCGGAAAGGATTCGGACCATGCACCTTCACATTCGCGATCAAATCGCCTTGCTCCCCCTCGGTCAGCGAATCGAGGAGCCCCGGGAGTCACCCCTCCGACAGTGCCTCGAAGCGCTCGTCGGGGAAGACGTCTCCGAGCGCGTCCTCGCCTCCGTCGGCCCTCATGGCCTCAGGTCGCTGTCCGCGACCGAGCTCGAGGAGGCCTGCAGCATTTCCAGACAAGAGGCCGCCCTCCTCGTTGCCACCCGCAACCTTGGAGAGTTGCTCCGCGGACGCGAGATTCGGGTCAGTTGTGCCGACGGTATCGTCTGCCAACTTCCGCCCGGACTCACGTCTCTGGACACGGAAGTCCTCCTCGCGGTCGCGCTCGATGCGCGGCTCGCTGTCCGAGGTACTCTCCTTCTCTCCAAGGGTGGAGCCATCGGTCTCTCGGTTACACCCAGGGACATCTTTGCCCCTCTCATCCGCGTCGGCGCGACCGCCTGCGTCCTCATCCACAACCACCCCTCGGGGTCACCGGCGCCATCAGACGAGGACCGGGTGTTCACGAGGAAGGTAGTGGAGGCCGGACACGTCCTCGGCGTCGAAGTCCTCGATCACATCATCGTCGCTGCCGACGGCTCCTGCTCCCTTCGTGACCTTGGCTGTCTCGGAGGTGCGTCATGAAACGCCGGGAAGTCATCGTCATCCGCATCGGTCTCTCCATCGAAAGCGCCGACGCGATCACGGTCGAGCCCGACGTCACCGACGGAGCCACGGACAACTCCACACAGACCAACGTCACGTCGTCGCCATCGGAGCGCGAGCAGCCCCCGCGTCCCTTCGTCGGTCGGGACACGCGTCCCACCGAGGTCGAAGAGGGGGACAATCGGGGAATGTCCGAGGCTCAGAAGCGAGCTCTCTTCCGCCTGGCCTATGGGCTTGGCGACAGAGACTCCGCTCTCGGGCTCATCCTCGATGCCCTCGGGGTAGACCGTCTCGAGATGGCCACCCGGGCAGAAGCCTCCCGAGCCATCGGGGTTCTGGAAGCCAAGCGCAACGGCCGTCCCCGTCCAACCAACGGAGCCGGCCATGCGTGACCTCCCTCCCACGACCTCTGCCAGCCAGATGGTCACCTACGCCATGTGTCCCCGACTGTACCGGTATCGGTATGTCGATCACGTGGAGCCAGAGTTTCGGTCACTGGCCCTCGCCCTCGGCTCCGCCACCCACAGTGCCATCGGATGGTGGTTCGAGGAGAGGCTGGATGGGAGACGCCCAACCGTCGAGGAAGCCGAGCACATCTTCTCGGCTGACCTCGTCGCCGAGGTTACGGGGGCGAGGATTCGATGGAAGGACGAGACTCCCGAAGGTCTCGAGCAGAAAGGCCTGACGCTGGTTCGGGCGTACCTCGAGAGCCACGGGGACATGTCGGTCGTCGGTGTCGAGCAACGGTTCGAGGTGGACATCCTCCACCCCGAGACCGGCGAGGTGCTCCCTCGTCCCCTGGTCGGATACTTCGACCTAGTCGTCGACCGGGGCGACTCGGTCGTCGAGGTGAAGACCAGCTCCAAGGCCTGGCATCCCGGAAGCCTCGACCGGCATCTCCAAATCGGCTCCTACGTCACGGCAGCCAATGCCCTCCACGGAGGACCGGCGGAGATTCTTGTCCACGTCATCGTCAAGACCAAGAAGCCCCGGGTCGAGGAGTACCGAGTATCGAGGGGAGAGTTTGAGAATGGGTGGTTCTACGGAGCGGCGAAAGCCATCGAAGAAGCCATCCGGGCCCATCACTTCCCTCCCGCACCCGGTCCCACCTGTCCCGAATGCGAGTTTGGTCGGACATGCCTCGCTGACCAGGGGGAGGTGGTGGTCCTCCGTCCGAGGCCCGTTGCTCGGACCGGAAGACATCCGCCTCGACTCCCGGCAGTTCCCGTCGCGGTTTGATTCGCACTCGCCCTGGAGGGGGAAGCAACTCTTCCCTCTCCAGGGCCCTCCACTTCGGTCTTCCCGAGAAGACGGACACCTCCGTCGTCCCGGGAACCACCCGCATTGGAGGACCCATGACCCTGTCGCACATTTCAGAAACCCTATCCCGCGTCGTTCCTCAGATGGAGCGACCTTCCCCGAAGACCCTCGGCGACCTGGCCGAGCACTTTGCTTCTCTCGAGTCCCTCGAGAATCCGGACGTTGCTCTCCCGCTCTCCGAGCTCCGCATGACCGAGGAAGGCACCTTGGCTGTCCCAAGCCAAGGGAGCTTCGCGCTCACCGACTGGTCCCGACTCCAGCTCTCCCAGCTGCTCGGGATTCGGTGGGACAGGTGGTTCCAGACGGCCCGACCCGACGAGCTCGCCGATGAGGTGAATCGTCGCCTCGGTCGTCGAGACCAGACCGTGAAGCTCCGCACGGCTCGGGTTGCCCTCGAGCCCAACGGAAAGCCCGGAGTGCTCCGGGCTCTGGTGAGCCCGTCCTTCTCCCCGGTACCGGACTCGCTCCTTGCTCGGATGCTCTCGGTCTGTCTGTCCGGGGCAGAAACGGAGCTCCAAGTCTCCCAGCTCTACGTCACCAGCCGCACGACCTCCTACGTCGTGCAGGTCGGGAGGCATTTCGGAAGAGATGTCTCGGACCGTGTCGTGGGTGATGTGGCTGGTGGGCTCCTCGTCAGAAACAGCGGGGTCGGATTCGCGAGCCTGGTCATCAGTCTCCGTCTCATCCGACTCATCTGCCTGAATGGCATGACGGCACCCATCCCGGATGCCATCGCCCTCCGCCGAGCTCACCGCTGTTTCGACGAAGAGCGTCTCGTCACCAAGCTCACGGAAGGACTGGTCAATGTCCCCGGGAGACTCTCCGACGGAGCGAGACTCCTCGCAGTAGCCCGTCGTCACCGGGTGGACGACCCCGTGGCGGAGCTCTCCCAGCTCCTCCACGACGCCCATCTCCCGAAGCGCCTCCTACCAGCTCTCGAGTCCGCCTACCGAGAAGAGCCGGAGGCCACCGCCTTCGGCGTATCCCAAGCCGCCACCCGAGCGAGCCAGAAACTCTCCCCCGAGGAGCGCTTCGAGCTCGACCGCACGGCGGGCACGTACCTTCAGCACCTTCTCTCGACGAACTGACGTCGAGACCATCGAAAGGAAGACAGCCATGAACAACGACAGAAACCACGACATCAAGTCGGTCTTCGCCATCACCGAGCGTGACGGCAAGACTTACTGGTCCAAGATTGGAGTCGCCTTCACCAACCGCGACTCCTCCATCACCGTCCAGCTCGACGCGCTCCCCGTCTCCGGACGGCTGCAGATTCGGACGGACGAAGAGCGGGCCGAGCGGAACGGGAGGTAGTCCCAAACTGCGTCGGTCCGAGACCAACAACTTCCTCTTCTTACCCTTGCTCTCGCTGCTCCGCGGGAGACTCGAGACGCCTCAGAAATGGGGCGTCTTTGCTTGGGCGGACTATGGTGCTCTAGACCGACAAAGGCGGGGAGAACTCCGGAGGAGGCGCAGTACCAGACCGAGGAGCGGGCACGACAGCGAGGTCTCGACCAGTTAGCAATGGAGAGCCTGCGGATCTACAGGGATCACCCGCAACGAATCGAGCGGCCGCTTGGCGTCGCGTTCCCAAACACGCAACGTGACGCCGCCGGTGCCGGGAGCTTCTCATTGGCAACCGGCTCGAGGAGCTGTCTCGCGGCCGTGATCGACACCGTCGACTGGACGAAGTGACCTTCACCCGCTGCTCCCGTGCCGAACTGCCGCCGACCAACTGTGGTGCAGAGGCCGACCTCCGACACGAGAAGGCGGCCCAAATCTGATTCATGCGGGTCCTGCCGTTCCTCGGAGCGGTGTCGTTCCAGTGATGCTCTCGGAGGAGTCGCGCGAGAGCCGCTCTCCGTGAACCGGCGGTACGTGAGCCTCGGGCGGGTGAGCCGGGAGGTGTCACCTGTTCGGGGCGTTTCCGAGGCCTTCGAATAACAGGCGCATCGTTCGCGGCAGGAGGGTGTCCATGGACTGCTTGCGCTTTTCCTGCAGCGCCACCACGATCACGGACTGGATGACGGCGAAGTAGAAGAGCGCCACCTCGACTGGTGTTCGGTCCTCTAGGTCCCCGGCGCTCGCGTGAGCCCGCACCCACTTGACCATACCTTCGTAGATGACGTCGCTGGAGGCTTGGATCCCGACGGGAATCATCTTCGTCCCCCAGATGACGGCCATCAACGTCACGATGGCATCACGCCAGTCCGTGGCCAGCTCGAGTTGGCGTTGAAGTAGTAGCTCGATCTTCTGTCGGAAGGTGAGACCCTGAGGCATGGGGCTTTGCATGGTGGCCAGGACCAGCTCCGTGAGCTGCTGATGCAGCCCATCGAGGATCGCCTGCTTGCCGTCGAAGTATTTGTAGAGTGTGCCTACGGTGTAACCCGTCTCCTTCGCGATGTCGCGAATCGTTAGCGTGTCGAACCCACTCTTGGCCGCGGCACGCGCTGCGGCACGCAGGATCTCGTGGCGCGTGTGATCGAGTTCCCTTTCCTTGCGTGCGGTTCTGGCCATGGATTCGGTACTCTACGGTGCAACGTTGCGTTTTCGAGGGGAAAGGAAGTTGGCGGCCACGCGGCCCAGACAAGTTTTGCACTCCCTTGCCGAATTTGACAACGCGCTTCCTCTGCTTATAATCGGAATGCGCATTCCGATTTATTAGCACATGCTTACCTCTAAATGGACACCATACATTCGAAACTTCGGAATCATCTCTCTCACTGGTTCCCGAGAGAAGAGAGCCTTGAAGTTGATTGCCAGCAGTCATGGACCCGGCCCCGGTCGACTTGGTGGCCCCCGTGCGCAAGCAAGAACTTGCCAGCGCGCTCAGGGCTTCGCACTCGTGATTTCCCTTGCAGCGGTTCTGATTGCCATCGGCTGTCAGTCGTCGCCCGTTGCACCGGCTCCCCGTCCTCCTCCGGCGGTTCACGTCAAGAAGGTGACCCTCTCGGAGAGCACCAGACTACTTCGACTGAGCGGAGCCTTGGAGGCCGAGAGAACGACCGCGCTCAGCTTCTCCGTTCCCGGCACGGTCGAGCAGGTTTTCGTCGAGGAAGGGCAAGCGGTCAAGCGAGGCCAGCTCATCGCCAAGGTGAACGCGCGTTCCTACCAGGATGCCCTGAGCATCGCTCAGTCCAAGGCGAGCCAAGCCGAGGACGCCTACAAGCGCCTGAAGCCCATGGCTGACAACAAGACCATCCCCGAGGTGAAGATGGTGGAGGTTGAGACAGGGCTCCAACAAGCACACCTGAGCGTCTCGATGGCACAGAAGAACGTGACCGACTGTGTCCTCGTGGCGCCCGACTCCGGCATCGTGGCTCGAAGAGCGGTGGAGCCGGGGACAAGCGTTGCGCCGGGTCTACCCGTGGTGACCATCGTCCAAACCAAGACGCTGCTGGCTGCCGCTCCCGTCGCCGAGGTGCGGGTTTCGAGGACCAAGCCGGGCCAGCCGGCGCGAGTCTTCGTCTCGGCTCTCGACAGGTGGTTTGACGGAAGCGTCCGCGACGTTGGTGTCGTGGCAGATCCCTTGACACGGACGTACCAGGTTCGGGTAGCTCTTGCGAACCCCGACGGAATCATGCGCGTGGGCATGCTGGCCGAGGTCGATCTGCTCGAGGCGGATCAACCGCTGTGGGGCGTCGTGCCCCCTGAGTCGGTCAGGGTAGACGAAAAGGGGAAACCGTACGTGTTCGTGGTGCTTCCGACCAACGCTATCGAGCAACGTGCCGTGAAGGTCGCGGGCTACGTCGGCGAAGGCGCGGCCATCCAGGAGGGGGTATCCGAGGGAGAATCGGTCATCACTTCCGGGACGGCCATGCTCGCCTCGGGCATGACGGTCCGTGTCGTAGACGGGAAAGAAGGGGTGAAGTAGCCCCATGCTGCGACCTTCGCTCATCGAACGGGGGATGATCCATTTTCGCATCGTGATCGCGATGGCCGCGGTGCTGGTCGTGTTCGGCGTGGTGTCGTTTCTCACCATGCCCCGCCAAGAGTTTCCCGAGTTCACCGTGCGTCAGGGCCTCGTCGTGGGGGTCATGCCCGGAGCAAGCTCAAAGGAAGTCGAGGAGCAGGTCACCCGCCCCGTCGAAGCGTACCTCTTCGGATTCCAGGAGGTGAACAAGAAGAAGACCTACTCCCTCTCGAAAGACGGGCAATCGATCGTGTTCGTCGAGCTGAATGAGAATGTCAGCGGCGGAGCGGCGCCCGCCTTCTGGGCGAAGTTGCGGCACGGCCTCAACGAATTCAAGACCCAGAAGCTCCCGTCGCAGGTCCTCGCCCTGGTCGGAAACAACGACTTTGGGGACACGAGCGCTCTTCTGCTCACCGTGGTGGCGGACGGCAGGAGCCCGAGGGATCTAGAAGAATATGTCGAGGTCCTCGAGAATCACCTTCGCCGGATCGACGCGACCTCGAAGCTCCGCCGAGTCGGGGCACAAGACGAGGTGATCCGTGTCTCGATCTCCCGAGACAAGCTGGCTCGCTATGCCATCCGCCCCGCGACCGTCCTCGCTGCGCTCCAGAGTCTCGGTAGCCTTCCCACGCAGGCTCGCCTAGATGGCTCCGAGCTAGAGCTTCCGGTGTATGTAGATCAAGTCCTGCGCTCTGAGCGGGAACTCGGGGAAACGATCATCCTCTCCGAGCCGGGCGGGAACCATGTTCGACTGAAGGACGTTGCGAGCTTGAGTCGTGAGTACGGTCACAACGACTCGACTGTTCGATACAACAGCAAAGCCGCGATGATCCTCTCGGTCGAGATGCAACCGGGCAACGACATCACGCAGTTCGGCAAGGACCTCGACCGCGCCCTCTTCGAGGCGCAGGCGGAGCTTCCGCCCAACGTCAAGATCGACCGCATCGCGGATCAACCGAAGGTTGTCACGACGTCCGTCAATCACTTCCTCCGGGACTTCGGGCTCGCCATCGGCTCCGTCATCCTGGTGACCATGCTCCTTCTTCCCATTCGTGTGGCGAGCGTCGCGGCCATCACCATCCCGGTTTGCATCTTCATCACCCTTGGAATCCTCAATCTCCTCAAGATTCAACTGGAGACAGTGTCCCTGGCTGCCCTCATCGTGGTTCTCGGCATGGTGGTGGACAATGCCATCGTCATCATCGACGACCACGTGGAGAAGCTCGATCAAGGGCTGGACCCCTGGACGGCGGCATGGAAGAGCGCGGGCGACCTCGTGGTGCCCGTGTTCACCGCCACCCTTGCCATCATCATGGCGTATGCCCCACTCGCCGTCTTCCTCACGGGAATGGCCGGCGAGTTCGTCGGGGGGCTCCCGATCACCGTCGCCGTGGCTCTGACCACGAGCATGCTCCTTGCCATGTTTCTCGTCCCCATCATGAACAGTCGGTTGATCCGTCGGGGAATACGCTCCCATGGTAAGGAGGGGAAGAAGTCCGGCCTCGATCGGCTGCAGGGGTGGTTCGACACCAGCCTCGATGCCGCGTTTCGGCATCCTGCGCTCACCGTCGGGATCGCGCTACTGACGGTCGTGGGAACGGGACTTTTGGCGGTTCGCCTTCCCCAGCAGCTCTTCCCGAAGGCCGAGCGGAATCAGTTCGCGGTGGAGGTCTATCTCCCCAGTGGGAGGAGTCTACAGCAAACTGACGAGGTGATTGGGCGTATCGAGAAGCTCCTTGCCGCTGACAGGCGGGTCGTCAACACCACGGCCTTCATCGGTCAGGGATCGCCTCGTTTCCACACGGTGTATGCCCCGAACATGCCGAGCCGCAACTACGGTCAGCTCGTGGTCAACACGACCACCGACGATACGGCCGTGGAGGTGCTGACAGAATACGAAAGGAAGCTCCAGGGCGCCTTCCCGGAGGGATGGGTGCGGTGGAAGCAGCTCGACATGCAGTTCGCCAAGGCGCCCATCGAGGTGCGACTCTCCGGCGACGACATCGAGAACCTGAAAACCCTCGCGAAGAAGATCGAGACGCGCGCCCGGGAACTCGCGGGGACCACCTGGGTCCGCAACGACTACGAAGAGCCCATTTTGGCCATCGAGGTGGTTCCGGATGTCGATGCTTGTGCTCGCCTGGGCGTCTCCCCAGCCATGCTCCGGACCTCCCTCGCGCTTGGTCTCCAGGGGCTTCCCGTGGCGACCATCTGGGAGGGAGACTACCCGGTACGCGTTCTTCTGAAGGACGACCCGAAGAACCTGGCGTCCCTCGAAGGGCTTCGCCAACAGTACGTCTCATCCATGATCCTTGGCAGTGCCGTGCCTCTGGAGCAGTTGGCGACCATCCGGCCCGTTTGGCACCAAGGTGTCATCGTGCGAAGAAACGGGATCCGGACCCTGACCGTTCGTGCGGACATCGCGATGGGTCAGCTCGCGTCTCCCGTGCAGGTGAAGCTCGAGTCGTACATCAAGTCCCTCGGGCCCCAGCCAGGCGTGAGCATCGCCTATGGCGGTGAGTACGAGGGACGGGCGGAAGTCATGTTCCCCATGGTCAGGGCGCTCCTGGTGAGCGTGGGCTGTATCTATCTCATTCTCTTGTGCCAATTCAAGAGACACCGGAAGGTTCTGCTGGTCATGCTCACCATGCCACTTAGTACCTTCGGAGCGGTTCTGGGGCTTCACATCGCGCGCTATCCGTTCGGGCTCACGGCCTTCGTCGGGATCATCGGGTTGATGGGGATCGTGGTTCGAAATGGGATCATCCTCGTCGGCTATGCCGAGGAGCTTCGGCGTGAGCACGGGATGAGCGCGTTCGACGCGGCCCTGGCAGCCGGCAAGAGACGCATGCGTCCCATCTATTTGACCAGCATGGCCGCCGCCATCGGCGTGGTGCCCATGATTCTGAACCGGTCCACCCTCTGGGGCCCGCTCGGAACCGTGACGTGCTTCGGGATGCTCTTTGCCATGGTCCTGACACTCTATGTCCTTCCGGTGGCCTACTGGTTGGTCACGCGCAGTGAGGTTGCTCCGACTACCCCGGGCGGTGCGGAAGGATCGACGCAACCGCGCCTTCTGCCCGAGACGCACCAAGGCGAACCGTCGATACCTCCGCCGTCGGACACGGGGAGCCTGGCTGGAGCCGTCGCCGTCCTTCTGGGGCTGAGCACGGTCCTACTGCCCCTCCCGGCCAGCGCGGAATCGCTCACGCTCGCGCGAGCCCGGTCGCTCACGCTGGAGCGCAACGCGACGCTCCAACAGGCCTCGCTCGAGATCGAGGCCAGCAAGGAGACCCGCAGCGCGGCAAGAACCCAATACTACCCGCAGGTGTCCGCCGTCGGGCTTGCGATGGTGGCCTATGACCCTTTGGTCAACGTCAAGACCAGTGGGGGCAATCTTCCTGTCTACGACGGAAATCCGCAAAATCTCGGAACCTCTGGGCAGTACGCCTACTTTCCCAGCAGCACCATGTCCATGGGTGACAAGGCCTTGGTCCTGGCGCTAACGGCTGTTCAGCCCATCTACGCGGGGGGGCGCATCAGCCATGGAAACCAGCTCGCGGACCTCGGCGTGGAGGTGGCTCGTGAGAAGTCCAAGATGGCCGAGCGTGAGGCCTTGGTACAGACCGACGAGAAGTACTGGCGCATCGTGGCGCTGGAGGAGAAGGTTGCCACCCTGGAGGCCTACCAGGCACTTCTCGGGAGACTGGAAACCCAGGTGACGGATGCCCTACGCGGCGGCTTGGTGACCCAGAATGACCTTCTGAAGGTGACCCTGAAGGCGAAGGAGGTCGAGATCAACAGGGTTCGTTTGGAGCAGGGAATCGGCCTGTCGCACCAGGATCTGTCGCGCCATGTCGGATTGGGGGACAGGGCGAACCTGGTGCTGACCGATCCGCTGAGAGAGCCGGTGGACCCGAGCTCACTTCAGTCTCTGCGAGCCGGCGGAGCTAACCGGCGCATGGAGGTGCGCCTACTCGCACGTGCGGTCGAGGCGGAAAGTCTGCAGACGGCCCTCGAACGGGGGAAAACGCACCCTACGGTCTCTTTGGGCGGAACCGTGATGCACACCCGCGTCGCCGGCACGGACAGTGCCACGAACGGTATTCTCTTCGGGGCGGTCAGCCTCCCGTTGTCCGATATCTGGTCGGGACGATATGGCGTTGCCAGTGCGGAGTACCGAACCAAGATCGCCGAGAAGAAGCTCGCCGAGGCACGCAACCTCATTGGACTGCAGACTCAGCAGGCCTGGGACGAGCTTTGGGCGTCTTGGCGCGGCGTGGAATTCTCCCGGATGGCCGTGCAGCAGGCGGACGTAAATCTTCGAGAGGTCCAGGACAAGTACACGAGCGGGCTCGTCCCGCTGTCCGATCTTCTGGAAGCGCAAGCACTTCGGCAGGAGTCGCTCAATCGACAGATCGACACGCGGAGCGAATACTGGGTCAAGCATTCGATCTTCCTCCACGTCGTCGGCAAAGACACGGCGAACCGATGACCCTCGCAAGTATTGCAACTCAGCTCTCGCGGGCCACCCATGCGTTGCCTGAGAAGTCGATGCTCGACATCGGCCTGTGTCTGGGAATCCTCGGACTGGTCGTCATCGCGCACGCGACCTACGTGAAGGCGTTCAGGGACACCGAGGCTCCCCAGTTCGAGCGACTGCGAAGTGAGGAGGGAGGACTTCTCTTCGGCATAAGGCTCATGCAGGCAGGTTACTGGTTTCTGCAGCCGCTCTCGAGGCTCCTCGTGCGTCTCGAGGTCGCACCGCGAAGCATCACGCTCACGGGTGTCGCTCTCGCCATGGGTGGGTCGGGAACCATTCTGGTCGGGCGATTCGGGGTCGCCAGTCTCCTGCTGCTCAGTTCCGTGCTGTGCGATGTGCTCGACGGAATGGTTGCTCGCGCTCAGAAGAGCACGTCAGAGCGTGGAGCCGTACTCGATGCGCTCTGCGATCGCCTCGAGGAGATCCTGGTGCTTTCGGCGATCGCTATCGGGGCTCATCGCGCCTGGTGGATGGTCACGCTAAGCGTCGTAGCGCTAGTGGGTTCCCTCATGAACAGCTACGTTTCTGCGAAGGCGGAAGCGTATCGGGTGAATATTCCTGGTGGTAGGATGCGCCGAGGGGAGCGAATGGCATGGATCATCCTCGGGTGCAGTCTGGTTCCGTTCGCTCAAGCCCTGGGCACCTTCCTCGGAACCGACGTAGCAGCGCTTCCGCTGGTAGCCTGCATCAGCGTGGTGGCGCTCGGGTCCGTGGCCTCCGCCTTCCGTCGCGGTCATTGCCTCGTCAGAACGCTCGACGCGGGACTTCACGATCCAGGAGTGGCGGAGCCGCGCTGTCCTCCGACGCGCCACGGCGGGCTGCACCCCGACGTTCGCTGACCTGGGTCACCTCTCGCGGGCCACGCCAGATTCCGGTGACCCGCGGCTTCGACCTGGAGGCTGAGCCGCACTTGGCGGCTACTGGCCTCGGGCAACGCACCCAAGAACTCGCAGACCTTGCGACCAGCACCGCTTGCAGCCGCCAGAGCATTGGGCGAGAAGGAAGTGTGGCGCGCACGGCAACTTACTGGTCCAAAATCGGGGTCGCCTTCACCAACCGCGACTCCTCCATCACCGTCCAGCTCGATGCTCTCCCCGTCTCCGGACGGTTGCAGATTCGAGCGGACGAGGAGCGGCCCGAGCGGAACGGGAGGTAATCCCGGACCGGCTCGATCGGTTCCGACCCAAGACCGACGACAACTTCCTTATCTTCCTCTTTCCCCCGGTACTCCGTGGAAACCTCGAGACGCCTCAGTGATGGGGCGTCTCTACAAATCCGTCTCGAAGAAGACACCGCGTACAAGCTCGAGACAACGAAGTACCGTCAAAGACGCAGGTGACGCGTTGCGTAACGAGACGGCAGGAATGGAGCGACCAACACCTGACCGGTCTTGGTCTACGGATCACGTGTCGAGACCAAGGCCTCATTGTGCGCGAGAAGAACCGATGGTGGAGGGACTTGAAGTTCGCATTTCTAACGAACGCCTTCCGCGAAATCTTTCGCAGAAGGCGTAACGAAGAAATTGAAGATTTCAGGTTGCGACCGTAGCCGTTCCCCCTCATCCTTAATCTAGATAGTAGGGCGTGCACTCACCGGTCTTGTCCACCAGCGAGTGCACCCGACGCCAACAACGAGGTGAAAAGTGGAAAACACCCCGCGTAGCGCTGCCCTGATTCGTACTTCTGACGACGAGTCAGAAACGATAGATCACGTAACGAACACAAATCAAGGCACTTGCGATAAAAATACCCCCGAACCCCCGCCCCGTCAAGCCAAGCGTTCGCCCACACCGTCGCGGAAGCCAAGATTGGGCAATCATCTCTGGCGCATGGGCTATGCGGTTCTCGGAAGCGGTGCCGTTATCGCGGCCATCGTAACCGCGTGTTTGTCGCGATGCGGATTCACTTCCGCATCTACCTGCACACCGAACGACGCCCAACCATGCGCTCACTCTATGGGTTCGGGATTTCATAAGTGCGATCGCAGCGGAAGGGAGTGGTCGGAATGCCTTCCCCAATCGAAACCAAGCGCGCACGATCACCTGCCCACAGCGGACGGCCCGGGAACCATCCGACTCGTTCACGAAGGAGTACTCCCCGAAACCGTAAGCGAAGGAACGATATCGGTGCTCAAGGTCCTGCATTTCCAGTACCTAGACACCTACACCCAGTCCATCTCCAACTCGGAGCCCGTTCGAGTTCCGTTCGACGAGCTGGTGACGGTCGATTTCGTTACAATTCGAGTCACTCTCGATCCGACGACCCGCAAGGTCCGCCACGACGTCCTTAACCTGGGCCAGTTCCAAGCTCGCATCGCGAGACTCGGACATCGTTACGACGCCGTCTCGATTGCGATCGGGGCACCCACGTTCACAACTCTCCCGAATGGCCGAATCATGCAACAGTACCGCCAACGATTTCGCGGGATATTTCGTTCGGTCACCATCTACGAGGATTGCGGCACCAAGACCATCGTCTGGTACCAGCAGAACGCGATGTGGCGTGTTGAGCGCGACTACCAAGTTCAGGTTGCACAGTGCGGACTCGACCCAGACGATCCGGCGTAGTGCCGGAGCGCTACGGTGATGAATGCACGTTCGGCTCGGGCTGGGAGCAGGGAGAGCGTCTCCTCGTCACCGCCCGACGATTCGAACAATACGCTACCGACTTCCGTCACGTGGGACGTCAACGCCCAGGTCACGTGAAGAGGATGTCCGGAAAAGCGCTACGGTTGACGCGCATTTTACCGATCGCCTTGTTCTTCACACCCGGACGGTTGGCGTACACTCGAAACCCCTTACCGTCAGGCGCAACCACGAGAACTTGGTATTGCGATTCGTCCTCTCCTTTCGCATGCTTGCGAGCCGCGATGAGCGAATTGAGTTCATCATAGCGGAGGCAGCATATCTGCCGAGCCTTCACGCAGACGAGAGCAACGAAGAGTCCCTTGGCTACTCCCGCCAGTCTCGCAAGTTCCGAAAGGTGCTCAGAGTTGAACGTGAACACGTATTCACCATGCGACGGAGTTGGCGCTACCGCATACTTCAAGTAGACTCCGATGCTGTCGTTGATTCGATACGCGCTCCGTGATCTTCCCCTGTTGGCAAAATTGAACGCGTTGATCGCCGTGAACTGAGGGTGTTCAGCGATCTGGATGAGTGCTGCACCGTGGTACATGTGGTCTTTGTCGATCTTCATGGTCACCTTCTGGTCTTGGGGTTACGCGGGCACGTTGCGCTGCAGGAAGGTGCACAGCTCGACCACACCGACTACCCCCGCCTGCAGCGCACCGTCCCTCATTTCGACAGGTCCGAAGCCCTCCGCCGGCTAGAATCGTGGAAGGTTCCCGAGATTGTCCTTCGCCGTCTTGTTTGCGTCGGTACGAAGGTATTTCGCTCCATTGACCTCCACGACTTGCACGTTGGCGCCGACACCGCCAGAAGGTGGCTGGGCCCTGTACGTCTTGCCTGGAATCTTCGATATGACGGTTGCCCGTTGTGCCAATCGCCACCCACATGGGGCCACCAATAGTCAGGATCATGGGGCCAGGTGGCGACCTGGAAACCGACCCAGATGGTGCCACAAGCGGAGCGGGGCGTCCATCCGAGGCGGCGAAGCCGCCGAGGTGGCCGGTCAGCGCCTACGGCGCTTCGCCGGCCGGCGCTGGGGGGCCGTCTTCAGGACCGGAGCCGAAGGCGGAGGCCCGCTCTTCTCGATGCTGGGCTTGAGGCGGGGACGGTACGACTCGCCGTCAATTACCAAGTCGTAGGCGTTGTTCCGGAGGCGGTCGATCGCGCTCTGCGCGAGGATGTTCTCGTCGAAGAATGCCAACCAATCCGAGGTGTCTCGGTTGCTGGTTATGATCGTCGATGCCTTGCCAGTGCGCTCCACGAAGAGCTGGTACATGTCGCGACTCTCTTCCCGCGACATCGGCTCGAGAACGAAATCATCAAGGATGAGCAAGTCGAGGGTCGTGAGCGTAACGAGCAATGCGTCTCTTGAGTTGTCGAGGCGACTCTCCCTCAGTAATCGCAATAGCCTGTCGGCACGATAACATCCAACGGAGTACGCGGTGCGGCATGCGACGTGACCAAGGGCGTGTGCGATGAAGGTTTTGCCTACGCCGACAGGTCCGAGAATGATCGCGTTCTGAGCTGCGCTCACGAAGCGAAGGCTCGACAGCTCAGCAACGATGCGCCTGTCGTACTTTACCTTGGCTGTCTTGTCCCAACGCTCGAAGGTCATGTCGGGGTCGAGTCCCGCAGTGTCGGCGCGTCTCGTTGTCGACTCGCTCTGCCGACGATTTACCTCATCCGTGAACACCATGAGAAGGAAGTCCTCGATCGGCGTGTCATCCTTCTCTGCGAGCACGATTCGATCGGCGAGCGTTGGGATGAGGCGTCCGAGGCGCAGTTGTTTCATGACGGATCGGAGCTCAGTACTCAGTGTCCTTGGTGTCATGACTCACCTTCCTTCGTTGCGATGGTGGCGAAGGTCTCTCGAGACCGTGCAAAGCGACTCACGGGAAGTGGGACGACACGCCCGGGCTCGGCGACCTTCTCAGCCTGGAACGCTCGCTTGAGCATGCGCTCGATGCGAGGCACATCGATGACATCGAACGAAAGAGAGCGCGCACACATCGCCTCGGCTCGGTCGACGCCATACTTCTCGGAGAGGCGCAACAGCGCGTACCCCTGGCGCAGACGTATCCAGGGCAGTGGCCCAGCGAGCAGTCGCTCTGCAAACTCTCCCATGGCTGCACCGCGCTCTTTTGCCTGCGCGATGATCCCATCGATACTTCTTCTTGCAAGTGGCGCCTTGCCGACGGGGTAATCGTTATCGTCGGTCACGCGTTGTCCGGGGCCGACTTTGTGGTGCTCTTTGATCACGGCATTCTTGAAGTAAATGCGCACCGTTTTAGAGTCGACCCGGACCCGCACCTCTTGGCGCAGGTACTTGGTGGGCACTGAGTACAGGGCCTTCTGCACCTGGATGTGATGGTCCGGATGAACGAGCGCCTTTGTCCACGTTGGGACATCGAAGCGATCTTTGGGTGGCGGCAATAGCCGGCTTGCTTCTTCGCGCTGAAACACCTCGAAAGGAACCTGCCGGGTAGTACCGTGAATGCGCATGCCAGCAACCTCACGACACCAGCGAGCTGCGTGCTCACGGAGACGCTGTTGGTCGTCGTCGAAGAGCTCGCCGGCGAACCAACGCTCGCGCACGTACGGGACTTGATTCTCGACTCGAGGCTTGTCCTGCGGGCGCTTCGCTCGCGCAGGGTCAACAAAGAACCCGCGGGACTGCGCGTACTCCGCGAACGATTCGTTGAGCTGCGGATCGGTTGGTCGCGCCTTGATGACTGCAGCCGTCATATTGTCCGGAACGATACGCGTCACGACGCCACCGAAAAATCGCCAGGCAGCATCCAGTGCCTCCACCAACACCTCGAGAGTCTGCTGAAAGCATGGCCACACGAATTGGTAACGGCTCATCGACAACGTGACGATCAGCACCCACAACTTGCGCTTCTTGCCATCGCGCCCCGTGACGCGTCCCATTTCACCAAAGTCAATCTGCGCCTCTTCTCCAGGAGGTGGGTCATCGATCAAGACGGTCGACTTAGGCTCGTGCCATCCGAGCTCAGTTGTCGCGTATCGACGCAGAGTCGTGTACGACACCTGCAACCCATCTCGCGCCAGTAGCTCGTGGATTCGCGTCAGTCGTAATGGCTCGTCCGCTTTGAGCCACGACTCAATCTGATCGCGGTGAAGATCTAGCTCCTTGCGCGACTCAGAGCGCGGCGGAGTTTCCCGATACTGCACCTTGAGGCCAACTCGAGTGATGAGCTCGTCTGTCAGCTCTGTCTGCCTTTCTACTCCTTCATCCTGCGCTGCCTTGATGTAGCGCCCTGCAGTCTTGCGATCGACTACGTGCGACCGCGCTATCGCGCGCGCACTCTGCCCCGCTTGCCAACGACGAAGCACCTCTTTGATTACGGTCATGGTCAAATCCCGAAAGCTCATGAGCGCCTTCTCCCGCCCTTCCGCGAGGGCGTCAGCTGGCGCGGTTGATGGACTCTCGGTTTCCCTGCTGGGGACCTATGCCGGCTCTGGGGCTGGCCCCATGACCCTGGCGATCGGTGGCCCCATGACCCTGGCGATCAGAGTCACGCCACCGTGCGGAGTGGCCCCATGACCCTGGCGATCAGCTGGCCCCATGAGGCTGGCGATGCCCCCGGAAACCTGGCCCCATGAGGCTGGCGATTGGCACCCGTTGTTCAACGCGCGTCGTCGCCTTCCCTTCATCGTTCACGAGCAATTCATCGATGCGACTCTCGTCGCGTGAATACCGCACCTTCGTGATTACGTAGTCCGCCATCGCCACTTCCTTCCCCGCGTTCATCGCGGCGCCGACACGTTAAGCACCGCGATTGGTGATGCAAGGGGACTCGCTCGAAAATCTTGGCGACCCCAATTGGACACCATCCGTTCGTGTAGAATCTGCTCTGGATCACTGCCAACGTTGCGGTGGCTTAGCCCATCGCGACGGCCCAGACGCGATGTCTGTCAGCTGCAACCCAAAATGCGGCTAAGCCTCGAAGACGATTCCGGATATTCGTACTGCACACAAGGTCGGGGGGGGCGTGCTGCCCGGACTTCCTGAAGGG
This sequence comes from uncultured Polyangiaceae bacterium, assembly GCA_964396375.1. Classification (GTDB taxonomy): domain Bacteria; phylum Myxococcota_A; class Polyangia; order Polyangiales; family Polyangiaceae; genus FEN-1139. The sequence continues at coordinate 5,094 of CAYNEY010000016.1, read as the reverse complement.
TCAAGTCCCTCTTGGAGGGAGTACTGAGCGATACCTGTCCGCAACCGACACTCTGACGCGGCAACCGCCCCGTAAGGGTTCCTATTTGTCGCGGTTGGGTGCTATTTCTCAGCTCCGGGACACAATGGCAGAAGATAGAGAGGATTTTGCAGCAAAGGACAAGGCCATCATCGCGGGGCGCGCGGGCTACAGGTGCTCTTTCCCGTTATGTAGACGTCCAACGATTGGTCCAGGTGCCGGGTCACGCGAAACAGCTTCCATCGGAGTGGCCTCACACATCTATAGCGCCTCCAAGAACGGGCCTCGTGGACAGGGAGCACTAACTCCTGATGAACTGCGCAGTCCAGAAAACGGCATTTGGACCTGCGAGGACCACGCCAAACTGATCGACACAAGTACCGGGAAACGGTTTCCCGTATCGACCCTTCTCGCCTACCGTTCTCTCCACGAGGCACGCGTCCTCTTCGAGATGGGGGGAGTCAAGTTGCCCGTAAGTTGGGTCCAATGCATTAGGGTTCTGGAATCGCCGATATTTGCACCCTGCCAGCAGTTGGAACTAGCCCATGTGACGGTTCTACTGGGTGACAATGGAATTGGGAAGTCCGCGCTATGCGAGTGGATCGCGTCGACGAGCAGTGTCGACTCTCTGGAACGATGGCACGAGGCAGATGTCGCGTTCGAATTGGTGATACACACCCCCAACCCCCATGATGTCGTTGTCCGATTGAAGCACGGAACTGCGGAGTTCGAGCTCGACAAAAGACCGGTTCCGTTCAATCCTCTTCCGGTGGCGGTGTTGACCGTTGCGGCATCCCCGAGGCGAGAAGACGATGAATCAGACGTACATTGGTTGACGAGGTGGCTTGGAATCTCTCGTCATACTCTCGCAGGTCTAGTCCGTGCCGTGAACAAAGAGGACAACCCGTTTGTTGAGCATGCATACATCGAAGACAGTGAGAAGGTTACGACGAAGCTCCACAGAGAAGAGTCGCCCCGTTCGTTGGGTATGCTCGGGGCCAGTGGCGTGCTATTGTTTGTACTTGGTCTCACCGTGATTCGAGGGCGTCACACGTCAGCCCACACTCCAACTCTTGTTGTTTTGGACGACGTTCTAGGACAATTCGATGACTACCATCGAAGCCTGATCGTTGAGAAGTTTATGAGGGAGCAAGAGTTTCAGACGGTTATGACAGTCCCTCGGACGGATCTACTCCCCACAGAATGGTACGGCTGGAGCCTCGTTCGCGTAGCCGGTAAGGACGGAGCAGCACTTATCCTGGCAGAAACCGAACAGTAGGGCGGGCAGCGCGCGTCGGTTCTTTACGCCGCCTAACGCCATCAGGTCGCCTCGCGGACTTCTCGATATTGGGGCAGCACGACTTCGCACAAGCCGAAAAGGCCTTCTGCCTCTGTGAGTCACAAAACCAACTTCGATGCGTCACTCCGCCACCGGCGTCACCTCGGTTAGCGATAGCGAAAACTCGCCGTCTCCGACGCCGCCGACAATCTGAATGTGGAGGTCATAGGGATAGTCATAGAGCTCGTCACAGTCACCCCACGTGCTCGGTGGACAGCTGACATCGGAGAACAACACGGTGTAGGTACCAGGTCCGGGAATCGTGCTGGTTCCCGAAGACCCGCCAACGAATGGAGAGATCAATCCGGTCAGGATACTGGTGGTCGTGTAGCTTACTCGAAGCTCTTGGTTGAACTCGCCGACAATCGTGATGCGAAATCCATTCGCGCTACCGGCATAGTGAGACTTCGTTGAGATGTCGTTGTCTGGGTCGTTGAGCGACAACCCGATCCCGCAGCCCCAGGGCACTAGGAGATCGTCCACGAGAGTGGTTCCGGCAATCGTACATACCCCGTCGACGCATGGGAGGCCGTCAGCCGGAACCGTGCAGGAGCTGCCGTCGCCATAGGTGTAGAACCGCCCCTCGACGCCGCAGGGATTGTCGTCAGTGCGTTCCGGATCGCCGCCGACCACGTTGCCGTCTTCTCCAAGATCGCCATCAAGAAGATTGGCGTTGCACCCGTCCATGTTCACGTCGCCACCATAGCTGGCGCTGCCGGCGCTACCGGCATCCGCAGACGACGTGCCCGCCGTTCCTCCGCCTCCGGACGTACAGAGGTTGCCGATGCATTCGCCCTCGCAGCACGGATCGTTCTCGCAGCTCTCGCCCTCGAGAATGCAGAACCACCCAGCCGTTCCCGCGGTCGCGTCGACGCCCGTGGTGCCACCCGACGCGACTTCTGAGGTGCTGCCGGAAGTCCCCGCGGAATGTGTCGAGGCCCCTCCGTCTTCTTCCCCTGAACGACCGAGATCGAGTATCGACGTTCGTCCTCCGCTGGTGGTCCCTCCGTCACCCTCCGAACCTCCTTCGGCCGCGTCCTGTCGTGCCGAAGCTTGGCTCGATTCCCGGCAAGCCGATCCAAACATCGAGACGACCAATACCCCCAACCCCAAATGCCTGATTGTCGTTGCCATGTTCCCTTGCTTGCCCTCTCCCTCTCTCCGGGGATTCAGGTCTCCTTACTCGCCACAGGAGACCAACGTGTCGTATTCGTCGAGACAACTGTCTTCGGGCACCGCGCAGTCCTCGAGGGATAGCCTGATGCAGTCGACGTACGCGGTGCCTTCGGTTTCACATCCCGTCGTGGTGAGGTCCGACACATCGGATACGCAATTCGCGATGCAGTCGGACCCGGGTTCGCAGTCGGTATCCAACAACGTCGCACAGTATTGCTCGCACGCGGTTTCGAGTGCCGTCGTTCCTCCAGTGTCGTCCGAGACACTTCCGGAACTCACCTGGTATCCCGGGACGGGTCTCGTCCGAAACGGGGAGGTGACCGCACGAGTCTTGCAGCACACCTGCCCGGGGCACTCGTCGCTTGAGTTGCAGCTTTTCTCGCAGGTTGTGGAACAAGTTCCGTTGCAGCAAACCTCCCCCTCCGAGGTATTGCAGTCCGATGAGGTGTTGCAGGTGGTTGGGCAGGGCTCCTCATCAGGATTCACGCAGAGCCCGTCAACCTTCAGGGCGGAGTCTGTAGCCGCGAAGGACGTACAGCATACCTCCCCTGCGGCCGAATTGCAGTCGTCGTTCTCCGAGCAGGACGACGGGCAGAGCTCCGCCGCCAGGCACATCGGCGAGTCATAGATGGTGCAGCATTTCTCCCCCGCGTCGACGTCACACTGCGAGTCCTTCGAGCAGGACACGATGGCGTTGCTCGGAGCGGTGCATTCGCGTTGCGCCGTCGTCGCCACGGTGCGCAGGCAGGCTTCGCCGTCCGACGACTCGCAATCGTCGTCCGCCGAACAGAACCGCGGACATTCGATCGCCGGAACGCAGGCGTTCCCGTCGTCGCCGTAGTCGCAGCAGACCTCCCCCGTTGAGGAATCGCAGTCGCCATCGACCGAGCACGCCTTGAGACACGTGTCGGCACAAACCCCGGCCACGAGCTCATTCGAGGAAGTCGTCGATGGGCTTCCGCCAGAGCACCCGGAAACTCCGCTACCACTGACGACAAGCGCCGCGGCCAGAAGCAGAGCGAACACCGTGCGCCAGCTTGGCATTTGCCCCGAACACGGCGCCTCGTTCTCATCGGCATCAACAAAACGCGCACCTTTGGTGGCGCGCGTTGACTCGGACTCTCCGTTTTGCATGACCGGTTCCCTTGGGGCCGATGATGGACTTCGACAGTGGCCCCATCCTTCCCCGGGAAAGTCGCATAAGCCGTCTTGGACGACAGACGTCCCCATGACCCCAAATGAAGTCTCGTCCGTTGTTGCTGGGCACGGGCACGTCGCAGCTAGCCTCCGTATGTGCCCATGTGGTCCTCCTTGGGTGAAATGATGACCTCATGTTGGAGCCTCGCCAGGTTGACGACGGACCGCTCTCTCGGCATCCTGGGAGGACCAGACTGCCGCGGCACCACCACGCCTTCGGGCGTCGACGGGCGGTCCCGGCGTCCCCGTGACAGCTTGCACCCACGGCAAGCTGCGCCATCGCTCTGCATGGATTCTTGTCTGGACCGATTTCAGCAACAGCTTACTGCCATCCGAGCCCCTCGGACGGTCTTGACATATCGACGCGTCGCAGAAACATTTCTCACGTTTCTCGAGGGCAACGCGAACGCCCAACCCACCCAGAACGACGTCGAGCAGTTCCTTGCCAGACCAACCGCAACCGGGTTCCGACGGTCGATCGCCTCACGCAATCAAGAGCTCGCAGGAGTGCGTGCGCTCGCGACTTTCCTCCGAAAGTCCGGCACTTGGACCCTTGACCCCACCGAAGAGATTCCCTTTCTCAAGGAGTCCCGTCGTGATCCGGCATTTCTGACGACCGGCGAGCTTGCGCGCCTGTTCGAGGTCACTGCGAGAGAACCCGAGGAACCGCTCCGTGCCCGCAACCTCGCCATCCTTGCGCTCTTCTCTCAGCTCGGTCTCCGCGTCCACGAGCTCGTCCGACTGGATTTTGATCAAGCTGACCTCGTTTCGAACACGTTACTAGGAGTCTGGGGCAAGGGCGGTACTCGCGTCGACCTCCCCCTCAACGCCAAGACCGCCGACATCCTTAATAGATGGATGACGGCGAGGGGTGAGTTGGTGGACGACGCTGAGGCTGCGCTGTTCGTGAACATGTCCGGACACTCACGGACACGCCTTTCCATCCGAAGCACCCAGCGCCTCATCGCCCGCCTGTGGTCCAAGTGCGCGAGTCCCAAAAGGATTTCCTGCCATTCGCTTCGTCACACAACGGCAACTCTCGCCATCACACTCGGTGTCGACGTCTCAGGTGTAGGTGATCTCCTTCGACACACTTCCCTTGATGTTACGCGGAGATACATCCACCTCGTCGGCGCTCGTCGACGAGAAGCCGTCGATCGCCTCGCCGTCACCATTCCGTCGTCAGTGATCACAGCCGTTCCGACTGAAAGCCACCGCAAGCCCGTTCAAGGCATCCTGCCGAACGCGATGGCGGCGGCCAACGACACGTCGATTTCTATACCCGAAATGGTTGACGCCCAAGACGGCTTATCGGGATAGGGGTGGCGGGCTTTTCCCCGCCAGACCCCTCCCACACCACCGGA
>CAYNEY010000015.1:92818-108984 GCA_964396375.1 uncultured Polyangiaceae bacterium | reverse complement strand
GCGCGCCTTCTTTCGCGCGCTTGGAGTCAACACCCGCACCAACCAACACTCCGCCCATGAGCACCGCAAGTTTCAGTGCAAGCTCAACTTCTCGGTGCCCATCCACCGCGACGCTGCCACCCGGCGGATCCTGATCCCGGGCACTTTGGAGTACGCTAAGCGAGATCGGATCGCCAAAGAAACAGAGCAGCACACCCTTTCCGTCGAGCTTCGAATCTCGGATGCTCGAAGCTGGCAGGCCTCCGAGCAGCGCGGAGAGGCCCACCATGACGCCTACAAGTTTCGTCAGATCCTGGGTTTGACCGCACGCCTGTTCGGATCCCTGTTCCGCTTCCCCGAGTCGGCGATGGCTGAGCTTCGCCGCGACCAGGCCAAGCTGTTCGTGGCGTGAGCCACTCTTGCAACAGAGTTGCGTCTGCGCTAGGCAGGACGCCGTGCAGCACCTCATGGCTCACCCGGCTCGGATAGCCCTGCTCCTCGGGCTCGGACTCGGTCTCGGGGCGCCGCTTGCCTTGGCCCAGGAGCCTGTCATCGAGAGACCACACGTCGTCGAGCAGGTGGAGGCGGAGGTTCCCGAGAGCGCCCTTCGGACAGAACCGGTGGAGGTATCGCTCGAGGTGCTGCTCGAGGCAAGCGGTGTCGTGTCGAGTGTCACCCTTCTCGAATCACGCCATCCCGTCCTCGATCTCGCAGCCGTGAACGCAGTGAAGAAATGGCTCTTCTCGCCGGCCACACGCAATGGCATCGCCGTTCCGGCCAAAATCCGCGTCCGGTATGGGTTCCCAGCACGTTCAGTCGCCGTTCTATCGCCCCCGAACCCGCAGAAACCGGCGTTGACACACGAACCCAGTCTGCCCCGCGCCACACCGCCGCCGGTCGAGGCCCTCACGGCACCAGCAGCAAACGCTGCAACGACCGAGGTGCTCGTAGAGGGTCTCCGACCGCCCCCCAGCCGTGGCGGTTCCGACTTCTTCATCGAGGTGGGCCAACTCGCCGCCGTTCCCCGAAAGAACGCGGCCTCCCTGCTCGAGCTCGCACCAGGGATCCTGCTTACGAACGAAGGCGGTGAGGGCCACGCCCACCAGATCTTTCTGCGCGGATTCGACGCGCGCGAGGGCCAAGATCTGGAGCTTACGGTCGATTCTGTCCCGATCAACGAGCTTGGAAACATTCACGGCAACGGTCACGCTGAAACCAACTTCATCATTCCCGAGACGGTCCTCGCCCTGCGTGTGCTGGAGGGCCCCTTCGAGCCCCACCAAGGAAACTTCGCGGTCGCGGGCAGCGCCGACTACCACCTCGGCTGGCGGCCCCGCGGTATCACGCTGAAGTCCACCCTCGGCTCGTATGGGACAAAACGCCTGCTCGTTCTCTACGGTCCAGAGGGCATGAACCAGCACACCTTCGGAGCCGCGGAGCTCAACCGCACCGATGGCTACGGGCAGAACCGCGACGCCACCCGGGCATCTGCCATAGCCCAAGTCGAAGGGAAGCTCAGCGAGCAGACTCGTTACCGAGTGGTCACCCAAGCCTACGTCACCCACTACGGCTCAGCGGGGCTTCTCCGCGAAGACGACTACCGCGCGGGGCGAGTTGGGTTCTTCGACACCTACGACACCCGTCAGGGTGGGGATTCGAGCCGGTACTCGGTGGCCCTCGAACTCGGGAACCGGACGAGCCCAAAGGGCGATCGCGCCCTCGTTTACCTGATCCGTCGCGATCTCAGGATGGTGGCCAACTTCACCGGCTACTTGAGTGATGTTCAGCTCCCCCAGCAGACCCCCCACGCCCAACGAGGGGATGCCCTCGACACCTCCGTCTCTTCCTTCACCCTCGGTTCACGAGGGTCCAAACTGCTCCGACAAAGCATCGGTGGGCTGGCTCAAACCTTGGAGGCGGGTTATGCGGCACGCGGGGATTTCGGGAGCGGTACCCAGCTACGATTGCAGTCGAGCAACGGGGTCCCCTACCGTCGGGAGTTGGATCTCGACTACGCTCTCGGTGACATCGGGCTCTTCGTCGACGCGGCACTGCGTCCGCTCTCCTTTCTTACGCTGCGCGGGGGGATCCGCGCCAACCATTTCGCATACAACGTGCTCGACAACTGCGCACAGAACGAGGTTCGTCAGGGCTCTCGGACCAACCCAGCTGGTGATGAGAGCTGTCTCAGCCAGCAGGATTTTGGGCGCTATCGCGATCCGACGGCGCGCTCGTCGACAGCCGCCAGCGTGATGCTCCCACGGGCCAGCTTGCTCCTTTCCCCCGCGGTCGGGCTTCAGCTCTCGCTCGGCTACGGCGAGGGGGTTCGCTCGATGGATCCAAGCTACATCTCCGACGATCGCACCACACCGTTCGCGCGGGTGGAGGCGATGGAAGCGGCGGTGATGGTGGCTCGCACCCTCGACTTCGGCAGCTTCGCGGGGCGCGTGGTGGCATTTCGAACCCACGTCGACCGTGACCTCATCTTCAGCGAAACGGAGGGACGCAACACGCTCGCTGAAGGCACTACGCGCCTCGGTGGCTTGGCTGCCTTGCGCTTCTCTGACCAGCTCATCGATCAGAATCTCTCCGTGACTTTGGTGCGTTCACGCTTCGATGACACGGGAAACGCGGTACCCTATGTTCCGAGCACGGTGGTGCGGTCGGACACCACCCTCCGCCAGACCCTTCCCTTCTCGCTCGCCCGGAGGCCGCTCATCGGAACCGCAGGCCTCGGCGTCACCTACATTGGTCGCCGAGCCCTACCTTATGACCAAACCAGTGACGTGATCCTCTCGATCGACACTTCGACCTCACTCCGCTACCAGGCCTTCGAGCTCGGTCTCGAAATCACAAACCTTCTGAATCGTCGCTACCGCCTCGGGGAGTACAACTACGCGTCCTATTTCGCGGGACCGGGGGGACTCCCGACGCTGGTGCCAGTCCGGCATTTCACCGCAGGTGCGCCGCGGATGGTGTTCGTGTCACTCACGGTCGACCTCGACGAAGGAGCGTCATGAGCAGGTTACCCCCCCTGATGGTCTGCGTGGTGGTTGCCTGCTCTGGCGAGACGGGCAGCGGCTTGGTTGAGTTTTCGGCCTTCGCGGGCGCTGACGAGACAACCACGAACCCCGCCCGTTTCAGGACGGAGACGGGTTATGATGTGGAACTCGACCAGGCCGAGCTGCATGTGGGCGCACTCTATCTGAACCGCGCGAGGCCCATCTTGGGTGCGCAGGACACGGCCTGCATCCTGCCAGGTCTTTACACGGCCGAGGTGCGCTCCGGCATGACCTTCGATGCCCTCGACCCAAAGCTGATCCGCTTCGGTGAGCCCGGTCACGGCACGTTGGAGCCAGCAGCCACTGGTGAAGTGTGGCTGACTGGCGGCGAGATCGACGCACAAAACGATCCGACGCCGATCTTGACCTACGCTGGCACCGCGACCAAAGACGGCGTCGCGCGGCGTTTCCGCGGGGTTGTCACCATTGGCCAGAACCGCGCCCTCCCCTCGTCCGACCCCGCCACTCCGGGCGCCAACCCCCTCTGCAAGCAGCGGATCGTTACTCCCATTCCGGTCGACATCACGCCCAGCCACACCGGAACTCTCGTCCTCCGGGTAAGACCCGAGGTGTGGTTCGCGCGGGTCGATTTCGGACACCTCCCGGTTGGCACCGAGCTCACCCACTTGAACCAGATCCCCGACTCCCTCGATGATCCCACCTCGAACACACTGTTCCAAGGGCTGCGCGCCGCACATGGCTATCGCATCGAGTGGCAGCCCTGAGCGCTTCGAGTATCGTACGGGGGCCCATGGCTGGAAGGTTGAAGCAAGTCACAGATCAGACACTCCGTGCCATTTTGCAGGAGCGAGGCGTGCGCGTGACCGAACAGCGTCTGCTCTTGCTCCGCGAGCTCAGTACTTGGCACAAACCCGCAAGCCATGCCGAGCTCACCGAAGCGCTCTCACACACTTCCCTCGACCGGGTCACCATCTACCGCAACTTGGTGTCCATGAGCGAGCTTGGGATCCTGATCCGGACCAAGCTGGGGGACGGGGTATGGCGCTTCGGGCTTCTGCACAACCGCCCGGCTCACCATGATCGGCACCCCCATTTCGTCTGCACCGAATGCGGTGCCGTGTCCTGTCTCGGGTGTCTGGACGTAACCCTTCGCGGCAAAGTCACCGAGAACGAGGTGACCGAGGTTCAAATCCGCGGACGCTGCGCCCACTGCCGCCACTGATGCGGATTCCACTTGCAACCCAGTTGCATCTAGGCTAGAGGGATCGGCGTCAATCAGAGTGAGGTAGGCCATGTGGGACGATCATCGCAAACGTTTGGTTCTGGGCGCCCTGCTCGGCGCTGCGCTCTTCGCCTGCAGCGAGGAGGACAGCGCAAAAATGGGCACGCTCGAGATCACGGTGTCAGCGGAGAGCCTGGGCGCTAACGGCTACGCATTCCCCCCTGCCGCCGGACAAGAAGTGGCCTTCGTCGATGGTTGGGCGGTCAACTTCGAACGCATCCTGGTTTGTATCGACAAGATCCGGCTCTCGGAGGCACCAGATCGCGACCCTGGTGATCCGAGCGTGCTTGGCGAAACCCTGGCGCTCCGCGAGGGTCCCTTCGTGGTCGATCTGGCAAAGCCCGGGGACGCGCTCGACCGGGGCGGGGCGGGGCGCGTGGCGATCCGCCTCCCGATCGACGATCTCACGGGCATTTTCGAGGCCGATCAGCGTTACGCCTTCAGCTTCGATTTGGTCGCACCCACCGCGGACGCGGTGTTCGTGAACGTGGAGCCCGACGACCAGGCCGTCACCCGGATGATCGAGGGTGAGGCGCGCGCCTTGCTCTCCGGACGGGCTGACTTAGCCGGCACTGACTGCACCTCGAGCGATCCTGCCTATGATTTCTCCAGCCTCCCGAGCTCGGTCGCCTTCGAGTTTGAGTTCTCGGGAAACGTTCACTCACGAAACTGCCAAAACCCGGACAACACCGGCGGGGCCCTCGAGGGAGAGGAGTCGCAGCGCGGGATCCAGCTCCTTTCTCGCGGCACGACCACTGCGCAGATCACCGTGCACACCGATCACCTCTTCTGGCCCGCCACAAGCCATGAGAACCTCCCGCTCTTCAATCACTTCGCGGCCCACGCTCGCGAGACCGAGAACGGCCATCTGGTAACGATGGCAGAGCTCGAACAGGTATCACTCCCTGCCATCACCGATGCCCAGGGCACCCCCCTGCCCTGGCGTTCTTGCGTGGACGAAGCGCTGTATCATCTTCCGAGTCAACCCACACAAATGACCTTCGACTCCGGTTCGGTGGCCCTCTCGAACCTCGCGGAGTTCGTGGGGTTCAATGCGAGCACCATGGGCCATTTGAACGCCGACGGTCTCTGCTACAGCGAGCCCTACTGACTCCGTGCTCCTTTTTTGGGAAGCCACCGCGTTGGCGCTGCCTCCTGCACCTCTGCTGGCTCATCCGGGGCTGGGCTCGTCACCTTGGTCACGCGACCAGAGGGGGCCGCCAAAGCCCCTTTACAGCGGCGCGAGCTGGGCGTATCGACTCCGCATGTCCCGCTGGTTCATGCTGGTTCTTCCATGTTTCGTCGCCTGCTCTGCCGCCAACGTGAGCGAGCGAGCGCCGGGCGCTTACGACATCACCTGTAAGAATCAGAACGCCTGCATCGAAAAGGCCAACCAACTCTGTGGCGCACAGGGCTTCGCGGTCGAGGGTGCGCGGCGGCAAGCCAAAATGGCGGGCTCGCCCGGCAACGAGATCCAGCTCACGGAAAACACCCTTTCGGTACGCTGCACCAACGCCAGATTGCGCACTTTGTCGGTCCCGCGCACGCCACCACCCCAGCCAAAAACGCCCGCGACACCTCCGCCTGTCTGCCGTCCTGGCGAGACCCAGCGCTGCGTCGGTCCCGGCGCCTGCGTGGGGGGCCAAGCCTGCTTGGCTGATGGCTCGAGCTTCGGCCCTTGCGATTGCGGAAACCCCACTCCAGAGCCAGAGCCCGCCGTCGACGCCGGCACCTAGCCTTGGGCGGCACTCAGGATCGCCCGCGCGATGTCCGGCAACGGCAACACGCGCTCGGCGGCCCCGCGTTCGACGGCTTCCCGCGGCATCCCGTAGACCACACAGGTCGACTCATCCTCGCAGATGGTGTGCGCACCGGCACGGCGCATGGAAAGTAGCCCCACCGCACCGTCCGCACCCATTCCGGTCAACAGCACCCCGATGGCATTTTTCGCCGCGAACTTGGCGCAGGATTCGAACAGCACATCCACGCTTGGACGGTGGTGATTGACCCGTTCGCTGTCGAAGACGCGCACCCGGTAATCCGCCCCACTCCGCTCCAGCGTCATGTGCCGATCTCCGGGCGCTATCAGCACCGAGCCCTGGGTAAGGCGGGATCCATCTTCCGCTTCCCGCACGCTCATCGCTGACAGTCCATCCAGCCGCGCCGCGAAGGCCTTGGTGTAGCCGATGGGCATGTGCTGCACGATCGCGATCGGCGGAGCGTCCGCCGGCATCCGCATCAAGACTTCGCGAATGGCTTCGGTGCCGCCCGTCGAGGCTCCAAGCGCCACCACCTGCATCGTGGTGCGCAGCAATCGTGCCGGTGGTGCCTTGCTCTGGGTCGGGTGGGTCGGCTGAATCGAGCGCCGCACTCGCGTCCGGGGCTTGGAGCGCGCCGCGATCCGCAACTTCTCGAGCAACGTCGCTCCGAGTTCCCGAGTCCCCCGCTCGACCTCGAGTTTGGGCTTGGTCACGAAGTCGACCGCTCCGAGCTCGAGGGCACGCAGCGTGGTATCGCAGTTGGCCTCGGTCAAAGATGAGACCATCACCACCGGCATCGGCCGAAGATGCATGAGGCGCTCGAGGAAGGAGAGCCCATCCATCCGTGGCATCTCAACGTCCAGGGTCACGACGTCCGGCCCAAGACGCTTGATCTTGTCCCATGCATCATAGGGATCACGCGCCGTGCCGATCACCTCGAAGGCAGGATCCTGCTCGATCACCTCGGTGAGCAGGTTCCGCATCAGCGCGGAGTCATCGACGACAAGGACACGGGTAGGCATTCTCGGTGCCGCCCCTCAGCTACGGTCGACACCTCCGCCGTATTAAGCGGGGTACCCGATCCCGCGAGCAAACGCGGCCTTATTCTCCCTGCCCAGAGGCCGTACGAGTCAGGCATGGCCCACCCTGCCCCGACACCCGTCGCCCGTGTTCCGGTCTCGGGGGAGCTCGACAGCGCTCCCGTCCTCCGCGGTTGGTTGCTCCAGCACTTCGCGAGCCCCACCTACCGACCGCCGCTGCTGCCAAAGACGGCCCTCGAACTCTTCCATCTTTCCCGAGATCCTGACGCTTCGCTCGGGAAAATGGTAGCCATCCTCGAGCAGGATCCGGTACTGGCCGGCGAGGTGCTCCGCCTCGCGCAATCTGCGGCCTTGGCGGGAGCACACCCCCCGCGGGGACTGCTCGAGGCTGTCAGTCGCATGGGGCTTACCCGTGCAGCCGCCCTCTTCTATCGGGTAGCGGTCGAGAGTCGCGTCTTTCGCGCGCCAACTTTCATGGAGCCCATGGAACGGTTGCGGGTGCACAGCGTGGCTGACCGCAGCCGCCGCGCGCCACCTCGCACCCAGCGTCGGCTGCGATCCTTCTGCAGCCTATCTGACGGGACTGCTGCATGACATCGGCATCGCTGCAGCCTTGATCTCCCTCGGAGAGCAACGCGATCGACGATCGGCTCTTGCCTTCGACCACCTCTGGTCCATCCTCCGGGAGCTCCATCCCGCGTTGACCCATCGCTTGCTCACGTTCGGGCAGATGCCTCCGGACATCGCTGAGGCACTCGACAGCCACGACACTCCGCTCGCTTCGACCAGCCGTCTCACCCAACTGGTCATGCTGGCTGAGATCCTGGCGGCAGATCTGGGCTTTGGCTTCGCCGACGAGACTCGGTCCCGAGAGCTTCCTGAACTCATCGACCGGCTCGGGCTCACCGTCCAGAACCTGGAAGGATTGGAGCCGGTCTTGCGCGCCGAGTTGACTTAACCAGGCATCGCGGATTTTGCCACAGCGCGCGCCGCAGCCAGAAGATCACTCAGAAATTCCTCGGTGTTGCGTCCCGAGCTCCCCCCAGGTTTCTCCACGAAATGGGTCACACCGAGCTCCCGAGCACGCAGGGTCTGCGGTGAGCCTTCCTGGGCGGTGCTGGAGCAGATCACGACCGGAACAGTTCTCCTCATCCGGTGGAGGCCTTCCAGCAGCGTCAAGCCATCGAGACGCGGCATGTTCACGTCGAGCAGCATCACGTCGAACGCTACCCGCTTGGCGAGCTGGTTCGCCTCCACTCCATCTTTGGCCAAACCGACCACCTCGAAGTCCTCCGCTGTCGTGAGGGCCGTCTCGATCAGCTGCCGCATCACCGCCGAATCATCGGCTACCACCGCTCGCCACTTTCCCATCTGCCGTACCTCCACGTTCTGCCCAACGTGCCACCACCGCAGACCCGTCGCAACCACACCTTTGGCCTCCATCACCCTCCAGCACCGCGGCACCTTGCTCATTTCGGCCGACTCGTCTCTCGATCCCTCATTTTCTGGACGATTTTGCCTTATGTCCGCCGCCCACCGTCCGTTGTCCCCATCGGTGTCAAAAAGAAAAGCCCCCCCGACGCAACGTCCGCTCCTCGCGCTCTCCGCCGAGCAGAGCTTCGCCTCGGTGGCAGAGCGGCATCGCGAATTCGGTGAGGCCCTCTCCCGAGACCCGCGGCTGCTCGTGGATCTCTCCCAGGTATCCTACATCGACGCCGCCTTCCTCCAGCTCTGCCTGCACTGGCACACCCGGGCTCGCGCCGAGAACCGCTCTTTTCAGCTGGTGAATGTCTCCGAGGCGCTCCGCGTTTGCGCGCAATCCGTGGGGCTCCTGCCCCTGCTGGAGCAGCTCGTATCCCAAGAGCAGGAGGCCCTTGATGCCTAGGCGGGCTCTGGTCGTCGATGATTCCGCGACCATGCGTCAGATGGTCACCTTTACGCTCACCCAGGCAGGCTATGAGACGGTGGAGGCGCCGGATGGTGCCCAAGCGGTCAAAGCCCTCGACACTGGGGCCTTTCAGGTCGTGATCACCGACCTCAACATGCCGGTGATGGACGGGGTGACGTTCATCCGCGAGGCACGCAAACACCCAACCTGCCGTGGGGTACCGATCCTGATGTTGACCACCGAGTCCCAGGAGCAGAAGCGCCAGGAGGCCAAGCAGGCCGGCGCCACCGGCTGGCTGGTGAAGCCCTTCAACCCAGAGAAGCTCCTCTCAGTTCTCGAGAAGGTAGTGCGCTGAGGACGACACACAGATGGCCCTCGATCTCTCCCGCTTCAAACAGACCTTCATCGAAGAAGCCCGTGAACACATCGGTGTCCTCGAGCAAGGGCTGCTTGCCCTGGAAGATCCCTCGCTGGCTGCCGACGCCGTGCAGAGTGTTTTTCGCGCCGCGCATTCGATCAAAGGAGGAGCCGCATCCCTTGGTTTCGAGGCATTGTCCGAGTTCACCCACCATCTCGAGTCGACCCTCGACAGCGTGCGTTCGGGACACGCGCCGGTCACCCGCGAACTCTCGAGTTTGCTTCTCCGCGCAACCGATCTGCTCACCGCCTTCGTGGACGCGCTCGAAGCCAACGCTGAGCCACCCGAGGTCAGTCACGCGTTCATCGCCGAACTGATAAGGCTCTCGAACGGTGAAGCGTCTGGCACCCACCCAGCCCTGCCCGAGGCTCCTTGCCCCCACACCAACCGGACTCGCTATTTCATCACCATCGAACCCGAGGCACACTTCTTTCGCTCAGGCCTGGATCCGAGCCTGCTTTTTCGTGATCTGGCCCGGCTCGGCGAGCTCAGCGAGCTTTTCTGTGACACCTCACGCGTTCCCCTCGACCAGAGCTTCGATCCCGAAGCCTGTTACGTGCGTTGGTCACTGACCCTCACCACCACCAGTTCGCTCGCGACGGTTCGTGAGATCTTCGTGTTCGTCGAGGACGATTGCACACTCTCGATCGAGCCCGTCGCGCCGCCGGAGACCCAGACTTCCAACACAGCGGAGCCCCTCAGCTCCACCAGAGCCGCCACCCCGCAACGCAAGACCACACAGACCACCGCCTCCTCCGTTCTCCGCATCCCCGCCGCCAAGGTCGACTCCATGATCGATCTAGTCGGCGAGCTGGTGATATCACAGGCCGTAGTCCGCCAACTTCTGGCCGAGCACCTGCAGAAGATCCCGCCCGTTCTCCAGGATGCGGTCGATAGCATCGATCGCAACATGCAAGAGTTGCAGACGCGGGTGATGGGGATCCGCATGGTGCCCGTGAGCTCCATCTTCTCTCGTTTTCCCCGAGTGGTTCACGATCTCTCTCGTGCCCTCGAGAAAGAGGTCGAGCTCGAGCTGTCCGGCGCGGACACGGAGATAGACAAGGATGTCGTCGAGCAGCTCACCGACCCTCTCACGCACTTGGTGCGCAACTCTCTCGACCATGGAATCGAGCTACCCGCCGTTCGCGAGGCTGCCGGCAAGCCGCGTACCGGGCGGATTCATCTGGCGGCCCGCCACGTCGCCGGTGGCGTCGTGATCGAAGTCTCGGACGACGGTCGCGGGCTCGATCTAGAGAAGATCCGCGCCAAAGCCGAAGCCCGAGGACTCATCACCCCGGACGCAGTGCTCGAGGATGAGGTGCTGCGCGCCATGATCTTCTCTCCCGGGTTCTCGACCGCCGAAACGGTGACGGCCGTTTCGGGGCGGGGCGTAGGTCTGGATGCCGTGCGCAGCACCATCGACGCCCTCTCCGGCTCGATCGCCATCGAGTCCACCCCTTCCCACGGCACCAGCTTCGTGATCAAGCTCCCCTCGACCCGGGCCATCCTCGATGGTCTCACCTTGATGGTAGGTGCCGAGACCTTCGTCGTTCCGCTGCTCGCGATCACCGAGTCATTCTGCCCGACCTCCGCGACCCTCCGCACCATCGCCGGCAAGGGCGAGTCGGTGATGCTGCGTGGCCGAGCTCTGCCGCTGCTCCGCCTCTCCCAACTCTTCGGGATCCCCAATGCGCGAACCGACCTCACACGGTGTTTGGTCGTGGTCGTAGAAGCCGATGGCCAGCTGCTTGGGCTGGTCGTCGACAGCGTGAACGGACAAGCCCAAATCGTGGTCAAGAACCTGGACACACGTTTCGCTCGCACCGACGGAATCCTGGGCGCCACCATCCTCGGCTCCGGCAGGGTGTCGTTGATCCTGGATGTGCCCGCCCTGCTCCGCCTCTCCCACCAACCCCTCCCATCCGGTGGCTCCGAAGCTGCCTGAAGGAGCCCACTCACTCATGAACGCACCAGCTCCCCTCCAGCCCCTCGCCAACACGGCAGACACCACCAGCTCGGGCACCCAGTACCTGTCCTTTCGCTTGGGTGCCGAGCTTTATGCGGTGGACATCCTGCGGATCCAAGAGATCCGGGGACTCTCTCCGATCACCCCCATCCCCAATGTTCCCCATCACGTCCGCGGGGTCATCAACCTGCGCGGCGCGATCGTCCCGATCATCGATCTTCGGATCCGCTTCGGGATCGAGAAGCCAGAATACCACCGCTTCACTGTGATCATCGTGGCCACAGTGGGCACCCACACGCTCGGGCTGGTGGTCGACGCGGTCTCGGACGTGCTCAGCATCATGCCCGGGGCCAAGGCCCCCACCCCGGATTTTGGTGACCGCGTGGACACGAGCTTCATCACCGGCCTCTTCCAATCCCAAGAGCAGCTCGTCTTGCTGCTCGATCTCGACACCCTCCTCGCTGACGACGCCCATGGCTGCTCCGACGCGCTCTCCACCCAGAAGGACTAAACAAGATGAACTGGTTCTCCAACCTCAGCGCCAAAGCCAAGCTCGTGCTTGGATTCCTCATGACGACCGCGTTCACCGTGGGCGTCGGCTACCTCGGGCTCTCCAATCTCAGTCGAATGAACGACGCGATGTCAGAACTCTACGATCGCGACTTCATCGGACTCAACGCGATCCGCGAGGCCGAGATCAACATGTTCATCGTGGCCCGGTCGGTCCGCCACGCACTGCTCGATCCCGAGCAGAAAGGGGTGGAGGACTCCCGCACCCGAATCGAGAACAGCGGCAAGCTCATCCGGGACCGTCTGGACAAGGCGGCACCGCTGATGGCCACCGAACAGGGCACGCGATTGCTCAACGAGGCCAGGAGTGAGCTCGAACTCTACCTCGGCTCGGTGCGTCAGGTCATGGCCTTCGTGGACGCTGGGAAGCGCGCCGAGGGCTTTGCCCACCTGAACGCAACCCAGAAGCATGGCTGGAACATGTCCAGGCTGATCGGCGAGCTCTCTGCTCTCAAAGAGAAGATGGGAGCCAAGAGCAAAGGGGACGCTGAGGCGATGTACCAAGCTACGCGCACCACCTCGATCGCCATGATCACGGGGGCCGCCCTGCTCAGCATCCTCATCAGCCTCTTGTTTGCGCGCTGGTTCGGGCGAGCACTGCTCGAGGTAACCCAGATCGCCGGCACCGTGTCGCGCGCCTCGAACGAGCTTGCCAGCACCACCGAAGAGTTGGCGAGCGGCGCTCAGGAACAGGCCGCCAGCATCGAAGAGACCGCCGCGACCCTGGAGGAGCTGACCGCGACCGTGAAGCAGAACGCGGACAACGCCCAGCAGGCCTCCCAATTGGCCAGCGCTTCCCGCGACATGGCGGAGCGAGGCGGACGGATCGCGGGTGAGGCCGTGGGAGCCATGAAGGAGGTCAACCGGTCGGCATCGCGGATCGCCGAGATCACCACCACCATCGACGAGATCGCCTTTCAGACCAATTTGCTGGCCTTGAACGCTGCCGTCGAGGCCGCTCGCGCGGGCGAACAGGGACGCGGCTTCGCCGTGGTTGCCACCGAAGTGCGGAATCTGGCCCAGCGCAGCGCCACCGCCGCCAAGGAAATCAAGGCGCTGATCGATGATTCGGTGGGCAAGATTGAAAACGGCTATCAACTGGTGGAAAGCTCAGGCTCCGCCCTCTCCGAGATCTTGGCCTCCACCAAGCGCGTCACGGATTTCGTGGCTGAGATCGCGGCAGCCTCGCGGGAGCAAGCCAACGGACTCGACCAGGTAAACCTGGCGGTAACGCAAATGGACCAGGTGACCCAGTCGAACGCGAGCCAGACCGAAGAGCTCTCGGCCACGGCAGAGTCACTGGCCCAACAGGCAACGCGTCTCGAAGAGGTGGTGGACCAGTTCCACCTGATGGCCGACGCGCAACGGGGCTCCGCGACCACGGGTTCCTTCGGTGCACCTCCGCCGCGGGCCCCACGTCGTCCTGCCGCTCAGGCGCGCCGTCCACGCGCCACCACCGTCGCTCGCGGCTCCATCGCGCCGCCAGCGCCACGCCGGGGCGCTCCCTCGCGCGAGAAACTCGCAGAGAGGGGCGGCACCTCGGCCTCGGATGCTGAGCTAGACAACGCCTTCGAGGAAATCTAGGGAAAGGGGCGAGGGCGCACGTGAAGTCCCTCATGCCCATCGCCATGCCAGCCCTCTCGGAGGATGAGCTCACGCGGTTTCGCGGGCTCATCTACGAGTGGGCTGGCATCACGCTCACACCGGGGAAGCGGCACCTGGTCATCAACCGCCTCAGCCGGGAGCTCGAGCACACTGGGTGTGGTTCGTTTCGCGAGTACACAGAACGGCTGCTCGCGGATGTGACCGGCGATCTCCGTCAGCGCTTCATCAATGCGCTGACCACCAACAAGACCGCCTTCTTCCGCGAACCGGACCACTTCACGATTCTGAGCGAGCAGCTGTTGCGGCCGACTCGGGAACTTAGCCAAGCCCTGGCGAGGGGGCTGCGGATCTGGTGTGCCGCCTCTTCTACCGGGGAAGAACCCTACACCCTGGCTTCGGTCCTCAGCGACACCTTGAGTCGCCCTCAGTTCTTGACCGCACGGGTGGTGGCCTCCGACATCGACACCCGGGTCCTCGAAACGGCACGGCGTGGCGTCTACGACGGCTCGGCCATCCGCGAGCTGCCGTACGGGGAAAAAGAGCGGATGTTCGTGCCGGGGCGCGGAAAGTACGCAGATTCCTATCGCATCCGACGCGAGCTAAGGGAGCGTGTGACCTTTTTCCGTCACAATCTGCTTGGTGACAGCCACATCGATCACGCTCCCTTTGATGTGGTATTTTTGCGCAACGTGCTCATCTACTTCGATGCCCCGAACCAGCGCCGGGTGATCGAGCATGTGGCACGGCACCTCGCTCCCCACGGACTCTTGTTCCTCGGCCACTCCGAGTCTCTGCTCGCCCACGACTCGGAGTTCTCCTTCGTTGCCCACACCGTGTATCGATTCAACCCCAAACGCGGGCCGGCGCGCCGAGTCTCCGTGGTGCCCCGACCACGCTCTTCGCTCGCACCAACCGGCGCTGAGCGGGGGTCGTTTCGCAGCGAACCGCGCTTGCCGGCTGCCGTGCGTTCTCTGCCCGTGCACAATCATCTGGACGGGAGCCACGGCTGGGTATCGGTCCGATTGGACCTGAGCCTACTCTTCGTTCTCCACCTCCCCGCTCAAGCCCGCACCGCGATGCTGCATCTCGGCGCGCCCCCCGATCCTGCCAGCTTGACCGGGTTCCGCACCAGCCTGCGTCAGTTTCTTACGGCTGCTCTGGAGCGTCTCGGCCCCTCCAGCACCGAGACGACGGTCCGCGCGTTCGTCGGTTGCCAGCCCTTGTGCTCAGAGTCAGCGATCTTGGAGGTGGTTCTCTCCGATGCCACCTGGTCTCTGTTTGGTGAACTCGGGCTCACCCCACCCCAACCGAAGACCTTGACCTCGGGAACGGAACTCAGGGTTCATCTCGCCACCGGACGCGTCATGGCGCGGCTCCTTACCCCTTCAACCCATCCGGGTCACAACTGATGAACGCCAACAGCTCTCCTCCTCGATGCAACGCCTTTCTCGAAGAGGTCGATCACCTCACCCATGAGCTTACGCAGATCCGCACCATCGTGTCGGACGCAACCGCCAGCCTTGCGCGCGGGTTTTCGACCATTGATGCCCAGAGCCGGCAGCAGCAAGCGGTCCTGAAAGGTTCCGTCAACCTCGTCCAATCTCACGGGGTCGATGGTCCGGTGTCACGCTTCGTGAGTCACAGTACCACGATTGTCTCTCGCGCCCATCAGTCTCTCGAGCACACGGCTGATGGAGTTCAGAAGCTCACTCGAGCCATCGAAGGCGTGTCCAAAGTGCTGGCCAAGGTAGCCAAGATCACGGCGTCGATCCGCTCCTATGCCGAACAGGCCCGGATCCTCTCCTTGAATGCGAGCATCCAGTCCACTCGGGCTGGCGAGGTCGGGCTTGGATTTCGGGTAGTGGCGGAGGCCATGCAGGAGCTCGCCATGGAGTTCGCCCGGTTGTCTCGCGAGGCTGAGCAGGTGGTGGGGGACGTCCGTGATACTCTGCAGCAAACCAGCGCCGAGTCGGCGGCCACCTCCGAGATCGCGCGGGTGGCCGTAGACCAGGGCCAGCGCTCGGTGGAGGAGCTGGACGGCGCAGCGCAGGTCCTCGAAACGGAACTCAACGGCTCGCTGCGCGAGGCCCAAGAGCTGCAACAGCTGGTCTCGGTCGGCGTGGGTGAGTGCATCCGCGCTCTCCAGTTCGATGACCTAGTGAGTCAGTTGGCGGATCTTTCCATGCGGAGGGTCGATGCCCTACGACCCCTCGCCTCACTCTTCGAGCTCGATGGCCCCTTCTCCGAGCGGGCGGGAACGGCCCTCGAAAGCTTCGACAACCAACGCGCCGGGCTTCGCCAGGTCGTCCACCAGAGCGATGTCAGCGAGGGGGACGTGGAACTCTTCTGAGGCGATGCCGTCGTGCCCTCGGCACCGCCCCCGAACCCAAGGCTCAGCCAAGTCGCCTGCGGCGCACGAACCCGAGCCCCACCAAGAGAGCTGCCCACGCGGCGAGCGGTCCGGGACCACGGGTGGTCGGGATCTGACAGCCACAACCACCATCATCGCCACCAGAGGTGGCGTCGTCGGCCACGGGCTGTGCTCCCGCCGCGCTGAGCGTGCCACCGGCAGCCGTGGGCATCGTGCTGCCCCCCTGAGCCACCACCGCACCGCCTTGGGCCACCACCGCACCGC
>CAYNEY010000015.1:4958-92718 GCA_964396375.1 uncultured Polyangiaceae bacterium | reverse complement strand
CTTGGGCCACCACCGCGCCGCCTTGGGCCACCACCGCGCCGCCTTGGGCCACCACCGCGCCGCCTTGGGCCACCACGGCACCGCCCTGGGCCACCACGGCGCCGCCCTGGGCCACCACGGCACCGCCCTGGGCCACCACGGCACCGCCTTCACCAGGAGCACCGCCGAGTTCCGGGTTTTGGCCTCCAAGCCCCTGCCCACCCTCGCCCTGCGCCGCACCGCCTTCACCGCTTCCACCGGCACCAGGGGCGCCCCCAAGCTCGGGGGTGGACCCCCCCGCGCCCGGTTCACCGCCCTGCCCGGTGCCGCCCTCGCCTGGACTACCACCACTTTCCGTCGCACCGCCCTCACCGGGCGCACCGCCCTCACCGGGCGCACCACCCTCCCCCGTCATGCCACCCACCGAGCCACAGCCGACATTCACCGTCATGCTGTCCCCGTCGAGCCCTCCGATGTCGCAAAGGCTGAAACCCGAAGGCTCTTCGTTCCACCAATTGCTGCTCGGCGTCGTGGAGGCATCGAAGGTCGTGGCATCCGGGGCGTGAAACAGATCTCCGTCGCCAGCGTTGCGGTTGGCCTCGAGATCGAAACGACCATCAGCCTGCTCGACCGCCGTCACGTAGTGATCGGTGGCCGTTCTCCTTTGGTCGTTGTTGTCTCCGTCCTCGTCGATATGCCAGATGAGCAAGCCTGAGTCTGGAGCACCACTGCGCGTGCCTTCATCCTTCATGTACTCAGCGAGGAAGTACTCCGCAGAGTTCGTGGGGTGGTGGTACCGGAGGTAGTCCGCGCTGTTGGCGCGCAGGGAGTAGAGTCCCGGAGCATCGGTGACGTTGGTTCCTTCGATCCATCCCGCCCACATCCGAAATGGTGCGCAGGGAAGATCGGTCTCCATCGCAAAGCCCCCTGCACATTTCGAGTCATCGTCGTAATCGTAGGTATCTGGCCACAAAAACACCGAATGCCCAATCTCGTGGCGGAAGGTCGACAGCCGAATCGGCGTACGATCCCCCAGGTTGGTCATGAAGCACTGGCGGATCCTCACGCCCTCAGAGGTCGTGTATCCCCAGCCGCCGCAGCCACCGTGCGGCCAGAGGTTGGTGGCCCAACCATTCGAGATCATGTCCCCCGCGTAGATCAGCGCCAGGCTTCGGAGCTCACCCTCCACGGCGTAGCTCGACAGATCGACATTGTTGTCGATGTACTCGTAGACCTCTTCGTAGAGCACGTCCGAGGTGTCATAGTTCCAGGTCTCGACGTTCGGGTTGTAGGCCGCGACATTGCCCGCCGCGGTGTAGTAGCCAACCACCACATGCTCCACGCTGGTCAATCCCTCGGAGATCTGCTCGCTCCAGCTCTTCATCGAGCCGTGCCAGGTCCCTCCATACGGCTCACTCGAGTTGAAGGCATTGTCGACCTCCTCCGCCGAGATGGTGAAGGGACGATCCGGGAAGTCAACCAACACCACCAGGCCGGTGACGGTGCCGGTGGGCGCGTGGTCTCCGCTCACCGGCGGGTGCGTGACCGCCATGCTCACCGTGCCATCCGGTCGCACCCGGGTGGTCACGGCGCCACCGTTCGGGTCGAGTCGACGTCGATTGGCCACGCTCCGCGACGCTCGCACGACGCTCGACTCACGGACGTGCGGCACCACCAGAAGCTCGGCCAGCAGCCCCTCGTCGTCGAATCCCTCGTAGGTGACACCAGTCGACACCAGAGCCCCGTCCACCAGGCGGCCGTAGCAGATGCTTCCTAGCTGCTCATCCATCACCAACGGGTATCCACCTGGAGTCTCCGCCCGGAGGTAGAATTCGTCACCGGTCAGCACCACCTCGACCAGTGCGCCACTCGGCTGCGTGAAGCTGTGCAGCTCACCACGCATCGGGTAGGCAAGGCCCATCGCCGACCAAAGGGTGAGCACCACTGTGAGGGAACCAGCTGCCAAGCGCGCCTGCCGCATGAACGTCACTCCTTCCGAGGCCCGAAGCCTCCTTCCTGCGATCAACGAACCACCAGAGCCGAGGCAGGCAGGAGATTTCCGCGGTCCGTGTCACCCTGTGCACAAAGAGGGAGCCTCAGGACTGTTCAAAATCCACTCCACCCACAATTTTACACCTTCCTCGATGCTGATTTGGGGTTGGTATCCGAAGCCCTTGGCCGCGCGGTCCACATTGGCGGCGGTGCGCTCAGCCTCTCCCGGCATGAGCGAGCCGAGCACAATCCTCGCCTCCACGCCCAGGCGGACAGCCAGAAGCTCGATCACCCGCCGCACCACCACAGGCTCGCTCCGACCCAGGTTGAAGGTGTGAAACCCCCGATGTTCGAGCAGGAATTGCGCCGCGCCCAACACACCCGCCACGATGTCACCGACATAGGTGAAGTCTCGCGCGGTGTCCTCACCGAAGAGCGTGATCGCAGATCGTTGGGTGAGCGCGCGGGTAAACGCAAAAAATCCCATGTCGGGTCGCCCGCGCGGACCATACACGGTGAAGAATCGCAGCACACAAACGGGCAAGCCATACACCTCAGAGAAGGCGTAGGCCATCAGCTCCCCCGCTCGCTTGCTCGCGGCGTAGGGAGAGAGCGGAAAAATGGCGGGGTCGTCCTCCACGAAGGGCAAACGGTTGGTCTTGCCGTACACGGACGAGGTGGAGGCGTAGACGATGGGAACCTGCCCTCGGGCTTGGCACTCCGAAAGCACATTCGCCCCACCCAACTCGTTGACCTCGGTGTAGAGCAGGGGCTCGGCGACGCTAGCCCGCACCCCCGCCCGGGCCGCGAAATGCACGACCAACTCCGGACGCGCGCTCTCGAAGGTGCGTGCGAGCATCTCCCGATCACGCACATCCCCTCGTACCAACGAGAAATGGCTGTGCGCCATGGCCCAGCCGAGGTTCCGACGCTTCTGCTCAGGGTCGTAATACGGATCGAAGTTGTCGATGCCAACCACGTGATCACCCTGCCTTAGCAGCGCATCAACCACGTTCGATCCAATGAAACCCGCAGCTCCGGTCACCAGCACTCGCATGACAGCGCAGCCTAGCAGACTGGTCGGGCAGCGGATAGCCAACGCTTGGACCAGGTCCCGGGGCGCCAACCCTCGCCCAGGTGGCTAGTCCACCGAAAGACCGAGCGGCGGCACACTCCGAGACCGACCCTTCGCCGAAGACGGCGGAGCCGCGATGCTCTCGGTCTGGTCCCCACCCGAGCGCTCCACATAGTCGTCGTAGCTCCCCTGCCAATCGACCAGACCATCGGGCTCGAAGGCGAAGATCCGGGTTGCGAAGCTGGCTACCAAGTCTCGATCGTGGGTCACCACGAAGGCGGTCCCTTCGAACTTCGCGAGCGCGTCCCCGAGCGCGACGATCGACTCGAGATCGAGGTGGTTGGTGGGCTCATCGAGGATCAGAACGTTGTCCCGAGTCAGCATCAACTTGGAGAAAATCAGCCGAACTGCCTCTCCGCCCGACAGCGCATCGGTCAGCTTCTGCCCTTCATCACCCTTGAAAAGCATGCGCCCGAGTAACCCACGCACCTGCTCCAGCTCCGCCATGGTATCGAAGGAGTGCAGCCATTCACTGACCGTACACCCATTGCGGATATCGCCACGGTGATCCTGGGCGAGGTAGCCAAGGCTGACCTGCGTGCCCCACTCGATGCTGCCTGAATCAGGGGCCAGCTCCCCCATCAACATGCGACACAGAGTGGTCTTCCCCACCCCACTCCGCCCAATGATCGCTACCTTCTCACCCTTGGTGATGGTGGCGCGGAAACGCTCGCAGACCGTGACCTCCGGCCAGCTCTTGCACAAGCCGTCGATGGATAGCGTCTGCTTGGCGGAGGGCTTCTTCACCTGAAACTGGATGAACGGACGCTCGATATTGGAGCGCTTGAGATCATTCAGGGTAAGCCGATCGATCTGCTTCTTCCGGCTTTGCACCTGGGTGGCACGGGTACCCGCGCCAAAGCGCGCCACGAAGTCTCGAAGCTGCTCGATCTTCTTCTGGCGCTCCGCGTTCTCTTGCTCGATCTTGCTGCGAACCTGCCCCTTGGTCCGCACCATGTCGTCGTAACCACCGGTGTAGGTGATGATGGTCTCGTAGTCGATATCCGCGATGTGCGTGCAGATCTCGTTCAGAAACCGTCGATCGTGGGAGACAGTGACCAGAATCCCCCGGTACCGCACCAAGAAGCGCTCCAGCCAGCGGATGCTGTCGATATCCAGATTGTTGGTGGGCTCATCGAGCAAGAGCGCATCCGGATTGCCGAACAACGCCTGCGCCAAGAGCACCCGCAGCTTCCTGCCACCTGGGATCTCGCTCATGCACTTGTCGTGATCGGACTCCGGAATCCCCAGGCCCGAGAGCAGCTCACCAGCGTCGGCCTCGGCGGTGTACCCGTTTTCCTCGGCGATCGTGCACTCGAGCTCGCCGAGCCGCGCGCCCTCCTCATCGGTGAGTTCAGCCTTACCGACCAGCTGTTCCTTCTCCTCGAGCGCGCTCCAAAGCGCGCGGTTGCCCATGATCACCACGTCGAGCACCCGCCAAGACTCGAAGCGAAAGTGATCCTGTGAGAGCACCGAAGTGCGTTTCGGTCGCTGTACCCGACCGGTGTCCGGCTCGAGTTCACCCGAGAGGATCTTGAGGAAGGTCGACTTACCAGCACCGTTCGGCCCAGTGATGCCGTAGCGTTTCTGGGAGCTGAACCCCACCGTCACCTCGACGAAGAGGCGCTTTTGTCCGTAAATCTTGGTTACGTCGTCAACGAAAATCTGAGCCACGGCGGCGGGCTTTTAGCAGAACGTGACGCCGAGGCACGCGCTTTCGATCAGGCTCACGGGCCTTGCCCAAGACCTCATGGTCACAACCAACGCCAACGCTTCCAAATCACTAGCCAAGCAAGGGAGGAGAATCCAGCCAGCACCAGCACGAACCAGAAGGCCCAGCTTCGATCCGCGAGCGGGATGTGGACGTTCATGCTGAACGCGCTCACCACAAAGGTCGGGACCATGATGGTGATGGTGACCATGTTGAGCGTCTTCATGAGAACGTTCAGGTTGTTGCTCACCACCGACGCCCGCGCATCCATCAGGCCTGCCAGAATACTCGAGTAAATCTCGGCTTGCTTGTAGCACTGGGTGTTCTCGATTCCGAGGTCATCCAGCCACTCCTGACCCTCGGGCCCAAGCTCCAGCTTTTGCGCATTGTTGCGCAGCCGTTCGATCAGCCCACCATTTGAGCTGATCGAGCTCAGATAGTAAACTAGGCTCTTTTGCAGCACGAACATGTAAATGAGATAACGATTCTCGAGCGAGAGATTGATCTTGTCCTCGAGCTCGTCTACCGCGGCGTTGATCACCTTCAAATGCTCGAGGTAGTGAGCCACCGCCCGCGAGATCAGACGCAAGACCAGCGCTTGGGGGGAGTTGACCCGAGTGAAGAGCTTCCCGTCGAAGGCGGGCTGCTCCTTGGCCTGGACGATGATCAAGCGATTTTTGAACACGAAGAGGCCGGTCGAGGCCACCCGGAACATGAACCGCCCCCCCTCCTGATAGCTAGAAGGGCGCTTGTAGATCAGCGCGATGTGTTCCGGCTCAAACTCGAGACGAGCCAGCTCGTCGGGATCGAGAGCAGAGGACAAGGTGTGCTCGTCGAGACCGCATTCATCTACCAAATACCGGCGCTCGACCTCGTCCGGATCGACGTAGACCAGAACCTGGGGCGGCCCCTCACCGGAGTCGACCAGCCGATTTTGTTGGATCCAGAAGGTCGTGAGCATGCGAGCACAACGCTGAGACCAAGGCGAACCTGGCCGTTTCCTAGCACGCGAAGCCCACCTCGGAACAGCGCATTCCGTCAACCCTTGCCAGGCCGGGGAGCCGTCTTCTGGGTCTTGTCCAGCAGCTGCAGGATCCGCTCGAGTACGGTGCGAGGACTTGGTTTTCCGCGGAACACGTAGAGCGCAGCGCTCGAGGCATCGAGCAGCACCTCTTCACTCACCCGCAGGCGACTCGCGCAAGCAAACAACACCGGCTCAGGGAGACCACGGGAGGCAAGGTCGACGCGCTTCCACACGCTCTCGCGGCTCCAAAAGCCCAGAAGCTCGAGGTGCGCTCGACGTCCCTTCGGATCGGTGAACGTGAGATCCGGAACGCAGAGTCCTACACCGGGGAGAGCAAGCAGAGTCTCCCCGGGTCGCACTGTCCACCCCTCAGCCGTGCCTTCCAAACCCTGTCGCAGCTCCTCGACCTCGTCCCTCACCGCGCTGGACGCGGACTCGATGACCCCCGCCTTGCCCCGCGACTGATAGCGGAAACTCGCCGTGGTGCGGGTCTTTCCCCAGGCCACCTCGGCCTCGAGCTCGAGCGGGCCCAATGCCTCCAACGTCGGCCAAAGCAGCGCGAGCTCAAGCCCATATTTCGGCCGCGCCTCGAAGAGGTTGAGCGGGCCATCCAAGGTGAGGCGTAGGCGCGCGTCTTCGAGCTTGTCGCACTCGAAGAGCAGACGCCGGAATTTCAGCGCACGAAACAGCTCGCGCAGCAGCTCCGGGGAGTTCATCCGAAAGGTGACGGTTACCCGGACGGCACGCAGAAGGACAGCCTGCACCCGAGCCTGGTCGTACCGCTCTACCAGCTCCGCGGCAGACCACTTCGGGAGAGCACGGAGCCGCTCTGCCTGGGGCAGATCCGCCGACAGTCGATGCTCGACGGTTGCCTCGTCGAGCCCAAGCTCTTGTCCTGCCTCGCGGAGAACCCGCCCGCGATCGAAGGACTCCTGGTCGGCCAAGCCGCGCCACAAGAGGGCCGATTTCTTGTACACCAGCTCACGGATCTTCTCCGCATCAGAGCCGTCGGTTCGATCGAACTCGGAGCCTTGCTCGAGCAGGCGGAGCAATCCTCGCAGCAGCTTCTTGTCCCGGGCGGTCGAGCCAAGCTCGTCCACCTGAGCGTCCCACTCGGCACGCGGGTGTCCGAGCAACAGCTCCGCACTCGAGAGCAGTTCACTCGCCAATTCCTCCAGCGTCTCGCGAGCGCGTGGATTGAGCGCCGGAAGCGACAGCTCCTTGCCACGCCGCGTCAACAGCACCAACTCGGGCGTCAGCATTCTCGACTCCGATAGGCAACGTGCTCCCGACGGCGCTCGCTGGTCGACTGCTCACCCGTGCCTTTGGCGACGATCTCGTACAGAATGGCCCGCTTGCCGTTCTTCGGGCGCAGGATCCGTCCGAGGCGTTGGACATGCTCACGCACCGAACCGGTACCGCTCACCACCACGGCCACGTTGGCCTCGGGCACATCCACGCCCTCATTCAGAACCCGGGATGTCACCACCACTCCCAAGCGTCCGTCCGCGAAGGCCGAGAGCACGGCGGCGCGCTCCCGGACCCGAGTCTGATGGGTGATGGTGGGAACCAGGAAACGAGAGGAGATCTCGTAGGCAGTAGCGTTATCGAGGGTGAAAATGATGGCACGATCGCGCCGGTGGCGGAACAAAAGCTCCCCGAGCACCACCAGCTTTGCCTCCGCACACACCGCCAGCGTGCGCTGACGCCGGTAGGCCTCGAACGCCAGGCGCCCTTCACGCGAGCGAGCCG
This sequence comes from uncultured Polyangiaceae bacterium, assembly GCA_964396375.1. GTDB lineage: Bacteria > Myxococcota_A > Polyangia > Polyangiales > Polyangiaceae > FEN-1139. Next base: position 85,125 of record CAYNEY010000015.1, on the reverse strand, counting down.
AGAGGCGGATGAACTCACTCCAGCCTCGCGGGCTCCCCATGCGGATCTGGTGCCGACGAACGAAACCGAGGTACAAGCCCCGCGCCTCGTCGTACTCGGCCCGTTCGCGCTCTGAGAGTTCCACCACCACCCGCTGGGTGTCGTATTCGGCCAAATACTCCCCCTCGAGCTCGGTGATGTCGCGCTCATACACCACTGGACCGACCAAGCTCGAGAGCTCGGCCTCCAAGGCATCGGCGCGCTCGAAGGTGGCTGTGAGTCCAAGCCGGTAGGGGGCTAGACTCAAGCTAGCGGCCAACCGATAGCTGTGAGAAGGCAGGTGGTGGACCTCGTCGAAGATGAGGAGCCCAAAGCGCGCCCCGAGGTTCTCCTGGTGCAGGTGGGCCGAGTCGTAAGTGATGACGGTGAGCGGTTGAACATCGAATTGTCCACCGCCAACCACCCCCACGGGCTGACCGAAGGCCGCAACCAACAACTCATACCACTGTCGCACGAGCTCGAGGGTCGGCGCGACCACCAGGGTGCTCCGCGCTCGGCTGGCGATCGCCATCAACCCCACTTGGGTCTTACCCGCACCGGTTGGCAGCACCACCACACCGCGCCCCTTTTGAGCCAGCCACGCCGTAAGAGCCTCGCTCTGGTATCCCCGCGGCGCACGGAGCCTCTCCCCTGAAAACTCGAGGTTTTGGTAGGCACGGGCCCGATCGACCAGGGAAAACCCGAGTTCACCGAGCTCCCTCATCAGCGGCGCGTACGCGAAGGCATAGGTACGATGACACGCGCTCCGCGGATCGTAGCGCAGCTCGACCGCCGACTCGAGACGGAAGTCCTCGGCGAGCCCTTCGACAACCAGGGTACCGCGCTCGAAGCGCACCACCACTTCCTTGGAGGGCGTGGTGGGTGGCGCGTCAGTTCGAGAGCGAGGAGGCATGTTTGCTCAGCCGAGCTTCGGCTCCTCGAACAGCGAGGCACCCGGGACGAAGATCAGCGGGATCGACCGCGTGATCCCCTTTGGGTTCTTGGTGACGTGGAGCGAAACCTCGCGCCCGCCCAACGCCCGTTGCCGCGCCGAGAGCTCTAGGCGTGGGCGAGGCAGCTCTCGCAGTTCCGTAGCCAACGTACAGGGGCCACTCAAGGAGCCCTCACTTCGCGTCATCGCAGTGCACACCACCGCGCAACCACTCTCCGCCAAGTGGCGGAGTTCATAGGCAACGGACAAAACCCGACTCTCGAGTTCGGCGTTCACGGCTGCATGGCGGGCGGCCTCTCCCCCCTGGCTCGAGAGCAACGACTCGAGTCCGTCTACCACCACCACCACCCGTTCGTGCCTGCCCCAGAGGTGCGCCGCCGCCGCGGCGATCTCAGAGGTTGTCTCGAGGGGGCGCAGGCGTAAAAGATGCAGGTTGGATCCGACCTTGCGCACCGCAGCGTTGACCGCGGTGCCGACCGCCGCGTGCAGTCGCTCGTCCTTCCAGGCTTCGCCAGACCAGATGGCTCCGAACGATACCTGCGTCTCAGGATACTCGCGATACAGCGCGCGCGCGGCCAGCCGAGCCATCACCTCCGTTTCGTCGAGCAACGCACTGGCGAACAGCACCGCCGCGTGGGCGCGCGCAGCCATGTAAGCGAGGAGCAGCGCGAGGGACGTGCGGCCGCTGCCCGGCGCCCCGACAATCCCAAGGAGCGTGCCGGTGCGCAGGCCCCCGTGCAACACCGTGTCGAGGCTAGGGAACCCGGTGGGAGTAGCCACTCCGAGCACCCCCAGGCGCGTGATCACATCCACGTGCATCGCGGCGAGGGAAACCGGCGAGCGAAGACCGTGGAGCTTATCGGAACTGGTACCCACCGCCGGAGGGTAGCAGCCGCCTCGTCTCGCATTCAACCTCGACCTTCCCCGAGCGGGCAGTCGCCCGGCGAAATCACGGTTGGTGCGCACCGCCAGCCAGGCTAGGCTCGCTCCGTGCGAGCAGAACTCTGGCTTTTTCTCCTGATCGTGGGCGGCGCATGCACAAGAGAGCCGCCGCAGACCCAGCATCCACCCTTGGGTGGTGCCTTCCACCCTGCCACCGCATCGTCGAGCATCGTGGCCACGCCGAGCGCAACCGCTCCTGGCCCCGCAACGCCCCAAACCGCCCAAGTGTCACACAAGGAAGCTGCTCCTCCATCTTCCTCGTCGCCTCCGTCGGAGGTCTGGCTCGCCAACACGTCGGTGGAGCGCGAAGCCAACGACCAAGATCAACCCTTTCCCGAGCAGCTGCTGCGCGACAATTTCTGGTCGACCGATGTCACAGCCTTGGTGCGCATCGTCGCGGGAACGGTGCGGGATCCGCACCCGGGCTTCGGCTATGTGAATCACATCTATCGGGCTCGCTTGCTGCGTGCCCTGCGTGGCGAGCCCGAACCGAGCTTCGAGTACTCGGTGATGGCAGAGCGCGACCTGAAACTCTTTCTGCCTCCCTACCCGGTGGTGGTCAGCCTGTGTCGCACGCCGGACCAGAGCCTCTACGTGCCTGACAACGGCTACGTCTCCCCCGCTCCTCCCGCCCTGCAGCGCGCCGCCGCGCGGCTGGCCGAACGCCCTTTGCCACAGCCTATACCCTCAGCCTGTGCTCCCCACACCTCCGACACCGACGAGTGAGTGGGAATAGACGCTCTTCGCAACGGTTCGAGCAACGATGCGCTCCGGATCCTTCGCGAAGGGAGTTTCACCATGTTGTGTCCAGCTTGCAAGAATGTGCCACTCACGATGACCGAGAGAAAGGGCGTCGAGATCGACTACTGTCCCACCTGCCGCGGCGTTTGGCTCGACCGCGGTGAACTCGACAAGATCATCGAGCGCTCGGTCGGTGAGGGTAGAAGCCCTGAGCACGACCGCGACAGCGAGCCCGACAGCGATCGCCAGGGCCACCGTGGTCAACACCGCCATCGCAAATCCTGGCTGAGCGAACTCTTCGACTGAATGAAGAGGGTTACGGGGCAGCGGGACCGGGAGCGGGAGCGGGAGCGGGACCGGGACCGGGAGCGGGACCGGTGTGAGCGCCGTCGAGCCGCGTCAGGACAAAACCCGACAGGCCACGCTACTTTGAGGTGGCCTGTCTCACTTTGTGCTCTGGTGCGAAGAAGAGGACTTGAACCTCCACGGGAGTAACCCCACTAGAACCTGAATCTAGCGCGTCTGCCAGTTCCGCCATCTTCGCGCGGGTTCGGCCGCGACCCCCAGCAAGCCTTTGCCGAGGAGTCTCGAACGGGGGCACGCTTTTAGCTCACTCACCCCCACCGGTGCAAGCACCTTTGCATCGGCGCCCACAACCATCATGACTGGTTGCGCGGCCGACCCAATGGGTGACTGTGCCGATGGACACACAGCACCAGCGGTGTGGACGCACACCCCCTACGCTACTTCGACGTTCCGGCAACCCTGCCCGGGCTGCCCTTCCTCGGTCAGCACAAAGCTCGGCTAAATCCGCTCAATCGCGGAGGGGCCGACCCTGGGCGTCCGTCACTTTGCCGGTGAGCATCATCACACCATCGATCAGCGGCCAGATCCCGCAGGTGACCCACCCGACGAGCAGCTGGGCTACGCCGAGACCGATGTGGCCCGTGTAGAAGCGGCCCACGCCGAAGGTGCCGAGGAAGATCTGCAGCAGACCCGCGACCAGCTTCTGTTTGTCGGAAAACGGAAGGCCGGTTGCCGGATCGATGCCATAGGGAGCATCCGGATTGACCATCGGACCCTGCCCCATCGGCCCGGGTTGACCATAGCCACCACCGGGAGGCGCGCCGTAGCCACCACCGGGAGGAGCCCCATAGCCACCACCCGCTCCACCGGGAGGCGCGCCGTAGCCACCTCCACCGGGAGGAGCCCCATAGCCACCTCCACCGGGAGGAGCCCCGTAACCGCCACCCGCTCCACCTGGAGGGGCACCGTAACCGCCACCGGGGGCTGCGCCGTAGCCACCACCTGGCGGAGGTGTGCCGTAACCGCCGGGAGGATAGCCTGGATTCTGGGGGCCTTGGGGAGGTGCGCCTGCTGTCATGGGATCTCTTGGGACGTTATCCGAGTTTGGAGCGAACTACCAGCCGTGATTGGAAATCTCCAGGATCAACCGATGCTGAGGCGGCGTCGGAGCGCATAGGCACCTTCACTCACCCACCCGCGGAGCATCTCCTCCACCAACGAGCTTACCGCCGCTGCGGCCGCCGGTGCCGCAAGGCTCGGATCGGCATCGGTTTGCTGGAGGTAACGCACCACCGGCAAGAGATCGTCGGCGAGCACCGCTGCCATCCTGGCGGAGGCCACCCGCACACGCGCTCGAAAGTCCGCAACGTCGAGCCGACCCATCGCCAGACACTGCTGCGCAGCCGCCTCGACCTTGCCCTTGCCGCCCCAACCAAAGAAGGAGGACAGGGCTCGGGTGAGGCGCCCCGCGAGCACGGTGATGACCTCGTCTTCCGGGCCATCCGCGCCGTAGCTGGGATCGCCGATCCGGAAGGCCGCCCGCACCCAGAGCTGGAGGGAGCGGAGATCGAGCATCTCCACCCCTCCCCACTTCAGAGCAAAGGGAGTAATGACGCGGGCCAGCGCGAACATTTGGACTGGCTCGGGCAGGGTGAGGAGCGTCGCCGGCACGATGATGGCAGGCGGATCACCGCACTCCATCACCACACGGGCGGTGCCCTGGTTGGTCACGAACAGATCGAAGTCCTGGGCATCCAACGCCTCCGCGAGTCGATCGGAGAGCACGCGCAGCGGGTGGCTGGAGCGACTCCCAAGCCGATCCCGCGCCGAGAGTCCGTACCGATCGAGTTCGGTGTCTTGCACTCGGGAGAGGCCGTCGGACATGGCAGCCAAGAGCGCACCCATCGCGTCGGTGGCTGGGGGGCCCCCAAACCAGGAGAACACCTCGTGATCGAGGCTCTTCGGCGGGATGGGACCCGTCCTCGGCAAGCGTCCGGCGACGCTGGTTACTTCGAGATCGGTGGTGTCACCGAGCAACACGAGCGGTGCCCAGGCCACCACCGCATCCTTTCTGCGATCGAGGCGCTCGAGGGCGAGCGCGATACCACGGTAGGCTTCGGCACAGCCGGCGTCCCGCGCCAGCAAGCGACGGAAAGCGTCGATGGAAGGCCCCCACTGTCCCGCGCGCTGGCGCGCAGCGCCGAGCGCCCTCAGAAGCTCCGGCTCCTCTGGGTTGACTCCGAGCGCTCGCTCGAGGAGGGGAATGGCGAGCGCCGCTTGCTGGAGCTCTTGATCGAGCACCCGTGCCAATTCAGCGGCGGCCCGCCCGAGAGCGGAGGGTGGCGCTGCCTGAGCGTCGACAAATTTCTGCAACGCACCCGCGTAGCCGCTCCAGATCTGGGCCGGTTCAGCCTGCCCGTGGGCGCGCAGCAGCTCCACGAGTTCCCGCGCGGCCCCACCCTCCACACCTCCGAGGGCGACGGCCTGCTCGTAGGCACGCTCCGCCGCAGCCATTTGTCCTCGCCGCCGTTCCACCCGGGCCAGTCCGAGCAATGCCTCCGAACGCTCCGGTGCGGTCTGCGCCCCTTCGACCATGCTGGCGGCCAGCTCGGCAGCAGCGTCGATCTCGTTTTGCGCGAGTCGAACGGCGAGCAACGCACGGAGCGCCTCGAGTTCATGTGGGCGCTGGGCAAGCACCGCTTCGAGATGGGGCAGCGCCTGCTTGTGCTCGCCCAGCTCCACCAACAGACGGCCGAGGGCCAGGCGCGCCAACAGGGCGCGGTCACGTGGGGCCTCCAACTCGAGAACCTTGCGGAAACGCTCGACTGCCGCCGCGCTCTGGCCATCCCGCACCAGGAGTTCACCGAGTTCGAACCAGACGGTGGCATTCTTCGGCAGCGCATTGGTGACCCGCGTGAGCATCGCGATGGCTCCGGGCAAATCGTGTTCGACGTCCGACAGAAGCCGCGCCGCTCGGGAAAACAGATCCGCTGCCCGCTCGGGTGAACGAGCCGCAGTGGCCACCTGCCCCAGCTCCTGCACCAGAAGACCCACCTCTCCGTGGGTCATCCGGAGCGCGATCAGCCGCTCGGCACAACCAAGGTGGTCGGGGTGCACCGAGAGGGCCTTCTTCAGGAGCCGGAAAGCTTCAGGGAGGTTTCCAGCACGCTCGAGGAGCTCGGTTCCGCGCAGCAACAGCGTCGCGAACACCTCGAGATCGGCGGTGGTGGGGAGTTCTGCATCGGCGGCAGCTTCGAGCTCGGCGACCGCCTCCGCAGCGAAAGCCAAGCGACCCATGCCGCGAACCGCCGCCACGTCCTCCGGATCCAGGCGCACCGAAGCCGCATACCCAACCAGAGCCGCCGGGTCACCGGCATCTTCCAACGCCTCGGCCAATCGGGTCTGATGGATGGCAGCCAACCGCGGCTCGGCGAGCAGGGGCAGAAGCCTGGCGTCAATCTGCGCGAGCAACGGCGGCTTCGACTGTGCCAGGGCTAGCCGCTCCAGACGCTGCAAGGTCAGGCGATGCGCAGGATCGATCTCGAGCAGCTTCCCCAACACGGAAAGCTCCTGTTCGGCCTGCCCGGCACGTCCGAGTACCCGCCCCAGCCGGAACAGGGCCGCGACCCGCGCCGCCGGATCACGTAGCACTCCCACCAAGGCAGAGAGGGTCCGAACCTGGAGCTCCGTTGCTCCGGTCGCGAAGGCCAGCTCCTCCAAGGCCACCAAACCGGCAAGGTGCGTCGGTTCCCGCGCCACCAGCTTCTCGAAGAGCTGAAGTGCACGGTCAGTCTGCCCCAACTCATCGCGACGCACCTCGGCCTCGGCGAACAGAGCGACCAAGCCCTCCGGCAGCGCGGCATCGCGCTCGGCGTTCTGCGCCAGAGCGTCGGCCAGTGCTGCGCTCTTCTGGCTGTGCGCAAGCAACCGCACTCGTCCATCAGCCGCCAGCCGCGAGGCGGGCTGGGCTGCCAGTGCCTTTTCGTAAGCAGCAAGCGCCGCTTCAGGCTTGTTGAGGCGGTGCTCGAGCAGTTCGCCGGCACGAGTCAGTCGGCGCGCAACGACAGAAGGATCGACCCCGGACCCTGCCGAGCGCTCCAGGACCTCGACCAACTCCGAGAACCGCTCCTCCAAGAACAAAAGGCGAGAGAGCGCGCTCTGCGCCAAGAGGTGCTCGGGATTGGCCGTCAACACCTCGCGCAAGGTCGCGATCGCGTCTGCTCGGCGCCCCAGCTTCTCCTCTTGCGCGACAGCCATTCCATAGAGCACATCCGCCCGGGCGGTTCCGATCGCACCGAGTGCGGCCAACCGTCGCTTCTCTACACCCAGCCACTCCTCCCAGCGACCACTCTGAGCAAGCAACCGCGAAAGCCCCAGCAGCGCTGGCTCGAACTTCTGATCGAGCTCGAGCACCTTTCGCCAACGTGCTACCGCGCCATCGGTGTCGCCGCTCTCGGCCAGCACTTCGGCGGCGCGGTGCATCAACGCGACACGTCGCACCGCATCTCGGGTCGCCTGCGCCTCCTGCTCTAGCGCTTGCACGAGCTTTGGAGTCAGGCCCCCGCGTTCGGCGGCACGCTGCACCGCATGCAGCGCCTCGATCTGTGGATTGTACAGCCCGTGCACGCGATCGTAGGCCTGGACAGCCGCTCGCGGATCGCCCAGGGCATCCTCGGCAAGACGCCCAATCTTGAACAGGAGCGCCGCCTTCGCCTCGTTGTCGCGCTCGCCCTCCACCGCCTGCTCGTACAGGGTGACCAGATCGGCGTATCGCCCCAGCACCGAGAGCAGACGCTCCAATGCCAGAAAAGACGGTCGGTAATCGGGGAACGCGGCCAACGCGCGTTCATGCAGCAGGATGGCCGCTTTCGGGTTCTTGAGCCTGACCTCGACCACCGAGGCAATCCGACTGAAGGCTGCCGCGCGACGGAGTCCCTCCTGGCAAGACTCCGCGTCGCGCGTCATCATGTCCACCCACGCCGCCCATTCCCCGTGCTTCTCATACAGGGCGGCGAGCGCGGCCAGGGTCTGCGCGTGGGACGGATCGCGACGCAGCTCCTCCAGATAGAACGCAGCAGCGCGCGTGGGATCGGACAATTCGAGATCGTACAGCTGCCCGATCCGATACGCGACACCCGCACGTGCGCGTGGTTCGGTCGAGAGGGTGAGCAGCCTTTCCAACACCCGGGCCTGGTCCTCCGCGCGGTGCGCCTTCTCGTAGGCGAGCGCAAGATCGGTCAGAATCGAGGTATCTTCAGGCTGATCAGCGGCGGCGCGCTCCAGCGCGACAATCCCTTCGTCGACACGGTGCAGCCGATCCAGGCCAATCCGCGCCAGCTCCTGATAGATGATGGCTCGCAGCTCGGGGCGCACCACCTGGTTTGCGTGCAGTGCGAGGATCTCCGTGAGTTCGTTGAAGCGCCCCTCCGAGTAGGTGAGGCGCTCGAGGGCGGTGATCACCCCAGCCGCGCGTTGATCGAGGGCAAGTGCGGCGCGGTAGTATTCGATGGCAAGCTTCGGGTCGCGGCGGGCCACCTCCGCGATCCGGCCGCGCGCCGCCAGCAACACGGCGCGATGCCGCGGATCGTCGGCGATCGCATCGGCGAGGCAGCCTAGGGATTTGTCGGCGGCGAGCAGGTTCTTGTGCTTGCGCTCCCAGAGCACGAGTTCAGACTGAATGAGCACGTCTGCCGGCCTGAGATCTCCGGCCTGGGCGAGCACCTTCTCGACGTCAGCGTCTCGCCCCAGGCTCTCCAGACACTCCGCCTTCTCGACCAGGAGTTCGGCGCGGATCTGAGCGTCGGCGGTAACACGAAACTCCGCATCGAAGAGCGGCAGCGCCTGCGCTGCGTTGTTCTGACGGAACGCTACCCGGCGTCCCCCGCGCAGGCTCGGCGCATGCTCCGGCCGCACCGCGAGCGCCTGCTGGAAGGACTCCGCCGCACGCACCAGGTTTCCGAGTGGGTGCTCATATTTGAGCCCCATCTCGTAGTGAAGGCGCCCGAGAAGTTCGGGCTTCGTCTTCGGATCGAGGCGTGCCAGAGCAGTATTGCAGGCATGAATCACCGCCTGGGCACGCTCCTCACGACCCTCGAGGTGCGCAAGACGGGCGCTCGGAACCTCCGGCACCGGGATCCGCAGCTGGCTTCTGTCCACCGGAGCAGGCTCGGGTCGCTGGGGCGGATGGGGCAAGCCCGCCCGACCCTCAGACGATGCCTCCACAGGACGAGGTGGGCGTCGGGCACTCGTTTCCGAAACGATGACAGGCTCCGGGATCTTTGCCGTGACCTCGGGGGGCCGCGCCGTGACCTCGGGGGGCCGCGCCGTGACCTCGGGGGGCCGCGCCGTGACCTCGGGCTCCGGTTTCTCCGCTCGGGAGGGTCGCCCTACAGCCTCATGGGATTCAAGTGACGAGGCTTTCTCGATGGGCTCTGCCACCACCTGGGAAGCCCGGAGCCCTTCGTCCGCGGCCACAGCCGAGACGATCGTCGCCTGAGGATCGCCACCCTCCTCAATCGTTACTTCGAGCCCCGGCCCCTCGTCGATGGGTGGCGTAGTGATGAACTCGACCTTCTCGGCTTCCTTGAGCTCTGGGCCCACCGAACGGGTCGGCCGCGGGGGCACCGGTGGCTCCTTGTGGCTTCGGCGTGGCGGAGCCGGCACACTGCGCGTGGGTGGCGGTGGCGGTGTGCTACCGCGCACCGAGGGTGGCGGCGGCGTGGCCGAACGGCGTGGCACCGGGGGAGGCACGCTGGGTCCACCAGGGGCGCGGCGAGGAGGAGCGGGGTGTCCGTGGCGGTTCTTGTCGTCTGCCATGTGGGATCGACCGCTACGGTATCAATCGTCGGCACCGCGGGAAAGCCTCCAATGAGAGCATTCGGCCGAGGGTCAAAAACTGCATCCTGCCCACGACGTGCTATGCAGCGCACCCGTGAGCTCAGACGCATGTTTGGTTGTGTTTCGTGGGGTTCGTGCCCTGGATCCGGCTCGTGGGCTTGATGCGATTGTGGACGTGGTCGTGGAGGACGGAGCCATCACGCGGCTCGGACCTTCGGCGGGTGACGAGCCCGCTCGCGCCGAACGCGCCCGCATCATCGAGGGAAAAGGTCGCTGGCTGTTGCCCGCTTTCGTGGATCTCCACGCCCACTTCCGGGAGCCGGGTCACGAGTACAAGGAAGATATCACCTCAGGGCTCCGCGCCGCCGCCCGTGGTGGCTATGCCCATGTTTGCGCCATGCCCAACACGCGTCCGGTGAACGACAACCGCGCCGTCACCGAGATGATGCTGAGCCGCGCCGCCGCCCAGAGAGGGCCGCGCCTTCACCCCATCGGGGCCATCACCGTCGGGCAGGCGGGGCAGAAGTTGACGGAAATGGGCGAGCTGCGCGAGGCAGGCGTCGTCGCGGTCAGCGACGACGGCGTGTGCCTGCAGTCGAGCGCTGTGATGCGGCGTGCCCTCGAGTACGCCAAGAACTTCGATCTGCCGGTGATCCAACACGCCGAGGACGCCGAATTGGTAGGTGACGGCGTGATGCATGAAGGCGCGGTCGCTTCTCGCCTCGGCCTCCGAGGTCGGCCCCGAGTCGCAGAAGACGTGATCGTAGCCCGTGACATCATCCTCGCCGAGTATGTGGACGCCACTTATCATGTCGCCCACGTCTCGACGCAAGGCGCCGTTTCGCTGGTCGCGGCTGCCAAGGACCGCGGCGCCAAGGTGACCGCGGAGGTCACACCACACCACCTTCTGCTCACCGACGCCGACTGCCTTGGCTATCAAACCTACTGCAAGGTGAACCCTCCGCTCCGCGAGGCCGAGGACGTACAGACTCTCATCCGGGCTCTCGATGAAGGCATCATCGACGCGATCGCCACCGACCATGCGCCGCACGCGGCCATGGAGAAAGACTGTGAGTTTTCGGAGGCGGCGAGCGGCATCGTCGGGCTCGAGTTCGCGTTCCCGCTCTTGCTCGGCCTGGTGCACTCAGGGCAGCTCCGCCTGTCACGCCTACTTGATGCGCTCTCGACGCGACCCGCACGACTGATCGGCATCACGCCTCCAAGCTTGGCGGTGGGTGCCTGCGCCGAGCTCGTGCTCGTCGACCCTGAGGTCGAAACCGAACTCTCGGTGGCGGAGCTGGCCGGGAAGAGCAAAAATACCCCATTTCTAGGGCGCACGGTCCGAGGCCGGGTGCTCCTTACCCTGGCCGGTGGCCACATCGTCTTCGAACACCGAGGAGTAACGGAATGACTGAGCGCCGCTGCCAGCTCGCCCTGGCCGATGGAACGGTTTTCGACGGTTTCGCGTACGGGGCCGAGGGTTCGACGATCGGCGAGGTGGTCTTCACCACCGGCATGACCGGCTACGAAGAGGTCCTCACCGATCCCTCCTACACCGGTCAGATCGTGACCATGACCGCGCCGCAGATCGGCAACACCGGGATCAACATCGACGACACGGAGAGCCTCACGAGCGGCCCCACCGTGTCCGGGTTCATCATGCGCGATCCGAGCCACGTCACCTCCAATTTTCGCGCCAAAATGGGCCTTTCGGAGTACCTCGCCAACCATGGTATCGTTGCCATCGGTGGGGTCGACACACGACGCCTGACCCGCTACCTCCGCGATCACGGCGCCCAGAACGGTTGCATCGGCACGGATTCGACGGATGTCTTGGTGGAACGCGCGAGGAGTGCTCCTCCGATGGAGGGGCTCGACCTCGTCGAACGCGTAACCCCCCAGCGTCCCTACACCTTCGAGGAATCGCGGAACGACTGGAATGTCTCCTTCACGGTAAACGATCAGGCGCACCCCCCCAAGCCCAGGCGCACTCCGGATCTGCACGTGGTGGTGCTCGACTTCGGGATCAAGCGCAACATCCTGCGCTGCCTGGTGGACATGGGAGCACGGGTCACCGCGGTACCCGCGACCACCAGCGCTGAGGATATTCTCTCCCTCTCCCCTGACGGCATCTTCCTCTCCAACGGACCCGGCGATCCTGCAGCTCTCCCCTACGCCTCTCACACCATCGCCACACTCCTCGGCAAGAAGCCCATCTTCGGGATCTGCCTCGGCCACCAGCTGCTCGCCCTTGCGCTCGGGGGTCGCACGTACAAACTCAAGTTTGGTCACCGAGGCCTCAATCAGCCAGTCATGGATCTTTCCACCCGGAGGGTGGAGATCACTCTCCAAAACCATGGCTTCGTGGTGGACGTGGAGAGCCTCGGCCAGCGAGCAACGAGCACACACCTGCACCTCAATGATGGGACCAGCGAAGGGCTTTCCGCCCCAGACGCCCGCGCTTTCAGCGTCCAGTACCACCCGGAGGCCGCTGCAGGACCACACGACGCGCTCTACCTCTTCGAGCGCTTCCGCAAGACGATGACGAGCTAGCCCTTGGCCCGTCCGCACACTATCCACTTCGTTAGTTTGGGCTGCGCGAAGAACCGCGTCGACACCGAGGTGATGCTTGGGGTGGCGGAGCAGCTCGGTTATCGGCACGTTGCCGAGCCAGAGCGCGCTCAGGTGGTCGTGGTCAACACCTGCGGGTTCATTGACGACGCCAAGAAGGAAAGCATCGGAGTCATCCTGGAGATGACCGCCCTCAAAGCCTCGGGCAAAGTCCGCACGCTGGTGGTCGCGGGATGTCTGTCCCAAAGATACCCAAACGAGCTCTCTCTCGAGCTCCCCGAGGTCGACTATCTGCTTGGTTCGAGCGACGCGCTCCGTCTGAAAGAGGTTCTTTCCAACAAGGCCGAGCGGCTCTCGGTGGGCAACCCTGCCGACTGGCTGATGAGCGCCAAGGTGCCGCGGCGCCTCACTACCCCCGGCAACACCGCCTTCCTGAAGCTCTCCGAAGGCTGCGATCGCTCCTGCGCATTTTGCGTGATTCCAAAGCTGCGAGGCCGTCTCCGGTCGCGCTCCATGACGGACATCTACCGTGAGGCTAAACACCTCGCAGACATCGGAGTTCGGGAGATCTGCCTGATCTCTCAGGACACGCTGGCGTACGGTCGGGATCGCGACGACGGGGCGAAGCTGGTACCGCTGCTCGAGCGTCTGGGAGAGATCCCGTCACTCCAGTGGATCCGCCTTCACTACCTGTATCCAGAACGCTTCCCTTCTGGATTGGTCGAGCTGCTGGCGGAGCACCCCAAGGTTCTGCCGTACCTCGATATGCCACTTCAGCACAGCCACGACAAAATACTGAGGAGGATGCACCGCGGGCACACCGAGCAGCGCATGCGTCGCACCCTCGACGAGCTGCGCACCCGGATCCCAAACCTCACGCTGCGAACCGCCTTCATTGTCGGTCACCCCGGCGAGACCGCGATCGAGTTCGAGCACCTGCTCGATTTCGTGCGCTGGGCACGCTTCGAACACGTCGGAGCATTTCGCTACTCGGACGAGCCCGGTACCGTGAGCCACGCGCAAGCCGAGAAGGTGCCAACCCGAACGGCGCTGGCCCGACTCCGGAAGCTGCTCCGCGTGCAGCGCCCAATCGCCCGAGCACATCTCCGCTCGCTGCTCGGACACCGTCTGCCGGTGCTCGTCGAAGGTCCAAGCACGGAGAGCGAACTCGTCATGGTGGGACGCCACGCCGGGCAGGCACCCGAGGTCGACGGAACGGTGGTGCTCTCGGGCCCGGTGCCCCCTGCCGGAAGCTTCGTCACCGCCACCATCACCGAGGTCACTGACTACGACCTCAAAGGTGAAGTAGCGGAGCAAGACGGCCTTGCCGCCTCATGCAGCTCGACACCCAAGCGCCGGCGCCGCTTACCGCTCGCGTCGTCATAGGCAAGAGCAGAGCTGGTCTTCTCGAGGTTGCTCGGCGGGCGAAGCCGCCCCCACTGCGACACCAACGCCGGGCCAAACGCACGGTTGCTCCCCCATCACGAGCCAGAGCTACCTCCCCCTCCGAGATCCCCCCCTCCACCGCCCTCCGCTCCTTCAAGGTCCATCCCGCCACTTCCGCCCGTGCCTCCACCCAGGGGTTCCGGAATGACGAACTCCACCGGGAGGCTCTCGTCGAGTCCCGCTCGATAATACATCGACACCGCGTCCCCGACCCGCGCGCCAAGCTTGAACCGGTACCAGCCGTCACCTTCTCTGGTGAGTTGTCCCGCGCTCTGTCCCGTGCTCAGGTTGTCGGCGTAGACGAACACGGAAGGACGGGTGTTGCCGGAGAGGATCACTTGACCAGCTGCGTCGGGCCCCTCGATGTCTGGTCGATTGGGTGGCGGCAGCGGAAGAGTGGGCGAAATGCACCCAACGAGCAGCCCGAAGCCGAGAAGAAACAGGTTTCTGGGAATTCGATGGCTCATGATCGCTGGTTCGGTCGCCTTGGAGCGAAACCGTCGCTCGTCGAAAAGCAAGGGGCGGGCCACCCTCCCCTACAACGAACCGGCTCGTTCTGAAAAGCTCGGACCTCAACGGAGATGCCAGAGGACCGGGCACCTGTCAACCGAGTTGGCAGCCGTTTCCCAGCCCCCCTTCCTGTGGTAGCCCACGCCGCTCGATGCTCGGACACCCCCACCCTGCGGGGCAGATCGGCCGAGAGCGCTGGCGCTACCGATGGCGGCTGATCCTCGTCGTCGTCGGAGTGACCGTCCTCTGGACTGTGCTCGCCCGCCAGACCAAGCCGCCCGCTCACCCCGTGCTCACGGTGAGCTTGGCGGCGGCCCTCACGGCCCGCGGTCTCTCGGCCCACCCCGCGAACATTCATCTGGCTGAGTTGCCCCAAGGCTCGCTACGAAATCTCTTCACACGGCACCGGGCCTTCGCCCTCGCATCCCGGCAAAAACAGCCGAGCGATGTCTTTTCGCTCTGGTTTCGGCTCAGCCCGGAAGGCTCGCTGCTCGAACTTTGCTCCGTAACGAACCTAAGCGACACCGCCGCCGCCGAGGAGAGCCACCTGAGCGTCTTCGGGGAGCGGGTGGCCTTCCTCACCCAGTCCGAGACCGGACTGCGCTCCCTCAATATCTTCGATTTCGGACGACCCACCGACGCAAAGCTGCCGTCCACACGCCGGAGCCGGCTGATGCTGAGGCTCGAGCACCTCGAGCAGAAGGGCAGCTTGCACATCCCGCTCTCGCGCAGCTATCGCTTCGAACCCGAAGCCAAGCAGGCTCGCCTCGCCTTCGTTGGCGAAGAGCTTTGGCTCGAACTCGACCAGCAGAGGCTGCGACTCCGCGCGACCGAATCGACGACACCGGACCCGCGCTTGGTGTCCATGCCGTTGGTCCTGGCCGAACCAGGCAACCTCGTCACGTGGAGCGTCGATCGGTTGCGCCAAAGCTCCTGGTTCGGCAATGAGCGCATGCAGCTCCTGAAGACACTCAGTTTCGGCGTCTACGACAGGCTCTGCCAAATCGTGCTCGGATGGCGTGATCGCGACGGCAGTCGGTCTGCGGCAGCAGAACTCGAAGGCCTGACCCTGCCGCGCGCTGCCGCGGTGCCGCTGGTCGAGACCGGTCGTGACGGGTGGCCACCACCACCGCTCGAGCCGCTGCTCACACCACCTTTGCCCGACGAAGGCGTGTGGCGCTCCCTGGCTGACGACCCTTTCATCGCCGACCCAAACCAGGCCCTGCTCTTCGCGTTCCTCCGTGCCGATCCAGAGCGTCGATACTCTCAGGTGTTCGTGGTACTCTGGGATCCACGACTGATCGAGCTTCGCACCATGAGCGGCACCCGTGAGCCAAAGAGCGCCACAGGTGACACCGGACCGGGGCTCATCCCAAGAGATCCCGAGATCCTCGAACGACTCGTGGGAGCAATGAACGGCGGGTTTCAGGCCACCCATGGCGAATACGGAATGGCCGCCGAAGGCATCGTCTACCTCCCCCCACTCCCGTACGCCGCGACCGTCGCCCGTACCCGAGACGGTTCGACCGTATTCGGAACCTGGCCCGAAAACACCGCGCTCCCTCCCGACCTGATCGATCTGCGGCAAAATCTCAGTCCACTCCTCTCCGACGGGGTTGTGAACCCCTACCGGCGCAGTTGGTGGGGTGGGGTTCCGGAGGGTTGGGATGACGCGACGCGCACGGTAAGAACGGGCCTCTGCCTCACCCGTCGTGGGCACGTCGGTTACTTCTATGGTGGTTCTATCTCGCATGATCGCCTGACGGCGGCGATGCAACGCGCTGACTGTGACTACGCGATGCACCTCGACATGAACCCAGGTCACACGGGGCTCGAATTCTACCGAGTGGGCCCTCGCGGTTCGCTGCCGGTTCCCGCTCAGAAGCTCGATCGTCAGTGGCAAGCTCGCGGGTCCGTACCCGAGCTTCCCTCCCATGAGTTCCTGGGGCGGCGCATGATCCGCCTCATGAACTTGATGAACTTCCCACGCTACATCGGGCGCGAATCCCGTGACTTCATCTACCTCGTGAGACGCCGAACGCTACCCCCTTCTCTCACCTGGGCCCAGTCAGCTCTCGACTGGCAAGTGCTCCCCAACGACCGCCACAATTTTCCGCCAGCAGTCACGCTCGCTCACCTGCGACCAGTCGCGGAGCATCCCTCGATCGAGCTTAGGATAGTAGCATTCGACGCCAAGTGGCTCCGCTTGGCGTCAAGCGGCTCACCACCAGCCGCCTCGCTCGTAACGCTCCCCCTCCCTTCTTCTGCGCCATCTCGCGGCATCACTCTCGAGGAGGGCCGCTTCATCCTTCGCGACGCCGAGCCTGGAAAACCTCCCCCTCTCTTTCCTTGGGGCGAAGCCGAGCAGCGCGAGCAGAGCACGGCTGGTCTCGCGCTGCTCGGAGACGACACGCTGGTACTCGTCGAACTCATGCCCGGAAGCTCACCCGCAGAGGGAAGAACCGTCCTTGCCAACGTGCTCGATGGTCTTCGAGCAAAAGAGAAGTGCTACTTGACTGACCGTCTCTCTCTCGACCTCACGGGTAGAGCGGTCGGTCCGAAGGGTCGCTCACTCATCCGAGGTCAGGGTCCCTCCGGCAAGCGCTTCTTCCCCGACACGCCCGTCGTCGGGAAGGAACAGTGGAGGCCGTTCCATGCTCGGCGCACCCGCCCTCGCCCACCCAGACCAGCAGCAACCCCGGTGTCCGACCCAGCACCGAGCGAAGAAACCACCCCTCCTCTGCTCCCCTGACTGCCTGTGTTGGCTCACGAAGGCAAAGGGTCAGCACCCCCGGCTTTGAAATATTCTTGCGAAGCAGGAATATTGATCCTGTAGACCTCCCCTCTCGTCCCCGCTCAGGTTCGATTTTCCAGCCAAATCTCCTCGCCAGCAGCGGTTCGGAGTTGTAGCCTACGCACCCTGCAGGCTGTCCCCATCCGTACGGCCGTAACAACGGACGTGCACCGACTGGGGTTTCTCGTGACCACTTGTATGCGGAGTCGGATTCTTGTCACCCGACCCGATACACCAGGAGAATGACCGTATCATGTCTGACAAAGGCGGCTCCGATCTCGATGTCTTCGACGGGTTGATGGCCAAGAAGTCTTCGCCTTCTGCGACCAGCCAACCCTCAGCACCTTCGGGCGGACCTGTCCCGCCGCCTCCTCCCATCCCCAGCGCAGCGCCGCCGCCGCCGCCGCCGCCACCGCCGTCGGTCAGCGCAGCGCCGCCTCCACCGCCGCCGCCCGCCGGCGCGAAGCCCGCTCCTTTGCCCCCTGCCCAGACTGCGGCTCCGCTCCCCGCGCGCCAGAAGACTCTCCTTGGCCTGCCACCACCACCACTTGCCGGTAAGAGTTCTGCCGCGAGCAGTCCCCTTCCCACCGGCGGAGCTCATCCTCCACCCCCACCGCCGCCGCTGCCATCGAGCCTCCACGGGGCACCCCCACCGCCAGCTCCTCCGAGCAGCTCCACGGTGGGACATCCTCCAGCGCCTCCAGCGCCCCCAGCGCCCCCAGCATCGGCAGGTCAGCTTCCTCCGCCACCAGTCCCCTCGTCGGTCGCGCATCCGCCGGCGCCTCCACCTCCTCCCGCCGCCACCTTGCCCGGAGGCATGGCACCACCGCCCGCACCACATCTGCCACCGGCGCCTTCGGGAGCGAGTCTCGCGCCGCCTCCACCGCCGCCTCTACCCTCCACGATCAAACCGCCCACACCGATCGTTCCGGCAGCACCGCCCGGGGTCTCAGCCGGGCCGGCTCAACCGTCTCCGCCAACCAAGAAGAGCAGCGTCGACATCGATTGGGATGACGACGACGAGAAGACAACCATCTTTGGCAAGCAGGAGATGGAGGACATGCTCGCTTCGGGTCAGAAGCGACCTCTGCCTGCGGCGGGGGCCCCCGCGGCACCACCCGCTTCTCCACCGAGCAGTAGCCTCCCGGCGGCTCCGCCCATTTCCGGTCTTGCCCCACCTCCGCTGCCGTCCGGCATGGCACCGAAGCTGAGCGCCGCGCCACCACCTCCTCCTCCCCCTTCGGTCAGCCTGCGACCCGTGCCGGCAGCACCACCGCTGCCCCCGATGCCAGGGAGCGGTCCAAGCGCAGCAGCTCTCGCCCCCCCCATTCCCAGCGCTGCACCCAAACCCCCTCCTCCTTCCACCAGCCTTCCGCCCAAGCCTCCGGGGCTGCCACCGCCCACCATGTCCCGGCCCCCGGCGAGTTTGCCTGTGCCAACACGCGCACCGACCCCGATGGGTTCACCGGCCATAGCGGTCGAGCCCGCGGGTCAGAAGAGCAGCAAGTTCGCGTGGTTCGCCGTGGTGGTGCTGCTCTTGGCCGGTGCCGCCTTCGGAGCCTTCATGCTTTTCCCCCAGAAGGGGCGCATGGTGGTGACGATCTCCGGGCCAGGCAACAAGCAGATCGACTCGGTTCAGGTGTTCGTGGACGGCGCGAAGCGCTGTGACACCTCACCCTGCGTCGTCGACGACCTTGATGCGCGAAACTACTTCGTCAAGGTGACCGCACCAGGCTACGCCACACCCGAGCCACAACAGGTCGAGGTCACGGGTGGCGGAGAGCGCGTTCTGAAGCTCCAACTCGCGGCTTTGGCTGGCTCCTCGGGCCTCAAGGTGAGCGCCGAGGGCACCGGCCTCAAGCTGTGGTTGGACGGCAAGGAAATGGGCCCCCTGCCTCAGGAGCTCAAGGACGTCTCCCCCGGCGAGCACACCATCCGAGTCGCCGGCAATGATCGCTTCGAAACCTACGAAGAGAAGATCACCATCGAGGCCGATCAAACCAAGGTGATTGGTCCGCTGAATCTGAAGGTGGTGCGTGGGCTCGCCATTATCGAGGCAGGCGCGAACTCCGACGGCGCCAAGATGTTCCTGGTGAGCGGAAGCGAGCGCCGCCCGCTCCCCGAGCTCCCTGTCAAGATCGACATCAACACCGACAAATCGTATCGCCTGGCAGCGACCAAGAAGGGCTTCGCCGACTTCGATCTTCCCATCACCTTCGAGCCAGGCAATGCGCAGAAGCGCTTCGTCATCGATCTCCGCAAGCAGGGTGACGACGTGACAGAAGTCGCGAACCTGCCGACCTCCACCGGCGCAACCACGGGCCGTGGACGAACCGGCGGCACCGCGGTACCCACCGGTGGCGGAACGACTCAACCGACGGGTGGGGGTACAACCAGCAGTGTCGCTACTGGAGCCGGCAAGTTGAACATCAACTCGATCCCGGCGTCGAACATCATCCTCGACGGACGTCCACTTGGGAAGACTCCGAAGACCAACGTGAGCACCAGCGCCGGCGCTCACACCGTGGTCTTCGTGCACCCCGAGTTTGGTCGAAAGACGGTAGTCGTAACGGTGGTGGCCGGAAAATCAGCGACGGCCATGGTGCGCTTCCCCTAGACGCGGGCTCGGCACGAATTCACACCGTTCGGAATGTGAACAGTCCGCCTTTTGGACTGTTCGCATTCCCCGTGGCATCGGCCTCGACTCCCTGCGGGCTGGCCGCCACAAAGAGGTGCGAGCCACCGTCTTGCCCTCCCATCTCATCAGCGTGTCAGCCACTCTGCTCGGCGTCGAGGCGAGCGTGCCAGTCGCGGAAGGATGTGGCGCAGCGTGCCGTTTGGCTCCGCTCCCCGAAGCACTCGGTCGGCGAGAAACTCGGACCGAGCAGAAGAAAGCCGTCCTTGCTGAGCCCCGGCATCTGCTCCCCTTGGATGCGATCCAGCCGCTCGCGATGCTGTTTCATCCGTTCCACCGCGGTCATGTCGCGGGCGCGGGCGAGCGAGGCCCAGATCTGCTCGTGAATGGCGGGATCGTCGCTGACGGCAAGCACTCGTTCGGCGAAGCTCTGCAGCGCTTGCCGCTCTCCGGCCTCGGAGAAGAGCCGGGCTGCGGTCACACAGTGGTAAGGGATGGCCTCATTGCTGCCAATGATCTCGCAGGTGCGCGCCAGGCGTCGCGCACCCTCGAGCCGCCACTCCCGCGCCACCGCTTGCCCAGCCAGCGCTTCCACGTGCGGTGCCGCCAGGTAAGCCATGAATTCACCTGCCGTGAGCCAGAGTTGGGTGTCGTAGGGCAACTCTGCCATCCCGCGCTCTAGGATGGAGCGAGCGGCGCGGTAGTCTTCGAGGCTCGGCTTGCCTGCCTGCAGCGTGATGAGCGTGTCAGCGAAGTGGTAGGGGGTCGCAAACTTGGGATCGAGCTCGTTGATGGCCCGGAGGTACAAGGCCACGGTCTGAAAGCGCCGTCTGTCCGCGATGTGCAACCCAGACTCCACCAGCACATGCGAAAAGAGCAGATCCGCCAGGGCCGACCGGTAGCCGAGGGACAGCGCGACCAGCGCGCGCGGACTCGGCAGAACGTAGATGTCGTAGGTGAGCCGCGTTCGACCGTGATCACGAGCCAGCCGCGGCCGCACCCAACCCAGAACAGCGATCGCACCCACCAACGCGAAGAGCGAAAACCAGAGCTGAACGCGAGAGCGGCTCACTCCACCTCCCGCGTCACCTCGAGATGACCGATCAACGGCGCACGCCCGCGCTCGAGGGAACCACCGAGGGAGAACGTGCTGAGATTGCCGTCACCATCCAGATCCCCGTGGGCGCGGGCCACAAAGCTCGAACGCTCGAGGCCATTCTGACTGTCGAAAGAGAACGCGAAGGCGTGGGGCTCGGTGAAGCGAAAGTCGAGCATCTGCCAGGTGGGTTGATCCCACGTACCTGGTCGATCGAGTTCGCGTTGTCCGGCGGGAACGCGGCTCGGCGTGAGCGCTACGCTGAGTGGATACGCCAGCTCCGTGGGACGACCAGCGGCGAGCGCGGTAGCGCGAGCCGCGAGCCGATTCAACCCCTCCACCGGCTCCGACAGCCGAGAGGCGTGCACGTTCCGCACGAACGTCGGCACCATCACGGCCAGCACTGAGCCGAGCACCGAGATGACAGCGACGATCTGCAAGGGAGCCAGGGGACGCACAGAGGCGACGGTAGCACAAAAGCCGATTGCCCTCGCGCCCGAACGGGCCCCGAGGGCAACCGGCCTTGTCACGCCCAGCTCAACCCGAGCCAGGCACAGAGCCAACGGTCATTCGTCAGGATCGACTTCGACGATGTTCGGAGCGATGACGACCACCTTCGGGCCCGAGGCGCCCTGCCTGATGGCACCCGCCAGGCTGAACGTAGAGAGGGCTCCGTCGCCGTTCAAGTCGCCGTTGGCGATGGCGGTGAAGGCTGACGCAACGGCTGCTTCGTAATTGTACATGTAATACTGAGGATCCTGCATCGAGAAGCGCAGACAGGCCCAGCCCGCAGACTGGCTCCCACCCCAATCCGCCGGCGCCGACTGGTACTTCTTGCCCTGAATGCTGGTCGATGCGGCTGGAACGGTGGCGGACGAGCTTGCGCACAGACTGTTGCTCAGCCCGGCGGTGCCGCCCAAACTGAGCACCTCACCTGCCATGTTCTCCCGGTTGTAGGCGGAGGCCGCGTCTTTGGCGATACGACCGAGGGCCGTGCGCGCCTCAGCGGTCTTCGCGTTGGCGATATACTTGCGAACGCCGTAGATGGCGAGCGCCGCGAGGACGCCGATGATGGCGACGACGATCATCAACTCGACCAGCGTAAAACCACGCTTACCCTTCAACTTTGCGATCATGATGCTTGTCCTTTCTCGTGCATTTCGTGCTGGGCGAGTCATTCGCCCTCATTTTGGATGTGGATGGTGTCGTTCAAGTTTGAAGCCACGAACACCGAGTAGTCACTGTCGCCGTCTAGATTGCCGAGCGCCTGAACCACGAACCATGGCGTGGTGCCGGCAGCGTAGGCGCCCCAGGCGTAGGCGGTTCCGTATGTGGTGGGCATTGCAGTTCCCGCGCCACCCGCCTTCACGGCGTAACCGAACTGTACCGGCTGGGTGATGGTGAGGCCAAGTTGGTTCCAGCGGGACGCGTCGGTGTGGCTGGTGTTGCCCCACATGCGCTTGGTGGTGCCATCCGGTGAACCCGGATAATGCGACGCCACCGCGGTGAGCAGGCCAGAGGTCACGTTGAGGTAGGTGTAGGTCTCCTCGCGGTAGCTCTCTTCGGCGGCCTTGATGGAGCCGATGATGTCGATCGGCTCCGCGCTCTTTGCCGCGTAGATGTACTTTCTTACGCCGTACACCGCCAAGGTCGCGAGCACACCGACGATGATCACGACCGTAAGCAGCTCCACCACGGTGTACCCTCGTTCGGTCTCGGCTCGCAGGCGACGCATCGAGGCAGCCTTGAGCAAGGACAATGCCAAATCCGCGAATACCCTCATCTCGACAGGAAGAGCCCCTCCAAACTGTGAATTTTACTCGAGCTGGAGAGAATCAGCCTCACGGGTGACGTGGAGCGTCACCCCCTCAGCCGCTCATGGACCCTCTTGGTCACCCCCGACCTCGGCACACATGCTCATCTCAGGTGTGCAGAAGGCGCAGACTCGCACACGCCACGTCCCCTTGCCTCACACCAATCCAAAAACCGCTACTCGCCCTCGTTCTCGAAGAAGAGCTCCGAGCTCATGCTGGTGGCCACCACGTAGCCGTTCACGCTGTCCTGGTCGAGGTTCGACTGGGCCTGAATCACATACCAGGGGCGGATACTGGTCGTAAAATTGGGGTTGCTGGCGATGCTGGGCGTGGTCGGCGTGGTGTTCGCCGCACCCGCAGTCACCGCATAACCAAACACCACGGGACCAGCGACCACCGGTTGAAGCAGGCGCCACTTGGCATCGGTCGTGTTGGCCGCCGCAGCCGGAGCCCGCGTCTTGTAGAACGAGCGTTTCTGGCCATCGGAGGTGGCAGGATAGTAGTTGGTCAGCGTCCCTGACACATCCAGGTATTGCCGGTTCTCCGAGTAGTACCGATTCTGGGCGCTGCGAATGCTCTGAATCATGGCCATGGCTTCGGTGCGCCGGGAGGCATCCAGATGGCTGCGCACGGCCATTACGCCCACCGTGGCGAGCACCCCCATGATCACAACGGCCGTCATCAGCTCGACCAGGGAGAAGCCTCGTTGGAACTGACGGGGGCGGGAGAACATACAAACACTATACCGCGCCCACCGGCGGCGCGCCGGAGCGCGAGGAGTCCACGTCCCCGTCGTCGTCCTCGCCGTCCGACAGCGCGTCGAGACCGTGCTTCTTCAAGCGATAACGCATGGCGCGGAAGGTGATGCCGAGCAAGCCTGCCGCGTGAGTGCGCACCCCACCGCTTCGCTCCAGGGCTGCGAGCAGCAGCCGGCGCTCCAGCTCCCCCAGCACCGCCTCGAGATCGCAGCCTTCCTGCGGCAGCTCGGCGAGCTCATGGGTGGGCGCGCCGGCCAGACCGCTCACGGTGGTGGGGAGATCACCGAGACCGATCGTCCTGCCACCGGCCAGCGCCACCGCCCGCTCGATGATGTTCTCGAGTTCGCGGACATTGCCGGGAAACGGGTAGCGTTCCAGGGCACGGAGCGCATCCGGCGTGATTCCCGCCACCTCCTTTCCCATCTCGGCCGAGAATCTTGTGATGAATTGCTCGGCGAGCCAAGGAAGATCCTCGATCCTGTCGCGCAGACGGGGGATGAGCACGCGGATCACGTTCAAGCGGTAGTAGAGATCCTGACGAAACCGCCCCTCTGCCACGTCGGCCTCGACATCCCGGTTGGTTGCGGCCAAGACGCGCACATCGATGGGGATCTCTTGGGTGGCACCGACCGGACGCACCGCCCGCTCCTGAATCACCCGCAGCAGCTTGACCTGCAGGGGCAGGGCCAGCTCACCTACCTCGTCGAGCAACACCGTTCCCCGCTCTGCGTCCCGAAAAATCCCGGCGCGACGAGCGATAGCCCCGGTGAAGGCTCCTCGCTCATGACCGAAGAGTTCACTTTCCATCAGAGCCTCGGGCAAAGCTCCGCAGTTGACCACCAAAAATGGCTGCTCTGCCCGGTCGGAGTGCTCGTGGATGGCCCGCGCCACACGCTCTTTGCCCGTGCCGCTCTCCCCGGTGATAAGAACGGTCGAGCGGGTCGGAGCGGCGCGGCGCACGAGTTCCATCACGCTCCGCATGGCCAGGCTCCGCCCCAGCTCTGTGCCTCCCTTGTGACTGTGCACCTGGGCACGCAATCGGGCGTTTTCGCTCAAGAGGGCATGCTTTTCGAGGGCCTTGCCGACGCGCGCCACGATGTCTGCCGGATCGAAGGGCTTGGCCACGTAGTCGTAGGCACCGGCGCGCACCGCCTCGATGGCCGTCTCCACGGTGGAGTAGGCCGTGATCACAATGACCTCGGTGGCAAGATTCCTCCCCTTGGCCGCAGCGAGCACATCCAGCCCCGACCCATCCGGCATCTTGAGATCGGTCAGAATCACCGGAAACGGGCGGGGGCTCTGGGCGATGGCTTCCAAGGCCTGCCGACAGCCGGGGGCAACCACCACCGCGTACCCCTCCCGCCGAAACAGGATCTCGAGCATCTGGCGGATCCCGGGCTCATCGTCGACTACCAGGAGTTGCAGTGAGGGAGGAACCAAAGAACCCACGATTTTCGAGAGGATAACACTGGTTCGGGGAGCGCCCTACGGTTTCGACGAACGGTCATTTGACCGGTCTCGGGAAAGGGTTAGGCTTGTAGTGTTGCGGGGCCGTCCGGCTCAGCACCTTATTCTTATGTCCTTCGCTCTCCCTCGGCCGATCCTCATCGGCGCCCTCGCTCTATCACTTGGCCAAATCGCCTCAGGTTGCGGCTCGGCCCCAGAAAAGTCCGACCGTACCGAGGACTCAGCGCTGGTGCTTCCCTCCGACACCGAAAACGGCGGCGCAGCTGGGAGCGATGGCGGAACTGGCGGCGTCGAGAGCGATCAAACAAGTTCGGAGACCCTCTTCGATCCAGATACGGTGCTCAGCTTCGGAGAGTCAGGGCCCCTCGAGCTGCTCGCCTCAGAGGTCGTCGAGCTCTCACTTTCGATAAGCCCCCCCCGCCGATACTCGGTCAAACTCGATTTGGTCGGTCCGGCCCTGGACGCTTCCCTCGAGGCCAGCACCGTCGAGACCGACGCCGACGGTCACGCACACTTCTCCGTCACGGCTTCGAGCACCGCTGCCAGCTTCCAAGTCCGCGCCAGCCTGAACGACAAGCTCCTCACCACCCTTTCGGTGAAGGTTGAAGAAGTACCCACCGCCAAGCTTCGGGTGGCGGGCTCCTACACCGGGACGCGGGACATCGAGGCCTGGACCATCGGTGTTACTCCAGGCACAAGTTGCGCTGAACTGCAGGCAAATCAGGGGCTGAATGCCGCCACTTTGGCGGTGAATGCAAGCACTCTGCCCGTTCTGGTCGAACAAGTCCCGATCTCGCTCCCACTAGCGCTCATGGTCCGTGGTGACGCGTTGGTCTCGGGGTGCGTCGACCTGGCCCCCCTCACTCCCGATCAGCAGAGGGATGTCACGGTCCCCTTGCTCGATCTCCCGCTTCTCCTCACTGACGTACTCTTGCCGGTCTCGTTGGATGGCGATGGGAGCCTGGGCTTCGAAGACGGCGTGGGAGACTCTCTCCCCACCCTGCTGGAGGCTTTTGCCGACGGCGGCGCGCGTGACATGAGCGCCCTTTTGGATACGATGTTGGCAAGCACCTCGCCAGTGCAGCGCCAAGAACTCTCACAGCTCCGCTCCCAACAACTCTGGGACAGTCGGCTCTCGGAGCGCTTCGCGACCGAAGGTGAGCAGCCCTTGCGTTCATGGCTCCGCTTGTGGATCGAGGAGGGAGTGTCAGCGCTCACGGGCGCCAGCGCGATCGACATGATGCTGTCACTCTCGCCCACTGAGGGTGTACCCTCCCTCTCCGTCGGCGCAGTTGCGGGACAGCTCCCTTCCCGATGCGGAATGAACGAACAGGCCGCCCTTTCTCTTGCCACAGAAACCGGTGACCGGTTGGTTTGGTCGAGCACCCTCAATTTCGATGCGGGTCAGATCCTGGCTTGCCTGGGCGAGTCGGTAGCCTTCGTGGACGTGCCAGAGGCCACCACGGTTCCGCGCGCCCTCGATCTGTCTTTGGATTGCGCGGCGGTCGGCGGGGTGCTCACCGAAGCTGGTGCGAACACGGGTAACGTGAGTGCAACCTGTGGCGTGGCGTGTCTTGCGACGCTCTGCCAGCAGGCCCTCGAAGTGATGTGGAACCGCGGAGTGTCCGCAGCGGGGGGGGCGCCCCGGGCCACGCTTACGGTGAGTGCCGCCGGAGAACTGTCGATCTCCCCTGAAGCTCGCCCCGAAGCGATGACCGGAAGCTGGGTAGGACAGCTGACGACGCCGATCACCAGTGTATCCGTGTCGGGTCTGCTCAGCGCTCCATGAGCCCGCCCGACTCCCGCCTCGCGATCGTCGAGCCAGGGAGCCTCCGACCGATCACCGAGGTCAGCGTCACCTCGGACCAGCAGCTGGCAGCACAGGTCAGCGCCGCGAGGCGAGCGAGCCGAGACTGGTCGCGGCGTCCCTGCGTGGAGCGCACCAGGCTACTCGAGACCTTCGCCGAACGTCTGGTTCGCGAGCGCGATGAGCTGGTGCGGTTGTTGGTTCGCGAAAACGGCAAACCCGAGCACGAGGCCTGGCTCCACGAGTTCGCGCCCCTGCAGGAGCGCCTGCACTTCCTCTGCCACACGGCCCCTCTGTGCCTCCGCACCACCGAGGAGCCGAGCCGGTTCCTCAAGCATCGCAAGCATCGCATCGAGCACCAACCCTACGAAGTCACGGCGATCCTCGGTCCCTCCAACTTCCCGCTGCTCATCCCGCTCGGGGACGCAATGGCCGCCCTCGCGGCGGGCAGCACCGTGCTCATCAAGCCGAGTGAGCACTGTCCCCTCGCGCTCAGCCGCGCGGTTGAGCTCGCCCATGAAGTGGGGATCCCGAAGGAGGTCCTGTCGGTGGTTCTCGGTGACGGTTCGCGAGGTGCAGCCCTGGTCGCTCAGGATGTGGACGTGGTGCTCTTCACCGGAACGCGCGCCAATGGTCTCGCCCTCGCCACTGCATGGGCCAGGCGTCCCCGCCCCATGTCCCTCGAACTTGGCGGAAACTGCCCCTGTCTCGTGCTCGAAGGGGCAGATCTGGAGCGGGCCGCACGAGCCATCGTGACAGGGTCCCTCGTCAACAGCGGACAATGCTGCGTTGGCATCGGCCGTGTGCTCGTCCACCACAGTCTCGAGCGTCCTCTGCTCCGTCGACTCACCGAACTCATGGAGCCACTTCGTCAGGGAGATCCAACCACCGCTGCGGTCGATCTTGGAGCTCTCTGTACCCACCAAACCCTGGAGCGGGCCGAGCAGCACCTGGCCCATGCCTGTGCTCGGGGAGCTGAGCTCCGCTTCGGAGGACGGCGCCTTCCACAACCTGGCAACTACCTTAGCCCCGCGCTGATCGCCCGGTGCCCAGACGACTGCGAACTCTTCCTCGAAGAAACCTTCGCGCCGACGATCGTGACGCGCCCGTTTGACACCCTTGCCGAGGCGCTCAGTCGCGCCCATCTCGGAGAACACGGCCTAATCGCCTACGTGTTCGGTGCCGAGCCGAACCAAGCGGCCTCCCTCGCGCACGACCTCGATGCCGCACACGTGGTCTTCGACGACGTTTTTTCCACCTATGTGAGTCCTGAGCTACCGCTCGCACCGCGTTGGCCATCGGGAACCGGGGTGACCCACGGTCGAGACGGGCTGCTTTTCTTCACCCGTCCGAAGGTGATCGCGACGCCTGCCTTCTCCATCCCGCCGCAGCTTCAGTTCGCCTGGGGGAGAGCCCGCGGGCTTGGGAGGCTGCTCGGTCTCGGAACGAAATTGCTTCGTTGAGGCATTCATCATTTGTGAACCATCATCGGTCACGGGGGCGACCTTCCCTCGAGACCCGAGGAGAATCCCACCGTGAAGCGCCTGCCCCTCCCCCTCATCGCCTTGTTTTTCCTGAACTCCGCCTGCTCCAGCAATGGTCAGCCCGCAGATCATGCCACCGGCCAGACGGGAGGCAGCTCGCTGGGCGGCGCTGAAGGCGGCGCGGTGGCCTCCGCCGCGGGAGGCTCATCCCAGGGTGGCTCCGGTCTCGGTGGTGCCTCGCAGGGTGGCTCCGGTCTCGGTGGTGCCTCGCAGGGTGGCTCCGGTCTCGGCGGTGCCCAAGAAGGCGGCGCCCCACAGGGTGGCACAGGTCAGGGTGGCTCCGGTCAGGGCGGTGCCCAAGAAGGCGGCGCCCCACAGGGTGGCACAGGTCAGGGTGGCTCCGGTCAGGGCGGTGCCCAAGAAGGCGGCTCCCCACAGGGTGGCACAGGTCAGGGTGGCACAGGTCAGGGCGGTGCCCAAGAAGGCGGCGCCCCACAGGGTGGCACAGGTCAGGGCGGCGCCCAAGAAGGCGGCACTGGCGCTGGGGGAAGTACCACCACTTTCGATGGCCCGATCGGATTTGCCTCACAGAACGGCGGCACCATCGGTGGAGAGGAGGGAAGAACCGTCACGGTGTCAAACTATGCCGATCTGAAGAGTTACGCCGAGAGTAGCGAGCCGTACGTGATCCTGATCGACGGCGAGATCACGAATGGCTCGGGTGGCGGTCAGATCCGCCTGGAGTCACAGAAATCCCTGATCGGCGTGGGGAGCGGAGCTTTTCTCTCCGGCATCGGGCTCGACATCAGCGATGCGTCCGACATCATCGTGCGCAATCTGCGCCTAACGCTGGTCGGAACCAGCAACCCCTCCGGTGTCAACGGCGGAGACGTGATCTCGATCTCGGGGACCAGCAAAAACGTCTGGATCGATCACTGCGAACTCTATTCGGAAGATCCGAGCGTACAGACCGACATCGACAAATACGATGGTTTGATCGACATCAAGGGACAGACCGGCTTCATCACCATTTCTTGGTGCTACCTCCACGACCATCACAAGGGAGGGCTGGTCGGAGCGTCGGATACGGATCTGTTCGATGACCGCAAGGTCACATTCCACCACAACCACTATGAGAATGTACGGCTGCGCATTCCCATGTACCGCGGCTCAGTCGGTCACTTCTTCAACAACTACGTGGTGGGGGCCACCGACGCAACCGAGATCCGCGCCGGCACCTGCCTGCGAGTCGAGAAGAACTACTACGAGTCGCTGCACTACTCGATCTACACCCCATCGGAAGCACCGGGCAGCACCGAACGGCTCGACAACGTCGAGGTCGAGCGCACCTCCCGTGCCTACCCGTCGAATTGCATCGCGGATATCCCTTACGAGTACGCGAACGTCCTCACCGAAGCCACCCTGGACGTGAAGGAGGTGGTCCCAGCAGGTGCCGGTGTGGGCCGGCTCTAGCCTGGCTTCAGCGTCAGGGTAACGACACTCTTGCTGGGAAGGGTCACCTTGAGGGTACGACCACAGTGCTGATAAGCAGACTCGGCGAGCGGCTGAATGCTGACGGTCTCCGCTTGGCCAAAGTCGTTGTAACTATCCTTGGCCGATCCGGTAATGATTTCGGCGCGGCTGACCACATAGGAGGCGATAGCACTCTCGAGCTCTACCGTGATCTCTCGTGAGTTCACCAGATCCACGTTGGTCAAACTGATGGTCACCTCCCGAGCATCGTTGACGGTAGCCGCCGAGGACAATACCGGGAAATTCTGGCCATTGCCGTTGATATTCTCGCTCGAGAGCTGGTTCGGAGCGAAGCGCGCCCCGCCAACGTGATGTGGCACGAACATCTTGAACACGTAGAAGGTGGGGGTCTTCACCAGGTCGGTCCCACCAGTCCGAGAGTTGGTGAGGAACAGCGCGTGAATCACGTTGACAGCCTGAGCGAGGCCTGCCATCTGCACCCGATCGGCGTGAGCCATGAACATGTTCAGAGTCTGGGCAGCGGACAGGGCATCCATCAAGGTTCCCATCTGCAGCCAGGTATCCGAGGCGTCCCACTCCATCAACCAATCACCCCACTCATCTTCGATGATTTTTAGGCGGTTGTCGGGATCGACCCGATCCAGGATGGTGTCGACATCACGGACTCGTGGAGCCATCTGCGCCTGATTCGCTCGGTTCACCACGTCGTAGTATTGGTTGTCTGAAAAGCCGACACAGGGGTAGGTGTCCGGGAAGTAGACATAGTCGTGGATCTCGACGCCGTCGATCTTGTTACCCAACCTTCCTGGCTCAACCATGGTTGTCAACCAGTTGGTGGTGTTGGGATTCACGGTCCAGATCCCACCGGTCGCGCCGATCAAGAACAGATCCTTGCCGTTCACCGGCGTGTCGAGTAGCTCGTGGTGAGCGTTGTACCAGGTCTCGTAGGTGTCATAGTCGGTCCCCAGATCACCCCCGCAACCCCACACCTCATTTCCGATCTTGAAGTACTTGAGATTCCACTCGGGATGGCTGGGATTGTTGTTGACATACTCCACCCAGGAGCGGTTGCTGTCCGCGAACTCGGGACGCGGTCGCCCAACCAGCACGGGTTCGGCACCCACCGCCTCACAGAACTCCATGAAGAGATCGGTACCCATCGTATTCGAAGGATTTCTGTCGTTCTCCCAGTCGTAGCCATTCGCCGCACAGCCCCCAGGCCACTCGATGGCGCCAACCCCCGCTTCGCGAAAGCCCTCGATGATGTCGTCACGGATTCCGTTGGTGTTGGGGATGCTGGAGTTGGTGCCGACGTAGATGCCGTTGTTGATGTCGTTGCCAAGAATCTCCATCAAGAGGCCGAAGATCTCCTTGTGCACGGGCTGCTCGGCCCCATCGATGTCCACGATAAGGCTGCTCGGACTATCCTCGATGGCTCCCTCGTCGCAAGTTACGGTGCTTCCACCGGTCCCGGTATTGCCGCCAATCCCAGACTCGCCACCGAGGCCCATCTCACCACCCACACCCATGTTTCCCCCCAGGCCCAGCGCACCGCCCGCACTGGTTGAACTCGCACCACCCATGCCTGTCTGCCCCCCTACCCCAGTGCTGCCTCCACTTCCGGCAGCGCCGCAGGTGTAAAGGAACACCTGCTGTCCCCCGGGCAACCACGAGGAGTCGCAGACACAGTCACCGCAGACCATGGCCTTTACCGCGCACGCATCCCCCGTCACCACGCTCGCGGGACAAGTGTCACACACCCAGCTGGCCGTGACCTGCTCGGAGCGGCAGGTACATTGGGTATCACCGTAAGTGCACACCGGTGCGTCCCCGCCCGTCGGCGCCGTGCAGCTGCCCGTTGGAGGTGTCGTTCCCACGGGACAGGTTTGATCGTTCGAGCCACCGATGCCGCTACCGCCACCAAGGCCCTGTGGCGCTCCGCCCAGACCCAGCGTGGCTCCGCCGAGTCCGAGGGGAGCACCACCGACTCCATTGGATGCTCCGCCTGGGCCTGCCGTCCCCCCACCAACGCTGGCGGTCGAACCCCCAGCAGCTGAGCTTGTGCCTCCGAGACCCGCCGTCCATCCCCCGAGGCTCGCCGACGCGCCAGCGGTGCTGTTTGCTCCTCCACCACCTGGACTGCCAGCACCCCCGTTTGCCGCACTGGTACCTCCGGTCTCGCCGTTCCCATCCGTAATCGCGGCCGTCGAGCAGCCAAAGGCGGTTGGCGTGAGGGCAAGCACCAGCACGGACCAGGAACTGTTCTTCATGGGACCTCTCCAAATCGGCCACAGGCCACCTCTGCAGATTCCCATTGCTGCCACCTCGGATCACCCCAAACTCCTCCAACCACTCAGAATTCCCAGACAAATCGACAATGCACCGCTGCTCGGGCGCATTTCTCTCCCAGCTGATGCGAAGAGAATCGTTCTCAGGCGGTTGTGAACGGCGGGGACCAGTTTCTTGGCTCAGCTGCAGCAAGAGCCCTCCAACCGCCAGGAAACAAGGATCGATCTCGTGGCAAACACCGGGGTGTCGCTGTCCTCATGGGTACAAAAACGCTGATTCCCGGCCACACCTCACGGTGTGCCGGGAATCAGACCAGACCAAAGCGGCCTTCTTGCTACTTCTTCGCGGGCTCCACGGACTTCGACGGCACCGCCGCGGGCTTCGCCTCAGCAGGCTTCGCCTCAGCAGGCTTCGCCTCAGCAGGCTTCGCCTCAGCGGGCTTCGCCTCAGCGGGCTTCGCCTCAGCGGGCTTCGCCTCAGCGGGCTTCGCCTCACCGGGCTTCGGCGTCGGCGCGGTGCTGACACCCGCGGCGGCCGCCTGAGCCTCGTTCACGATATGGAACTCCACCCGGCGGTTGGTCTGTCGACCGTCGTCGGTGTCGTTGGTGTCGATGGGCCGCTCCATCCCGAAGCCAGCAGCGGTGAGCCGCTTCGCGTCGATGCCGTTCTTCACCAGCCACTTCATCACCGACTTGGCGCGGTTGTTGGAGAGGTTCTTGTTGTACTGCTTCTGTCCGCGGTTGTCGGTGTGACCCTCGATCCGAAGACCTGTGATCTCTGGGTGATCATTCAGGACCTTGAGCACGGCGGTGAGCACACCGTCGCTCTCCGCGCGAATCGTCGCCTTGTTGGTGTCAAACTCAATCCGCTCGAGGATCTTGATCTGCCTGCTCACAGTGTCCACGATGGCCTTCGGGCAGCCATGCTTCTTGGGATCGGCGTTCGGCTCGCCCGGATCCTTCGGGCAGGCATCCTCGGGATCGAAGATGCCATCGCCGTCCGTGTCGACTGGAGCCGGACATCCGTTCTTCTTCGGATCGGGATCGCGCACTCCAGGCACCGTCGGGCATGCATCTTCCGGATCGATGATGGTGTCACCATCCGTATCAGGAGGTGGCGGACACCCATGCTTGGTCGGATCGGGATTGGCCGGACCAGGCTGATCCGGGCAGGCATCCTCCTCGTCGATGATAGTATCGCCGTCGCGATCGGAGGGCGGAGGACACCCATGCTTCTTCGGATCGGGATTGGGGAGACCCGAAACGTCGGGGCAAGCATCCTCGAGATCGATGATGCCGTCGTGATCCCGATCGCTCGGCGGGGGTGGTGGCTCTTCGATCGCGGGCATCCACTCGATGCCTGCGAGCACACGCACCGCCGGACTGCCGACACCCCGAGTCAGACCAGGACCGACGCCCGCGCCCAACCGAACGCTCTCGCTCACGTGGAGCTTACCGCCGAAGATCAGTTCGAAGGGCGTGGTGCGACGCGCGAAGAATGCGTCACCGTCCGCGATCCCGGTCGAGCCGTAGATCTCTGGACCAATGACCAGCGACTTGTCGAGCAACCTGAGACCGGCAGCCGCGCCGAAGGTGGTCTCCGTGCCCATCGGGGTACCCGCAAACTCGTCATCGTTGGCGCGGTACATCACACCCATGCGTGCAGCATAAGTGAACATGCCGATGTCACCAGCGAGCATGACCCGCGGCTCGAAGCGCACCTTGCCATCACCGGCAAAAGCCTCTTGGCTCCCGGAAGGGATGTAGCCATGAATCCCAAAGGCGAGCTGTGCCGCGTCACCATAGGTACCGAAGAGTCGCGCATCGATCCCGAGGCGAATGTCACCAAAAGAGGCTCCTTCGGAGGAGCCCAGCGTGCCAGCAGGCGTTTCGGCAGCGTTGCCGACACTGTGAAGCAGGATGGGGATGTTGGCAGCGAAGCGGAATCGGTCAGCGAGGATCAGGCCCCCACCAACGTGGCCGTACACCTGATGGCGCACGATGGTGCGTTCGATGTCACCACCCTCTTCTTCGTAGAGGACCAGGGGACGATACGACCAGTCGAGGACAAGCCCGAGGCTTGGCCGAAGGTCACCGCGAAGATCGAGGGACTCGTTTGCGAACCAATCGCTGCCACGCTCCGAGGGATCGTAGCGGTTGAGGGCGAATCCGGGAACGTCTTGGGCGCTCGCGGCGGTGGGGAGGAGAAGACAGGCCGCTGCGGCGGCGAGGACGAATGCGATTCTTGGTTGGTGCTTGGACATGAGAGCCCCTTCTGGCCGCCTATATAAGCAGACCTTCATCAGCTGAAAAGAGCGAACTTCACCTACATCGTCACTTTTTGCGTGGCAGCCCCCAGATCGTGCCAACATTTCGAAGTCGTTGGTCTATTTCCCGCAGGAACGACGATTCTCAGGCTGGCAGCACCGGAAGTGTATGGTGTCCGTGTGAACGGCTCTGCTGCCGGATCGGGGAACTCAGGGCTGCCGACAAGGGCTGGGGATACGGCACGGAGCCCCACAATTGAGGGCCAGTGCCAGCCGTTCGGTGCGGGCCGGTGTGGTAGGCCCCCAACCCGTCCCGGCCAGACACAGCAGAATCGCGTCCGCACCGGACACACTCCGCGCTGGCTCGACGCAGAGACCGTTGATGCACACTCCCTCGGACATGCGCTCGGCGTTGGGACAATCCTTGGAGGTGGTGCAGACCAGCGGTCGGCAATCGGCGCTGGTCGCACCCCTGCAGAGTCCCACCACGCGCCCAGCCGTCACCAGCCGCACTTCCGATTTCCCCACCCCGCCCGAGACCGAGCAGCCGCTCTCGCCCTCGCAGCGTGCGTCATAGCGCTCCCCCTCGCTGTCCTCGAGCACGAGCACCCGCTCCTCCCCACAACCGAAGGCGAGGACTGCCAAGGCGAAGGCCAGGCAGACACTCAACCGCATAGTCGGCTCTTGGCACGCTCGATCTGAGCTGCAAGGATCAACGCGTTCAGGGCCTCTGTCAACGAGGGGGGCGAACTTTTCTGCTTGGTACGACGCACCAACGCACCGAACTCCAGAAAGGTGGCGCCGTCGATGCCGAGCAGCAAGGCCATGGCCGCCGTACCGATCCCTTCCTGACCTGCGGTGACCATAACCGCGGCCAAACTGCGTTCGATCAGATCGGCAGTGAGGAACACTGCCTGGGTGCAGTCGTTGCTAGCCAGCGCCGCCTCGATGCTCGCAATCAGCCCATCTTCGACGTCTCGAAACAAGGGCGCGAGCGAGAAGATGGAAGGCTCACTGCGCGCGGTCACGCGCGGAGAATCCTCACGGCGCTGCTCGGTCCGCAACGGAGCTCGACTGCCGCGAAGCAGGCTCGCGTCCAAATGAGAATCGCGGTTCGACCGTGGATTCGACAGTTGGCTGGTGGAAAAATCCTCCGTCCGCTGGAGGGTCTCGGGAGTCAGGGACGGGCCAAATCCGGACAAGGCCACATCAATGGCCAAGCTCGACCGGACGGCATCCAGGTTCGGCCGTGAGGGCACCGGCACCTCGAAGGTGCCGTCGGAGGTGACGGTGCCTTCGGCGCGGAGCTCCCCATCGGCGGACCGCGAGGGATCCGGCGCCGGCGGCGACGAGGTGACACCGACTCCCGGTGCCGTGCCATGCTCGACCATTCTGTCGAAGACCGGTGATGCCGAGGCGCTCGCGCGCGGCACACCCCGGAGCGCCTCGGCGATCCCGCCCTCGGGAGGCATGAAATCGCGCGGGACCAGGTCCCGATGCTCCGGCATGCGCCGCTCGAAATCCTCGATCACGGCCCGCGTGATCGCCTCCAGAGCCTCGTACACGCCCTGCCCACTCGCCGCCACCGCCGCAAACGACGGCGCTGCGAGCGGATTCATCACCTGCTCCAGCTCCTCTATCTCTGCGAGGTCGGGCAGATCTCGCTTGTTGTACATGAGAACCAAGGGGACCTCGGCCAGGGTGCGTCCATCAGCCGCAAGGTTCTCCTCCAGGTTGCGCAAGCTCTCGAGGTTCGCCTCCAGGCGCACGCGGCGCGAGTCAGCCACCATCACGATACCGTCTGCCCCAGTCAAGACCAACTTCCGGGTGGCATTGTAGTGGACCTGCCCGGGCACGGTGAAGAGCTGTAAGCGAACCCCGATGTGGCGCATCGCGGGCAGGCGAAGCGGCAGATAGTCGAAGTAGAGCGTGCGATCGACCGGCGTCGCTAGACTCACGAGCTTGCCGCGGTGCTCGGGTCGCGTGGTGCCGTGAATATGCTGGAGAGTGGTGGTCTTGCCGCCAAGCCCAGGACCGTAATACACGATCTTGAAGACCAGCTCCTTCGATTGTTGATTGACGATCGGCATCCGGCCACTTCCTCCCCTCAGCGTAACTCAGTTCGGCTGGGAAGTTGATGGGAATCGTTCGTTTGGCACGGAAACTGCGGCAACCATGGGCGACACCGCGGCCAGCACAATCGCGACCAAGCCGGCGGTAACCAGGATGACAGCGACCACACGCACCAGCGTTTCCCGCTTCCAGGGCGCGCGCTCACGATACACGGCGATGCCCAGGGGAAAGCCCGCGATCAATCCCCCCACATGGGCGGCGTTGTTGACCGAGAACAGCACCGCGAAGGCAAGCGCCATCACCCCAACCTCGAGGAGCAAGGCGCGGTACTTCGGATCGCGGCGCGCGAACAGGTAACCCGCAAGCGCCCCGATCAACCCGAACAGCGCGCCGCTCGCCCCCGCGGTCCCGGGCGCCCCAGGGAAAAGACGATAGTAGACTTCGCTCGTCACGTAGCCGACCAACCCGGTCACCACGAACACGATGGCGAAGCGCCCGGAGCCGAAGCGCGTCTCGATCGCTCGCCCGAGCGAGACCAGGGAGAGGCCGTTGACGACCAGATGAAGAGCACTCACATGCACGAACACAGCCGAGACGAGGCGAAACGGCTCCCTCGATGTGAGGTGAGCAATCACCATCCCCTCGGGGCTCGGCACCGGCAGGTACACCAGGCCGCCGGCACGCATCAGATCGAGCAGCGGCAGGTCGCCCCGGAACAACCACGCTCCGGGGTTTCGCTCGAGCAAGCTGGGCGCCACCATCCACGCGAAGTTGGCGACACAGACCGCGAGCAGGAACCAGGTGACCGGGATCGGCGTTCTGTTGGCACTGCGCAGACGATCGAAAGGTGGTGTGCTTTGGGACACGGTAAGGCTCTTTCGCTCGGGGGGAAGGTTGCGAGATCAAGCCTTCCTGCGCCAGCTTGGGCCGGTCAGCGGGCCACAACAACGACCCGTGGCAGTGTAAGCTGGGACTTCGCCGCACGTTCTTGGAGAGTGTCCGCCCTTCTCGCGTCCGTGGTCCCTTTCTGCCTGCCGCCAGACTCTGCTCGGCAGGGGGGTCCATCTGCTCCCACTTCGTGGCAGGGTGATCGGGTGTCGGCGGACATCGTGGAGTTGTACGACGAGCAGCTCCTCTGCACGCGGGCCCGTGCCGGGGATCGGACGGCCCTCGGCCAACTCCTGCGGCGCCATGGACCACGGCTGTACCGCAGTGTGCTTCTGCCCCGACTCGGCAACCGAGTCGAAGCGGAGGAGGCGCTCGGGGCCACCTACGCGAAGGTCATCGAGCGTTTTGCCACCTTCGCGTGGCAGCCCCAAGGCTTGTATCCGTGGCTACGCACCATCGCATTCCACGTGGCCATTGACATGCTACGCCACCGCAAGCGTGAGCGGCTGTTCGAACCGGCGTTGCTCGAGGCGCAACTCGAACAAGGAAACCAGGGTGATCCCGAACCGCCGAAGGAGATCGAAGAACGGGATCTGGCGACCGCACGAGCACGGGTGGAGAGCCTGCTCGCACAGCTGAATCCGCGGTACGCACAAGCCATCCAGCTGCGCGTGCTGGAAGGCCGGAGCCGGGACGAGGCTGCGGCCCACCTCCAAGTGAGCGTCGCCACCTTCGACGTGGTGCTCCATCGCGCGGTAGTGAGGCTTCGTGAAATACTGTCCGTGAACGACGAGGGAGACCACCATGGCTAGCCACCTCGACGATGATCGCTTGCTGCTCGAGGCGCTCGGCGCGGCCGTCGCTCCCGAAGAGCTCGACCAACGCACCCACGAAGCTTTGATCGAAGCGGCGTTCTTGCGAACGGCGCCCGCCACAGAGCTGTGCGACGATGTCTCTTCGGCCGAGCTAGTCGCGGCCGCAGCCTTGCGCGACGCTCTGGAAACCTATGACACGGAACAGGCAGAGGTGGCCCTACTGGCCGCGCTCCGCACAGCTTACCGGCCCGATCAACTCCCGGAAGAAGCCGCCCAAGCCCAACTCTCCGCTGTCCTCGAGGCACCAATCCCACAGGCGCGAGTTCACCGTCGGTGGCGCCCACCACTTTGGTTTGCCGGAGCCGGCGCGGCGGCAGCCGCCCTCGCCCTCGTCATCATCGGTCAGGAGCCCAGGCCCGCTACCGTCCGACCTCGACTCACAGTGCCCGGTCCTTCTCTGATCGTTGCCCGCACCACCACCACCATGTTCACCGCGCCCTTCGAGACCCAGAACACCACCGCCCGCATCGATCGGATCGTGGCTCTGCGCACCCGCGAGCTTCGACACAACCGCTACCTCGAGTGGAGGGTGGAATGACCCGACGCGCAGCGGCGAGCCTGATCTTTTTGGCTAGCCTGGTTGCCTGCGACACCAACGGTCGCGACGCGGACTGCCCCTGCCCGGGCACGGATTCGGTCGTCGTCGATCGGCCGCTGCTCGCATTCCTATCCCGCGCGCGGTCAGCGCACCACGCTGCGGACCTGTTCGAAGAGGGGAGCACTGAGGAGCCAGAGCGCGCGCTGTCGGTGCTGCGACGGGTCACCGAAGGACCACCCCCACCCACCGCTGCCCCGGAGATCGCCGAGGTACTCGCCGACACCTGGGCGCGGATCGCCGAGCTCGAGGGACAGATGGCACGCTTCGACGATGCTACCCGCAGCGTGGAGCGAGGGCTCGCGCTGGCACCCAAACCCAGCTACTACGAGGGGCATCTCCACGAAGTACTCGGCATGGTCGAGGAGCAACGACACCGGCAACTCCTGGAGCAGGGTCGCGGTGCCGAGGCTGCAGAGGCCAAGACCCGCGCGCTTCTTTCCCTCGAACGTTCGATGCAGATCCAAGAGCACGTGATTGGAGGCGCGAGTCCCTCCCCCAACCCCAAGAAAGCAACGGAACGACCATGAGTTGTCCTCGAGCCCGGACGCTGTGCCTTCTCATCCTCGTTTTCATCGCCTCTGCCTGCGCCCGAAGCACCCCAGAACAGAGTCGCCCAGCAGCCTCTGGCGGCAAGAACGAAGAAGCGCGGACAGAGGTGGAATCGGCAGCTCCCGAGAGTCCCTCCCCCGCAACAGCGCTCGGACCAGCCGAAAGCGCACAGTCAGCACCCCTCGGCGCTGCGGACGAGAGCTTGACCGTCTCCCCTCCTGCCAGCCCCAGCAAGAAAGGCGAATCCGCCCAACGCGAGGGGAGCCGAGCCAAGGCAACCCGAGCCCCCTCCCGCCCGCGCGCCGCCGCCGGATCCGGTGCTCTCCCGGCGATCGAATCGGTGGGCGCAGCGGAGTCGCTGGATCAAAGGGCGTTGGACCGAATCCTCGACCCGGCACAGACCGAGCTGCCAGCGCTGCGTGCCGCCCTCCTCGACTTCGCGGTCGAGCACGAGGCGCTCAGCACCGCGGGCTCCTGCAACGAGGCCTGCCGTGCCTTCTCCTCGATGCTGAGGGCCAAGGCGAAGATATGCGGGCTCGTAGCGGGGGATGACCCCGAGGCACGCTGTGCGGCAGCCACCACCCGACTCGAGAGCGCCCGCCGAGCTCTGGAGGGCCGCTGCGGCTCCTGTCCCTAACCAGCGTTGATAGGACTTTGGGCCGAGCCCAAATCGAGGTTAGGATTCTCGTGCCTGCCCATGTCTGCCACCGCCCCGAAGCCTCCGAGCCCCGTTTCTGGGATCGACGTTCGGAGCCTTCCGATCGGGCCACAAGAAGCCTTCGTGCTCTCCCGCGTGGACGGACGGGCCACCGTCCAAGAGATCGCTTTCTCGACAGGGCTCAGTGCCGAAGAGGTCGAGTTCTGCCTTCTGACTCTGGTCCGTTGCGGCGCGATCCATCACCAGGGCTCGGTCTCGGCTCCACCGGGCGCGCTGCGCGCTGAGTCGGCTCGCTCTTCAGGCGTCACCCTCACGGACACCACACCGAGGCCAGTCCACGCCGTCTGCGCCCCTCTGTCGGCGGTGCCGACGCCCACAATGCCTCCGGCTCCCGCAGCGCCCACGACACCCCTGGTGTCCTCGACACCTCCGACTCCCGCAGCGCCCACGACACCCCTGGTGTCCTCGACACCTCCGGCTCCCGCAGCGCCCGCGGCCGGCCTTTGCACCCCACCGCTCTACGACCCACGAGAACTCGAAGAAGTGGTCGATCTCGACCTGGATCGCAAACGGCAGATCCTCGAACTCTTCAGTCAACTGACGCACCTCGACCACTACGAGCTATTGGGGATCTCGAAGGACGCCGATCCGCAGACGCTCAAGTCCGCTTACTACCGCAAAGTAGCGATCCACCACCCGGATCGGTACTACGGCAAGAACCTCGGCCGTTTCCGGGCCCGGATGGAAGCCTGCTTCGCGCGGCTCACCGAAGCCTACGAGACCCTCTCCTCCCCAACCGAGCGGCTCCGGTACGACGACTTCCTCGACATGCAACGCCGAGCGTTGTTGCTGCGCCGTGCCCTCTGCGACAATCTCAGCGCAGAGGAGCTGACGCGGATCGAGGAAGAGCTCACGGTGCCACCGCCTCGGATGTCGAGCACCGCGCCTGGCTTCTGTGGCCCGAAACCAAGCCCCGGTGCTCCCGCTCCCAAGGCACCAGAGCAGGCACCAGAGGTGAACTTTGCACCGAGCACCCCTCCCCTCTCCGAGACCATCACGGACCCTTGTTCGCGGGCCGTTGGAGCTCCGTCAAGAATCCCGGAGCCTTCACCGGTCACCTTCGTCCACACCATCACTCAACCGTCCTCGCGCGCCGTCACCGATCCAGGTGCGGCCGACCCGCTGCGCGCTCCGCGGGTTCCGGTGATCATCGAGGGTACTTCGACCGCCGCCAGGTCGCCGATCGGGCCGCGGAATACGTCGCCGACCGCCGACTCCGGTGAGCCACGGGCCCTTTCCGACGAAGAACGCCGCCGGCACTTGGCGCGAAAACTCCACCAGAGCCAAGCCAGCTTACGCCCCCCTCGTCCCGTCGACACGCTCGCGCCCCCCATTGACCCAAGCTACACGAAAGACCATCTCCGCCGTCACTACGATGAGCACCTGCGAGACTCGGCGCACCAGCGCGCCCACCGCGAGCTGGATCGCGCGGAGGAGGCGCTCCGCCGCTCCGATCCCATGACCGCGGAGCGCGTGCTCTCGGTCGTCCACTCCTCGTTTCCGCCCGATCCGGAGCTCAGCGCGCGCCTCGGGGAGGTCGAGCGACGGACGCAGAACGCCCTGTCCCAAACACTCGCAGAACAGGCTGATGCTCATGAGCGAGCAGGCCGCTTCGCGGAGGCCGCCCGCTGTTTCGAGCGGGCCGCTCGCGGACGTGGCAAGCCCGAACTCTGGGAGAACGCCGCTCGGTGTCTCCTCGAAGCGGCTGGCGATCTGCACCAGGCCGGTCAGTTCGCACGGAAATCCATCGCTCTGTCCCCAGAACGGCCTGTCGGCCATTTTCTACTGGGTCGAGTCTTTCTGGCTGCGGGGATGAAAACCAGCGCGATCACCGAACTCGAGCGGGCTCGTCGTCTGGCGCCTGATGATGATACTATTCTGGTTCTGCTCCAGCGCGTTCAGCGGGGAGAGGTTTGAACGGCAAGGGAACTCATGGAGCGCGTCATCGGAATCGACCTTGGGACCACCAACTCCTGCGTGGCGGTGATGGAAGGGGAGACACCCGTCGTCATCTCCAACCGGGGTGGGTACAAAACTACACCCAGCATCGTGGCTGTGACCGAAGCGGGTAAGCGGCTGGTCGGTCACATCGCGAAGCGACAGGCGATCACCAACGCCGAAAACACCGTTTACGCGGCCAAGCGTCTGATCGGCCGTAAGTGGGACAGCCCTCAGGTCAAGAACGCACTTCTGACTTGTGCCTACTCGATCGTGGAGGGACCGCACCAAGACCTTCGCATTCAGCTCCGCGACAAGAGCTACTCCGTGGCCGAGATAAGCTCGATGGTGTTGCAGGAGATGAAGATCATCGCTGAGGATTACCTGGGCGAGCCGGTCAACAAGGCGGTGGTAACGGTTCCGGCTTACTTCAACGACAACCAGCGTCAGGCAACCAAGGACGCCGGGCAAATTGCCGGACTCGAGGTGATCCGCATCATCAATGAGCCCACCGCAGCCTCCTTGGCCTACGGCTTCGGCAAGGGCTACGAGAAGACCATCGTCGTCTACGATCTGGGCGGGGGCACCTTTGACGTAAGCGTCCTCGAAATCGGCGCTCACGGCGTGTTCCGCGTGATCGCGACCACCGGCGACACCTTCCTCGGCGGGGAGGATTTCGACGCTCGGATCATCGAGTGGTTGGTCGAGGGCTTTCAGAGCGAGCATGGCCTCGATCTGCGCCAGGACCGCATGGCTCTGCAGCGGTTGCGTGACGCAGCCGAGAAGGCCAAGTGCGAGCTGTCATCCCTGCCGGAGACCGAGATCAACCTGCCGTTCATCATCTCCACGGGACGCAACGAAGCCCTCCATCTGCAGCGGATCCTGAACCGTGCGACCCTCGAGGCCATCACCTCGGACTTGGTAGAGCGCACCATGCAAATCACCCGTCAGGCCTTGGCTGAGGCCCGACTCTCCACCGGCGACGTGAGCGACGCGCTCTTGGTCGGGGGCATGACGCGGATGCCGGCAGTTCAGCGCTCGGTGGCGCAGCTCTTTGGACGAGAGCCCAATCGAAGCGTGCACCCCGACGAGGTGGTAGCGCTCGGTGCCGCCATCCAAGCCGCCGCCCTAGTCCAGGATCACCACCAAATGATCCTGCTCGACGTCACCCCCCACGCGCTCGGGATCATGACCGTGGGTGCGCATTTCGAGGAGTTGATTCCCCAGAATACCACCGTCCCGACCAGCCGAGCCAAGGTCTTTACCACCAGCCGGGACAACCAAACCGCGGTCAAGATCCTGGTGTTGCAGGGGGAGAACCAGAAGGCGGACGACAACGAGCTCCTGGGAGAGTTCGTGCTCACCGGCCTTCGGCGCGCCGCCCGCGGCCAGGTCGAGATTGAGGTCACCTTCAGCATCAACACCGATGGCATCGTCAGCGTGAGCGCCAAAGACCTCGAGACCGGGCAAGCCCAGTCGATCCAGGTCACCGCCTCCAGCGGACTCACCCAAGACGAGGTCCGAGCCATGATGAACGACGCGGCCGAGTACATGGTGGAGCGGCGGGCGGACGAGGCCTTCGAGTCCGTGCGGCAGTCCGTGGAGAGCCTGGTCAGCGAGGTACAATCCATGTTCCCGCAGATCGAGCGAGTGGTGGGCGGCTCTGACTTCGGTCGCGACGCTTTGGCCAAGGCCCGTTCGGTGGTCGAGGCCGCCAGTCTGGCGGTCGAACGCAAAGACACCCAGGCCGCCCGCGAACAGGTGGAGATGCTGGAGCGGACCATCCGCATGTTCAAGGGTGTTGTCTCTCGTGGTCGTTAGTGAGGAGTGTCCCCGGGATGCCAACCGACAAGTCCGACCCTAAGAAGAAGCGGCGCAGCGCCGTTCCTTCGCGGCCTTCGGAGGCACTCGAACCGAGCTCGCTCCCGCCGGGGCTCGACTCCCTTGGCTTTGGCTGGGACGACGACGTGCCGCCCTCAGGCGGGGTCGACACGATGGTCGAGAGTCGCAGTAGCCACGACCTCGACATCTCAGAGCGCACCACCACCATCCCTCAGATCCCGATGGAGAAGATCGTCGCGGCTTCCCTCGCCGAGCTGCGCGCGACCGAAGAGCATGACCCCGGGGGTGTGGCGACTATTGATTTTGGGGAGCCCGACACCTATCCGTCCGCGCTGGTCGATACCCCC
Source organism: uncultured Polyangiaceae bacterium (assembly GCA_964396375.1). Lineage (GTDB taxonomy): Bacteria > Myxococcota_A > Polyangia > Polyangiales > Polyangiaceae > FEN-1139. The sequence continues at coordinate 41,070 of CAYNEY010000015.1, read as the reverse complement.
GGAGGGCCTTCGCCCTTCGAACCCTCGGCACGCCCGCGCTCTCCCGCACAGGAGCCGGGGCCGACGGAACCCGCGCCCGCGCGCACCACCGATCCTTCTGCCTCCCTTGAGTTTGGCTTCGTCGAACTCTCGGAGAGCGGGCTCGATCTCGAACCACAACCACTCCCGACAGAGTTCGGTTCGCGAGCTGTTCCAGAGCATGCCCCCTCGCTGCCCACAGCGGTAGCTGCCGCTCGGCTCCCCTCAGGCGGCGGACCGCCAGTGGTCGCATCCTCCGATCCAACGGAGCAAGACAACCACCGCGCTACCATGAAGGATCGCTATGCGGTGGGAGACTTCACTGGAGCGCTGGGGTTGGCCGAAGCACTCTTGGGACGCGATCCTGGAGATGTGGAAGCGCAGCGCTACGCCACCAGCTGTCGTGACGTCCTGTCCCAGATGTACCTTTCCCGGCTCGGCTCCCTCGAGCAGGTGGTAAGCGTTGGACTTACCCCTGAGGAGCTCCGCTGGCTCACCCTCGATCATCGCGCAGGTTTCATGCTCTCGATGATCGATGGCTATTCGACCATCGGCGAGTTGCTCGACATCTCGGGTATGCCCCGCCTCGACGCGCTCCGGATCCTGAGTCAGCTGCTCGAGCAGCGGGTGATCCGTCTACAGTTTCCATGAACGCTTCTGGGCCGCTCACAAGGCTTGGCCTGGTCGTCTCGCTTCTGCTTCTGCCCGCTCGGCTGGCAGCCGGGATGTCGCTCGTTCCGCCGGTGCAGCCCCTCGAACCAGCCGAGCTCGCCTACCGGATCGATGCCCGCCTCGATCCGACGCAGCATCGAGTCTATGCCACCCAGACCCTCCGGGTGGTGAATGTGAGCGAAGTGCCGGTGAAAAGACTCCATCTGGCGATGTTTCAGAACGCCTTCGCCTCGCCACGCACGGTGTTCATGCGCGGCAACCAGGCGACCCGTCGCTCGGGTCGTACCCTGGTCACTCGAGGAGGGACGGAGCTCACAGCGCTCAGCTCGTCGCGATTCCCCGGCGTCGAACTCCGAGAGTATCTGGCTCCCCACAGCCCTTCTGAACCTGACGATCGCACTGATCTCGCGCTCGCCCTGCCCGCACCTCTCGCACCTGGTGAGACCATCACCCTAGAGTTCGCGTTCGTGACCGAGCTGCCCCTGATGGTGGAGCGCTCGGGGTATTCGGGCAGCTTCCACGCGGTAACGCAGTGGTTCCCCAAGCTGGCGCGCCTCCTGCCCGACGGTAGCTCACGCCACTTCGCCTATCACTCGCTTGCCGAATTCGCCAGTGGTTTTGCCGACTATGACGTCACCCTGCGTGTCCCGCACGACTTCGTGATCGCAGCGCCAGCATCCGGAGAGCCTGTCACGGGCCCGAGCGAGCTCCGCTCCGAACGCTTCGTGGTCGAAAGAGTGACGGATTTCGCCTGGTTCGCCTGGGATCGATTCGACGTTTACCGGACTCGGCACGGCTCGATCGAGCTTTCCATTTTCACCCCACCCAACCACACCGTGACCGCGCGGCACATTCAGGACACGCTAGCCTTTGGCCTCGATTTCTACGGTGCATGGTTCGGTGCCTACCCTCATCCAACCCTCAGCGTCGTCCACCCGCCAGCAGAGGCAAGCCCGGCGGGGGCCATGGAGTACCCGAGGCTTTTTTCCACCGGTGGCCCCTGGTACCTTCCCCACCTCCCCCTCACCGCCCTCTCCGGCCTGGTCCTGCACGAACTCGCTCACCAGTGGTTTCCGGGGCTGGTAGCAACCGACGAGGCCGCGCACCCGGTACTCGACGAGGGTCTGGCGAGCTTCGCCGAGAGTCGGGCCCTCACCGCCCGCTTCGGTCAGGCGTCGTTCGCCAGGCTCGGATTTCTGTCGTTCTCGGATCTGTCGATACGGCGCGCAGTCGGGCTCGCCGGGCCAAGCGAGCAGCCCCTGGCGCGACCCGCCGCCGATTTCGGGACCACCGAGGCGCTGACCCGAGAGATCTACAACCGCTTCGTTCTTCTGCTCGAGGCCCTAGGGGAGAGCTATGGACGCTCGGAGTTGTCCCAAGCGCTGCGGTGTTTTTCCGAGCGTGGCCGTTACAGCCATCCGGGACCCGAGTTACTCGTCGACTGCACCTCTTCGCACCTCGGCGACCGCGCCGCTGACACCCTGCGTACCGCACTCGACCAGGGAGGCTTCGTCGACTACGCGCTCCGAGCGCTGGAGGTGAATACCTCTGCCAAGCAGATGGTCACCGCGGTCGTCGAGCGCCGCGGCACCCTCAGCTTCCCGGTGCAGCTCGTAGCCCACTATCGGGACGGGCGGAGGGAAATCAGGCAATGGGACGGGATCGATCCCGAGAGGCGCTTCGACTTCGTCCGGCGCGGTCTCACCACCATCGAGGTCGATCCCGAGAGGCGGCTCCTCATCGATCGTGACTGGAAAAACCAGATCCTTCGACTCGAGACCGAACTCCCAGAGCCAAGCTCCATGACCTGGCTGGTCCAGGGCTTCATGACCGTGCTGCTTTCGGGGCTGGGAACATGAACGCGCGCCGACGCTCGGTTTTGATGCGCCGGGGCGCGTGGTTCATCACCTTACTCGGGCTCGAGCGCTTGCTCGCTCTCCTGCTGGCACGGCCATGGCTCACCGAGCTCGCCAGCCACCCGCTGCTCCAGGGAACCGAAGGGGATGATGCACTGCTTGTCCCAGGATCACTCGCGCTCGTCGAGTTCCTGCGCAGCTCGACCGCGAGCCTGGCCGAGGACGCACGGGGCACGCTGCTCAGTGTTCTGCTCGCCCACGCGTTGCTGAGGGCACCCCTTGCACTCTTCTCGACCACCCTACTCGCCCACCGCAGCTCGCCGCTGCGCTGCCCCCACGCGGGTGCCTGGTTGCGGCTCCTACCGCGCGCCTTCCTTCTGCAGATCGGATGGTGGCTCGGTTTGGGCGCGCTCGGCATGGCGTGGTATGCGTTTGCCTCCGTGCTCACTCACCAGGCCTATTTCTGGCTAGGTGAACTCGGCCATGATCTTCTTCAGTTGGCACTCTTGGTGGCTCTCGGTTTCGCCGCGCTCGGGCTTCGGGTCGTCGTCGATCTGTCCCGCGCTGCGCTGGTGAAAACCCGTGCTTCGCTACGCTCGTCCGTCGCGACCGCATTCGTCCGCACGGCTCGCACGCCATTTCGGCTCCTGACTGGTGCGGGGCTCCGCCTGGGTGTAGCCCTGCTCCTTGTGCCTTTCGCTTGGTTTCTGGGCGCGCTCTGGCTGGTGAACCCGGAGAGTTCACGGTGCACCTTGCCCTTGACCGCACTTCTGATCACAGCCCAGGCCGCAGCGCTCGGCCTTCGCTTCGATTGGATTCGCCACTGCCTCGCCACGCAGTAAATCAGCTCAGGCGGCGCCGATCGTGCTCACGGAAGGGCGGTACGCGAGGACCAGGCGTCGTACGCTCCTGTCCCAGCTCGAGTCGTGACGCATCACCCGCCTCCGGAGCTCCGGCCACTTTGGTCGCCCGACAGCCACAAGCGCGCGGTCGACCGCGGCCAACGCCTCGCTCGTATCCTCGAACAGAAAGGCATTTCCAGTGCGAAGCTCGGCGTCGGCATCCAAGAGCACGTCCGCATGCCCGCCCAACCGACTCGCGATCGGCACCGCGCCGTAGCGCATCGACAGCAGGTGTGTGACGCCCACCGGTTCCCGACGCACCGGCAGAAACACCAGGTCTGCTGCGCCGAGCGCCCGGTGAAGCTCCGCCGCTTCACCGAGAGAGAGCAGCGCGAGGTGCCCTGTCCCTCTCGAAGAGCGCAAGACCTCGAGTCCGTCACGAATCAGCGGAAGGTCCCGGGGATCGGTCAGCACCACCACCCGCGCGCGCACGAGGTCGAGCGAGGAGAGTACCTCGAGCACCGTTGAACCACCATTGGGCTCGTCGAGAGGCCCTGGGACCACGACCAGCGGCAGCTCCTCTTCGAGTTCGAAGCCAACCCGGCGCAAGAAGTCGCCCTTGACCACCGCTTTGTTGGTCGGATCCACGGCATCGAAGCGCGCGACCAGCATCGGATTGGTCGCAGGGTTGACTCGAGCGTAGTCGACGCCATCCCCCACCCCAACCAGCCGCTCACCCAACGCAGCCCAACACCCCGAGCCCTCGGACGGAGGCTTGGCATGAAGGGCGAGAGCGAGCGCCGTCGAAGAAACCACGACTGTATCGGCGTGTGGGAGGCCCAGGCACAGAAGGTTCATGCCTTCACCGTCCCTAAGATTCACGCCAAACAGCGCCAAACGGTCACTCGACACCTGGCGAAGCTCGCTGTCACTCATGGTCGTGGGAAGCTCGACATCGCGCACCGAGAGCACCACCCGCGGGCGCTCCTCCCCCAGCTTCGCCAGGAGTGCAGCCACCGGCGCCGCGCACCAGTCAAACAAGTGCACGGCCTCGAAGCGCTGTCCGAGCTCGGCGCGCTGCTGGATCAACGCCACCACCCCTTCCGTGAAGGTGGCCACGCTCTCGAAGGTCGCGGCCGACAACGGCGACGCCGTGGACAGCGGTGGTTCGACGGCGGCCGGTAACCCCAGCAAGACCAACTTGACTTGGGTGGAGAGCTGAGCATCGTACACGGTCATGACCCGCTCGCCACCGAGGGTGAGGGGGGTCAGCCGACGCGCTACCAGAAGTCCTCCCTGCTCGAACCCGGGTCCAAAAGGCGTGACGATGGTCACGTCGTGTCCGATCTGTTTCAGGCTCTTGCCGATGTCCCCCACTCCCCCTTCCAGGTCGGCAGAAGGAACGAATGGGTACAGTTCGGAAGTAACGAGCAGGATCTCCATCGCCGACCCGTTTACCACGGCCAGCGCGCCGTGGCCCCCCGAACGCCTGGGTTGCCGCGAGCTTTGTCGCGGTAAGGATCCTCCCTCGCCCCTCCCACCGCGTTCGATGGCCCAATCGGCCCACTGACCCGCCACGAAGTCCGTGCATTCAGGGTCTCTCTGAACCCCGGACCGCTTAGGACTAGCGACCCACCGGGAGGGTACTAACCTCGCGCCCCATGGATGAATTGGTCATGAAGGCACGGATCCTCCACGAGGCCCTGCCTTACATCAGGCGCTTCCAGAAGCGCACCTTCGTCGTGAAGTACGGCGGACACGCCATGGTAGACGAGGCACTCAAACAGAGCTTCGCGCGGGATGTCTGTTTGCTGCGCTACGTGGGGATCCGGGTGGTAGTCGTACATGGCGGCGGGCCACAGATCACCAAGACCTTGGATAGGCTGGGCATCGCGTCGCGCTTCTCGGGTGGCCTCAGGATCACCGACGACGAAACCATGGATGTGGTGGAAATGGTGCTGGGCGGCGCGATCAATCAGGAGATCGTGGGTATGATCTGCCACCATGGTGGGCGCGCTGTAGGGCTCTCGGGTAAAGATGATCACTTCGTGCGCGCCGAACGCGCCGCGCCGGTCACTCGCAAGACCGATGAAGGGCAGTCCGTAAGCGTCGATCTGGGACGGGTGGGTGAGGTCGACCGCGTACGGCCGGCCCTGGTGGAGCGACTGGTCGAGGACGGCTTCATCCCCGTGATTGCACCGATCGCCACCGGCCCCGATGGCGAGGCCCTCAATGTGAACGCCGACACAGCCGCCGCCGCTATCGCCGGTGCGCTCGGAGCTGCGAAGTTCGTGCTGATGACCGACGTGGACGGGGTACTAGACTCCAAGGGGACACTCCTTCCCTCTCTCTGCGTCAACCAGATCGATCGTTTGATCGAGGACGGCACCATCACCGGCGGGATGATCCCCAAGGTGCGCTGCGCCGCCACTGCCGTCGACGCCGGAGTGGAGAAGGTGCACATCATCGACGGTCGCCGCGAGCACGCGCTCCTGCTCGAGATCTTCACCGACAGTGGGATTGGCACCGAGATCCAGTGAGCTTGTCCCAGGCCGCCGCCTGCGTCGGAGCTCACGCTTCGCGGAGGCGCCGGAGGGGACGGTTCGCCCCGTTGGGGTGCCAGACGACGCAGTGCGGCGCGTGCTGCGCGTCCCCCCTGAGCTCGCTGGCATGCGACTCGATGTGTTCGTGAAGAACCAGCTCCGCAACACCAGCCGCACCCGGGCGCGGGCCATCGTCAATTTCAGTGCCTACTCCCCCGAGGGCCGCCCTCTTCGTCACAATGACCGAGTGCGGTCCGAGCAGCATGTGATCCTGTGGCGGCCCGCAATCGAGGAGGAATCGAGCGACGAGCTCCTCTCGATCCTGTATGAAGATGCGTTTTTGCTCGTGGTCGACAAGCCACCAATGATGGCGGTGCACCCCACCGCCCGTTACTACGCAAGCACCCTGATCAAGCGCCTGGAGGCCGAGCGTCCCGGAGAGTTCTTGTCGCTGGTGCACCGCCTGGATCGGGAGACCAGTGGGCTTCTCCTGGTTGCGCGCAGTAAGGAGGCCGACCGCGCGTTCAAGCGTCTGTTCGAGGATCGGAGCGTAGCCGAGATCGTGCGCCAGAAGAGCCCGCTGCTCGAGCAGCTCCGCCCAGGCGAGTTGCGAGCCTTCGAGGCCCGGGCGCGGGGTGCCAAAGAGATCGAGAAGCTCTATTTGGCCATCACCTGGGGGATCCCCGAGGATGGATTGATCGACACCCCGCTGGAGCCCGATCTCGAGAACCCTCTGCGAGTCAAGATGCGCCTTGCCCCCACGGGCCGCGGGCTCTCGGCACGCACGGCGATCCAGGTCCTCGAGCGCCGAGGTGGCTACGCGAAGGTGCTGTGTCGACTCCACACCGGTCGCCAACACCAAATCCGCCTACACCTGGCCAGCGTGGGGTGTCCGGTGGTGGGCGACAAGCTCTACGGCCCCGACGAGCGCCTGCTGGCTCGCGCCGCGGATCGAGAGCTCACCGCAGCGGACGAGACACTGCTCGAACTCCCACGGCAGGCGCTGCACGCGCACCGGTACCGTCTGCCCCACCCCTTCACCGGTGAAACCCTGGACCTTACCGCGCCGCTCGCCGCCGATCTGGAACAGTTCTTCGAAAGTCTGCCGCGAGACTGACGGGTTCTGAGCTATGCTCGGGGGGGTGGACTACCACACGTTGCCTTCCCAGCTCTTCGTGCTCGGCACCGACACCAACGTGGGGAAAACCACGGTCGCGCGAAGGCTGGCGCTGCTCTATGCCGCACGCCAGCCAGTCGTGTATCGAAAGCCATTCCAAACCGGTGTTACCGCGATCGATGATCCGACCTCCGACGCGGCCCAACTCACTGGGCTCAACATCCTCGCCGAGACTGGTCTCGTGCTCCGCCAGCCCTTGAGCGTGCTCGCCGCCGCCGAGGTCGAGGGAATCGAGGTCGATCTCGAAGCCCTTCTGGCCTGGACACTGCGTCCGGTCCCCACCTCGGCGCGCCTGCTCATCGAAGGTTTAGGAGGAGTCTTGGTGCCGCTCGCGCCTCGGATCAACTTCGCAGATTGGGCCGCCTCGCTGGGGATCCCGGCCGTGATCGTGGCACGCGGTGGGCTCGGCACCCTGAATCACACCCAACTGACAGTGGAGGCTTGGTGCCGGCGCGGCGGCACGGTGGCGGCCGTGTTGCTCAATCCAGGACTGGACCAAAGCTTCGACGCAGCCAGGAAGAACCAGGAGCTCCTCCGTCGCATGCTCGGTCTGCCGATTGGGTTGTGCCCATCATGAGCGGCTCCGAGCAGAGCCCCGAGCGACCGCGTCCCCTGGTGTGGCTGGCCCTCCTACTGCTCGCGGTGGTGGCGGTGTACTTGCCAAGCCTGGATGGACCTCTGGTCTGGGATGACCAACAGCTCATTGCCGAGAACCCCGCTGTCACAGAGTTGCAGCCGCTCCAAAGTTACTTCACGCGGCCCTTCTGGGAGACAACCGAACTCGACATCGCTTCACGGGGCTATTACCGACCGCTGGTCACCCTCAGCTATGCCCTCGACTTCGCGCTCCACGGCGGTAACCCGGCGGGACTTCACCTGACGAACCTTGGCCTACACCTCCTCAACACGAGCCTGCTCTTCGCACTGCTCCGGCGCAGGGGCCACTTGGGCTGGTCCGCGGCACTCCTTTCTCTCTTCTTTGCTCTGTTTCCACGCCAGGTCGAGTCGGTAGCCTGGATCTCGGGGCGCACCGATCTTCTGGCCACCAGCTTCGTGCTGCTGGGTTTCTTTGTGCTGAGCGAGGGCCGCCTCGCCCTCTTCGCAGCCGCCTCACTGTTCTTGGCTGGGCTCTTGGCCAAGGAGGTGGCTCTGCTCGGCTTCGTCGCGCTCGGGCTCTTCGTGCTCGGGTCATCCAAGCGCCCCAGAACCGAGCGCTGGCTCTCGCTTGGTCCGCCTGCTCTGCTGCTACTCGGGTACGCCTGGCTGCGGCATTCCGTGATCGCCAAGGATCCGGATCTTGGGTTGAGCGCGACCGGATTGCGGCGCCTCGCGCTCGTCCTCGAGGCACTTGGCACCCACCTTCGCATGCTGCTCTGGCCCTTCGATCCGAGCCTGCACATCGGGAGCGTTCTTCGGCCGAACCCGCTCATGACAGCCGTGGGCGGCTCACTGTTGCTGGCGGCGTCGGTGCTCTTGATCCTTGCCCTGCGGCGCTCGAACTCTCGCACGGCGCTCCGCATCCGCCTGCCAGAACTCACTTTGACCATCGGCCCCATGCTTCTGGTCAGCCACATCGTCGCCCTGCCCCTTCTGGTAGTCAGCGCCGATCGTTTTCTCTACTTTCCTCTAGCCTTCGCTCCCCTATTGGTGCCAGCAACCTGGACCAAGCGACGGGCACTGCCGGTCGCGCTTCTGCTTTGGCTGGTGCCTTCAGCTGCCGTGGCCCACCAGCAAGCGAAGCTCTGGGCCGAGCCCTTGGCGCTCTGGGTCGCGAACTGCCCCGTCCCTCGTGACACCAGCCCCTGCTCGCAGCTCGCCGTCGAGGAATCGAAGGCTGGAAACTTTGCGCGCGCCATGGACATCTACCAGGGTGCCTTCCGCGATAACCCGAAGAACTTCCGGATCATTCAGAACGGCGGCATCACCCTGGCCAGGCTAGGTCAGCTCGACGACGCTTACGCCGCCACCAAGCGTGCCCTCGAACTCTCGCCCGAGGTGCCGAAGAGTCATTTCGACCACGCAACCATGGCCGTGCGTCTCGGACGCTTCGACGACGTAGAACCCCTGCTCCGCCGCGCCCTTGAGCTCCGCCCCAACTACGCGAACGCCCGTGAAATGCTGGAGTGGCTCCCGGAGCTGCGCGAGGCGGCGCGCCTCCTCGACCAGCCTGAGATCGACCCGTTCACCCGCGCCCGTGCCCTCGAGGCCCTCGGTCTAAACCACGAGGTCGAGCCGGTTTGGCTCGGCTTGCTCGAGAAACCCACGCACCCAGCCCAGCTCGAACTCATCGCGAGCCTCATCTTGCGCGACGGCAGCGCACCCACCCTGGTCCGCGCAGTCGAACTCTTGCGCTGCGGCACACCCACCCCACAGATTCGTCCGGAACTCTGCGCCGGACTCGCTGAACGGCTTGGGCGCTCTCGGCGGTTGATCGAGCTGCGTCCTCACCGCTGAGTTCACTCGAAGAACCAACGAATCTTCCGACAATCCTCGCTATCACGCTGCTTTTGAGCCAAGAGCGCACGGATCAATGGCAACTTTTCACGCAGTTGCGCAGCAACGCGCAGCTTGTCTTCGAGCGCGAACAGAAGACTTGGCTCAGCGTCGGGGCGCGCCCGGTAGAGCCGAAGCGCCTCTCGCTTGGTCGAAAACGAGCCAATCTCAGCCAGAAATCCCAGCCCCTCCTCTGCGTTGTCGGCCGGCAGTGAGCCATCGGCGAGCAACGCGAGCCAGGCGCGCTCCGCTTCCGGAAGGCGCCCCGCGAGCATCTCTCGCTCCGCCACCGCCCATCTTGGCCGTTCGCGCTCCGCCACATCCAGCAGCTTGGTAAGCCGCTCGAGAGCGGTCTGCGTATCCCGAGCGTCGGCAAAATCGGGATCCAGCCGCAAGGCAGCTTCGGTCTCCCGCCGGGCCGCATCGAGTTCGAGGCGGCGCATCAACACCCAAGCCCGCGACAATCGAGCGCGCGCCGTGTCAGCAACCTGCTCTGCGTCGAGGAGCTTCGTGGCCTCGTCGAGCTGCCCAGTTCGGAGCGCGATCGTGAAGAGAAACTGCTCTTTTCCCATGGGCACCGGGCTCGGACACCGACGAGCCAGCGCATCTACGATTTCCCTCGCTTCGCCGTAGAGCCCTTCTGCCAGAAAAAGCCGTGCCAGATTCAGGGTGGGGCCGTAATTTCGCGCGGCCGTGTTGGCCAGGGTCTTCACCCAAAATCGACTCTCGTCCGCGAAATCCCCGATCCTTATCACCGTGAAGGGGACCAGGCTGCCAAGGGGCAGAAGCACCAAGAGAACCTTCTTCCAACGAGGCAGGGTGAGGCGGCCCAAATGGCGCGACAGCCACACCGTACCCATGATGCCAAAAGCCGCGCCCGGAAGGTAAAGGAAGCGGTCACTCGCCACGCTCACCGAAGGCATGGGAAAGATGTGGAGCACAGGCAGCACCCCCAGCACCCCCAACAACCCCATCGAGAAACTGGATCGTCCCCAGCCGAAGCGGTGCCTCAGCCCAAACCACGCTCCACCGAGAAGCACAAGCGACCCCATGATCGCGTAGGCGTAGCGCGGCTCCCCAACCACTCCGGTGTGTAGTGAGGTGCGCCATCCGTCCAGCAACATGAGCGCATACCGCCCGCTCGCTTCCAGAACCGTCACCACCCGCTCACCTGGGCTGAGCGGAACGCTGAGCTTCCCACCCAGATTTCCGGTCACATGAAGCCGCAGCGCAAGATAAAGCAGGATCGCGGCACCGGGCACCGTGACCCGCCCCAGCCGTGTGCGCCACCTCGCCGTTCCCGCGAGTTCATGAACCAGCATGGCCACCAGCACAGCGAGGCCGACCTCTTTCCCCAATGCGGCCAGAAACCCTAGGCAAGACGCCACCCCAAGCCGCCCGCGGAAGCCGCATCCAAGCGCGAGCATGGCCCCAAGCGCGCCCGCCGTGGCGAGGAGATCGGTGCGTCCTGCAATCCAGGCCACAGACTCGACGTGACGCGGGAGCAAACCGAAGGCCAGCCCTCCGAGCACGGCCGCCAGGGCACCTGCCCCGAATCGGCGCGCCAGAAGCGCCAGAAGCGCGGTGTTCACCAGGTGCAACCCGAGATTCGTGAGGTGAAAACCCATGGCAGTCTTGCCGTGCACGGCGCGGTCGACGGCCAGGGTCAAGGTCGAAAGAGGGCGATAAAGCAGGGCTCCGTCAGCCCCCTCACGCCGCAAGTCGAAGAACGGTGTGTTGAAGTATTGCAGGACCGGGCGCAGGGTGCGGACCCGCGGCTGCTCGATGAGAGCGAAATCATCCCAAAGGAAGGGTGCATCCAACACCCCAAGGTACACGATCACAATCAGCACCAGCGCCACCGAAAGGCACAGAAAAAAACGCGGTTCTCGCGGAGGCAGGGCAGCCATCGGGAGCGTTACTCTATCGGCAAGGCCCGACAAAAGCACTGTACAATCGCGCACCCACCGCCAACGTGACCGAAAACCTCACCCCGAACCACAGGACAATCATGAAGACCCTTGGCGTCCTTTTCGCTCTACTCGCTCCCCTCGCCTGCTCGGAGACCCATGACGGTGAGACGAGCACGGCCGCCGGAGGCAGCAGTGGCACGGCAATGGGCGGCAGCTCGAGTGGCACGGGCACCGCCGTCCCCGCCGCCGGCCAAGGCTCCTGTGTCGAAGCCAGCTGTGGCTCGCACAAGTGGGCCTGTTGGAAGATGCCGAATCCACCCAGCTCGGGCGATGCGGTGCCCAACCATCAGAGCCTGACCGATCTCGGCAACGGCGCGGTCCTCGACAACCTGACGTGCCTCACTTGGGAGAAGGCCAATCCTGAGTCGGTCGGCGACTGGGAAGCCAACCATGCGCGCTGCGCCGAGCTCGCAGCAACTGGCTTCGCCGGCCACACCGACTGGCGGCTGCCCACACGGATCGAGATGGCCTCGATCACCGATGTCACCCGGGGTCGTACCGGCTTCCCCGAGGTGTTCGAAGTGACCGCTGGGTACTACGTCACCAAGTCCTTCTGGTACAAAACCATCTTGGTCGACGATCCGAGCGAGGTCGATTTCGTGTGGGGCTACGGCACCAATGGCTTCACCAGCAACGCCATCTCCCGCTCCGACAGCGATCTTGTGGCGCGTTGCGTGCGTGGCAACGGCCCAGGTGAAGCGGCGGATGAGTACGCCCGCACCGAAGCGCTGACCGCCCTCGGCCACTACGCCATCGACGCGACGAGGGGCGTGGTCACGGACAACTTCACAGGCCTGATGTGGCAAATGGGGCGCTCGCCTTCACTCATGGCCCATGCCGAGGCCGCCGGCTACTGCGAAGCACTCAGCCTGGGCGGCCACGACGACTGGCGCGTGCCAACGCTCAACGAACTCGCCTCGACCGTGAACGAAGCCAAGGTCGGCGGCGCGATCGACACCGAGGCCTTCCCCGACAACCCCGTGGGTTGTCGAGAACCGCAGTACTGGTTCTGGGCGAGTGAGGCCTCGGAGGTGGGCGGTGACGGCTGGGGTCTCTCCTACTGCGACGGCTTCACCGGCTGGAACGTAGGACAAGATGGCGCCTGGAACTACTTTCCGACCGCCAACGTGCGCTGCGTGAGGTAGCCGGGCTCGCAGGCGCTAGGCCCGCTTCAGCCGGGCCCGCGTCTTTTCCGAAGTGAGCTCACGGAGAGCATCCGTCGCCACCCAGCGGGCCGCGCGGACGTTAGGCTCTCCGCCGCGTTCTCCGCCGGCGCGCTGGTTCGCGGTGAAGAGCAGCCGTCGCGCGCAGGCTTCGGCCGCCGTATTGAGCTCCTGGTTTCGCTTGCCGATGTTGCGAAGCGCCCAGTTCACGCCCTTCTTCACGAAATTGCGCTGGTCGAAGGCCCCCGCTTCGATCAGCACCAAGAGCTTCATGAAGGCCCGATCGGTCGCGCGTTGGTCGTGCACCGCCAGCCCCGCCATCAGCGCGAAACCGGCGCGCTTGATCCATTCTTCATCGCGCCGTGCCCACTCGACGGCCATGGGCCAGGCGTGCGCCGTCCGATCGAAGAGGCTGGTGGTGGCCTGGTCGCAGATGTCCCAGGAGTCGAAATCAGCCGCCCAAGCGTCCATCTGTGGCTCGGTGACCGCCTCCGGCACTTCCACGAAGCAGGCCAGCAGCCGCGCCTCGTGGTGCTTGCTCGCCCAAAGCCCGAGGGCAAGCTGGTGATCTCGACCGAAACGCTTGGCCAACTTCCGCAAGTCGTAGACCGAGACGCCAAACGCGTTCTTGGTGGTGATACCAAACTGGGCCATCTTCTCCCGATGCTCTTCGCTGCCCATCTTCCGGAGCTCGGCAAGGATGGTCTTCACTCGGGGATCCTCCGAGCTTCGGGCCTTCGGAGAGCCTGGCTTGGTCTTCATTGACCCGCTCACTCCTCCATGTCCGAACCAAAGTGTGTCTCGAAGCAGCCTGGACAGATCCCGTGGGAGAACAGCGCGTCCGAGTGCTCATGCAGATACTCTTCGAGCCGCTGCCAGTCCTTCTGTTCATTACGAATCCGGTGGCAATAACTACAGATCGAGATCAGCCCCTCCAGCCGCTTGATCCGTTCGAGACTGCGCTGAACCTCGGCCTTCTCCTTGTGGAGCTCGCGCAACAGGTTGGTCATCTCGTCGTTGAGCTTGGTGAGCTGCTCGATGACACCCTGTTCCAGCGCTATCCGCTCGGCCACGACCAGAATGGACGTCTTGCTTTCGACGACCTGTCCATGTAGTCGCACTCGCGGAGACGGCGGCCGTGTGTACGCGACCAAGGTCCCTACAGGTGGAGGAGCAAGCGGTGGATCCGCCGAGCCATACTCGAACAGCTCGTCGAATCGGCACCCGAGTGGCGGGTCATGACGCCCGAGTAGTTGGGTGAACCCCACGCTAAGGTCCACGATCGCCCCGGACCTGTCGAGTTCGACCAGGAGCTGCCGCTGAGAGCCCACGAGCATCTCGGTCAGAACTGCACTGTGATCCCGCAGCATGAGCTACCAGATCCCCTTCGACCAACTACGCGCACGTTCGACCCCACATTCGGCCGTCGGGCAATAGGCGTCACCGCCGATCTCTTGCCAGAGATTCGGTGCGAGGCTTAAGGCCCGACCGCCGAGCAAGATCTTGGGCGCGGCAGCTCCCAGGCGGCGAAGCTCTTTGATAGCCGTGGCAGCCTCGGTCAGATTGAAGGGCATGGCCACACTCAAGGCCAACACTCGAACCGGGTGGGCCTCCACCAGTGCCACCAAATCCGCGACTGGGGTGTTGGTGCCGAGATAGCGAACGTCCCAGCCATCCAGCTCCAAGAGATCGGCGAACATGCGGCTACCCAGCTCGTGATACTCGTTGACGACGCAGGTGACCACGGCTCGACCGCGCCAGGGAGCCGTCTGGACAACCTTCGGATAGAGGCTGGCCATGACTCGGTTGACCAGCGAGGAGGCCAAATGCTCCTCGGCCACGCTGATTTGGCCCCGTTCCCAGCGATGACCGATCTCAATCATGGCCCCCGTCACAACGAGCTGGAAGAAGTCGGAGACGTCCTTCTGCTCTCTGACCCACTCCTCCGTCAAGGCCAGCGCCCGGCGCACGTCCCCAGCCAGCAGCACTTCACAGAAGTCCATCATTCGCCCCAGCCATGTGGCTTCCATGGGCACAGCCCCAGGCTCAGCATCCGCCAACGCAGCAATCAGCTCGTGCTGCTCCCGCACCCGGGCGTACACAGCGGCAATCGGAGCCGCGAGGTCCTCCCCCAGCTCGTTTATGACCGCCTCTCGGTAGGTGTCGACGACGAACAGGAAATAGTCGAGAGAAAACCCGCGCGCCGTGTAGGCCGAATAGACCCAAGGCAATACCTTCGCCAGAAGCTCGATGCTGTTGAGGCGAAATACGTTGCTCATGAAACGCCAATGGTTGGCGTGGTTGTCGAAGGCGGTACCGAGCGCATTATCTCCAATCAAGCGCGCACGGTCGCCTCGCGTCTCGAGCGACCTGTCCACCGCCGCGATGAGCCGTGGTCCCGCAGCGTGATAGGCCTCGGCCGTAGCCGGGGGTACGGCGGACAGCGCTGCGAGTCGCTGGACGAGATCTCCCTGCATGGGCACAGCCTCCTCAGCCTGTCGGATTTTGCCTGACCATTGAAACAAGAGTTATCCCATTTCGTTCCCTCAGGTTTGCGTCCGGAGGAAGAGAGAGCTATACTGAATACTCGTTCAGCATGATGCATCATGGATGCTTCTGAACACTCTGAACCCGATGGGAGTGGCGTTGCCTGCGGGTAGGCACGGCTGAGCCAATCCATCGGCGCGACGATGGGGAGAGGGGTACCGAGAATCCACGGAGCGGCAGTTCACTGACCCTCGGTAGCGGGCGATGAAGGAAGTGACCAAGGCAGTGCGACCAACGCCCGGCCGCGCCCTTTCCGATCGCGAGGTCATGACGCTGGTCGCACTGCTCCTCATTCAACCCTGTCAGAATCCCCCACCGTCTCAGGCACCGAGCAGGCGCCCAATCCGGTCCAAAGCCGGCAGGGGATCACCACACGACGTTAGATCCTCCGACGAGTAGCGACGCCGAGGTCGAAATCAGCTAAAATAGCCACGGAAACAGCGTTTCCGCTGCGGTGGCCGAAATCCGCAGTGAGACCGGCCCCTTCGGAGTTGCCGACACGAGCAGGCCTGAAGTGGTCAACTGGCTGAGCACGTCGCGGGCTGCCCGGTCTCTGAGGCCAGTGATCCGCGATGCCTCTCCGCGGCCGACTTCCCCACGGATCAGGATGTCACGAACCAGCGCACCGGCCGTACTCGGCAAGCCGAGCTCCCGCTGCACGTAGCTTACCAGCCGAGCCTCCAGCTTCTCGAACTCGAGCAGCTCAGTCATGAAGGTGAGCTGGTCGAGCATGACCTCACAGAACCACTCTACGAAGGCGACCAGGGCGGCGAGGGACAGGTTGCCTCTGCCATCCAGATCTCCGGCCCGCGGCGCGTCCGTCGCGTCCATCATCGCCCTGTACGGGGGCCGTTTGGGGATCCCCCGAGAAAGCCCCCGAGAGATGGACCAGAGCCCATGCGCGCCAATCCCGGCGTGCATGGCCATGGCATGGGACATGAGGCGACTCACTCGACCATTTCCGTCGGGGAATGGGTGAATGAAGTTGAAACGATGGTGAGCAATGGCAACCTGTTGGATCTGTCGAGCCGGGCCCACACCATCCATGCGGAACCGTTCCTGGAAGTGCCGCATGAACGCGCCCACCGACACGCTCGAAGGGGGAACGTGCCGACCTACCACGTTGTCCTGGTGAGGCAGCGAACGGAGCTCCCCGGGTACCATCAGGTAGCTTGGTGCGTGGCTCCTTTCGATCCGGAGCATGGTGTCTGGTGCCCCATCGTAGAAGGCGCGGTGGAGCCAGCGCACGAAATCGACGGAGGCGGGCTCCCCAAGGGCCCCTGCTCTGTGTCGTTGGTCGATCTCCCGCTGCACCTTGACGTGGGATGCTGCTTCACGCTGCAAATCCCGCGTGCGGAGATCGTCGTCGAGCTGCTCTACCAACGCCAACTCGATATCGCGAGGACGTGTAACGTTCCCTTCGATCAGGTTGCTGTAATAGCTGTTAGTTAGGCGCAGCAAGTCGCAGAGGCTCGCCGCCGTGGCGGGGTGCAGCTGCCCAGCCAGCCGCGTCGAGACCCGCATCACTTCGGCCACCGTGTCGGCGAGGCGCTCTGGCAGCACATCAAGGCGGGTGGGCTCGATGCGGAAGGGCGACTCCCTGATGCCGATCTCTAGCGCTCTCAAATTCCTGAATCCAATGGGAAAGTCCATCTTCAGCGCCGATCTGTCACCCCGATCTCCTGGGCCATCCCAATCGTCGGTAATCGCAGCACAAATCGAGCTCGCTTTGGCATAGTGGCGCCGATCGGGACGAGCGGTTGGCTCCTGCCCCCGCCACCTCAGGCCGAAGACGCCGCCTGAAACTCCGCCGAGCGAACTGTCTTCTTCGCTCCCACCACCACCGAGCGCACCTGGCCTTCTGCCAGCTCGATTGACGACCCAAGGTGAAGCTGGTAGGGACCCGACCGTTCGCGCAGCGTCATTGCCCGGAATCGGGGAAGCTCGGTGCAAAACCGACGCGGTCCCGCCGCCGTAAGCGAGGACGAAACCGGTCAGACAGTCAGCCACTGGAGCCTCGGCTCTGGGAAGGCACCGGGAGTAGGAAGATTCGCGAGCCGGAATACCCGGCCGGGCAAGAGTGAGGCCTCCAGCCTTACGACGATGTGCCTCTGCAAGCGATGGAATCGCGGAGGTCCTCCATGCCAAGATCCTATTTGTGGTTGCTGCTGTTCGGCGTTGCCTGCAGCGAGTCCCAACCGACCAGCGACGAGCCTGCCACGGGCGCCAGCACCTCAGAGAGTGAGGTCACGGCGGTACCGCTGAATCTGGAATGCGCGCCGGTGACGGTCGACGAAACCACGCGATTTTCCCCCGCTGCGGGGATTTCGGGGAGCACAGCGGTCGGCCGGGACGATGCGCGGATCGTCGGTTGGGTCAACACGGTGGAGGAGTACCTACCGGGCACCAACGTCGATCCCGAGTGGCAAGACACGACGCAGGCAACGGGGCCCGCCGAGGGCACCGCCTTCGATGTGCTCTCCCTCGGTGAAGGAGGCTATGTCGTCATCCCCTTCGACCCGCCGCTCACCGACCATGCAGGTCCGGAGTTCGCCATCTTCGAGAACTCCTTCAGCGATGACTTCTTGGAGCTAGCCTGGGTCGACGTGAGCGAAAATGGCCGGGACTATTTCCGTTTTCCCGCGGTGTCGTTGAGTGACGAGGCGGTGGGTGCTTACGGCACCATCGAGCCCGCGCTGGTGGATGGCTTCGCCGGCAAGTACCGGCAGGGTTTCGGCACGCCCTTCGATCTCGCAGCGCTCCGCGACGCCGGTCTCGGGCAGGCCAAGGTGGCCTGGGTGCGGTTGGTCGACGTGGTGGGGGATGGCACCTCCACCGACTGCAACGGGCAACCCCTCCATGATCCCTATCCCACCACGGGCAGCGCGGGGTTCGATCTCGATGCGATCGCGATCCTTGACCAGGCAGATTAGCCTCGGGCTTGCCTTCGTAACCCTCGCTCTTCCACTGTCGGCAGAGCCTTTGGCAAGCCAGCCGGAGGCGATCGAGGTGAGCGTGGAGGGCAGTCGCGTCGAGCGTACCAGCCGGCGCGAACCGGGCACCGCTTCTACGGTACTACGAGGAAACCAGCTCGAGCGCGCCGGGGCATCGACGCCAAACCTGCTTCGACAGATCCCGTCCATCGAGCTTCGGCGCAGCGGCACAGCGCTCGAGGGCGCAACGGCAAGCCTACGCGGTGGAACGCCGAGTCAACTTCCCGTGTATCTGGGGGGTCTTCGCCTCAACGACGAGCTCTCGGGCAGCGCCGAGCTCGCGACCCTGAATCCGCTGCTGCTCGATCGCATCGAGGTGTACCGCGGACATGCGCCGGTCGATCTGGGACAGCTCGGGATGAGTGGCGCCATCGTGCTCGAACCGCTGGTCCCACGCCGTTCGCTGGCACAACTCCACGCCACTTGGGGCAGCTATGGGCACTCGTCGTATCAAGCCCTGGGAGCAGTCGGCAACCGGCAAGCGGGCGCGGCACTGGTCTTGGCGCGGAGCTCTGCCCGAAACGATTTTTCGTACCACGACGATCAGGGTACCCGCGCCGAACCTGGTGACGATCGGAGGGTGACGCGTCGCAATGCCGACACCCGGATGAATTCGGGTTGGTTCTTGGGCAGAACCGAGCCCCTTTTTGCCGTGCGACTCGGTTGGTTCGGTCACATGTTCTCACGGGAGCGCGGCGTGACCGGACTCTCCGCGATCCCTGCACGCCACAGCCGTGAGACCACAGAGCATGCGCTCTTCGGCCTGGTTGCGCGGGCGGGACAGGGACTCACGGCTGCTACATCGCTCCTCGAGTCACGTCAGCATCTCCGGGATCCCTACCTCGAGCTCGGTCTCGGGACGCAGCGACTCGACACACGTTCCACGCGAACCGAGCAGCGACTCTCTGCGGAGTTTCGGATCAACGATTGGTTGCTCGGGCAGACCCACCTCGGGTGGGAAGCCAATCGCCTCGAACTCGTGCCGAGCACCGGAACCGCTACCACGGCAACGCGGCAACGGGCTGAACTCGGAAGCAGTCTCCGTGCGCCGGTTGGCGATCAGCTGGAGTTCCTCTTGCATGGGCGGCAAGCCCGAGCCTTCCTCACCTCATCCACCGAACACGTCTCAAGGGCACGCGCCGAAAACGCAGGGCGCTTCGGGGCTCGCCTCCTCGCCTCCGAATACCTGGAGTTCTTCGCAAACCTCGGTTACGCCGAGCGTCCTCCCACCCTCGGCGAGCTGTTCGGCACATCCGCCTTCGTGCTCGGCAACTCCGAGCTTGACGCGGAATCGAGTGTGAATCCGGAGTTCGGCGCGCGCGCGCGGCGCGGGTTCGGCTCGCTTGCCGTCGGGGGCCAACTGGTGGGGCATGCTGGCTTTGCTCGGCAGCTGATCGCGCTCCGGCGCTCGAGCTTTGGCCAGGTGCGCCCCTACAACGTGGGGCGGGCGCGGTTGCTCGGCGCGGAGTTCGAGCTCTTCGCCGACTGGAACCAACGCCTGAGCATCGAGAGTTCGCTCTCGGTCCTCGACCCGCGCGATCGCACCCCCGGTCGCACCCTTGCCAACGACATCCTACCCTACCGCTCGCGCCTCAATCTGAGTCAGCATCTCGAAATCCATACCCGACCGGACGAACATCTCTTTGGGCTACGGCGCGTCGGGGTCGGCGGCTGGCTCTGGCACCGGTCTTCGCGTTACGCGGTGCCTGCCGGCACGGCCGTCTTGCCCGCGGTCACCACCGTCGATCTCGATGCTTACCTCCTACTCGAGGCGCTGCCACTCGGCCTCAGCTTCGCGGTCGATGACCTCTTCGATGCCCCGGTCAGCGACGTGCTCGGCATGCCCCTGCCCGGTCGGAGCTACGCCATGACCGCTCAACTTACCCTCACCGAGGCACCATGAGAGCCTGGTGTCTCGGTGCACTGCTCGCAGCCTGCGACGTCACGCCGCTGACGGTTGAGCAAGAAGGGCTCGGTGCGGCCGCCAACGACCCGGTTCCGAGCACCGGCCGCGGCTTCGTGGTGGTCTCCTCGGACTACCAGTCAAGCCATATCAGCCTCCTCAACCTGGGCGGCACTTGGGACAGCTCCACCCTGATCGCGACCGGAAGCACGAATCCTGGTCTCTCCCTCGATTTCTCGGGAGATCTCGTGATGCCGAGCGCACCGTCCCTCGGCTCACGGCTCTTCGTCATCGATCGCTTCCCAAACAGTGTCCTCTCCTCCATCTCACTCATTGACGGCTCGATCGAAGCTCAGCTCGACGTGTCCACCGGGTTCTCTGCCAACCCCCACGACCTCGTGGTCTTGCCCGACGGAAGACTGCTCGTCACACGCTACGACAGCAACCTCATCCCAGACGCCGAGCCCCTGGCCCACGGAGGGGATCTGTTGGTCCTGGACGCAAGACTCACGCGGATCGAGCAGGAGCTCGAACTCTCAGGCTCACTCCCGATGCTCCGGCCTCCACTCCTCCCTCATCCCGATCGCGCACTTCTGATTGGCGACTCCGTATTCGTGGTGGTTGCGAGCTACTCTGCGGACTACCAACACTCGGGATCGTCATTTCTGGTTGCACTCGATGCACACAGTCTCGCTGTCTCACACGTCGTATCCCTCGAGCCCTATCAGGGTTGCGCAGGCCTGAGTGTGCGCGCCGACCAAGAAGAACTCACGGTCGTATGCTCGGGGCGCTGGTACGGAGCCGACAACGCAGCCATCGGCGAGAGTGGCCTGGTCGGTGTCTCGCTGGTTGGAACCCCACGGCGCCGTTGGGAGGTTCAAGCGGCCGGCCTCGGGCAGAGCCTGGGCTTTTCCGTGGCCTACACCCACGAAGGAAACCTGCTCAGCGTCGCCTATGGTTCCCTCGCCGAATCCACCGAAGACCGTCTCCTCCACGTGGAGCCTGAAAGTGGCACCTTCACGGAGCTTCTCCGCAGCGGTGCTGCCTTTTCCCTCGGGGACGTGCGCTGCGCCCCACCGCTGCCACGCTGCGCGGTGACCGACGCTGAACACCGGGCGGTCGTCCTCTTCAATCCAAGTGACCCCTCTTCCCTCACGGCCGTCCCCCTCAATGATCGAATTGGGCTGCCTCCGCGCTGGCTTGGACAGTACT
This sequence comes from uncultured Polyangiaceae bacterium, assembly GCA_964396375.1. Classification (GTDB taxonomy): domain Bacteria; phylum Myxococcota_A; class Polyangia; order Polyangiales; family Polyangiaceae; genus FEN-1139. Next base: position 19,678 of record CAYNEY010000015.1, on the reverse strand, counting down.
AGAATGTGGGATACTTCCCACACTCCCCCCCCACACCTACCTCGGAATAATCGCGCCAGAGTCACCCAACGCGCAGCCAGCTGATCAATTCTGCCTGCCATTCCCATCTATCCCGACCAATTCGGGAGATCGGCTCCCAGATCTGTGGTTCAATTGGGGGTCGGTATGCTCAGCCGTCACACGAAAAGGGATGGGAACTTCATGACGATGCACCAGATGCCACGGGCTTCTCTCTCCGCCTTCACGCTCGCACTCACTTCCCTGCTTGGTTGCAGTGGGGAAAACGATGACAAGCCTACTGCTGAAGTGATGGCAGTGGGCGGGGGAAGTCAGGGTGGTGGAACCCAGATTGGGAGCTCCGGCGGCACCGATGTGCCAGGCCAAGGTGGCGCCACACTCGGCCAAGGCGGGGCGGTCTTCGGACAAGGAGGGGCTACCAATCCCAGTCAGGGTGGAAGCTCAACTCTGGCCATGGGGGGAGCGGGACAAGGCGGCAACACCTGGGGTCAAGGCGGCGAGACCACGGGTCAAGGCGGCAACACCTGGGGTCAAGGCGGTGAGACCACCGGTCAAGGCGGCAACACCTGGGGTCAAGGCGGCAACACCTGGGGTCAAGGCGGCAACACCTGGGGTCAAGGCGGTGAGACCACCGGTCAAGGTGGCGAGACCACCGGTCAAGGCGGCGAGACCACCGGTCAAGGCGGCAACACCTGGGGTCAAGGCGGCGAGACCACCGGTCAAGGCGGTGAAACCACCGGTCAAGGCGGTGAGACCACCGGTCAAGGTGGCGAGACCACCGGTCAAGGTGGCGAGACCACCGGTGTCGGAGGAAACACCGCCATCGATGACGGCTGCACCGACGTACTCGCTCAGGGCATCACGCTGAGTGAACTCGCCGTCTACCAGACCGGCAAGATCACCATCATGCGAGATGGCTCGGCGGTGACCCCCGTGACCGAGTACGGAGCCGAGATCATAGAAGGGCGCCCAACACTGTTTCGGGCCTTCGTTACCACCGAGGGTGGCTTCACAAGCCGTGAGCTCTCGGCGCGCTTGATCTTGAACGACGGCACCGCCGTATTCACGGATCGGCGCACGATCAGCGGCTCGTCCTCGGAGCTCTCTGCCAACAACTCGTTTATGCTCGAACTCCCGCCCCAAGTGATGACTCCGGGGATGAACTACTCGCTTTCGATCGTCGAGTGCGGGAGCGGCTCCGGCGCCGCCAACAATCCCAAATTCCCGGACTCGGGCACGGCGGCGCTCGCAACCCGCACCACGGGTGTGATCCGCATCGAAGCTGTCCCGATCTCCGACAACGGCACGGCGCCGTCGCTCGACGCGGCCTGGGCAAGTGACCTCGAGGGATACATGGAGGCCATGTACCCCACGACAGACGCCCAAGTCACCATCGCCAGCGAGCCGCTGACCGGATGCAACGTCAACGCCTCCACCTCCAGCGACGGCGGCGCCTGGGAGAGCTGCCTCAACACCCTCGATGAACGCCGAAGTTCAGACTCCCCCGACGACGACGTCTACTATCTCGGCGTAATCCGCCCCGGTGACAGCATCCGGGACTTCTGTCCCGGGGGATGCATCGCCGGCATCAGCTGGGTGGTGGAGGACGGTGGCTGGTTCTCTTCGTACCGTGATGCCCTCGCCATCGGCTACATGCCCTACGCACTCACCACCATCGCTCATGAGCTTGGTCACGCTCACGGTCTCTATCACACCCCTGGTTGCGGCGCCGACGGGGCGGACGCGAACGCTCCGTACCAGTCCGGAGGCGTGGGCTATATCGGTTGGACCGGCTGGGACAATCGGTCCCCCGAGGACTTCATCAACGGCACAGAGTGGACGGACATCATGACCTACTGTGACGATCAGTGGGTCAGCGACTACGTCTACACCAGCATGACCGACCGGGTAGCCTCCCTGAACACAGCTTCTCGAGTTCTCGGGGCGCCTCTGGTCTCGACCTATCGCGTGCTCCGGGTAGTCGGCGACGACGCCAGCTGGCGCGCTCCCGTCACCAAGCCGAGGGCGGTGCGGGGAACACCCGTAACAGCCCTCTTGCTCGACGCCGATGGCTCCGCAGAAGGCGAAGTGGTGGTGTACCGCGCGGAGATGTCCGTAGGCTCCGATCTCGTCACCTACTACTACCTGCCCGACTCCGACCTCGGTTCCGTCGCGACCTCGATCGCGATCGAGGGGTTGGTGGTCGAGCTTCAGTAAGAGCGGGCTAGAGCTGGACTTGTGAGCCGATTTCCATAACCCGCTCAGACGGGATGTGGAAGAACTGGGTCGCGCTGGCAGAGTTCTTGGTCAAGGCACCGAAGATTCGGAGCCGGATCGAGCGGCGCCCGCGCGACTCGGTCACCACGGCCTCGCGCCCGATGAAGAACGTGGTGTGTTCTAGGGTCACGTGGGGGATGGCGGCGAGGCGCAAGAGGTGGGGCACATCGGGCGTTTCCATGAAGCCCACCTGGGCCTCCACCCGGTAGAAACCTTCCCCGAGCTCGGAGGTCTTCACTTTGTGTGAGTCGGCAACCCGAGCGCTTCCTACCGTGGTCACGGTGAGCAGAAGCACCCGCTGATGCACGACGTGGTTGTGGAGAAAATTGAAAAGCAGCGCCGGCGGCGTGCCCTGCGTATTGCTTGTCATGAAGACAGCGGTTCCCGGCACACGGGTCGAGAGTTCCACCCGCATCAGCTCGAAGAAGTCCTCGAGCGGCACGATGTTCTCCCGCACCTTCTGACCGAGGAGGTCGCGTCCATGCTTCCACGAGATCATCAGCACGACAACGGCCAACGCCACCACGATCGGCAACCAGCCACCGTCCGCAAGCTTGAGAAGGTTGGCCGACCAGAAGGAGAGATCAACGGTCAAGAGCACACAAGTGAGCGGAACCGCCCACCAGAGCGACCATCCCCACCGCCGTCGTGCCACCACGAAGGCCAACGAGGAGGAGATAACCATGGTGCTGGTGACGGCAATCCCGTAGGCCGCTGCCAGCTCGGAAGAAGCCCGAAAAACCAGCACCACCACCACGGTCGCCAGCATGAGGGCCGTGTTGATCGATGGAACGTAGATCTGGCCGCGCAGCGCAGCCGAGGTGTGGGTGACCCGCACCCGTGGCCAGAAGCCAAGCATCGAGGCCTGGCGAGTCAGCGAGAAGATCCCAGAGATCACCGCCTGCGAGGCGATGATGGTGGCTGCCGTGGCGAGCACGATCAGTGGCACCAAGAGCGGCCGCGGACAGAGCGCATAAAATGGATTCTGAATGGCCGCCGGGTTGACGAGAAGGATCGCCCCCTGACCGTAGTAGTTGAAGAGGAGGCCCGGGAGCACCAGTGCATACCAGGCAACCCGGATGGGGTGCCTCCCGAAGTGGCCCATGTCCGCGTACAGCGACTCACCGCCTGTCACCACCAGCACCACGCTCCCCAAGACGGCGAAGGCCACGAAGCCGTGGTCGACAAATAGCCGTACCCCGTGGATCGGATTGAGGGCCCACAACACCGCCGGGTTCCGGATGATCTGCAACAATCCCAGCGTGCCGATCGAGACGAACCACAGGATGATGATCGGACCGAAGACCACACCGATCTTGCCGGTTCCGCGCCGCTGCACCCAGAACAGCAACAGGAGCGCCGCAACGGTGATCGGGAGCACATGACGCCCCAAACCGGAGGCGACCATCTGCAACCCCTCGACCGCGCTCAAGACCGAGATGGCCGGGGTAATGATCGCATCACCGAACAGCATCCCTGCACCGATCAGTCCCAGGACCACCAGCAGTCCCATCGCCCGCACGCCTCGCGGCTTCGAGGCGAGGGCGGTGAGCGCGAGGATCCCCCCCTCCCCTCCGTCGTCAGCCCGCATCACGTAGGCGAGATACTTCCCCGAGATGAGGATGAGCAGCGCGTAGGTGACCAGGGAGAGCAGTCCGAGCACGTTGCTCTCGGACACTTCGAGCCCATGGTGTCCTGCTAAGCACTCCCGTAAGGCATAAAGGGGGCTGGTGCCGATGTCACCGTAGACCACCCCGAGGGCCGCCACGCACAGGGTGAGCAGCTTGCCCCTCCCATGACCACCCGAGTCCGGCTCGGACACGGGTTGCGAAGATGAATCGTCGGACGAACTCTCGACCATGGAGATTGCCGGGGGCTTACCGCAGGCAGAGGGCACTCACAAGGAAGGCTGGAAGAGTGGCGCGGCCAGGAGTGGCCGTAGGATCTGTCGGCCCACCAGTACTAGGAGCAGCAGCGCCGCAATCGCCAAGCCCTGGGCGCGCAACGGCGACATGCCGAGGGCGATCGCCGCCGCAGTGAGTCCGCTCCAGAGCAACGGCCCGATCACCGCCGCGAAACGCCCGACCATGCCGTACAGGCCGTAGAACTCCCCGAGGCGCTCGGGTGGGGTAAGCTCGAGCATCAAGGGGCGATCCGCCGCCCAGGTCCCGCCGAGGGCGAGCCCGGCCAAGATCCCCACCACGAACAGCACAGCCATCGGCATCGCCAACCAGCCGAGCAGCGCGCCGAGAAGCAGCGTCACAAGCCAGACACCAAGCACCCAGCCGAGCACCCGCCGCGGCCCGTGGCGATCGACCAGCCTACCCCAGAGAATCCCCCCAACGATGGCAAAGACCACCGCAAGCAGCATCACCAGCCGAGCCTGTCCCTCCGCCTCCTTCGGCGCATGACCGGCACGCACCGTCACGTTGACCGCAAACAAGGTCATGGTCGCGATCACGGTGTTGATGGCGTCGGTGTAGAAAATGCGCCCGATCAAGAAGCGTAGGAGGCCCGGATGAGCCTCCGTGTCCCGGAGCGCCAGAAGCGTGCTTCGCAAGCCGGCGATGATGGCTCCGAACCCCCAGACGCTGTTCGGTCGCGGGTTGACCGGTTCGGTAACGAAAACGAAACACGGCCAGGCAAAGGCGAGGAAGGCGAGCGCAAGCGCGAGAAATACCGTCTCCCGACCCCAACCGCGGGCAGCGGCAAGCCCGGTGAGGGCAAGCGCGAGAAACGAGCCAAAGTAGCCGATCCCCACACCAAGACCACCGATCCGTCCCCGGTTCTCCGGCGTGGAGACCGCCGGAAGCAACGAGTCGTAGAATTGCAGCCCCGCCTGGTAAAACGCATTACCGAGTACGTAAGCGAGCATCGTAGCAAAGACGCCAAAGCGTCCCAGACTGCTCGTGCACAGCACACAGGCCAGCGTGCTTACCACCAGAAATGGCAAACGGCGCCTCGCGCGATCGGTCATGGCTCCGACCAACGGTGACAGCACGAAGATGAGCATCATCGACAGTGAGGTCACGAGACCGTGCACTCGATCCGCTTGGTTTACACCCACCTGGTCGCGTACCCAGAGGGGGAAGGTGGTCGACACCACCCCCATCGCAAACACCGTATTGGCGAGATCGTAGAGGATCCAGCCGACAGTGGCGCGACGGGGAATGGGCGAAGACATCGTAGAGGTTTTAGTCGGTGGGGGTCAGCCGAGAGAAGGAAAATCCTCCGCAACCTGCCTCGAGATCGGTGGGATCAGAAGGAGGGGTCTCGAGCGCTGCTTCGAACGACGCCGCGTCATACGCCGTCTGGCAGAAATAGAGCTGGCCCTCGGCATCCCTGGTCCAGTCGAAGCGGGAGAACGCCCCCGGAAAGTAGGCGTTGGTGTCGGCGTTCTCGGCAATCAGGAAGCGCTCAGCGTTGGAGAGACGGAGCAGCTCGAAGCGGCCTTCGGTCGCTCCGCCCATCGACCACGACGCACAGGTAACCGTGTGCTCACCTCCGAACTCGTCCAGGTAATGCCCGATGAGCTCGGGCGCGAACAAGAAGCTCCAGGCAAAACCGCCGCAGCCGGTCGCGAAATCTCCGCGGTCCGCGGTCGCCGCCTCAGCCTCGGTGAGACTCTCGGCGTCGTAGCTCGACTGGCAGTATCGGAGTTCACCGTCGCCATCGACGGCCCAATCAAACCGCGAATACAGAGAAGGGGCAAAGGCGTTGTCCGGGGAGTTCTGCGCCAAGAGGTAGTCCTCGCTGGGCAGAAAGCTCGTGATCTGAAAGATGCTGTCCATCGTCGACCAAGCGTCGGTGTCGATGTGGTGAGAGTACCCGTAATCGTCGACGTAAACCCCGAGCGGCTCGGGCACATCGGTGACGGAAGGCTGGCCCGCCTCACCAGCTGCACCCGCAGTACTCACCTCCCCGGCCATGCCTCCCTCGTCGCCCAATCCCCCGGCAACTCCAGCGGCCCCTCCCTCGTCGCCCAATCCCCCGGCAACTCCAGCGGCCCCTCCCTCGTCGCCCAATCCCCCGGCAACTCCAGCGGCCCCTCCCTCGTCGTCCGTTTGCCCAGCAGCTCCGGCAGCCCCTCCCGCCGCAGCGTCCTCACCCGCTTCCTGGTCCGAGCAGCCCATCGAAAGCGCACAAAGCAATAGAGAAAATGCGATCTTGTTCGACACGTTCGACCTCACAATCGCGCGACCGCAAGGTAACAGTCGACCCTGGTCGCGACTCCGTTCACCCGATGCCCTTCGCCCCGCGGGTCATCATCGCTCGACCCCCGTCACCATGACGCGGGCCTCGAGCGCTCGAGCAGGTCTCCTGGCTCCCGGATCGTCCTCGACAACTCCTTCCCAGGCTCTCCGCCCAGTGGCCGACGTTGTCTCGTCCCCGGTGACAGTGGCGGGGGCCGCGCCGGATTCTCACCGACTTCCCTCGCTCGGGCACTCCGCTCCTTCGCCGCTTGGCAGGGGAGCGTAGGACTCCGCTACCATCGATGGGTGGTCTGGGGCAAGCAGACCGAGCTCCAACCGGAAGCTCCTGGGTGGGCCAGGGGTTCGAATGCAAAGGGGTTCTCAGCGGCGCGGGAATGCCGAGGGACGCCTCGACCGAACCGGGGGGTTGACTCCGGGCCCGCTCGGCGATACCCGGCCTCCCACCATGTCCATCCGCCGCGCCCTCGTTTCCGTTTCTGACAAAACCGGCCTCGTCGAGTTCGTGACCGCCCTCGCGGCCATGAAAGTGGATCTCTTGTCCACGGGCGGGACCAAGGCGGCCCTCGAGCGCGCATCGCTCCCGGTGCGCTCGGTCGAGAGCTACACTGGCTCCCCTGAGGTGATGGATGGTCGGGTGAAGACCTTGCACCCCCGCGTCCACGGGGGGCTGCTTGGGCGCGAAGGCCGCGACGAAGCCGATCTGGCCCGCCTCGGCGGGGACTTCATCGATCTGGTGATCGTCAATCTGTATCCCTTCGAGCAGACCCTCGCACGTGGCGGTGCGAGCTTCGAGGAGCTGATTGAGAACATCGACATCGGAGGGCCGAGCATGCTGCGGTCGGCCGCCAAGAACCACGAACGCGTGACCGTGATCTGCGACCCCGCGGACTACGACCTGGTCTTGGCCGAGCTGCGCGAACACGGAAACACGACCCCCGCTACCCGCCGCCGGTTGGCAGGAAAGGTGTTCTCGCACACCGCGGCCTACGACGGCATGATCGCGGGATGGCTCACCGGTGTGGGCGAGGACGACGGCTTCTCCCGCCACCTGACGGTGTCGCTCGAGAAGGCGTATTCGCTCCGCTACGGCGAAAATCCTCACCAGAAGGCCTGCTTCTATCGGGAACGAAGCCCGCGGGCGGGCAGCTTGGCCGCCGCCGAGAGCCTCGGGACCGGCGGGAAGGAACTCAGCTACAATAATCTGATCGACACCGAGGCAGCCCTCGACGCAGTACGGGAGCACGAGGCACCAGCTGCGGTCGTGGTCAAGCACAACAGTCCCTGTGGTGCTGCGGTGGCGAGCACTCTGGTTGACGCCTACCGCCTGGCTCGCGAAGCGGACGCGCTGAGCGCCTTCGGCGGGATCGTGGCGCTGAACCGCGAGGTTGACGAAGCAACCGCCTGTGTCCTCGCCGAGACCTTCCTCGAGTGCATCGTTGCCCCGAGCTTCTCGGCGCCCGCCCTGGCCCGCCTTCGGGAGAAGAAGGCCCTGCGTCTGCTGGCCACCGGCACCTGGCTCGATGCTGGCTATTCCGAACGACAGCTCCGCCGTGTGGGCGGGGGCTTCGTGGTCCAAGAGAGGGACAACACAGGGTCGGCCGAAGTGGCTCAGGCTCGAGTCGTGACCGCCCTCTCCCCCACCCCGGAGCAACGGCAAGCTCTCGATTTCGCCTGGCGGATCTGCAAGCACACCAAGAGCAACGCCATTGTGTTGGCACGACCGGCCGGAGAGTCTCACGCCTTCGTCACCACTGGGATCGGTGGCGGACAGACCGCACGGGTCACCTCGGTGGAAATCGCGACCCGAAAAGCGGGGAATTTCGCCGGCTCCAGCGTGCTCGCCTCCGACGCCTTCTTCCCATTTCCTGACGGCATCGAGGCGGCGGCCCAGGCAGGGGTGAGAGCCATCGTACAGCCTGGCGGGAGCAAGGCCGACCCGGAGGTGATCGCCGCCGCTGACCGGCTGGGGATCGCCATGCTGTTCACCCAGATCCGCCACTTTCGCCACTGAGCGAAGATTGTGCCCACGCACCCCAGAGCATGGCGGTGAATTTGGCCCCGCATGGGCAATCGTGCGATCGACGAGGGGCTTCAATAACTCCATCGCTATCCGCGAGTCTCCTCGGAGCTCCCCCATGACAGAACGTTCGATCCACTGCTCGGTGTGCGGCACGGCCTTCGTGCCAGAGTTCGCCTATCAGCTCGAGGCTGGCCCCGATCCGGCGCACCCAGTCGGCTTCTGCTCCCTCGAATGCGTCGGCGAGAGCCTCGAGTCCAAGGGTCGTGCCCGCTGTGATGTCTGCGGTGAGCCCTTCATCGTCAAGTTCGCCGCCCAGGTCATCAACCAGGGCGGACGCCGCAATCACGCCTGCTCGAGCGCGTGCCGAACCGAGCTGCTCCGGCGCCGACAGGGTACCGCCCTCGCAGCCTTCGCCTTGGAGCGGGAAATGGCCCACGACACGACCAGAGCACCCGCTCCTCCGGAGACGGTGACCATCCCTGCCCCACCCCCCCCCGCACGCCAGACACTGGTTCCACCCCCTCCCCACGCCGTGCCTGCCGATCGCCTGGCTGGACCTGCCTCCGCGATACGTCCTCGTGCCGCTGCTCGCGCGCCCTCCCAAGACCACTCGCCCCCCCCAACCTCCACCACCTGGCGGCGCATCGAGTCCAGCTTGTTGGGACAGAACCGCGCCATCGCTGTCTTCAACCACAAGGGTGGCACAGGAAAGACCACCACTTCGGTCACGCTGGCGGCAGGGCTTTCGTCCCGCGGTAAGCGCGTGCTTCTGATCGACACCGACAGTCAGGGCAACGTGGCGGTCTCGCTCGGACTCACCCCGGAGCGCTCGCTCTACCACGTGCTGGTCATGGGCCTCGAGCCCCGCGCAGCGCTGATCGAGGCACGACCGAACCTCGACGTTTTGCCTTCAAACGAGACTTTGGCCGCCGCCGAACTCTACCTCGCGGGTCGCCCGCACCGTGATCGCGTCCTGCGCTCACGCCTCGAGGGGCTGATGAGCGACTATGACTACGTAGTCGTAGACTGTTCACCGAGCCTCTCGCTTCTGAACCAAAACGCGCTGGTGCTCGCCGACGCACTCTTGTGCCCGGTCGGCTGCGACTATCTCTCGCTGGTGGGGGTCCGCCAAGTGCTCCGCACCATGAAGCAGGTTCACCGTCTGCTCTCACACCCGATCCGCCTGTTCGGCGTGCTCCCCACCCTGTACGACGCGCGGGCCCGGATCTGCGCGGAATCCTACGAAACCTTGCGACAACATTTCGGGGACCGCTGTCTGCCCCCAATCCGCGCAGCCAGCCGAGTCAAGGAAGCCCCCTCGCAAGCTCGCACCCTGTTCGAGTACGCGCCAGATTCCACCGCCGCCCGTGACTACATGCTGGTAGTCGATCGCGTGCTTGCCGAATCGGAACAGGCCGGCCTCGATGCATCCATTCCACAAGGAGTCACGGCATGAGTCCTCGCCAAACCCTGCGCAGAGCCGCGCACGCCACCCTCGACCCGAGTGACGTGGACGGCGTTTTGTCCGAGTGTTTCTACAATGGTCCGGACTCGCGTGAACGTCCAACCCTCTCCGCGAGCCCTCCCAACAAACCGGCGCACTACCGGGTCATCTGCATCAGCATGTACACAGAGGATCTGAAGTCCCTCGATACCATGGTTGACCAGCTGAAGGCACGTGGTCTGACCAAAGCCAATCGCTCCGCGCTGATCCGCTACGCGCTGTCCCAGGTAGATCTGGCCCGGGTTCCCCGGGGCCTCTAGGCTCCGTGCAGCCCCCCCCGTGTACCCGAGCCATCGGCGAACTCGCAGCCAAACTGCGAGTCAGTGAGCGAGCGGCTCGCCTAGTCGTCGAATCCGACGTGGTAGATCTCCACGTGGACTCGTACCTCTGGACGCGGCTGTTCGGCTACGACTTGTCCGCATCACACTCGCAAGGCCTCCTCGGTGCGCGCTTCGCTCGCCAGGCCGACCTTCCTCGGCTTCGCGAAGGTCACGTCACAGGCTCGGTCTTCATCATCACCACCAACCCACTCAGAGGTCAAACGGGACAGGTACGAGCCCTCGCGCGCAACCTGGTTCGCCTGCAGGAACTCTTGGCTACCGAGAGTGCAAAAGCCCAGCCGGTGGCCAGCCTGGACCAGTACCGCGCCGCTCGCGAAGCGGGATTTCACGCGGCCTTCATCGGCATCCAGGGTGGCCACGCCTTCGCGGATCCCCGTGCCTTCTCGCTCCCCGGACTCGAGTCCCTGCTTCTGGTCACACTCGTCCACCTGACTCCGAACCGCCTCGGCGCGACCAGCACGCCAATCCCCTTGTGCACGGATAGCGGACTCACCGAGTTGGGACGACGCGCGGTCTACGAGCTAGAGCAACGTCAGATCCTGGTCGATCTCGCCCACGCCTCGCCGCGCACCTTCGCCGACGTGCTCGCTGTCCACCAGCGCGACCGGCCGCTGATCGTCTCCCACACCGGGCTCTCAGCAGTCACACCGCACTGGCGGAACATCGACGACCAGCAACTTCGTGCCATCGCAGACACCGGCGGCTTGGTGGGGATCCTGTTTCATGGTTCTTTCCTCGGGGAGTCCTGGCTCGGCGGCACCGCGCAGGGCGTGGCGCGCCACATCGCCCACGCCCTCTCGGTGGTCGGTCCTTCCCACGTCGCGCTCGGCAGCGACTGGGACGGGTTCATCAGCACACCCCGTGACATGCCCACTTGCGAAATGCTGCCCGTATTGGTGGAGGAGCTGCTCACACTCTCGGTGCCGGAGGCCGAGGTTCGGGCACTGCTCGGCCAGAGTTTCCTTCAGCTCGTGGGCCGCAGCCGCCTCACCCAGCCTTCTTTGGATGTGGCAAGGGGTGGCACTCGAACTCTCGAGAGCCACCCCAGGTCGACCCACACCCCCCAGTGCCAAGAAGGATCGAAATCAGCCGTCCCCGAGCACTGACAGTGCCTCGGGCTCCTCGTCCGCGAGCGCGACCGGGGTCGCCCCCTCGTCGCCGAAGTCGTCATCGAAATCGTCGTCGTCGTCGTCCACCTCGCTCGCAGTCTTCTGGGTCTCGCTCTCAGCGAGCACCGGCAACCGTCGCTTGCCGACCGGTCCGACCTCGACGAAATCTCTCAGGTCAGCCATGTCCCGCACAGCGTTCAGCTTGGCGAGGGCCTTGACCTCTACCTGACGGATCCGCTCTCGAGTCAGATTCATGATCGCCCCCACATCCTCGAGCGTGGTTCCCCCGCGGTCCGCCACGTCGAGCGCACACGACTCATTCATCTCCCACACCTCGAGATCGGGGAAGTTGAGCTTGATGGCCCCAGTGCGCGCCGAAACGTCGACGAACAAGTGGTGCTTGCACGACACGAAGGGACAGGGCCGCGGGCCATCCACGCATTCGGCACGGGTACGAGGCTTCCAGTAGTCCCGTTCTGGGTACAGAAGACGGCCGATTTCGAGTTCGCGCTTGGTCATCCGCTTCACGCTGATGGTACGCGCTCGAACCACTCGCTTGCGACGTGAGCGGCGCTGCTCACGGGTGATGAACTCTTCCTTGGACGAGTTCATGTCCTCCTCCCCGTCCGAAACGTTGTCATCGACTCTTGCCACGCCGAGGTTGTTCTTCGCACTCATCACTGCCTCCCGAACTGCCAATCGCCACACTACGCCACTTGTCCCGCGGACCGAGACACCACCACCTTCGCAATCCCACCGCCATCGCACAGCGCGTCTTCTATCTGATTCAGACGCTGCAAGAGTTCCGTACCGAGCTGTCGCGCCTCCTTGACCAGCCGAGACACGCCGTGCGAAGCGGTCTCGCGTCGCCGCCGCCGTAGCGAGTCGTCGATGCATCGAAACACTTCGTGAACCGCTCGCCCCACCTCAGTGAGTTCGCTCCGCATGAAGAAGTAACGCTCACGGATCTGCTCGATAGTGAGGTCTTCCTTCATCAGCGCTCGGAGCTCGACCAGCTGACGGATCACACTCGGCGGGTACACCCCCTCCGAGCCACGTGGTTGTCCCTTCTTGCCCACACGAACACTCCGAGGGAGCAATCCCTGCTGCACGTACTTTCGCAGTGTGGCCTCGCTGAGTACGCTCCCGTGCTCGGCGAAGACCGCGAGGATGGCGCCCGAAGTGAAACCTTCGGGATGCTGCCTCTCCAGGCGAAAAAGGGTGGTTTGATCCAACATAGTGGTTTGTTTGCCTCGGCGAGGCCACCCTTCGAAGTGAGCGTCCGCGCGAGAACGAGGCCACTTTACTCTTTTGAAAAGAGTCTCCGAAATGAATTCCTGATCTGGTTTGGGAAAACTCGATTACGGCTCCATGATGGCTGTGCGAACATTCGAGTTGGACATTTTTTGTCACACGCGGGACTAGTCCATTTAGCGTCCATGGAGACAACATACCGTCCATGGTCCATTGAGACTGCTCATTGACCTGCCCTTTGGGCTGACTATCCGTACAGGCTTTGGGCGGGAGCCAGCCGTGCTATGAAGGCCCCACACGATGCAAAGGCTCGCGCACGATCTGTTGGGAAGTGGCGTGCGTCTTCGCGTCTACGAGCAGAACCCCGAGGCACCGATCCCGATCGTGCTTCTGCATGGTCTCTTCGTCGACGCGCGCACTTGGGACAGGACAGCAGAGTTCCTCTCCCCGGAACACCGCATCGTCTACCCCGATCTCCCTGGTTTCGGCGAGAGCGAGAAGCCTCCACCGAGCCGGTTCGGATACTCGATCGACGCCTTCGTGGAGGTCCTGATCGATCTGTTCAGCGGGCTGGGTCTGCGGCGGGCGGTGGTGATCGGACAAGATGTGGGCGGTGCGATCGCGCTCTCGCTGGCCGCTCGTCATCCGGAGCTGGTACGAGGCCTGGTGCTGATCGGCGCTAGTTGTCAGCCACCGGTGGTCAGCTCTCCGGAACGCGCTCTAATCTTGCCTGTGCTGGGCAGTGTTTTCACCAAGCAATTGCTGGGTCGCGCCGTGTACCGCAGCCTGTTTCGTCACTGGCTTCTGTCCTCCCGCACCGCGATCGACGAGGCGCGGATCGACGCTTTCTTCGAACCATTGAGTTCACCGGCGGGACGAGGAAGCCTCCTTGCGACGCTGCGACGCACCTCGGACACCCGACTGATCCGCGCTCAGACCGCCCGCCTCAGCACCCCTACTCTGGTGGTGTGGGGACGTGGGGATCGCTCGTTTCCTGTCAGCGAAGGACAGAAGCTAGCGCGGAGTATCCGTGGAGCTGGTTTTGAACTCCTGGATGCCGGGCACGTGCCTCAGGAGGAGTGTCCCGAGGCGCTGGCTCGCTCGATCCGCCGCTTCATCGCGCCCCGATTGCGCGGGGGGTGAACTCGTCATGCGCTCGGTCACACCCACCGACATGAGCGGGCTCTGCCCGCGCTGCTACCTCAAACTTCACGCCTGCCTGTGTGCTGATTTGCCCCGTGTCATCACCAGCACCGAAATCGTGATCATTCGCCACATCACGGAGCGGCACCTCACCAGCAACACGGGACGACTGCTTGGGTTGATGCTGCCGCGTGCCAGCCTGATCGAGTACGCACCCGCCGCCACCGCCGCGACCACGCTGCTCTCACCGGATCTTCTGGCAGACAGTTGGCTCCTCTACCCAAGCGGAGAGCCGCGCCGTCCGCATGCGGGGGTACCGCGTCGCCTCTTGGTAGTCGACGCCACCTTCCGTCGCGCCAAGCGCATGCTGCGGCGATTGCCCGCGCTCTACCCTCTCCCTCGCCTCTCTCTAGGAGCCCCGAGCGCGCCGATCCACCGTCTTCGCGTTCCGACTCGAGCCGATGGAATGTCCACCCTCGAGGCCGTGGCACACGCGCTCACGCTGCTCGAAGGAGAGTCCGTAGGCCTGCCGTTGCTCGCCGCATATGCAGAGTTCGTACGCCGGGTGGATCGAATCCGCGGAAGACTCCGCGCCCCACTCGATGGCGGCTGAACTCACTCGACAGGAAAGGCCGCCGTGGGGGGCTTTGGAGCGGTGGCGCTCGGGGCCTTCGGCGTCGCCCCGGGCACAGAGCCACCAACAGGCTTCGGCGTCGCCCCGGGCACAGAGCCACCAACAGGCTTCGGCATCGCCCCGGGCACAGGGCCACCAACAGGCTTCGGCATCGCCCCGGGCACAGAGCCACCAACAGGCTTCGGTGTCGCCCCGGGCACAGAGCC
>CAYNEY010000015.1:0-4858 GCA_964396375.1 uncultured Polyangiaceae bacterium | reverse complement strand
TCGCCCCGGGCACAGAGCCACCAACAGGCTTCGGTGTCGCCCCGGGCACAGAGCCGCCCGCCAGCTGGGGAAACCCGCTCGGCGCTGAACCATCCACCGGCTTCGACGTGGGAAACGCCCGTGCCGTGCTCGCCGACACCGGCGGGGCGCTGGGCACAGGCCCGGTCGCTGACTCTGGTGCCTGTTCGGCAAGACCGGCTGCACTGGTCCCGGATAATGCGACGCTTTGCTCACCAGAGGTGGGCGTCTGGTCTGCTCCGTTGGCCACGCTGTTCTGGTTCAGGTGCCCGACCAAGCTGTTCGAAGACGACGCCGGCGCCCCAAGCGCGGCCCTCTCGACCCCGACGCCGGCGTCTAGGTTGGCCCCCCTCACAGGCTCGGTGCTGCGCCACGCCCGCACACCAGCCCCAAACAGCATCGCGACACCGAGCCCCACCACGATCCCAAGCACCGACACGGCGCGCCGGCGCCGGCGCTCTCGCTCACGCGAGAGCCCCAGATGCTCCTCGTCGTCACACTTCTCGTGTGGCTCTTCACGGCTGGTCCCCTCATCTCGAAAGAAGTCGTGCTCGAGGAAATCCGACTCTGGCTTCGGTTCCGCTCGAGGCTCTTGCCCGCCAGCGCTCGGCGCCGGAGGCTCGATCACGATGGCGGGCGTTGGGGTGAGCGGGGTCGTTTCGTGCGCTGCGGGGTTGGCGCTCAGCGCTTCCTCCTCAACGCGCGGAACCGGGGTTGGGAGGGGCATGGTGACGATGTCGACCGGCACCGCGGGAGGCTTCAGCGTGTCCGACAATCCGGGCCTGAATACCTTGCGCGACTCGAGGGACTCGCTCTCCCCGCTCGACCCACCGATCGGTAGTACCTTGGCAACCGCGACGGCTCCTCCTGGCGCGGTTGAGAATGCCCCCACCAGACCCTCCGACGACTCGCCGTCTTCGCTGCCGAGGGCCACCGGCGCCGATGGACGGAAGGAAGGACGCGCCGCTGCCGGATTGGGAAGCCGTGCCTCGGCCACCCACGGCGGGGGGGGTTGATCTGAGCTTGTGGCTTCGCTGAGCGGTGCCGCCGCGAGAACACGCCCTTGACTGCCCTGTTCGATGCTACGCCGCGCCTCGGTCGCGGGCTCATCAACCGCCAATATCCCTTCGAAGAAGAGCTTGGTGATGTTGGCGAGAGTGGAGAGATCCTCGTAAGGCGAGTCGTCGACCACCTCGGCCAGCGTGCGAGTACCATCGAACAGCCGCAGCACCGCGTTCAGCTCGTCTGGCATTTCGCCGAGTCTCTCGAGCAGCTGCCGGTGCTCCACCGCGAACACGGTCTCGAGAGACGGGAGCTGCTCCTGCAGTCGTCCCCACTCGTCGACCCGACGCATACCCTCCATCAACAGACCCTGGATCCCGACCACCTGGTTCTGATCGTCTGTGGTGACCGGACAGAACTCCACTTCGAACTCACCGCGGCTCCAGATCAGCGCACGGTACACCGCCTCCTCACCGCGGAGCCTTCCCAGCTCGGCATCGAGCAATCGGCCATCCGAGAATGACATCATCAGCACATGGCCGCGCGTATCCCGCGCGCGCATCACCCCACTCTTGCGGCTGACCTCGAAGGTTTGGAGCAGATCGACCAAGCCCATGTCTTCGAGCGCTCCCGTGAGCCGGGTGCGGCTCTGGCCGCCGGTGTTCCGGGCAATCCGTTCCTTCTTGTGCCGCGTGAGCAGCATGTTCACCCGTCCCACCAACTCACGCACCAGAACCGGCTTGTTCAGGAACTCTTCGACGCCGAGCTGCAGTCCGCGGATGAACTCACCCTTATCCTTCGGATCCACCACCAACACCATCGGGATCTGGGCGAACTCAGGGCGCTCCTTCATGCGCGCCACCAACTCGAGCCCATTTTTCCCAGGCAATCGCGCGTCGATCACGGCCAGATTGGGCACCGAAATGTTGAGTTTGCTGAGGGCGTCGGACACGTCGGTGGCTGCGGTGACCAGATAGCCCTCCTGCTTCAAGCTCACCTCGAGAACACGAACGCTGCGGGGATCGGCATCAACGAGGAGGATTTGTTGTTTGGCCAAAGGAGTGCTTCCGGTCGGTGCGGCGCCGTGCGCACGCTGCTAGAGGTGCAAGAGGCCCAAGGCCAGTTATTTTGCCCAAGGGTCGACCATCTGGCTAGAAGAGAGCGGTCGCGGCGCACCGTTTGGGCGCAGGGGAGCGCTGCTTTGGGGATTTTTCGTGTCTTCGAAGGACACCGGTAGGAGCTTTCGCGGCGCGACATGCCGCTTGGGCGCCGAGGTTGAGCTGCTCGGAACGGGCGGCGTGGTCGACTCGACCACTCGGACCGGCCCAAACTCCGGCTGGGGTGGCGGGATCTGGACCAGGCTGGAGGAGGGCTCGGGCGGTTCGGGTAAGCTCGGCGCCCGGAGAGAAAGGATGAGTGCCGTCGCCGAAAGCGCGAGCGAGAACAGCCCGAGTCCGAGCCAAAGTGAGGAACGGCGCCGGACCGGCACAATCGGCGCGACCGCTGGCGGCCGCACCGAAAGCACCTTCACTGGCTCTTCGCCACCCTCTCCCCCGGTGACCGGCGGTGGAGGCACACTGGTCCACGACAGTCGTCCCGCTTCGAGGTCGGGCAGGGGCGGCGCGAGCGCCTCGAGCCGCTCGATCACGGCGTCCATATCCCCAAGTCGTTGGTCGGCTTCCTTGGCCAAGCACGCGAGGATAAGGTCGTGCATCTCTCCGAGCTCGGTGTCGCCATCAAGTACCTCGCGGAGCGGAGGCGGGGTCGAGAACAACTGCTTGGTCAAGACCCCATGGTAGCTGTCCGCCTCGAAGGGCGGGCGTCCCCTCAGCATTTCATAAAGGACGATGCCGAGAGCGTAGACGTCGACACGATGATCGATGGTCTCACCGCTTATCTGTTCCGGGCTCATGTATTGCGGCGTGCCGAAAACCACCCCTTCTTGGGTAAGGCGCCTCCCCCCAAGTAGCTTGGCCAGGCCGAAGTCGAGCAGCACGACCCTCGGCTGCGGTTGGTCGAGATGGGTCAGAAATACGTTGTCTGGCTTCAGATCCCGGTGGATCACCGCCGCCCGGTGTGCCGCCCCAAGGCCACGGGCGATCTCCCTGCCGAAAATCCGGGCCTCGAGCACGGTCAACCTACCCCGCTGCTGGATCAACCGCCCGAGGGCCATGCCAGTCAGAAGCGGCATCACGAAGTACGGTTGCTCGCTCGAAAGCACCCCATAGTCGGTGATCTTCACCACATTCGGATGCAAAATGGCCGCCACGGCGCGCGCCTCGTGGAGGAAGCGCTCAGACAACAACGGATCGCGAACCAAGTCGCGCCGGAGCACCTTGACCGCGAAGGGGCGCCCGAGCACCTGATGCCGTGCTCTGTAAACACGCCCCATGCCCCCCTCGCCGAGCACGTCCTCGACCACGTAGCGGCCATCGATGATCTGACCGAGCAGTGGATCGGACCAGGGTTGATCGGCCTCGGTCGAAAGCACTGCCCCATCGAACGGGCAGAACGCTGGACGTGGCCCAAAGCGCCGCTCACACACCGGACAGTATCTTCGCTCAGGGGTGCGAGATGAGGCAGAAGTGGTCATCCGAGCCTCGGCCGGCGTCCCCTCTCAGCCGAGAGGGGTGCCGCAGCTCGAGCAGAACTTGCCCACCGCAGGCACGCCGCACTTCGGGCAAGCTGCGCCCGCGGCCGCCGCCGGTGCGGCAGGAGAAGCCGGGGAGGCGGCGCCAGGCGCAGCGACCGGAGCAACCACACCAGCCTGGGGATAGCCGGGCGGTGGATAACCTTGAGGGGCTGGATAACCCTGAGGGACTGGATAGCCCTGAGGGGGCGGGTAACCGGGCGGCGGGTAACCAGGCGGCGGGTAACCAGGCGGCGGATAGCCACCTGGCATGGCCATCTGATGACCATAGGTCAACCCCGCGCCGAGCCCCATCCCCGCCATCATCTGGGCCCCCGCCACACCGGCGGAAGCGCCCTCGCCACCTTGCGCGAGGCCCTGGCCAAGTCCCATCGTGGCCTGGGCGGCCGCGTACTGCTGGTAACGGGACATATCCAGTTGGTTCACGAAGCGCGCCTGATTCTGGAACTGTTGATCGAGTTCGAACTGCTTGGCTTGAGCCTCGGCCTGGGCTCGTTTGATCGAGATCTCCGCAACCCGTGCCGCCTTCCGTGCCTCAGCGATATCCTCCTGCATCTCGTCGAGACGCGCGTTGTCCTCGGCGGAGAGGTTGATGTTCAGCTTGCCGACCTCGAGCACTTGGATGCCGATATTGGCCAGATCGGGGCAACTCTGGACGATAGCGCGGCCCACCTCGGCTCCTGCCTCACCCAAATCCAGCATGGTGATGGCGCGGGACTTCAGCATCCCGGTCAGCGTGGTCTTCACGCCGTTGATCACCTGATCGCGCACCCACTCGAGGGCGGCGTCCGCGTTCCCGGAACGCTGACGCCAGAACTCGATCACGAACCGCCCGGGATCGACCACGCGAAACGCATAGGTCCCGAACACTCGAGGACTGACACGGATGTCGAGATCCGGATCGCGCATGGAGCCGATGGGGCCCCCGAAGCCCTGATTGTACATCGGGCTCATGGTCACAAAGAACAGCTCGCTGATCAGCACGTTGCCCCCCGTGAACTGATCGATGAGCCCACCGAGGAACGGGATGTTCTGAGCATCTAGGGTGTGCCGGCCAGGGCCGAGGATGCCAACGTACTGCCCGTTCTTGAAGAACAGACACACCTCATCGGAGTCCACGGTAAGCTGGCTCCACATGGGGATGGTCTGGTCGGGGTGCTTGTAGACGACCTTGTCCTTCTCGGAGTC
>CAYNEY010000014.1:82794-110272 GCA_964396375.1 uncultured Polyangiaceae bacterium | reverse complement strand
GTAAGGGAGCGGGCTCCGGGCGGAGCAGTCTGTGATGGCGGTGCTGGACGCGATGGCCGTACCGGATGCGATGGCCGTACCGGATGCGATGGCCGTACCGGATGCGATGGCCGTACCGGATGCGATGGCTGTGCTGGTTGTACGGCGGGGGCTTCGATCTCGGCTCTGCCGAGCGGCGCGGCATCGTCATCGCCCCACAGCTCATCGATATCATCGGTGGGCGGAGCGTTGAACGCGGAGGAGATCAGGGGCAGGTGGCCGTCTCGGTTTTCTCGGTTAGGACGCTCGGACACTGGAGGCAACGTGTGCAGAGTTTGGTCCGGAACCGCGGTGGCTCTCGGAACCTCAGATCCACTTGCGCGCGGCGCGTGCGTTAGGTCCAACGTCTGTCGCTCGGGGGATGACTCGCCGTTGTGCCGGGTGTTCGACGGGCGCTTGCTTCCTCGAGGTCTCCGCTGCTTCTTGCTCATTGCATTGCCTCGTCCCAACCGATCCTACACCAGCACGTGTCGTGCCGGCCACACCACTTGAATGTGGTCTGTCTTGAGCGTTGAGTGAAGAACTCCGACGCCATGAGAATTTGCAAGAGGGGTGTGGTTCATTGTGACGAGGACCTCACAGGGCGAGACGAGGCCTCCAAGCCTCGATTGGAGAGCTGCGAAGCCATGCCCGCACGTGGCACGCGGCATGCACTCGAGGTGACGCGCCCATGTCTCTTGTGGTCACTGTGGCAGCGGTGACACAGCCCTATCGTCACACCTGAGAGTAAACGACCTTGACCGCCGTGACCTGGCTCCGCTACGTCATCGGCCCCATGTCCGCTCCGTCGAACCCAATCCCGTCCATGTCGGACCAGCCGCCGTCGGAGCCAGTATCGCACTTCGCTGGGCGTGGACTGGCGCGGCCTGGTGACGAAAAAAGGCTCTTGGGGATTCATCCGCTCAAGTGGGTGTTTGCACTCGAGTACGTGCTGCAGGGCATGGCCAATCCGTTTCAGGGAATCACCTACCAGCCCTTCTTTGGGCACTTCAAGTTTGAGTATGGGCTCAGCGAGGCGGCCACCCAGAAGTATTTCGCACAGTCGTATCTAGCCTGGAGCTTCAAACCGATCCTTGGGTTCTTCATTGATGCCTACGGTCGCACGCGCACGCTTCTGCTCTTTCTGCTCGGTGCGAGCGCCATCGGATTCGTGCTCACGCCTCTCATCGACCGAGGGCCGATGCTCTTCTTTTCGTCGATGTTTGCTCTTTCGGTCATCCTGGCTGCCACGGACGTCGCAGTCGATCGGGCCACCGTGATCGAGGGCACAGCCGAAGCCGCGGCTACCGGGAAGTCGAAGGCAACCAGTGTGGGTCTCAACCAAGCGATCTGTTGGACGGCGATCTACGGCACCTCAATCGTTGCATCCTTGCTCGGCGGCTACATTGCGGATCATGTGTCTGTGCACGCGCTGTTGGTTGGGCTAGCGTTGGTGCCCATGGGAGTGTTTCTGGCAACCATGCGGCTGCCGAAGGATCGGCTTTCATCCATCCCCATTCGGCGCTCGGTTGCCGAGTTCTGGCACGGCCTCAACTCAGGGCCGATCCTGACGGTGATGGCCTTCTCCTTCATCTTCAACTTCCAGCCTGCGATGGGGGCTCTCTGGACTCACTACCAGATCACGGAGCTGAAGTTTTCTCAAACACACCTTGGGATTGCGGACGCCGCGAGCAGTGTCGGGGCGTTGCTTGGGGTGTTGCTGTTTGCGTTTCGGGGCGTGCGCTGGCAAGACCGCCTCGGGCTGCGCCGGATCTTCTGTATCTACATCGTGGCCAGCGTGTTTCTGGGTTTCACTCAGTATCTGATGCTGGAGCCATGGTTCTCTCGCGCGACCGATAGTCTCCAAGTGCTTCTTCCGTTCGTCGATCGAAGCGTCGTACGCCTGGGCTTTCTGATTCTGTACGGGCTGGTGCTCGCGATCCCCAGCGCGCTGATCCGTATGAGCACGTTCAGTCTGGTGGGAGCAGTGATCCCAGTGGCCGCGGCAGGTAGCCTGTTCGCGGGCTTCATGTCGGTGGCGAACCTTGCCTCGTCATTCGCGTATTCGAGCGGGGCCTGGTTGTACGAGCACGGGCTGGAGCACGCGTTCTTGCGTGACTTCCAGCAGCTTCTCTTCGGCATCCCTGCGCGATCGGGTGAACCACTGGCGCTCGGTGTGCTCGTCTTCATCAATTCGGTGAGCGTGCTGGCGAGCCTGTTGTGTGTTCACTGGCTCCCCGATCGAAGAGCGACTCTGGACACCGGCACTTTGGAATCGGCGGGCGAGGGGCCCGAGCGTTGGGTAGTTCTGCCGAGCACGGTCCGAAGAGGTGTCAACGCCGTGAGCCTGGCGGGAGGGCTTGCGCTTTTGTGTGGGGCGATCCTGCTCATGCAGATGGCCATCATCTCGTCGGCGATTGCCTGTTTCTTGCTGGTTGCCTTGCTCCGCCGCAGCGCGCTCAACCTTCTGACTCGGCGGTGTGAGACACGGAGCCCCGCTCAAGGACGTTGACCACGCAACCGATCGTGCCGTGGTAGGTGTAGAGGTTGCGGACGCGGATGGGCACCACTTCCCACCCCAGCCGCCGGTAGACGTCGAACGCAGCTGCGTCGAGTGGTGGTACGGCGTAGCTCGGGACGTAGGCGATCCGCCGCTGGCCGCGGGTCTCAAAAACGCCGTTGGTGTAGGCGAAATAGGTCTTGTCCTCGAAAACTACGGTGGGGATCCTCGTGACCTCGAATCCTGCCGCGACCAACTCGCGATGCGCCCGATCGAAGCGTGCCTGGGTCTCCGAAGAGAAATCCGGTACCAACGGACGACCTGTCTCGAGCCCGTGTTCGCCCGGTAGGTAACCCTCCCCGACCAGTGCACGACCTGCTAGCGGATCACCGACCAGTATCTGGTTTCGAGTCAGGCTCGTCATGTACATCGACAGGTGGTGCCGCGGTGTGTCTCCCCAGTTCTCCCCGAGGGTGAGAACTGGCATGTGGAAGAACTCGCTGATGCGCGCGCGAAGCGCTTCCATGGTTGCGTATCCACGTCGACGATTCTTCTCGAGGAGATTGGTGTCCACGAGCAGTTGGCCGCGTGCCACCATCAGATCCCCCGCGTCGAAATCGAATGGTGCTATTTCGTGGGAGACTTGAGGGGATAGGGCGTTTGCCAATACCGATACGGAGCCCCAGTCGTTGCGCCGTTCTTTCCAGTTGTCACCTGGCTCGGCCGGCACGATCAGGCGGATCTCTCCGGTTGCCGACTTGGTGGTAACCAGAGCGCGATCCTTCGACCACGAAGTGATGGGCCCCGGTACCTCGACGATCCGCGTTCGCCGAGCGAGAGCTCCCGAGGGGTCGACGGTAGCGAGGCGTTGATCGAGACGGGAACGCTCCTCGGTGGTCATGGCCGCAGGCACCACGAAGGTAACGGTCACCGTGGGCTCGAGAGCCCGCAAGAAATCCTGATAGCTGGGCGCCGTGACCGGATCGGTTGGTGGCGTCCAGTGGAGCCACACATGGGCCAGAGCACCATCGGCTTCGGGAAGAATCGTGCGGTGGATGAGGATACGTGGCGTGTGGTGTGAGTGTCGGTGGAATGCCACCAGAAGGGTGACGCCGATCAGAATGCCAGCGACGAGCCCGAGCAGCGTTTCCTTCTGGATGCGGAGTATCATGCGTCTCTTTCCTGCGTGAGAATCCTTTCGGCTGCACTCGCCCTCGATGATCTCAGTAGCCGAAGCCGCCGTTGGGGGCTTCGGAAGGGGTGCGTCCCATAGCTATGGGGAGGACGGTTGCCATACGGCGATCGTGAGCTTGCAGGCGAGAGCTCGAACTCTCCGGCGAGTCTGGGATGTGGGGGTAGGCCATGGCCGAGAAACTGGTTGGGGGGAGGACTATGTTGGGATCGGTCTCTGCGGCGCGCTGCAGCTGTGCGAGTCGTGCCATCTCCTTCGAGAATTGGACAGGCAGCTTGAGCTCTTGCACCACATCTCGTCTGGGCCCCACCTGGATGCTGACGTTTTTCCTCCAGACGATTTTGGGGGGAGGTTCCACGCGTGCCATGGGGAAGGAATCATTGCGGCCGAGTTCGACGTGAACGTCACCCGCGAGTCGTCGGTCCGTAGGATTGCTGCAGTCGAGACGAATCGAGTACTGGCCGGACTCGACCTCGATCAACGAGGCGTTCACGACCAGGTCTCCGAGACGACTCTCGTTGGCCCGAAGCTCGGCGTTCTCTGGGGCGTTTACGGAGGCAGCCTGCGCTGCACCGAGGCGTGACGCTTCATTCGCAGGATCCTCGGCCTCGACCGGGTTGGGCAGGCCGAAGAGGACCGTTGAAGCCGCTGCGAGGGAACCGGACATGAGAAAGGACACGAGGGTGGATCGGTGAAACATTGGCTTTTTGCCTCCTGCTTATGCCCTCAGCAAGGCTCGTGCCGGAGTCGGACGGGAACCGACGAGGACGCAGATCTTCCGCGATGCCTCGGGCACAGCGTTGAACTCACAGCAAAGAAGGGCGGCTCCGTGCCGGCGATTCTGAGGGTTTGGCGTGGGTCGAGCTTACGAAGTGTCAGATCGGTTGACACACGCGGTGTAGGGGAAAGGCGGGAGGATTACCCGTGACCGGCCCATGGGAACCGCTGTGCTGCCTCCACCGAGCAGAAACCGGAAACCCAAATCTACAGAGTGCATCCCGGACTGGTCGGTGATCAATCTCGGGCCTGACCGGGAATGACCGGAATCGTTTCGCGCCCGGCGAATCCAGCGGGCGCGGCGAGGCCCCTAGCGAACGACCCGACTGGCAGAGAGCAGACAAGCCATGACAAAGCATTTCCGCCCCCACGCTCCCCTTTTCGCCCTGCTCTTCGCCGCGGCATGCAGCGGCGAAGATTCGGCGGCAGGAGCCGAATCCGCCAGTGGAGGCACGGCGACGACCGGAGGAACGGTCAGCAGCCTGGCTGGGTTCACGGCCGCAGGGGGGGCTATGGGTGGGGGCGGGAGGTTGGGAGTAGGCGGAGCTCCCCTGGCTTCCGGCGGTGGGCTCGCCTTGGGTGGCTCCCCCGGACAGGGGGGCTCGGGTGTGGGAGGTCTGGGTGCAGGAGGAGGCTCCGCAATGGGTGGATCGCCAGCGGCTGGAGGAGCGCCCGGCGCCGGCGGAGCGTTGGGCCTTGGCGGCGCCGTCGGGATGGGGGGTTCAGGGCAGGGCGGCGTGTCTGCGGTTGGCGGAGCATTCGCGAGTGGTGGTGTCTTCGGTGAGGGCGGTGTGTCTGCGGTTGGCGGAGCATTCGCGACCGGCGGTGCGCAGGCCTCCGGTGGTGTCTTCGGTGAGGGTGGGGTCTTCGGTGAGGGTGGGGTGTCTTCGACAGGCGGAATGGGAGCAACGGCGGGGGAGCCAGGTGTTGGAGGCCTCGGAATGGGCGGTGGGTTGGGCGAAGGAGGAAGTGGAGAAGGTGGCGCGGTGAGTGAAGGCGGAGCTGCTGGCTCCCCTCCTTTCTGCGACCTTCCGAGCACGCTCAAGGCCGCGGGTGACTGCACGGGCCGTCTGATCGGAACGGCGTTGACCACCGGTCGCCTTGGCGAAGCGGCCTACGCGACTGCCGCCCGCGAGCACAACTACGCGACAGCCGAGAATGAGATGAAGTGGGACACGGTCCAGGGGTCGCGTAACCAGTTCAATTTCGGACCCGGCGACCAAATCGTTCAGTTCGCCGAGCAGAATGGGATGAAGGTCAAGGGCCACACCCTGGTCTGGCACAGTCAACTTCCCTCTTGGGTTCAGAATCTCGGAAGCGCGGATGAGGTTCGCCAAGTGATGTTGAATCACATCTCGACCGTCATGAACCACTACAGGGGTCAGGTGATCGCCTGGGACGTGGTAAACGAGGCCTGGGAGACTGACGACAAGATTGGCTATGGAAATCCGAGGCTCAGGAACTCAGTGTTCTACCAGCGTCTCGGAGAAGGTTTTATCGACGAGGCGTTCGTGGCGGCGCGGGCGGCAGATCCCGATGCTAAGCTCTACTACAATGATTTCGCGGCAGAAGGTGTCAACGACAAGAGTACCGCGATCTACGAGATGGCAAAGAGCATGGTCGAGCGTCAGATCCCGATCGATGGGATCGGCATGCAGATGCACCGTGGCGCACCGAATGGAACCCCGACCGTCGAGAGCATCGCAGAGAACATGCAGAGGATTGCCGACCTGGGTCTCGAGATCGTGATAAGCGAGTTCGATTTCCACGTTTGTGGGGGAGAGACCACCGACCTGCAGTCGCAACTCTACCACGACATCGTGGCTGCCTGCGTTGCGCAGCCAGCCTGCACCGCCATTACCTTCTGGGGCATCACGGACAAGTATTCTTGGCTCAACAGCTTCAACGAGACCGGTTGCAATGGCATGAACCCTAGCCCGCTGCTTTGGGACGCCAACTTCTCGAAGAAGCCCGCATATGATGCGGTAATGGCTGCCCTCACCGGGCGCTGAGTCGGGGAGCGCCCGGTGGCACTTGCAAGATGCATTCGGTGCGCCGGAGCAAAATAGACTTGCGGCCCCTCCTCTTTGAGAGAAGGAGCCGCAGGTCGAGCTGCTAGGGCTCGGTCTTAGAGTGCCTTCTTCACTTCCGCAAGAGCATCCTCGAACAGCTTGATGTTGTTCGGGCTGTCTGGCTCGGAGGCAGCGGCCTTGGCCGTAAGCTTGGTGATCATGGCCAGCTTGACCTTGGCGCGCATGCCGCCGAGCTTGTCGGCTTCCTCGAAAAATGCTTCAAGTTTTGCGCCCATGGTGCCTCACTTTCGCTTCTGCTCTGCCTCGTCGATCATCATCTGGAAGGCGGCCAGAACTCCCTTGAAGCTCTCTCCAAAGGCGCCAATCTCGTCGTTGCCCGAAACATCGATGGACAGCCCCTCGATGTCGCCCTTAGCCAACCGCTCCGAGATCTGAGTCAGCTTCTGGATTGGTACCGAGATGCGTGCCCGGATGATCATCAGGGCGAGTAGGAACACCACCAAGCCGACGCCCACACCGACCAGAAGCATCTGCTGTTGAAGCTCGGTGGCGGCGGCACGGATCTGCTGGCGCATTCCGTCGGTGAACGCCGAGATTGGTTGCTCGATGGCCGCTTGGCGCTTGCTGACCACGACCACGTGACGATTGGCGTCGCGTGAGACCGCGAAGCCCTGATACACGCTCTCGCCATTTTCATCCTGTTCCGGTTGGTTCACCGAGCCGGCGGTCTTCCCGCTCGCGACTGCCGCCATGTAGGCCATCTTGCTGACCCGCACGTCCTTGTTGTTGACCTTGTCCTTCTTGTCGAGCGAGGTCGCGACGATGGTGCCATCCTCTGCGACTACCTTGACCTCAAAGATATCGAGTTGGTCCGCGCGTACCGACCGATTGATGAACTGGCCGTAGTTGAAGACTGCCTTCAAAACGCCCTGAATCTCCTTGGATTTCGGATCGCGGATCTGCTCCACGATCTCGATGCCCCAGGTCTTCGAACTCTCGTCCCAGGAGACGGGTCCGACATACTCACCCGTCTTTGACTCCACGGCCTTCTTGAACCAGGCTTCTCCGCCCGGCTCCGGCTTGTGCTTCTTGAAACCTTCACCGGTGAAGAACCGCCAATCGTCCGGGCCCTGGTCGAAGTCTCCAGTCACGATCCCGGCGGCGAACACGTAGCCTCGCGTGTCGGCCGCGAACAGCTCAGGGTAGGGATACTGTGCGCTGAGCGCGACCATGAATTCAGAGGCCGCGGGAACCAGATCGTTTGCAGGATTACCGTCCCCGACCGCCTGATTGTCCTTGAAGGTCCGACCCTGTTCGGCGCTCCAGGCCTCGAACACCGCCTCCTTTTTGGCAGCATTGCTGGCTCGGGAGGCTTCCAAGAGTGCCGGGGTCATGGCCCAAGATTTGACCAGCTGGTACTGCTCGGCCATCTGCGCGTCGACCGAGTCGCGCAGGCCTATTGCGATGTTCTCGAGGTTCTTGTTCGCTTGGGCGACCAGAACATCATTGCTTGCGTTCGACGTGGAGCTTTCGATGGTTGAGATCTTGCTTGACGAGAACGCGATCAAGGCGCCGCTCGTGACGAAAACGCCGGCAGCCAAGACGACCAAGATGGAATCCCGTATCTTCATTCTGTCCTCCCTCTCGAGAAGGCTTGATGTTCGAAGGTGAACAACCAACTGGGCCGCGTGAGCACGACCCGAGACTTCTACGGTCGCTAGCGTAAACCATTTAGGGGAGAAGCCAGCAAAATCCACATAAGGGTGCGGAATCCTGAATGGCCGCGCTGACTTACGAAACCCGCGAGGCTCCGTGCTAGCAGGCTGGAGTGCCCGCCGTGGTCCGAGATGTGGTCGGCATTTGCCTGAACTCGTGCTGCAACGTCCAGTGAAGTCGTGCGGTGTGAACCGTCACCTACTCCGGGCTGGCCTGTGCATCGGGCCGTGACACCCAGACCGCGAGTGAGAACTCTCCGAGATCGGTGGTGATCCGGCGCGCGATGGTCGGTTTGGCCTCGCGGAACCCTGGGCCTTCAACGGGACCGTGGACGACCGAAGGCAAGGATACCGCGTACGGGCGCTCACCGGGAACCAGGAGTGCTTTGGCGCGTCCGGCGACGATGTTCGCGATCTCGCCTACACCGTCCCCGAGCATTTCGTCGTCGAGTTCGTGCTCTTCGATGGCGAGCATCTGCGCGACAATCCGGGTGGCAGTTTGCTGCGGAAACGACAGGACCAAGTCAGCTCTCAGGTCACCTGCCAAGGAGATCAGGCTCGAGACGCGGGGCGGTTCAGGACAATCACCCTCCCAGACCTCGCATGAACTCTGGAGCATGCTGCTCAAGAACTCCTCGATGCCCGCTACGAAGGGCGTGGCAGACTGGATTTCGGTCATGGTGTTTCAGTCCCCTGGTGGGCCGATGGCAGCGACCCACTGTTGTGAGATGTCACCTTGTTCAGTGACGCCAGCGAACAGCTCTTGCACTTGCGCGAGCTCGAGGCCAAGGGTATCCCAGACTGCTGGGTCGAGTTCCTCCGGTCCACCACCCTGGCCAGAGTCGAGGCCCTGGCAGGTGGAGAGGAAATCTGCCAGGTGAATCAAGCTGACCAACGCCTTGTGCTCGAGGGGAGCCATCCAAGGCCGGTGGTGGCAGGAGATGGCAGCTCGGAGCCCGACCGGCAGCTGCCAGCGGACTGCCAGCAGTTCACCAACCTCCCCGTGTTCGATTCCCCAGCGAGCCACCTCCAGTGCATCCAGGCTCACCTCCGACTGGTTGAGTTCTTCCAGCAGCTGTGCATACGGTTCAGGGAAGGTGCGGGCCAGCACCAACGAGCCAAGATCGTGCAGCAGCCCAGCGGTGAAAGCCGTATCGTAGATCTCGCGTTGGATCTCCCTCCGTACGAAGCGGCCGAGTTGATTCGCCGTCATGCCCACCGTAAGCGCGTGTCGCCAGAATCGACGCTGATCGATGCCCGGGATTTTCGGCCATTGGCTCACGAAGGCTGCCCCAAGCAACACCTTGCGAGTCTCCCGGATACCCAGCCGCAAGACTGCCTGGAAGATTGAGGAAATCTCACTTCGTCCACGGATCAAGACCGAGTTGGCGATCCGGAGAATCGCGGCCGAAAGGGCGGGATCCTTAGAGATAATGGCGGCAACTACCTCGAGCGAGGGCTCGACACGTTGAAACTCCCGTTCGACCTCCGCGACCAATCCTGGATAAGCGGGGAGCCCTTTGACCCTCCCAACCTCCTTTATGATATGTTCGCGTGTCAATTGCAGCATGGCGCTTGGGTTCCTAGAGCATGGTTCCGAGGCCGAGACACTCCATCATGCGGGTTACCAGATCCTGTTGAGCGAAGGGTTTGGTCAGATAGTGCTGCGCCCCCGCGCGGATTGCCTCGATGACCTTGGCTTTCTCGCTCTCGGTGGTCACCATCATCACGGGGATGTCACGATGCCGGGGGTCGGATTTGATGGCCTTCAGTGTCTGATAGCCATCCATCTCCGGCATGTTCCAGTCCAGCAGCACCAGCGCTACTTCCCCGACGTGCTGCTCCAGTATCTCCAGCGCCACCCGCCCGTTCTGAGCCTGTAGGGGCTCATAGCCGACCACCTCGATGGCGTTCTTCACCAGGCGCAGCATCATGCGCGAATCGTCAACCGTGAGGATCTTGTTGCGTGTCATGGCGTCCATCAGATGCCCCCAGGTTCGCTCTTGTTGACCCGATAGAAGTAGGCGCGTTCGTGGCGCTCCAGTCGAAAGAGCTGCTCGTGACCCAGTAGGGTCTCGGCGGCCCCGAGCATCAGCACCCCAAAGGGACGAAGCAGGTTGTGGACCCGTGGCCAGAGTGTCAGCTTGAACTCCGGGGAGAAGTAGATGGTCACGTACCGCATCAGAACCAGGTCGACCGCGCCGATCGGCGAGAAGGAATCCTGAAGACTGTGGCGCACGAACTGCACGCGTTTCCGGATCTCCGGGCTGATCACGCCGGTGGTGCCGCTTGCCGTGAAGTAGGCCGAGCGGAAGCGTTCGAAGGGCCCCACGAGTCCACGCTTCATCGAGATTGGATCGTAGCGCCCGGACATGGCAAGCACCAAGGCGGGCGCTGAGACATCCGTGGCCACGATTTCGAATCGTGACGCCACCGCGCCGGGGAGCTTCGTGCTGTTGCACCAATCGTCGATCAACATCGCCAGAGAGTAGGGCTCCTGTCCGGTGGAGCACCCCGCCGACCAGATCCGGATTGGCCCGCTCGGGTGCGCCACGACCAGCTCGGGAAGTACGCGCTCGCGAAGGGCTGCCCACAAGGTTTCATCGCGGAACCAGAGAGTCTCATGGGTGGTGACGGCATCGACGATGCGGTCGCGGAGTTGCGGATCGGGTGCGTTCGAGACCTTGCGATAGAGGTCCATGAAGGAATCACACTGGTATTCCTGGAGCAGCCTCGCTAGGCGAGTCTCGAGGAGGTACTTCTTGTCCTCGCCCAGTGAGAGCCCGCAACTCGTAGCCACCCAGCGCTGAAACACCACGAACTCATCGCCGGACATGTTCGGGCTGGTCGCGGTGGCGAAAGCCGGCACGATGGCGGGGTTCTGAGGGGAGGGGGCAGGTAGGACCACGTTGGGGTGCTGTTGACGAGAGACGTCTCCCCTTCGAGCGGACAGGATTACCTCTGGCATAAGCCCCGAGTGTTGAGGGCGGGGGAGTTAAGTGACTTTCGCTCTGGCCGTCCATGGAGCTGGACCCGATCATGACCGAAGACGACCTTGAGATAATGGAGGAATTCGTTCAGGAGTCGCGCGAGCACCTGGCCGTCATCGAACCCGATCTGCTGGCAATGGAACGGCAGGGTTCGACCGTCTCCGCTGAGGTGGTAAACCGGGTGTTTCGCGCCATCCACAGCACCAAAGGGGGTGCTGCATTCTTGGGGTTCGAGGCCCTCAAACACTTCAGCCACACGATGGAGAGCGTGCTCGGGCTGGTGCGTGACGGCAAACTTGAGATCACCCCTCAGATCGCCGACGTGCTGCTTCGAGGGGTCGACGTGCTAAAGCGCATGGTCGAAGATCTGCGGGCAAGCGATCAGGTTCCGC
Organism: uncultured Polyangiaceae bacterium; assembly: GCA_964396375.1. Lineage (GTDB taxonomy): Bacteria > Myxococcota_A > Polyangia > Polyangiales > Polyangiaceae > FEN-1139. Next base: position 98,655 of record CAYNEY010000014.1, on the reverse strand, counting down.
ACCACGACGAACTGGTGGAGCTGGAGGCCATCCTGTCCGGCGGCGGTGGCAATGAGCAGAGCGGCCGCAATCCGGCGCCACCGGCGGTGGTGGCCGGCCCGCCTGTTGAGGCTTCCCCCACCCCTGGTCATGCGGCATTGGTTGGCGATGCTTCCTTGGTATCCGCAGTGGCGCCGATGTCGGAGATGACCACACCTGAGGCGGCGGTGGTCGATACCCCAGAGGCTCTTCGGCAGAAGGCTCGGGTGCACGGGATGCGGGCCTATCGCATCGACGCGCAGATCGACGAGGACTTGGAGGCGATAGGTCTCAGTGTCGACAAGCTGGTCAGCCTGGCTGCGGGCGTCGGCATGTTGGTGGGCTCGGTCGTCAACGGTGAGCGAGACAAACCAAGCTCGCGGCTGGTCTTGGAGCTGTGGAGTGTGCTCGAGCCTGCCCTGCTTGCCAGTGCGCTTGGGATCTCGCCTCGCTGCTTGAGCTTGGCAGACGACGGTGTGCGTCGTCCCCTCGAGATGTCTCCCGAGGTCACCACCGTTGCCGCGCGTCCGTCGCTGAATGCTCCCGACACGCGGCCGCTCTCACCAGTCGCTGCCGCCGTCGTTCCGGCACAGAGGGCCGAGGTTCCCTCGGGCGGAACCAACAGCGAGGCTGCTGAGACGCTCCGGGTTCGAGTGGACCTCCTCAACCGGCTGATGAACTCGGCGAGCGAACTGGTGCTCGGACGCAATCAGTTGCTCCGGACCCTGAAGGACTCAGCCGAGCACTCGACGGGACTCGGGATCATTCTTCAACACATCGATCGAGTCACCACCGAGCTCCAAGAAGGCATCATGCAGACGCGGATGCAGCCGGTGGGGACCCTGTTTGGACGGTTCTCCCGCGTCGCTCGAGATCTCGGGCGACAGCTAGGCAAGCAGGTCGAGCTTCGCACCGAGGGCAACCACGTCGAACTCGACAAATCCATCATCGAGGCGCTGGTCGATCCGCTGACCCATATCGTGAGAAACTCCGTCGATCATGCCATTGAAATGCCCGATCAACGGCGGCAGCGTGGCAAGCCAGAATCTGGAAGAATCCTGCTCACCGCCTGTCACGAGAGCGGACAGGTCAACATCGTGGTCTCCGACGACGGACGCGGAATCGACCGCGGAAGGGTCCTGCACAAGGCTATCGAACGTGGCCTCATCTCGCCTGCGGCCGCCGACGCTGCCACCGAGCGTGATGTGATGAACTTGTTGATGGCGCCCGGTTTCTCGACCGCGGAGCGTATCTCGGATGTTTCGGGTCGTGGGGTGGGGATGGATGTGGTGCGGACCAACGTCGAGTCCTTGGGGGGGCAGATCGAGATCGACTCGGAGTGGGGACAAGGAACCACTGTAAGGCTACGGCTTCCGCTCACGCTGGCTATCATTCCCTCCTTGATTGTTGGCTCGGGAAAGAGGCGCTTCGCAGTGCCCCAGGCCAGCATCGTCGAGCTGGTCTGGGTGCGCGCGAACGAGGCCAGCAAGAAGATTCAGATGGTGCACGGCGTTCGTATGCTGCGCCTGCGAGGCCATCTGGTTCCCTTGGTGTCTCTGAAGAAAGTGCTGGAGATTGAACAGATCAAACCTGAAGCCGAGTCGGTGGAGAGCGATTTCTACGTGCTACTTCTCAAGACTGGCGTTGATCGCTACGGGCTGATCGTCGACGAGCTCTTCGAATCTGAGGAGATTGTAGTCAAGCCCCTTCCGCAGTTCCTGAAGAACGTCGAGTGCTTTGTTGGTACTACCATTCTGGGGGATGGCAGCGTCACCATGATCCTCGACCCGAATGGGGTCGCGTTGCGTGGGCAGTTGAGCTTCGCCAGTCACGCCGGAGATGAGGAACACGGAGTCACTCGCGTCGGTCAAGGAGAGAGTCGGTCCGTGATCCTGTTCGCTGCCGCGCCGGGTGAGCAGTTTGCTGTCCCACAGGAGCGAGTGCTCCGTCTGGAGCGGATCCAGCGGACGGATCTGCGGACCTCGGGCGGTCGCGAGTACATCACTTACCGCGGGGCTGGACTTCGCGTGGTGAGGGTCGACCAGCACCTGCCAGTTGGAAGTGTCCCTGAGGAGGCGACTGAGCTCTTCCTCTTGATTCCCCGCCACGCGGGCGCCAAAAAAGGTGAGGACTCGCCGGGCGGGATCCTGGTGTGGCGAATCCTGGATGCCCTGGACGTGGCCGCCGAGATCAAGCCTCCTATCTTCATTGGTCCCGGAGTGCTTGGGACCGCGCTGATCGATGGGACGTTGACCACCTTCCTCGAACCCCTCGCGCTCCTGACCGCCGAGGGCTTGACTCGGGAGCACGCGGCATGAAGCAACTGGTCTCTTTTCGCGTGGGTGAACAGCTCTTTGGGATTGAGATCTTGCTTGTGCGTGAGATCGATTGTCGTCTGGAGAGCACCAAGGTGCCTTTGGTTCCCGAATACATCGTGGGTCTCGCCAACCTGCGTGGGCAGATCGTTACCCTGTTCGACCTCGGGTTGCGTCTGGGAATGAACGACCGCTCAGCTGAGGGGCCCACCCACGACATCATGCTTCGGTCGACTGCAGATCTTGCCGCGATCCGAGCGCGAGTGCGTCGCGACGACCTTTCGTCTTGCTCCGATCCGGTGGGACTGCGCGTCGACGGAATCGGTGACATCGTGGAGGTGTCCGATCAAGACATTGAACCGGTTCCTGCCAACCTGACCCAAGCCGGTCGCCGGTTCCTATGCGGCGTCGCTACCGTCCAGGAACAGCTCCTGCTCCTTCTCGATGTTCGTCAGTTGCTCGATACCAGAACGCCCTGAACCATCCCATTTCCGTTTCTCCAGAGGAGAGAATCCGTATGTCTGCATCAGTCCTTCCCGAGGCCCCCAAGCATGAATCCAAGCAGAAGACCCGCAGCGCCTACGACGAAATCGTCAAGCTGGTGGTGAGCGCTCAGCACGGGATGACAGACGTGCGCGCAGACCTCGGCCAGTGCGCCCAACGGGAAAGAAAGCTCCTTGCCGCCGTCAACGAACTCCTCGATCATCTAGCCGCGCAGCGTGCTCAGGGGGGAGAAGTAGGCTCGAGTCGTGAGCTTGTGAGCTTGTTCGAGCGCCTTGGTGCGGGAGACTTCGGGGCGCGAGCGCAAGGACGCTGGGGGGACTTGGGAGACGCGTTTGATCGTATGGTGGGCAAGCTCGACGAGCGCTCCCAGCGGTCAGGGGCAGGGCTGAGCCGGGCCTCGTCAACCCTCGATCAGCTGGATGAGGCGACTGAACGCAGTCTGAGTCGGGTGAGCGAGGTGCAGCGAAGGGCGCAGACTGCCCAGAGTTCTGCCGAGGCGGCGGCCAAGAGTGGTCAACAACTCGAGAGCACGGCCAAGGAGATCAACGATTTGGGTTTCGCGGTGGCGGTGGCGGCAGAGGAGCTAAGTACCAATGTGACCGGTGTTGGCTCGGCTGCTTCACAGATCTCGAGTGGTATGCGCTCTTTGGTAGGCGCAAGCGATCAGGTGAGCTCATCTGTGAATGCCGTGGCCGCTGCGGTCACGGAGATGTCTGCCTCCTTGTCGGAGGTGGCGACCAATACCAGCCAGCTGGCGGGAATTGCTCATGATTCTGCGCAAGGTGCCCAGCGCGCCGCGGCAGCAATGGACAACCTTGGGCGCTCCGCCAAAGCCATCGGCAAGGTAGTCGAGATGATCAAGACCATCGCTTCCCAAACCAACCTGCTGGCGTTGAACGCGACCATCGAGGCCGCTTCGGCAGGTGACGCCGGCAAGGGGTTTGCGGTCGTGGCCAACGAGGTCAAGGAGCTGGCTAAGCAGACCGCAGCTGCTACCGAAGACATTCGGGAGCGAGTCGAGGAGATGCAGGAGAATACTGGGCAGGCGGTGGGCGTGATCCATGACATCGTGGCGCGGATCGAGAAGCTCAACACCATCTCGGGGGTGGTCGCGGCTGCCGTCGAAGAACAGACTGCCACCACTAGCGAAATGGCGCGCCATCTCGCCAATACTGCGCACAGCGCCAACGATGTGACGAGCTCCGTGCAGAAGATATCGGAGGGCTCCGACGAGGTGTCCCGTAACGTCAACCAGGCGATGGCAGGAGTCTCCGAGATCGCGGCCACCATCAATGGCGTCGCCGATACCGCCAAGAAGGTGCATGGCGCAGCATCCGATTCCAAGCGTGAGGCGGAGAATCTGGCAGTGGGTCTGCAGGGATTCGAGGCTTCTATCGTGGAGCTCAGCGAAGAGTTCGAGAAGATGCGCTCGGCGCTGGGTGGACTGCGTAACCTGGCGGGTGCCTGGAATCAGGGCAGCTGATCGCTCGAGCCCAACGGGAGCTGTTTCATGCAACCACGGGTCCCATCCACACGTGTTCGCGTCTTGGTGGTGGACGATACGGTGGTGTACCGCCGCATCCTCCAGCGAGTCGTCGAAGAGATCCCCTCGGCGGAAGTGGTGGGAACGGCCAACAACGGCCGCGTTGCTCTGGAACGGCTGCGCACCATCGAGGTCGACCTGGTGTTGCTCGATATCGAGATGCCGGAGATGAACGGGATCGAGACCTTGGCCGTGATCCGAAAAGAGTGGCCGCGCATTGGCGTTGTGCTCTTGAGTGGGGTAGATCGGTCAGCGGCGGATCTGACGGTGACGGCTCTCGAGGCAGGAGCGCTCGATTTCGTTCCGAAGGCTGACTTCGGCGACATGGATGAGAACCAGCGACACTTGGTGCGGCAGCTCGGCGCCATCATTGAGAACGTGGCGCGGTCACGGGAGCGCAGCCAATCCTTCGGTCAATCTGTGAGGAGTCGGCTCGACCCCTTTGGTCAGTTCCAGAACAATGCTGCTGCCACCGTAGGTTCGAGCATTCCTGTGAGACCGAGCAGCAGAGCGCGGGCTAGGCCCGTACGGCCGAGATTCCAGTTGCTGACGATCGGCTGTTCGACTGGGGGGCCGCAGGCCTTGGCGCAGGTGATCCCTAATCTCACGCCGGAACTCGGGGTACCAGTGCTGGTGGTCCAGCACATGCCACCGGTCTTCACCGCTTCACTCGCCGAGAACTTGGATCGCCAATCACGACTACGAGTCGTGGAGGCGCGGCAGGGTGAGAGCTTGCTCGCCAACACCGTCTACATTGCACCAGGTGGTCGGCACATGACCATCCAGGCAGCGACGCGGAAGGACTGGACGGTCTCGTTGCTCGATGATCCACCGGTGAACAGCTGCCGGCCCTCCGTGGACGTGCTCTTCCGATCGGCAGCGCAGGTGTGTGGCTCGGGTGTGCTGGCGGTGATCTTGACGGGAATGGGCGAGGATGGCCTCGAGGGCGTACGGGTGCTCAAGGAGAAGGGTGCAACTTGCCTCACCGAGAGCAGCCGCACCTGTGTGGTTTACGGCATGCCGCGGGCGGTCGATCTAGCGGGGCTTTCGGATGAGAGTATCGGGCTCGCCGACATCGCTCCCCGGATCGGGGCGCTGATCCGGAACCGCGAAGCCGACACGGCCCTTGGCTGAGATTGAGCAAAATCCGGCTCCTGTACACAGCACTCGCCGCATCGTCGGTACAGGCGTTCAGTGCTGGCAAGAGGTGCGAAGAGGGCCGAAAGAAGTTTCTGGTCCCGGGGGGTTGTGTCGTACTCTGCGCGGGAGCGAGCGGCAGCCGTCGTCGGAGGGTGTGTCGACCGCCACGTTCGAAGCTCGAACACAGGAAGGTTCGTCATGAAGCGAAGTGTTTTTCGATCCACGTTCGTGTGTGTCTCTGCCGTGAGCTTGGCCGCCTATGCCCAGCAGACTGCGCCCGTCGTGCCTCCTCCTCCTGCCGCCGCACCACCGCCTCCGGCGGCGGCGCCCCCGCCGCCCGCCGTGGCGCCGGCACCTGCAGCTCCTGTTCCGGGAACCCCGCCGCCCGCTGCCGTCGCTCCCGCTGTCCCGGTTCAACCGGCGGTAGCCCCAACCGCCACCGACGCACCGGCGCAAACGGGCGTCACCACTGTTCCCCGTGCAGCCGAGCCTCCCGGTGAGGAGCCGTCTGTTGCCCCAGCTCCTCCGTCTTCTGTCGTGGTCGAGCCCGCACCTGCGATTGCGGCCCCTGCTGCCCTTTTTCCGCCCTTGTTGGAGACGAGCCCCGCCGAGGCGCCCGAGCCCGAGATCCCCGATCGGATCCAGGTTGGCAAGAAGCAGGGCTATCTTCAGGTGGGTGCCTACCTGCAAGCATGGGCCCTGTACGACTACCAGAAAGGGCTGGGCAGCGACGTGAGTGGTCAGGCGGTGGACAGCAAGTTCGGGTTCCGTCTGCGCCGTGCCCAGATCAAGTTGAAGGGTCAGCTTGTGCCCGAGAAGGTCGAGTACGGAGTGGTGCTCGACGCTCTGAAGACCCTGCGTTTTGCCGAGGGCGATACGGTGACAGTCGGTGAAGACAGCGTGACCGAATATGAGCCGAAGGGCGTCAGCGGTGAGCGCGCCGATGTGGGAATGCTGCAAGAGTTCTGGGTGACTTTCAAGTTGTGCCTGGCAGATGTCTCTATCGGTCAGTGGAAGTCCCCCATTGCTCGCGAAGGATCACAACCGAATGCGTCGTTGCTGTTGCCGGAGCGCGCGGCATCGACCAGGTACTTCGGTGATGAGTACATGCTGGGAGTTCGGCTGGCCAAGGAGTTCGAGGTGACGGATACGCAAGCCTTGAAGTACTCCCTTCAGCTCTTGAATGGTCGCGGGCTAGCGAACCGTGTCGACAACAATCGGCAGAAGGATCTGGCTTTGCGATTGGAGTACAGTCCAATCGAGGAGCTGATGGTCGGCGGCGCCGGCATGATCAGCGTCGGGCAGCGCGATCAGGAGACGACTCGCGATGCGGTGGAAGGTGACGTCAAGTTGGAGACCTCGGGCCTTTTGGTTGACGGGCAGCTCGTGTTCAGCCGAGGGAGAGACGGTAGCGAGGTCAACCGCTGGCGCGAGAGTCTGGGTGGTTTCGTCGGGGTCAGCTACACCATCGCGAAGACGCTCCAGCCTGTTGTTCGCGTAGGCTTCGTGGACGTGGATGAGCGCGTCGACCGCGCGGACATGCCCCTTGACAAGCTCCTGGGCTTCCCAGATGATCAGGTTAGAACCTACGAGTTGGGGGCGAACTACTTGGTGAGCGGCAACGACGTGAAGTTGTCGCTGGCTTACGGCTACTTCGACTTTGACGACCCCAACCTCTCCTCACGCCATCAAGCGATCTTCCAAACCCAGCTGAGCTTCTAGTCTGAGAGTGGGGTGCTCCACGAGAGCCAGGGGTGCCCCACATCAGCGGGCTTGTGGCACCACGATACGCGAGCGTCCACCTCCCAGTTCGAGGATCTGGACTTGCGCCGAGATCCGCTCGCGGAGCTCGGGAACGTGGCTGATGATACCGATCTGGCGACCCTCACGCTCCAGACTCTGAAGCGCAGACAGTGCCGTGTCGAGGGTTTCGGTATCCAGACTGCCGAAACCCTCGTCGAGCAGCAAGGTCTCGATCGGCAGCGAGGGGGTGCGCATATCGGAAAGACCCAGGGCCAAGGCCAGGGAGACCAAGAAACGTTCGCCTCCCGACAGACTTCGGGTGGAACGTGTTTCCCCGAGATGCCACAGGTCAACGATGGTGAGGTCGAGACTCGACTGCAGTGGGCTGCCTTGTCCCGCCAGACGATAGCGCCCCGAAAGGCGGGCCAGGTGGGTGTTGGCTTGCCGAAGCAGCAGGTGCAGGTTCAGTCCCTGAGCGAAGCGTTGGAACGACTCACCATCACGTGTTCCTACGAGTTCATCTAGCGCGAGCCAGACCGCTCCGTCCCCCTCAGCCTCCGCCAGGGCGCGCTCGGCATCTTGGTGGAGGCGCGAGCGGCGCTCGAGCTCGGCGAGGGCAGTGCGGGTCTGTGCCGCCTCAGCGAGAGCGGCGGCATGCTCGCGCTCGCCTGCCACAATTCGTTCGTTCAACGTGACCATGGCCTCCGTTCCAGTCTCGAGCCATGTCAGGTTGAACCCTGGTGGGCGTGTGGATTCACAGAGTTCCCAATCACGACGGCGTTCTGCCAGAAGATCCTGGGTTGAAGCGCGCTCGCGCGCCAGGGCATCGAGCTCCCTCTCGGTCTGCTGGATCTCTGAGTCCGTGAGCTTGTGCGCAGCGAGCTCCTCGGAGGACCGAAGACCGAGTTGTTCGAGCACAGAGCTGAGTTCCAGCTCTAACGCCCGCTCCGTCGTGATCTGCTCGATCCGCTGAGTTTCGAGCAGGCTTAGCTGACCTGACAGCGTCGCGTGCTCTTTCTCGATGGTCTTTTGGTTGGTGTCCAGCTCGGCGCACGCCTGGCGCAGGTGAGAGACCCGGCGTTGTGCATCCGCAACGCGGCCGTGAACCAACCTGGCAAGAGGAAGCTCAGCCTGCGCGGAAGCGGCTGGGTCAGGCTCGAACTGATGCCAGAGCCGCTCCATCTCTGTTGCTCGTGCGGTTACGCTCGCCTCCAGCTCCTTGAGCTCCCCGCTGGCTTGATTCCTTTGCTCTTCATATTCGAGCAGTTCCGCCGCGCGGAGTTGGTGCTCGATGGCTAGCTTGTCTCGCTCATTCGTGAGCTCAGAAGCTCGGAGTGAGAGCTCTGTCAGGAGTGTCTGAGCTGTCTCGAGTTCGAGGAATCGCGCCTTCGCGCGATCATGGAAGTCATGGATCTGCGATGGTGACGCGCCAGTCAGCTTCGCCTCGGCGCAGGCTCGAGTGGCCTTCTCGGACTCGTCGGCGAGAAGTGCAAACGAGAGCGCGATGCGCTCCTCGTACAGTCGCTGTTCGGTGCGCGCTCGCTCCAGCTCAATCTCCGCGGTTCGCGCGGCCTGTTCGGCAGTGACGAGGTCATTTTGTAATGCCTCTTGACGTTCACGGAGCTGGTCTGACAGAAGCTCAGGGCCGCATTTGCCTGGGTTCGGCTGGTTGGGATCCGAGAATGGGTGATCAACCGCACCGCAAAGAGGACAGGGCTCCCCTGGTTTCAGGGTGCTCCGATGCACCATCATTTGCTGGGAGAGTCGCGTGGCCTGGAGTTCGACTTCGATTACTCTGTCCTGTTGAGCGAGTGTCGTCACTCGTTGTTTGGTCTGTTCCAACCGTAGGGCAAGCTCGGCTATGGCAGCATGAAGTCGCTGCGCGTGGGCTTCGAGGTCTCGGTGTTCTCGGCTACGCGTTTCGAAGGCCAGGGTCGCAAGCTCTGCCTGGTTAGCGGTTTCTAGCTCGGCCCGAGCAGCCGCAAGGGTGCGCCGAAGCTCGGTGAGTCGGGTTGTCGGGGGTGTGCCGAGCAGAGCGGGAGCCGCTTTGCGGGTGGTCTCGTCCAGTTCATGGGTCACCTCGTCGAAAGCGGCGTTCTGCCGAGAACGGCGTTCGGTGAGCTCCGCGAGTGTTTGGACGAGCGTGCGAAGTCGCTCGGTGATGCGCAGCTGACGCCCACGGGCTGAAGTGAGTCGCTCGCTGTCGGCGCTGAGTTCAGCGGCGCTGGTAGCGAGCTGTTGGGCAAGCGCGAGTGTTTGGTCCCGCTCCGCAAACAGGCGGGCACCCTGCTCTCGGAGCTCGCAAAGACGTGTGTCGAGGGACTCCGTCTCAGCGCGACGCCTCTCGAGGTCGCAGCTCCGCTCTCGGAGCTGGTTGCGAGTCAGTTCGAGTCGATGCAGGATGTCAAAGCCCGCTCGACATCGTTGATGCTCGGCGAGTCGAGTCTGCTGTGGAGTGAGCCGGGTTGCTCGTTGCTCTAGCTCGGCCTCGTTTCGTGCGAGGTCCGTCAGGCGTTCCTCCAGCGCCTGACGCCGGCTCAAATACTCGAGCAGGCGTCGGGTGTCGGCAAGTTGGACTGCGAGCTGCTCCGTGATGGCCTGCGCTTGCGCGGCGCCAACTCGGGCTTGCTCGTGCTCATCTGCGGACACTTTGGGGTGGAGCTGGAGACGCTGGCGCGCCAGGGCTGACCGGGTGCCAACAGCTCGGGCCGCGGTGGCCGCGCGCAGCCCGAGCTCTCGGTAGCGTGCGGTGTCGGTGAGTCGCTCGAGGATTGCTGCGCGTTGTTCGGGCGCTGCGCCGAGGAACTCGTCGAAGCGACCCTGTGCGAGCAGCATCGAGCGGAAGAAGTCATCCGCCGAGAATCCGTGCAGAGCCTCACGCAGCGCTTGATCGAACGACGATTGCTTGCGTCCTGAAGCCAGCAGCTGCCATTTGCCACTTGCATTCTGGAACTCCAGACTGCGCTCCGGTGATTGGAGCCGTCCCCGCTCCGAACCGCGTGCGCGCCGGAGCTGCCAGATAGCACGGTAGCGCAGGCGACCGGGTCCGTCCGTGGCGAGGCGAGAGAACTCGACTTCGGCTCGACAGTCCCCGGTTCCCCGGGACATCACCAGGCCCGGATCCGCGTCGGGTGCGTTGCGCCTCCCGTCCAGTCGTGGTGTTCTACCAAAAAGAGCCAGGGAGATGGCATCGAGGAGGGTGCTCTTGCCTGCGCCGGTGCGACCGTGGATGAGAAATAGGGCAGGTGCACCCAGATCGCGTTCGAGATCGAGCTCCTGGTCACCGACCAAGCTGTTCAGATTGCGGACCGCGATGCGGTGCAGCTTCAAGGAAGCCCCCGATCGCGACTCAGGTTCGCACAGAACTCGACCCAGGCCTCGGGTGAGCTGCTGGCCATGACTCGGAAGGCTTGCAGCAGCGGTTCCGTGGCCACAGCCCCGCGCGTCTCGCACACTCTAAGAAAGACCTGCTCGGGTGTGAGTTCGGCGAGGCCGAGTTCTGGGGTAACCGCGTCGAACTCGGTCCCACCGGCCAGACACTCGCGCAGCTCTACCAACTGGGGACGGGCGGGGTGGCTGTCACACAACTCGCGGAGCCTGCCGCGAAGCTGAGGGTCAGGTGCCGGGAGTTCGACCGTGAGGCTTACGAGGGGAGGGAGAGGAGCCAGCGCCTCAAGCGTTCGAAGCGCCTCTGTAACCCTAGCCTCGGTGCCGCGAAAAGTGAGCAGTCGACGGCTGATCGGGACCTCGATGGGCTCTACGGTGACGGGGCCTCGCTCTGCTCCGGTGGTTGTGTCGAGTTCGACCAAGAGCACCCGTCGGGGATGGGCCATCTCCGGCGCGCTGAGGGGGATGGGACTCCCACTGTACCAGAGGCGGCCACGCTCGACCGGGAACGCGCGATGGATGTGTCCGAGCGCCACGTAGGCGATGCGTGGATCGAAGATGCTGAGTGGCAGTGGATCGAGACGCCCGACTTGATGGATTTCCTGCGGAGCTTCCCCGAGGGTGACGGGGCCCATGGTCAAGTGACCGGTCGCGATCAGCGGCAGCCCTGGGAAGGTCTGCTCGGCTCGATCGCAGAGTGTCTGGTAGGTGGTTTGAAACGCCTGCGCCAAGGCACACCGCACCGCAGCGGTGTCGGAGTCGGTCGTGCGGACGCCAAGGCGGTATTCATGGATGAAGGGGACCGCCAAGCATACCGCGGAAGGTTCGGTCTCCCCGCGCACATGGAGAGGGATCAGATGACGGGTCAGGTTCTGGCTCAGGTAGCCGCCCAGCACATGGATCGACAGCGCTTGGAGCAGATGGTGGGGGGCATCGAGATGAGCTGGAGAATCATGGTTGCCGCCGACGATGACCGCGTCACGCACTCCAGTCGAGAGGAGCTCCCGCAAGAAACCGAAGTAGAGGCGGGTGGCCTCATTCGAGGGCTGAATCCCGTCGAAGACATCGCCAGCGACCACGAGCACGTCAACCTCACGTTCGCGCAACACGGAAAGCAGCCAGGAGAAGAACGCCTCGTGTTCGGCGGTGCGCGGGACATGGCCTGTCAGAAGTCCCAGATGCCAGTCGGAGGTGTGAAGGAGACGCACCCGGCTATCGTGCCTCAGAATGGTGGTCTTCACCACGTGCCCGAGAAACTCACCCTGAGCGCGAAACCAGTGCATTTTCCCCAGGCTGGGCTCGGCCCGAGGTTTTGCGGAGCGGCCAGGTCCTTCCGCGCAGCGAGGAGAATGCTTGCGATTGTCGGATGTCCCGTTGCGAGGGAACCCCAAAGAAAGCTAGCATGGCCAAAGACCCATGGATGAGGCCGAGCGCAGCGACCGACACCGAGAGAATTCTCATGACGCGTCGATGGAACACCGCTTCATGGCGCTCTTCGCGCACATGCAAGAGGGGGTGGCGCTTCACGAGGTGATCGTTGACGACGAGGGTCGACCGGTCGATTACCGGCTGCTCGACACCAATGACCAATACGAGCGGCACACGGGACTGCGCCGCGCAGAGGTACAAGGCAAGTTGGCCTCGGAGGTCTATGGCATCAAGCCAGCACCATTCCTCAAAGAGTTCTGCGCAGTGGGGTTGGGCGGCGCGCCAAGTCGCATCGAACTCTACTTCGCGCCGATGGATCGCCATTTCAGCGTCTCGGTGGCTCCCTTGGGTGGGCGGGGGTTCGCCACCATCTTTTCGGACATAACGATCCAGAAGCGTCAGGCGGAGGCACTTGACGAGATCCGGTTGCACCAACGTGCCCTGCTCGACAATCAGGCTACCCTCAGTTGGCTGAAGGATGCAGAGGGGCATTTCTTGGTGGTCAATCGAGGCTTCTCGGACGCCTTCGGGGTGTCCTCTCCCGATGCCCTGGTTGGTCAACATGCCGAAGCTGTGCTCGGCCGTGAAGGTGCGGCGCGTCATCACGAAAAAGAGGCTGCCGTGCTGACCTCTGGTGAGCGGTGCCAGTTCGAGGAGGAACTCTCCACAAGCCAGGGCCTTCTGTGGTTCGAAACCACACTCAGCCCGGTCTTCGGTGATGATGGAGCAGTCCTCGGAATCACCGGCGTCTCTCTCGACATCACCGCGCGGAAGCGCGCTGAGGCGGCGCGCTTGGCCAGCGAGCGCAAGTTTGAGCAGGTCTTCGAGCTTGCGCCTGATCCGATCGCCGTGACCACGACCGAGAGCGAGGTACTGTATGCAAACCGCGCCTTCTGTCGGGTGACCGGGTTGAGCCTCACCGAGCTGATCGGTCGTCGCACCCTCGAGGTCGGGCTGTGGAAGGATCCAGAGCTGCGAGCCCTAGCCCTGGAGCGGTTGGCACGGGATGGGTGCTTCGAGGCTGTGGAGGTGGTGCTTCATAGTCGTGCGGGTACGGAGCTCCATATGGAGATGTCTGGTGCTCTCACCGAGCTCGAGGGGAAGAAAGTGTTGATCACGGCGGCGCGGGACGTGACCGAGCGCCGTCTGGCCGAAGAGAGCGCCCGGCAGGCAGCAGACAGCCTGTCGCGCTACTTCGAACTCTCCGCTGACCTGCTCTGTGTGGCCCGCAGCGACGGTCGGTTCGTTCGGCTCAATCCGGCCTGGGAAGCGACGCTCGGCTACCGGCTCAACGAACTCCAGAGTTTCAGCTTCTTTGATTTGGTGCATCCCGAGGATCGAGCGGCCACCCTGGCTGTCACGAATGAACTGGGCGGCGGCCAACAGGTGCTCGATTTTCAGAACCGCTATCGGCATGCTGACGGCTCGTATCGGTGGCTGGAGTGGAGATCGGTTCCGGACAAACAGGGGCTCATCTACGCAGTGGCCCGTGATATCACCCGCCGGCGCGAGGACGAGGTGCGGTTGCGGGCCGCCGAGCGCGCTCTCGCAGACAGCCACGAGCGACTGCTCGGGGTCTCCGAGCTGGCCCATATCGGACATTTTTCACTGGATCGAGCGGCGCGTGTGTTTGAGTGGACGCCGGAGTTGTTTCGCATCTTCGGGATTGCACCGCGCGATGTGGCGCCCACGTTCGAGGAACTCGTTCCGTTCATCGAGCCCGACGATGTGCCTGCGCTTTCGACAGCGCTGGCCCGTGCCGAGGCTACCGGTCAGGCACAGCGGATCGATTTTCGTGTGTTGCGCGCGAACGGTGAGGAGCGCTCGTGCGTTGCGGTTGTCGAGTCGTCGAAGATGTCTGCTTCGGTCGCACCGCGGATCTACGGGTTGGTTCAAGATGTGACTGAACTGCGCCGCGCCGAAAAGGAGCGCGTCAAGCTCGAGCAGCAAGTGATGCAGGCGCAGAAGCTGGAGAGTCTTGGGGTGCTCGCGGGTGGCATCGCCCACGATTTCAACAATCTGTTGACCAGCATCCTCGGTAACGCCGATCTCGCGAAGAGTGAGCTCTCTCCCTCGAGTCCGGCGCAGTCCTATCTGGATGATATCGAGACGGTGAGTCGGCGAGCGGCTGACCTCTGCCGACAGATGCTGGCCTACTCGGGCCGTGGTCGATTTGTGATCCAGCCCTTGTCACTCAACGAGTTAGTGAACGAGATGGCGTACCTGCTGACGGTCTCGATCAGCAAGAAGGTCGTGATCAAGTACAATTTCTTCCCGGAGCTTCCGGCGGTCATGGCGGATGCTACCCAGCTCAGGCAAGTGGTGATGAATCTCATCACCAACGCGTCAGAGGCCATCGGTGAGAAGAGTGGGGTCATCACCCTCTCGACCGGGGTCATGGACTGCGATGCCGCATACCTGGAAGGAGTGGTGGGTGACAGCGCCACGCATACAGTGGGGCAGTACGTTTATCTCGAGGTGTCGGACACCGGTTGCGGTATGGAGTCTGAGACACTGCAGAAGATCTTCGACCCGTTCTTCACCACCAAGTTCACCGGGCGCGGCCTGGGTTTGGCGGCGGTACTTGGGATTGTGCGCGGTCATCACGGAGCGCTGCGTGTCTACACGGAGAAGGGACGCGGCACTACCTTCAAGGTACTGCTGCCGGCTGCTGAGGATCGAGCAACAGCGGCCGAGCGAGAGTTGGACAGCCGTCCGGAGTGGAAGGGTCACGGGGTCGTGCTTCTGGTCGACGACGAAGAGAGTGTGCTCAGTATGGGTCGGCGGCTGCTCGAACGCTCAGGTTTTGAAGTGCTTTCGGCATGTGACGGTGTTGAGGCTGTCAAGGTGTTCGCAGTGGCACGGGAGAGAATTCGGGTCGTGGTGCTCGACATGACGATGCCTCACATGGATGGCGAGGCGTGCTTCCGCGAGCTGCGGCGTATCGAGCCCAACGTGCGGGTGATCATGACCAGCGGCTACAGTGAGCAGGACATCGTCAATCGGTTCATCGGCAAGGGTCTTGGAGGCTTCGTGCAAAAGCCCTACAAGGCGTCGGATCTGCTGCCGAAAATCCGTGAAGTCCTCGGGGAGTAACTCCGTAAGCTGTGCCCAAGAATGCCTCTCACGAGAGGCCCATGTCTTGTCGAATGGCTACCACCATCAGGCAGTGGTTGATGAGGTCGGTTTCTGAACGGTACTCGCTCGCGTAGTTGAGGCCATAGGGCCAGAAGTGGCTGCCACCGCCATGTACCTCCGTGAAATCGGGGTTCTCGATGCCCGCCTGGAGCTCCGCCAACTTGGCGTTGGCGATGGGTCCGATCCAGATCCCACCTTCTAGCATGTCGTTGAAGTTGTAGTAACCGATGCCCAGTGTGTGAGCGATCTCGTGCATCGCGGTGGGCAGAACCATGTAGCTGCGGTTGGCACCGAAGCTCATCCACCCGTCGATGTTGGCCTCGGCCGTCGGCACGCCTGTATTGTAGTTGACCGTGAGATGCTTGGTGATGTCCGTGTAGCAGTTGTAGTATTCCAGGGCAGCATCCATCGCTTCGGTGATGTGAGCGTACGCATCGAGTTCGTCGGCGGTCGGATCAGAAGCTTGGTTGAGACTGTAGGTGATGTTGCCGGAGGAAGGGCAGCTCGAGACTTGTCCCCCTTCCCCTCCTTCTCCGGGCGTGCCGCCTTGTGCTGCGCCACCTTGTGCTGCACCGCCTTGTGCGGGTGTGCCGCCTTGTGCTGCACCGCCTTGTGCGGGTGTGCCGCCTTGTGCTGCGCCGCCTT
>CAYNEY010000014.1:46770-82694 GCA_964396375.1 uncultured Polyangiaceae bacterium | reverse complement strand
CCGCCTTGTGCGGGTGTGCCGCCTTGTGCTGCGCCGCCTTGTGCTCCACCGCCTTGTGCTGCACCACCGTGCGTGGCCGAAGTACCGCCGGGCGCCGAACTCGGTTCATTCGCGGAAGGATCCGTGGGTTCAGACGAGCAGCCAAGCCCAAGCAGCGCAACCACGAAGAGCCATTCGAATCGCAATGACGACACGCGTTACCTCCGGTGCTCAGTGTGCGAGAGAATACCACACCAATGCTCGCCACCAAGAGAGAGACACCACTGAGGTGGGGAGACATCATACCTCGACGCCAAAACGCAGACGAACGATGGCGAGGATCCGGCTGGTGAGTTCGACTGGCGATGTCGGGGAGAGTGGGGATATGCTGCAGGGTTCGGGAGGAACTCGCGATGTCCAGAAGTGCTTGGTTGGCTGTGCTCTTCGTGTTGGCCTCGAGTATTGCCGCTTGTGAGTCGGGCGAATCGGGACAGGATGCTCCGATGACTGGGCGTGGTGGAGCCGGTGGAGCGGCGCCCACCGCGATGGGAGGTGGCCCAGAGTTTGACGGAGGCGGTCCAGCGGCGGGGAACCCCGAGCAACCTTGTGCAGTCCCCGACGAGGCCGCAGCGGTGGATACTTCGAACCCCGATCACATAATTGGAGACGGTTCACCAGAGAGCTGTACCTCGGAGACCGTGGTCTCCACCATTGCGCTCGGTGGCATCATCACCTTTGATTGCGGTCCGGATCCGATCGTGATCGAACTGGAAGAGACGGCCAAGATCATGAATGACACCGGTCCTCTGATCGTCATCGACGGAGGGGGAGTGGTCACGCTGAGCGGGAAGGGCGAGCGACGGATCTTGACCATGAACACCTGTGATCCTGATCTGGTGTGGCTCACCGACCATTGCCAGGATCAGGACGAGCCCCATCTGGTCTTACAGAACCTGACCTTTGTGGAGGGGAATTCCACCGGCGATCTGGCTGAAGGAGGTGGGGGCGGGGCGGTATTCGTGCGTGGCGGACGGGTCAAGGTGGTGAACTCACGCTTCTTCAACAATCGGTGTGATCCGACCGGCGCGGATTTGGGCGGGGCTGGTCTCAGAGTGCTTTCGCAGTATGGTGGGCTTCCTGTTTACATCGTGAACAGCACTTTTGGCGGGGAGGAGGGCTACGGTAACAGCTGCTCGAACGGTGGAGGATTGAGCAGTATTGGGGTGTCGTTCACTATCATCAACAGCGTGATCTCCCACAACAGCGCGATCGGAGAAGGTG
Source organism: uncultured Polyangiaceae bacterium (assembly GCA_964396375.1). Taxonomy (GTDB): domain Bacteria; phylum Myxococcota_A; class Polyangia; order Polyangiales; family Polyangiaceae; genus FEN-1139. The sequence continues at coordinate 81,434 of CAYNEY010000014.1, read as the reverse complement.
GAAACCCCGCTGAGCCGGACACCCCCGGGGGTGGGAGTGGGGGTGGGATCTACAACGATGGCCTGACCATGACCTTGCGTCTTTGTGGAACGGTCATGAAGCACAATCGGGTCAACGCCTACGGGAGCGCGATCTTCTTCGTGAGCAACGACCACACGGGGGACATCGTGATCGAACGGTCCACCATTACCGATAACATTGGTGGCTCATGGTACCCAGAGTATCCTCAGCTCTCCCATCACGAAGATACTCCGGTCACGGTCACCGATTCGATCATCGAGTGAGGAGCCGACCCCGCCCGCGCTTCTGGTTCAGGGTTCGACGCCAAGGGAGAAGATCCTCTCCAGATCGTGACGAGAGTAGGTCCGAAAGGCCAACATGGTTTCCGAGTGGATGATTCCTTCGGCGGTGAGCAACTCTTCGGTGATCACCCGGGACAGCGCCTCGATCTCAAGGACTCGTACCACCGCGACCAGGTCGTAGCGGCCGCTCACCGAGTACACCTCACTGACCGAGGGTTTCGCCGAGAGGGTGTCGGCGATGGCGGAGATCCGATGCGGAGCGACATTGAGAAGAACGAAGGCGGTGATCATGAGGCACGGATCTTCGCGGGAAAGCCAGGTGGGGCGCAAGAGGAGCGCTCGAGAGTGTACGGTCGGCCGGCCTAAGGAGACTGTTCGGACTCGAGCCGGCGTAAGCTCGGCGACGCAGCAGCGTTCTGTTTTCGATTGCCGGTATCGAGGGAGTCACAGATGACAGACGACAGCGAATCGGGCAACACCCCAGACAATCCCGCGTCGGACCTCCGCGAGCACGGCCGACTCATGCTCCGCTATCTCGCCCTGCTCCTTGGCTCAATTGAGCGAACCGAGGAGGTCGCGGTGCTGCTGTGGAGAGAGGCCAGGACACTCGCGCCTCCGCCGACATCCAGGGCCGGATGGCTCCGCCTGACGCGGCGTCGCGCTGCTCGCTTCGTAGTTACCGCCGTGAGTAGGCCTGCGCCTGAGGTTGATGCTATCGCGGCCAGGCTCGGGCAGCTGCCTCCCACCGATCGGGAGTTGCTCGTGCTCTTCGGACTCTGTCGGCTTACGCCGGACGAGCTGGCCGTAATCTTCGATTCTCAGTCGAAGCAGCTCATGGAGCGTCTTGCCAAACTGACTGTGACATGGGCCGCGCTTCGTGGGGAGCGAGCTGTGTTCGAAGAGCCAGCCTTCACTGCCCACGTCATGGATCGGCTAGCCCAGTCACCGCTGAGCCCCCTCGGTCAAGAGGTTGCCAACAACGATGCATTTCGAGACGGCTTGTTCGAAGTGGAAAGTGCCCTCTCTGACATCGGTCGCGCGGCATCTGAAGGAGACGACGAGCTTGACGCTCTGTTGAATCGACTTTCGGACGAGCAGGTGCCAGAGCCATCGCTTACGGAAGAAAGGTTGGCGATGGACGACTCGGTGGTGACGCCCGAGAACCTCGGTGTCCACGCGAGTGTGGGTGATACGAAGGAGGCAGGAGGCCCAACGTCTCGCGCTTCTCGCTGGGACAAGGTGTGGAGCGTCCTTGCCAATCGGCGATGGTTGGCGCGCGCGGCGTTTGGCTTGTTGGTTCTCAGCTTGGTGGGAGGTCTCGCGCTCTGGCTGAGGCAAAGTGCGCAGGTGCTGACGACCGATCCCGAAGCCCTTCCCTTCGAGGGGCGCGTCCGGGACGTGACAGGTTCCAGGAATTCTGCGTGGCTCTCGATCTGCTCTGCGGGCAAAGATCGGTGTGAGTCCGGAAGTCCAGATCAGCCGGTGCGTCGCGGTGACATTCTCAAGACTGCGCGTGGTGCTCGCGCGATACTGGACATGGAAGACGGTACCATTCTTGTCCTCGGTCATGACACGCATCTTTCGCTGACAGATCGCGGTGGCAACTCCGCGACCCTCAGGCAGGGTAGGTTGATGGTGGAGGTTCCGGAGCGTGGTTCTGGGCCAATTGCGATCGCCCTTCCGGATGCGGTCCTGACGCTGATTGGCGGCAAGTGCGCGATTCTGCTGGAAGACGGGGAGCTTCGAGTGACGGTGAGTCGCGGAAAGGCAGCGTTTCGCTCCGGGGGCGCTGAGCCAACCTCGATTGGACCGGGTGAAGAGTTCTCTCTCGTGTCGGGTCAAACACCGTTCCTCGGGCAGAGTTCTCGCTTCCCCGAGGCTTTCGAGGGGTTTGCGGAGGATGAGCAACCTATCCCACTCGATCGCGAAATGCGGGGACTGGGCCAGCTTCGAGGTCAGAAGCCGGGAGGAACCAGCGAATCCAGCGACGTGATCGTGCTCTCTTCCCACCGTGTCGACGTCGACATCCACGGTGTCCTGGCGCGGACCGAGATCGAGGAGGTCTTTTCGAATCGGTCGAACGACGTGTTGGAGGGTATCCTGCGTTTTCCGGTGCCTGCCGATGCGGAGATTGAACGCTTGGCGCTCGAGGTGGACGGTCGTTGGGAAGAGGGGGCGTTCGTTGATCGCGAGCGAGCCCAAGCGATTTGGCGCGGCAGCCTCAGCAATGCTGCGGTGAGCGCACGGAACACATTCCGAGACGAGATCATCTGGGTGCCGGGTCCCTGGCGTGATCCTGCCCTGCTGGAATGGCAACGTGGCAATCGCTTTGAACTCAAGATCTTTCCCATTCCCAAGCTTGGATCTCGCAGGATAAAGCTCGTGTACACCCAGCTTCTGGCCCGAAACGGGCCATCGTGTCGCTACACCTACCCACTTCCGAAAAACCCCGAGGCTGCCGAGTTGGTGGGAGAGTTTTCGTTCAATGCTCGCATCAAGGGCGCGGACACGACTTCGGAGATCCGTACGACGGGACTCGAACCGGTGCGTGAGATCGGCTCAGAAGGGTATCGTCTGCGCTACAATCAGCGCCATTTCGTGCCGACTGGAGACATCGGGATCGCGTTTGTGCCGGAGAATCGAGATCGCGAGCTGGTGGCGTGGGGCTACGCGCCCAAGGCCTCGAATGACCCGCGAGGATACGCGGCCCTGCTGCTTCGCCCTCAGCTCCCGAGGCGTGCGGATGTGAAACCAGGTCCGGTTACCCTGGTCATCGATCGAAGTCGCAGCATGTATGGTGAGGCGGCGCGTCATTCGGCGGTCATCGCTGGGCGCATCATCGGCGAACTGTCGTCGCAGCAATCCGTCGATGTGCTCGCCTGCGACGTGGTTTGTCGGTCGTTCAATGAGGAGTCGCGGTCCGCGACCCCGGAGCTGGGTCGACACGTAGAGAAGTGGCTTCTTGAGCAACCTGCGGACGGTGCCTCAGACCTGTCCCACGCTGTCAGCTCGGGGCTAGCGGTGCTCGAGGGTCATCCCGGTCCGCTGGGGCACCTGGTGTATATCGGGGACGGTGCGCCGACGGTTGGACCAATCCGCCCTGCGACCCTGGCGGCCGCGGTAGGGCGCCGGGCGGGAACGGGGCGAATCAGGTTCACGGCGCTCGGCGTTGGAGTCGATTCGGATCTGCCGAGCCTGCGCGCGGTGGCCCAAGCCTATCGGGGCCTGGTACTCCCCTATGATCCTCGGTTGTCACTCGCGGGTAGCGCGCTCCGTGTGGTTGATGCGATGTTGCGGGAGCGGCTCTCGGATGTCCAGATCGAGCTTCCCAGCGGACTTGTGGACCAATCCCCGCGTACGCTGTCGGCGGTGGCAGCCGGGGATGAGCTGTTGGTGGTGGCTCGCACTGAGGGGAGTCGTGCCAAGGGGGATCTGGTGATACGGGGTAAGGTAGGGGACAGCGAGTTCACCGAGCGATATCCGCTTGATTTTCTCATGGTCGAGGGTGAGCGCCACGCGTTTGTTCCACGCTTGTATGCAGCGCAGCGGATCCGGGATCTGGAGATGTTGGGAACGGATGCTGCTCGGAGAGAGGCGATTGAACTCTCGACGCGCCTCAAGGTTGCGAGTCGGTACACCTCACTCCTGGTCCTGGAAAGTCCAGCCATGTTTCGCGCCTTCGGTCTCGACAATCGGCGGAGCGAACCGGAGTGGACGGCGGAGACGGAACTCGAAGAGTACCGCTTGGAGCGCGACCTGGACCAGGTCGACGAGTCGCTCTCCGAGGCGTGGGCAGCGACGACTCCCAGGAAGCCAGCCATGGGCGCGGATGTGGCCGGGGAGCTTCGCGGCGCTCCGAGCGGTGTCGCGCGGGCCAAGAGAGCTGAAGAGCCGGACGAAAGCCTAGCCGCACCGAGCTCACCCTCCACCCTGGCAGATGAGGCCAAATCGAGCCGCCCACAGCCTGGGCGATGGCAACCGATGCGGAGGATTTGGGAACGCCGGGGGACGGTAGACACGGCACGTGTGGTCCCGAAGGACGTGACCGAACGCCGGCTCGCGGAAGCCGAGCGAGCCCACACCCTTCTACCTGACCGACGCGAATCGACCCTCTCGCTCTTCGACCTCAGCGTTCGCAGTCGACGCTTCGAACAGGCTGAGCAGCTGCTCGCAGACTGGCTGAAGAAGGACCCTCTGGACGCGGAAGCGCTGACGCGCAGAGCCGACGAACTCGCGAGAACTGCACGCCGCAGCCTTGCGATCCGCGCACTCGGGGGAGTCGTGGACATGAGCCCTGGTGAACCCAACGCGCTCCGCAGGTTGGAGCGTCTGTATCGTTGGGCTGGACAGGCTGAAGTGAGCTGTCGGTGTCAGGTGACCTTGGCGGAGCTTCGGCCGCGTGATCATAAGGCCCTTGCGTTGGCGCTCGCGTGCACCAGGCGCTTCGGGCAAGAAGAACTCCACCGGCAACTCGCGGAGGCCGTTGACGCTACGATCCGGAGCCGCGCCGAGCAGATCGAGATCGCGAGTCTCTCACCGAATGGCCTAGTTGGAGATCTGCAAGTTTCGGCACGATGGGAAGGAGGAGAGGATCTCGACCTATACCTGCTTACACCTGACGGTCACCGGGTCTCGTGGCTAGGTGCCCCGACCCGATCTCTTATCACGGCAGTCGATGTCGTCACGACCTCACGGGAAGGCCTGGCCCTTTCCAATGCTCGGAGTGGGGAGTACGTCCTCGGCATCGTGCGTGGCACGCCTGAGGGTAGGGCCGTGTCTGAGGTGGTGCCCCTAGGCTCGAATGCCGAACCAAGCTGGGCATCCCGAGCCGCAAGGAGGACAACGGGAACTGTAAGTGTACTCGCCGGAAAAACCCGTCGGGAGTTCACCTTTGCGCTCGAGGCAGAAGAGAACGAGCGCGTCTTGGCTATCCTCGGAATTCAGCAGATAGCGCGACTGGTCCCCGCATGGGCTCATGACCGCTCTTTCCCTCCGCCACCGACTGTGGTTCGGTGAGTCTCGGATTCGACCCGTCGCCTCCGGGTTCAGACCCCCCAGACTCGCCCGGGTGCATCTCTGCCTGCCTTCTGCCGTCGGCCGCGTCGAAATCGGGTAGGAGCATCACGAGTCATGAACCCGACAAACCTGCAGAGCCTCCGATCTGTCCAAGCGCATGCTCGACCTTCGATAACTGGGACTACGACATGTCACGTTGCCCAGGGGGCGATGCGGCTCGCACCGACTACTGGATTTGGCTGGACGACGCTCTTCCCGGGGGGGGGCGCAGCGGCGGTCGGCGGTGATTGGGGGCTGCGCATGCCAGTGGCCAGCTTCTTGAACGCGATGGGGCGGGATAACCTCGTGATCGAGCATGAGATTGGGCACGACTTCGGTTTCTAGGACTACTACGAATGGACTGGCTCACGTCCCGAGGGAGGCTCGCTCATGATTGTTGGCTCAACGAGTAGCCAGAGTCCAACGATCGGTGACACGTGGCTGATCCGGCGCAGCTGACTGGAACAGAAGGAGCTTCGTGGCTGGTGAGTGTCCCTAACCGAGTAGGCAGAGCCTGCGTACTTCGGAGATCAATTGGGGCACATTCCACGGCTTCATGAGGTAGCCGTCGAGCGTGTTTGTGACCTCGTCCCGACTGTGGATCAAGCCGAGGATCCGTGCTCCCGGAAACAATGAGCGGATGCGCTCGACGAAGCTCGAGGAGAGCCGCTCTGTCTGATCCCAGTCCACCACGATGACTCTCGGGAGGTGCTTGATGGCGCCCGCGGCATCCCCCGGGGCGCCGCTGGCATCCACCGGGAATCGCTCGTTGCGGAGAGCCGAGACCAAGGCGCGCAGCGCCAGGGGATCACTATCGATCACGAGCAGTGGGTGGAGGGTCGGCTCGAGCATGGGTAGGGTGAGCTCGGCGCGTGTCCCTCGATGCTCGGGGCAAGAGGTGAGTGTGATCGTGCCCCCGTGTTCGGAGACGATCTGATGGGTGATCGCCAACCCAAGCCCAGTGCCCTGGCCTGGTGGTTTGGTGGTGGCGAATGGCTCGAACAGGCGGTGACGGATCTCCTCGGCCAGCCCTGCTCCGTCATCGTCCACCCGGATCACCATACGGTTGGTGTGCGCTTCTACTGCGAAGGAGACATGACGACCGCCGGCGGCGGCCGCGTCGATCGCGTTGGAGAGAAGGTTGAGGATAGCCTGGGCCAGCCGCGGAGGATCATGGGGAACAGGGAGACTCGAGATCCCTCGATTCTCGAGTTCCACCTCGCGCTTGCGGGCTCGAGGATTCACCATTCGGAGCGCGATATCGACAGAACCCTGAAGGCTTGCATCCGTGAGCTGTGGGCGCTCGCGCCGAGCGAAACCACAGACGTGCTGAACGAAGGTGGCGATGCGCCCGACCGCCAGCTCGATGTCTGAAGCACAGTCGAGCAGCTCCGTCTCGCCCTTCTGCTCGGCGACGGCGCGGACGTAGGTCGAGGCGGACTGGATGACAGCCAGTGGGTTGTTGATCTCATGGGCCATGCTGGCGGCGATTCGGCCAATCGCTGCCAGACGTTCGGCGTGCTCCAGCTCACGTGTGAGGTCACGCTGTTGTTCCACCAGCTGTCCGGTGCGGTGTTCGAGGCGACGGCGATCGCGGTCGAGGCGGGCGGCCTCCTCTTCTCGAAGCAGGAGCGGCGTGAGTTCGGCCACGTCGAACGGTTTCGGGATCACCGGCAGGCCACTGCGCGTCACCCTGGACCCGGGCTCCTCGAGCAAGTAGGTGCGCAGCCACGGTCGATTGGCACGCACCCGGTCCAGAAAGCTTGGTAGTTCAGAATACCCCGTGTCAACGACCAGCACCAGAGGATCGGCAGTTGCGAAGAGCTGCTCTGCTTGAGCCAGATCCTCAGCCCAATCCACCGCGCCCTCGGCTCGCAGCAGAGCGGCCTTCAGGAGCTCGCCTGCATCGGGATCGTAGGTGACGAGCAACGTGCTCATCGGCGCAGCTCCAACGCCGCGATGGCGTCATCCGCCCAATGGGCCAGGCGTCCATCCGAAAACCATGAGGTCAGGGTACGAATCGCGGCGATCAACCGTGCTCGCTCGTGTTGAGCCAGGCCTTGGGGCTGACGGAGCTGTGCCTCGATGAGCTGGTCGATCGAGCGTCGCAACACATCCACCCGTGCTGCACGATCGGTGGCGCCTTCGACGACCTCTACCAGTTCGGCGATCAGATCGATGGTGCTGTTGTGCGTGATGGTATTGGATTCATCCTCGATCTCGATGCCGAAATCGGTGGTGGGCTCGGGAACCACGTCCAGACGGTCCAAGGTGTCATGCCGTTGATGGAGGCTGGGCATCGAGACAGCCGCCCGGTGGGCCTCGCTTCGCGACACCATGACCTCGATTGAGTCGGAACCGACCCGAATCACATCGCCTGCCGAAAGCACCATCTCGCCGTTGATCCGTTCACCGTTCACGAAGGTGCCGTTACGGCTGCTCAGATCGGTGATACTCAGACCCTGAGTGACCATGCGTACCGCGCAGTGTTGCCGTGATGCGAGCGCATTGCTGACCACGATGCTGCAGTAGGGACTCCGGCCCAGGATGTACTCCCCGCGCCGCACCGGAAAGCGGGTCCCGCGGTATCTCAACCAGTAGGTGTGCACGTACTGGTATGATTCTTACGTGGAGCGTACGTTGCTCGCCACCGGTTTCGGGTTGATTTGCCCGGTCGTTCGGCAATGGGTGGTCAAGTCCCCGCGAGACTGCTAAGGAAGGGGTCGGTTTTTCCAGCCTTCTCCTGCTTGCTCGCTACTTTTCTCATGGGTACCCCTCTTCCTCCGAACGGCGTGCCGGGTGTTTCGTCGCCCGCGGAGTGCGAAAGCTCAGTTGGTCGTTCAGCCGGAGGTGGCCGTCGGCGTGGCTCGGCGGCTAAACGCGCTGTCTCCTCAGACGCCGCCGATGGACAAAGTGTGAAGGCTGCAGGCGAACGTTCCAGTGACACCACTCACAGTGGTGGTTCCCGGTCTCGGCGTCGGGGACGTGGGGGACGCGCTTCGCCTCCTACGCAGAGCATGGTGGACCAGCTCACCGACAGCTCTCAGCCAGGCGCTGGGGCAGGGATGGATCTCCCGCGGTTCGAGGTCCGTGATCTACCCCCGGACTTCGACCTTGCGGCGATGCTCGATGACGCTCCGCAGCCGGGTACAGCGGACCAGGGACCGCTACCGTGCCGCCACGCTGTGGTGTTGGATGAATCGAGGATTGACGCCGATGCAGCCAAGGTGGTGCGCAGACTGACTCGCGCTGGGTATGAGGCGTACCTGGTTGGGGGCTGTGTCCGTGACCTTCTGCTCGGGGCTCGGCCCAAGGATTTCGACGTGGCCACCAGCGCTTGTCCGGACGAGATCCGGAGGCTGTTTCGCAACTCGCGGATCATCGGGCGCCGCTTCCGTCTCGTTCACGTGCTGTTCGGTGCCGGCAAGGTTATCGAAACGGCGACGTTCCGCCGAGCGCCCCAGAAAGAAGACGACGACAGCGGCGCTCTTCTGATTCGCAGCGATAACGAGTTTGGTCTGGCACACGAAGACGCTCGCCGTCGGGATTTCACGGTAAACGGACTTTTCTACGACTTGGAGAGCTGTCAGGTGCTCGATTGGGTCGAAGGGATGCCGGACATCGAGCGTCGTACCATCAACACCATCGGTGATCCGGTGATCCGCTTCCAGGAGGATCCCGTGCGGATCCTGCGTGCCATCAAGTTCGCCGCGCGCCTGGACTGTGGAATCGATCCCCACGTGTACGACGCGATCGTTACTTGTCGTTCGGCTCTGGCGATGGCGGCCCGGCCCCGCCTTTTCGAGGAGGTCTTGCGCCTGTTGCGCGGTGGAGCCTCCCAACGGTCTTTCTACTTGGCGTGGGAGACTGGTGTCCTTGACACATTACTCCCCGAGCTGTCGACGTACTTGTCGGACGAGGCCGAATCAGAGGGGCGTGTCTGGCGGATGTTGATGGTGGTGGATCGGATGACCCGCGCGCGGAGCGAACCTCTCTCCGACATCGTGCTGTGTGGCGCACTCCTGCTCGAGCCGCTGGTTGAAGCCTGCGGCAGCTCGCGGGATCGGATGCGCGCCTCAACCCTGTTTCTGGAGCCGGTCATCGATCGGCTCAACATGCCACGACGTATCGCGGACGCGCTGCGTCGTATGGTTGCCCTTCTGCCACGGTGGGACCAAGGGCGCGCCGCACGTCTCCGGCGCAGCCAAATCTACCTTGATATGCGCACCCTGCTCGAGATCCGCGAGGCCTCTGATCAGGTGCAGGAAGCCGTGCCTGAGAGCGGAGCCAAGGACACGGCGCGTCGCCGTCGCTCGCGGTCTCGTCGCCGGGAAGAAACTGAGAGCGAGAGCACGGCAGGTTAGCGGCCAACCGCGGAGAGTACGGCAGGCTGGCCGCCAAGGACACGGCGCGTGACCGCGCTAGTTGACGTTGAGTTCGACGCGGAGCAGCTTGCGCCCAATGAAGAGGTAGTCACCGTGCCCGAGCAGCTGCTCGCTCTTGATGCGCACGTACGTACCGTTGCGGCTCTCGTGGTCGGTGAGGAAGTACTTGCCGGATCGCTCCTCCACCGTGTTGTGCCGCGCCGACATATAGACGTCGCCGGGGAAGTTCAGATCGCCGTCTTCGCGGCCAATCAAAAGAGAGTTGCCGCGTGAACACACCGCCATGCCGGGAGCTCCCCCTTCGAGGATTTGGGTTAGGCGGAACACGCTCGGGTGCTTGGGAGAAGAGTAGAAGAAGGTGCCATCCGGATCGGCATTGTCCGAAGCCGAGAGGGCCGGATCGAGGCGGAACAGTTGCTCACCGGCGAGGAAGGTGTCTCCCGGAACGATCTCGACCGTGCCTCTGACGCGGAAGTAGACGCCATTCAACGAGCCTTCGTCGCGAACCACGAGTTTGCCGTCGCGATAGAACAGGTTCGCGTGCTTCGGTGAGACGAACGCGTCCTCGGGAAATTCGATCTGCCCCTGGCGACCAACCAGATGCTGTTCAGCCTTCAAGTGATAACTCAGCCCGTCGGCGCCATCACCACGGATCAAGAGGAGCCGCGCCTTGTCAGGGTTCTGCATGTCACTGAAGAGGCGGACTCGGAGGTTGGTGGCCTCGTCGGGGATCGGTGCGCCGCAACGGCCGCAGAACTTGTGCCCACGTGGGACCGGGGTCATGCAGGCGGTGCAGACGTAATGCTTGGCTTGGTCCATCAACTCCTCCTCACGCCCACTCTCGACAGGGACGGTGCGGGGCTCTCGGCCACGGGCACCCTCGGAGATTCTCTCATAATTCCCAGAATGCAAAGGGGTTTGGCTCGGTAGGGAACTCACCTCGAAGGATGAGCCAGTGGGCCGACCGTCTGGTGCTCGAGTGGCTGAACGGCTCTGCTCGAGCAACAATTCAAGGGAGCGGCCACAGGCCGGACAAAACCGTGCGCCGAGCGGGCTAAAGGTCTCGCAGCTGCCGCAGACCAAGCCGAGACCCCCATCGTATGCGGTGGGCTGATGCGAAGGAGGGCCGAAGGATGGGGGATCGTTGTTCACGCTCGGGGTCTCTACGGGATGATGTCGAAACGGTTGATCCCAGAGAAGAAGCCACTCTGGCTCCACAGCCGAAATACGAAAGTCTCACGGCATGTATCCCGCTTCACGGGCCCAAAATCCCGAGAGTCGAAGGGGAACTGCCGGTTGTCCGAGATCAGGAAGACCTCGCCATCCTTGAGACTCATCTTCTTCATCGGTTTCGGGTTCTCAATCCCTTGGATGATGTTGCCTCGCGTGTAAAGGCTCTGGTCGTAGTCTTCGACACTGCAGACTTGCTGGAGCTGGTCCCCTGAGCGGGGGTGGGTGACGCTGAACGTTCCGCAACCACGCTCAGTGCCGATCCGGCGGCCATTTACCTCAATCGATGAATCGATGGTGGTGATTTCGTCCCGAGGGCCCGCAGCGGCGATCCGTCCAATCACCACACGCTCGGGAGCGCCGGGTTCTGGGCAGAGAACCAAGTCGGTCTTGGCGGGCGCCGTGAGCCGCCAGAGCACGACCAGATCTCCCGGATTCATGGTTGGAGTCACGGAGGCTCCCAGCCACGCGTCGTTGGTCGGGATGCGCCACCAGCGGATGGCAGTCGCACGCAGCAAACCGACGAAGATCGCCGCGAGGATGGTGATCCAGATCAGCGCCCGGGTGAACCAACGCATGGTTACCAGTGTACTCTGAACCCAGTGCGGCTGGCGACATCGCGGCGAGCGCTCTAACCCCAGCGTCGGCATGGCCTTCTGGCCGATCCGAAGGACATGGGCAGGGACAGGGTGGGGGCACGTGGAAGCGAGCGATCAGCGGCTTGCCATGGAACGAGCCCGCGAGGGTAGCTGATCGGCCACGCCGCTGGCGGGGGGGGCTGCCGGGCACTCCACCGGTGGGAGTTCGCTCGCGGGAACGCCGCGGCTGACCGCTGCTGCATTCGCGAACAGGCTGCGGAACACATCGAGGCGGGCAAAATCCACCCGGTCCCGGGTGCGTTCGTTACCGTCCATGGCGCCAGCTGACACCACCCCCACCAGATGCCCACTGGTCTGGTCTATGACAGGGCCACCCGAGTCGCCAGGGCACAGCGGTGCGTTCAAGCGGAAGCTGTTCGGGAGAATGAGGTCGATGTACCCTCCTTCGCGCCGTTTCAGGTAGATCCCGTCGTCAGAGAGGGCACAGCGTCCGAATCCGATGTGAAAAACCATGGAGCCGATGGTCGGCTGGAAGTCAAGGTCGGGACGCAAGCGCGGCACGCCGCCCAACCTGCGGTCGAGCACCAGAACGGCAAGATCTCCCACACCCGCGGCATGGCCACACACCGGCGCGATGATGTCGCGCACGCCTACTTCGGCCCAGGGGAAATGACCCCCACCCAGCTCGACGTTGATTTCTTGCGGGGCCACATCCAATGGCAGCGGCGAGCCTGTTTGGTCGCGGTCACTCACGCAGTGGTGAGCCGTCAGAACCAGATTGTCCGCGATCAGCGTCCCCGAACAACTGGTACCGGGGCTGACGATCCGCACCACGTAGTCATCTTGCCCCGAGAGCGAGAGTCCCCCGAAGCGGTCCATGGGGGTGACCGGGTCGAGGGCGGCTGCCGCCGCCATGGGGGGGGGAGGAGGAGGAGGAGGGAACCCGAGACTCGTACGCAACGAGGTACACCCCCCCACGGCGACGGCAGCACACCACAGAACCGCCTGAAACAGAGGGGAACCGAAGCGAGATGAGGGCGGTTGGTGCTCTACCCAAGCCACACCCTCCTTTCGACATCGATGCCTTGCCATTGTTCCTAAGAGCATCTCGGTTTCGTTCCGGCCCTGGGGCGCGTCCACTGGGTCGTGCTAGCTTTTCGTGACGTGCCGTCTTGGTCTCGTCGAATCGTCCTCGGATCATGGATCGTCGCTTGTGTCGCGTCGATCGGATTTGGGCTCGCGCGCGCCGATCTCAAGCTGGTTCTGCACGAGTTTTTCACGCCCGACCCCGCCGAGGATCTGCGTCTCGGAGCGCGGGCTGAGTTAGCGACGCTGCCTGCGGCGATCGAGACGGAGGTCGGTGTGGTGCGTGCACCCACCACGGAGCGGCCCGCTTCCACGGCGGAGCCCCTCTACGGACAACGCCGCGTCGAAGCCGGAGAATCGTTCCAGATCGACGGGCAGACCGGGCCTGAAGGAAGGCTCTCCTATCACGAACCCTACCGGCCGAGCATCGCGCCCTTCAAGCGCACACGGAGCTTTGATGCGGTGGACGCGAGGTTCCAGTTGGTGGTGGCGGATCCGTCGCTCCGTCCCGTCGGGGTAGGGGCCAGTGTCGGAGATGGATGGGCGCAATTCTATGGGGATCTCACCATAGATGCGGCTCCGTCGGAGCTGATTCGTATTCCAAGCGTGGGAGCAGGGATGCGGGTGCTCGCGCTGGGAAGTGATCCTGCGGCTGAGCTCTCATTGCTCAGTGACCAAGCGGAGAATCTGTTCGTGACCGTACGCGGGGCGCGCGGAAAGCTACGTCTGCTCCTCCACGCAGCTGTCGAACCCCACGTGCTTCGGCCGGCCATGGAAGCCCAGATCTGGAGTGAGCTCCGAGCAGCCCTTCCTCTGCTGCCCGAGAATGTCGTTCGCTCCGGACGGGAGGTAGCGGAGCAACTTGGCATCACCGACCAGATGCGACCCGTCGAGGCGCTTCGGGTCTTGATTGAGGTGTTTCGCGGATTTACCGCGAGTGCGAGCAGCGCCACCGGTCTGAAGGGAGAGGCGCTCTACCGAGAACTGGTGGCGCGACGGCATGGGGTCTGCCGTCATCGCTCCTATGCCTTCGTGGTTACGGCTCTTGCCGTCGGGCTGCCTGCCCGCTTCGTTCACAACGAGGCTCATGCGTGGGTCGAAGTCTTTGGAGGACGCACCTGGCACCGGGTGGATCTGGGAGGCGCCGCTGCTGGCTTCGACTTCCGGGGGGCACGTCCCGACGGACCAGCCTATCGAGGGCTCGCCGATCCCTTTCCGTTCCCACCGGCGGCTGGTGCCGGCGTCGCTGCCCTGACCGAAGATATGGGGTCCGCCGTGTCTTTGCAGCCTTGGGGAGGTTCGGGGGCCGCTGACCCTCCGGCATCGTCGGAAGACTTCCAGGGCGGGATTGCTCCTGCCGACTCGGCGCCGGGTGAGCAAGCGACGGCTCCGACACTGCCTGAGAATCCCAACGCAGATGTGGCGGACGCGGTCTCGCTGGCTTCTGCTGCATCCGACGAGCGCGAGGTGCCGAGCCCCAGGCCTTCTCTGGCCAGTTCCGCGAGCGTTTCGATGACGGCAGCCCCGAGCTCTCAGCCATCGAACTCACCGCTTCAGCCCTCGGTTCTCATCGAGGGGCAAATCCTCGGGCCAGGCTCGGTGATGCGTGGTGAGAAGCTCACTGTCTCGGGTCTGGCGCGGCTAGGTTCGGAGCCCTGTTCCCGCGTACCCGTTGCGATTGTGCTGGTGCGCGGAGGAACGAAGAATGCAGTGGGGTCGGCATTGACCGACGAGCACGGGCATTTCGAGGCCACTCTCACGGTCCCGACCATGCTCGAAGTGGGACCCTACGGGGTGAGCTTCGAAGCTCCCGCGGGAGCACTCTGCGCGTCCCGCGGTGCGGATTCTGGGCGCTCCCACTCGTACGGTCGCCGAAGTGGCTCGACGCGCGGGGCGATGTAGCGGTACTCCGTGCCTGTCCACCGAAACGACCCTTCAGCGAGGCGCTCGTGCGCACCGGGCATCGGTCCCCCCACCGGATCGACGGTGGGATGCCCGGCCAATAACCCTGCGGCGCTCCGCGTTGCGGTGGGTGGCGGTGGGGTATAAAGCGTGCTTTCTGTCGGGGGGCGTGAGCGGGCGGTGGGGACACAGCCGCTGAGGAGGGCTGGGAGGAGCAGCATGGTGGCGATGCCGTGGAACGGTCGCCGGGCAGGCGAGAACCGACTAAGCTCGGTGGCCATGTCTCGCGCTTCCATTTGGGTGACCTTCGCGCTGCCGTCCGTACTCTCCGGTCCTATCGCGACTTCGGCGCTGGCTCAACAGGTGATTCGGGAACCTTCCCCACTGCCGGCGTTCGGTCGGGACCCGGTGAGCAATCACGACACGACGGCTTCCGTCAAAAATCCTGCTCTTCTGGCCTGGCAGCGCGCAGCCGAGCTGCGTTGGTCGAGCGCCTATCTGGAAGAATCGGCGAGAATGCCATGGCAGGGGCATGCGTTTGCCTTCGGCTTCCCAATCGATTTCTTGGGTCTGGGAACCGCGATTCGATTCGACACCATCTCCCCACCGCGAGGCTCGCTGCTTCCGAACACTCAGTACCTGACATGGGCCACCGGGATCCGCATCTCTGACATCTCCGCCCTCGGTTTTTCGTACCAGCACACCTATGCCGATGCCCTGTGGATGGACGGGCTCTCCTCCTTCGGACTTGGCTGGACCCTGAGACCTTTCAATGTGTTCGGGCTTGGGATTGCAGGGCGTGCCCTCAACTCTCCCACCAACGACTTCGGCGGGGAGCTCTCGCCAACCTGGGACATTGGGCTATCTTTCCGTCCGCTCGGTACCGACACCCTGGAAGTGGGGCTGGAGGCGAGCTATGCCCTGCCTCGGTACAGCCCGGAAACCATGAGCACGCGAGGTGTGCTCGGGTTGAAAATCCCAGGGTTTGGCAGGGTGCGGGGCGATCTGCTGGTGGGTGACGTGGACGAGCGCGCCGCGCAAAGGGCCTGGATGGCCAGCCTTGGGGTGGTCATCGACATGAACGACGTGTCAGGAGGCGGTGTCGAGTATGGGATGGGAACCATGGCCGGAAGCGGCCTGGGCCCGGATGCCAAGTGGCACGCAGCCAGCAATCTTTTCATGGATGTGGCTGTGCGGGGCGCGCGCGAGAGCCGAGGTGTCGAACGACCGCATGTGGCCTTGAAGATCCAGCTCTCGGAGGTTCCGTCCACGCGCGAACACGTGCGTCTGCTGCGACGCCTGTGGGCGGTGGCCGAGAGGGAGCCAGCGATCGAGGCGGTGATTCTCGACCTTGATGCCGCGCCGGCGGACAGTACCGCCCGCACCCAGGAGGTTCGCGACGCGGTAGCGTACCTCCGCGCACGCGGCAAACGGGTCATCTGCCATCTCGGCGACGCCTCGGCGAGCGCGCTGCTGGTGTGTGCCGGTGCTGACCGCGTACTCATGCACCCAGCCGGGATGACGCGTTTCGCTGGTTTCTCGAGCACACAGCTCTATCTCAAAGGGTTGCTCGATAAACTGGGGATCCGCGCCGATTTCGTGCGGATCGGACCGCACAAGAGCGCTCCCGAGCAGTTCATGCGGGAGGGACCGACCGAGGTGGCGCGCGCTGATCGGATCAGATTGATGAAGGAGATTGAGGCTCAGTGGATCGGAGAGGTCGCTCGCGGGCGACGTCTCGATGCGGCAGCGGTGGCGGAGACGTTGGCGCGTGGTCCGATGGTATCATCGGAGGCTCAGATTGCTCGGTTTGTCGATCGGGTGGCCTATCCCGACCAAATCGATGAGCATCTGCGCGAGCTCATCGGCGAGCGTTTGAGTGTGGTAGAAGACGTGGCTCCGCGGTACCCGCGAACCTTTGGCGCCGTTCCCAGTTTGGCGCTCGTGCATGTTGACGGAGACATGGTGGAGGGCAAAAGCCAGAGCCTGCCGCTGTTTGGGCTACGAATGGCGGGAGCTGCCACGCTGTCGTCGACGCTGGAACGTCTACGTGAGGACCCGACGGTGGGTGCGGTCGTGATCCGGATTGACTCGCCCGGTGGCTCGCTGATGGCCGCGGACACCCTGTGGCGCTCATTGCAGCTGCTCGAACACAAAAAGCCGGTGGTGGTGAGCATGGGTGGCGTGGCAGCGAGCGGGGGTTATTACATCGCCTCGGTTGCTGGGAGGATTTTCGCGAATCCCGGCAGTGTCACCGGCAGCATCGGCATCTTCTACGGCAAGGCCGACGTGGCACAGTTGCTCACTAAGATTGGGATCTCGACCGACACCGCAAAGACAACGCCGCACGCGGATGCCGAGTCGCTGTTTCGACCCTACACAGACGAGGAGCGCGAGGGCTTGATGCAGAAGATCTCGCAATACTACCAGATGTTCTTGAGTCGGGTCGCGGAGGGTCGGCACATGGATCTGGACGCGGTCGATCAGGTCGGTCAAGGGAAGGTGTTTTCCGGACGTGAGGCGCTTGGGCTTGGGCTGGTCGATGAGCTGGGTGGCTTGAGGCAGGCCATCGCGTATGCGAGGATGAAGGCGGGACTACCGGATGATGCACCGATCATCGAGCTTCCGGAGCTGGAGACGACTCTGCTGGGAAGAGTACTTGGTGTCGAAGGCTTGCATGGGGAAGGCGCGCAGGCGGTTCCGTTGCCGCCAGCCGTACTCGAGCTAGTGCGCGGAGTTGGCCCGATGCTGGTCCACGAAGCGGATCGCCCCCTTGCTCGTATGGATTGGATTGTCGATCTTCCATGAGCTCGCCACTGCTGGAACTCTCCTCTGTCACGCTGGTCCGCGATGACCAGGTGCTGATTGCGGGCGCGAGCCTGGCCGTGCACGCTGAACGGGTAGGGTTTCGGGGCAAGGCGAGTCGCTTGCTTGAGCTATTTCGGGGAGAGCTCGAGGTTCGCAGTGGGCAGATCCGGATCGCCGGCACCGTATTTGAACAACTCCCGAAGGGGTTCATCGGGACTGCCTTTCCGCTTCCAGGCTCCTCACCCCTCAGCATTCGTGAGATGCTCGCCCTTCACCTTATGCTTGGTGGGGAGCCTCGGCATGTTGCGCACCGTCGGGTCGACGAGCACCTCGAAGGGTTGGGCCTCGCAGCTTGGGGTCAGAAGCGCCTGGGACGTGGCTGTGGCGTGGACCACCATCTCGCCGGACTGCTACGGGCAGCGCTGGATGGGCCAGAGGTGGTTGTTGTCAAATGGCCGATTGGTAGGCTCGGACCCGAGGCTTGGGTGCGGTACGGCGGCGTCCTCGCGCAGCTCCTCGAGGGCAGGAGGTGGCTGGTGGGGCTTGAGAACGACGGGTGGTTGCCGATTGAACGGGCGTGGCAGGATCGCCTCGAGGAGTTGGTGGACGAGACGCGGCTGGGCTTCGTCACGAGGCCACGCTTCTTGGGCGACAGAACTTCCCTGCTCGTCACCGTCTACGCCACCGAAGATGCTAGTGCCGCCTTTGTTGCCAACCTTACGGCTCACGGGTGCTCGGTGGTCCAGGTCAGCCAGAAACTCGTACTCGAATCCACATTCCTCGTCACTATGCCTGACGGCGTGCCCAATGGCGCGCCAACCCGCCCGCTCCTTGCCTTGGCGCTCGAGTCCGCTGTGCGCGTGGTTCGCCTGGAGACCCTTGACGACGGGGCACGCGAGGGCATGCTGGCGGGCAGCGCTGCTGCGCCGGAGCCATCAGCATGACCGATCCCCGCTCTTCTCTCGTTCGAGCCCGCCGCATTATCATCAAGATAGGCTCGAGCAGTCTTGCCAGCGATCAGCGCGTAGCCTTTCGCCTCGCCGAGGAGCTGGGTGTACTGATCGGTCGCGGGCATCACTTCGTGATTGTCACGAGCGGGGCTATCGCGCTCGGATACCCCCGGTTGGGCTACCGCAGCCGTCCGAAGGAAATCGTACGGCTCCAGGCCGCTGCAGCCGCTGGCCAGAGTGTTCTGATGCGTCACTACGACGAGGCCTTCGCGTCGGTGGGCGTGACCGCAGCACAAGTACTTCTGACGCACGCCGATCTGGCCGAACGCGAGAGAGCCAACAACGCCCGCGAGGCATTGGGGGCGCTGCTCGAAGCGGGCGCCGTGCCGATCATCAATGAGAACGACACCGTGGCAACCGACGAGATCCGATTTGGAGACAACGATCAGCTGGCGTCGATGGTCGCCCCTCTGATTGGGGCAGATCTGCTGATCTTGCTCACCGACGTGGAAGGCGTGCTGGACGGCAAGGGACGACGGATCTCAGTTTTCAGCGAGAACTCTGAGATTGGCGCGGTGGAGTCGACGGGGCCAAAGGTCGGGAGTGGAGGGATGGCGAGTAAGCTGGATGCGGCCCGCAAAGCCACCCGCTCGGGAGCGGCTGTGGTTATCGCATCCGCCCGTGTCCAAGGGACGATCTCGGCGATTCTGGCTGGTCGTGACGTGGGCACGTTCCTGCCTGCGAGTTTGCGCGCGCTTCGCGCGCGCAAACACTGGATCGCCTACACACTGCGTCCGAAAGGTGCGGTCCTGCTCGACGACGGGGCGGCTCGTGCTCTGCGGCTCGGGAAACACAGCCTTCTGCCGGTGGGGGTGGTTGGTGTACGGGGGGATTTCCACGCGGGTGATGCGATCAGCCTACTTTCCTTGACTGGAGTCGAGGTGGGGCGTGGGCTGTCGCGGTTGTCGGCGGCTGAGGTAGCGCGTGCCGCGGGAAAACCCTCGGAGGCGCTCGCTGTGAGCCTTGGAGCCCACGGCGGGGAAATAGTGGTGGTTCACAAGGACGATCTGGTGACCGAACTCTGAGACAAGGAAATCTTCCCTTGGGGGCTTCCGATGGTGGGCTCTCTGCGAGGGTAGGTGTTGGTCTGGGTTGGGCTGAGGCGGCGCCCAGCTCTCGCTAGACGTCGAGGGCGCGGCGGAGGCGCTGAAGCTGGTTCTCGAGTTCTCGAAGGCTCGCCTCCTGGCGCCGTGACGATGCCTCGATTCGTGTGGTGGAGGCCAGAGTCTGATCCATTCCCACCGCGTGCTGTCGGTGATCGCTGTTGATCTGATTGACGAGGCCGCGAATATTCTCGATCGCTCCCGTGATCTGCCGACCGCCCCGGGTCTGTTCTTGAGTGGAGCGCTCGACCTGCTGGGCGATGGTGCGCATCTTCTCGCTGCTGTTCATGATCAGCTCGGAGCCTCGCGCTTGTTGGGCGGTGGCAGCTGCGATCTGCTGTACCGTCTCGGCGATGCGGCCGATGGCATCGGTCACCTGCTTGCTGCCCTTCGCCTGCTCCACGGTAGCTCGGGCGATCGCCCGTACCATGTTGGTGCTCTTCTGCGAGCTC
Source organism: uncultured Polyangiaceae bacterium (assembly GCA_964396375.1). Lineage (GTDB taxonomy): Bacteria > Myxococcota_A > Polyangia > Polyangiales > Polyangiaceae > FEN-1139. The sequence continues at coordinate 61,502 of CAYNEY010000014.1, read as the reverse complement.
TCGAGGATCTTCTTCAGTGCTCGCTCAGCCTCGTTGGAAACCTCCACACCCCGGTCGACATTCTGAGCTCCGCGCTCCACGGCTTGGATGGCGTTGCGGCTCTCCGACTGGATTGTCTTGATCAGATCCGAGATTTCCTTGGTGCTTGCGCCTGCTCGCTCCGCCAAGTCTTTGATCTCGTCCGCGACCACGGCGAACCCCTTGCCATGCTCTCCTGCCTGGGCCGCGATAATGGCGGCATTCAGGGCCAAGAGATTGGTCTGCTCCGAGACGTCATCGATCACGTTCAGAATCTGTCCGATCGCGTCGATGCGAGTCCCCAGGTTCGAGATCACCGACACCGCCTCCTGGCTTCCCTCCTTGATGCGATAGATCTCACCGATAGTCTTCAGGATCGCTTCCGCTCCGCGCTCGGCATCCATCGCTACCTCTTCGGAGAGGCGAGCGGTCTCGTTGGCGTTCGATTGAACCTGGTCGATGGACACATCCATCTGGTTCATGCTGGAGCTGGTTTCCTCGGCGGTGAGTGCCAGGGCGTCGACATTCTTGGCGACCTCCTTGATCGAGAACGCCATTTCCTCGATGCTGGCAACTGTCTCGCGGACGCTCGACGCAAGTTCCTGGATGTTGCCCGCTACCTCGTCGCTGGTTGCAGTCATCTGGAGGATTGACGAGCTTGACTCTTCGGCGCTCGACGCCAGAACCTCGACGTGGTTTGTGATGTCCTTCAGGGATCCTGCTAAGTGCCGAACATGCTCGGTCGCCTCTTCGTTGGTCTCGAGCTGGGAAGCCACCCCGTCCGAGAGCAAGCGGAGCGCGTCGTGAGTTGCTGAGAGGAGCTCCTCGGCGGCGGCGCGCACCTTTCGGCCACGCTCGACGTCCGTTACTTGGCCTGCCAAACGATTCAGTTCTGCGAAGAGTTCGAGTACTTCGGCAGAGGCCACCTCTGGTGCTGTGGCCTCACGGCCCTCGGTTACTCGCCGCAGCCCTTCGCGAAGGCGCCGGGCGAGTTGGTCACGAGCCGACCCATCGTCGCTCACCACCAGGACAGCCACGATTCCGACCAATCCCATGATGGTGACCGCGACGACGACTTTGACCTCGAGGAGGGTCAGAACGAAGCCAATACCGAGCAGGAGTACCAAGGCAGCAAGTTGGCGCTGAGTGATGCGATTCATGTCGACCTGGAAGGGTGGCCGCTCGGCTCACCGAAGGATTGGGACAATGGGCGAGCATACTCTCCGGTACCGTGCTCTGAACAGAGGGCAGCCCAGCCGGGCCCGGCGTTTTGTTGGGCATGGCGTTGCCGCGCAGGCGCGAGGGGCAAGCTTGCGATGGGTTTTGGCGCGTTGGGGGGAACGGTATAGCGTTGCTGCGCAGGCGCGAGGGGCAAGCTTGCGGTGGGTTTTGGCGAGTTTGGGGGAACGGTATGGCGTTGCCGCGCAGGCGCGAGGGGCAAGGGCTGGATGCTAGATCCGAGCCGAAGTGCAGCCATTGCCGCGCACCGTGTCGTCGGACTTGCGAGGAAGAGGCGAGATTCGTAGGGTGTGCACGTGCCGCTCCTCGCCTCGATTCTGACTCTGATCCTTGGTCTTGTCGCGTGTTCTGCAGGACCGACCAGCGCGCCGAGCGCTGCTCCGGCCCCGTCTCGATCACGGGGGATGCATACGGTCCAACCTGAGATGACTGCTCACCTGATCAGTCAGCTTCCGGCGGGCACCCACGGACCGCTGATGGTGCGACTCTTGCGGCGTCGGTTTGTGGTCTGGTCTGAACCCACGGAAGGACACCGGGCGTGGAGGCTGCTCGAAGTGCCGCAGGGCGGCGAACCGGAAACCGTGACGGATTCTGGGCCGGAGCTGAGCACTACTGCTGTGCGCCCGCTCGCCGGGTTAGGGCGGATCTGGATCAGCTGGACCGAGCCCGAACCGAGTGGAGGTGAGGTTCTGTTTTCGCTGCTCGTCGATCCCGAGAACCTGCAGGTGGCACGCGCCGTTCGGCTCACCGAGAGCAAAGGGAACGCCATTGTTTGGATGGACGCTTTCGAGACCGCCACCGGCACGGTGGTGCTGTGGGCGGTCAGCGAGGGGGAGCGCGCCGGGCTCTTCGGTGTCGGGCTCGACGCAAGCGGAAGGCCACGAGGCGACGCCATGCAGCTGTTCGACGAGGTGCGTGCCTGGCAGGCCGTTGTCACGAAGGGAGAGCTCGCGGTGCTGGTGACTAGGGTGCTGAGGGGGCGCGCGCTGGGTCCGGTGGAACTCGCCTATGTGGGCACTGAGCGGTTGACAGTGGATCACACCACGCTGATCGAGCCCCAACCGATCGGTGAGAGTAACGTGGATTTGCTGCCGATTGCGACCGGGCTGCTCGTAGCCTATGTGGAGCGCTCCCTCTATCAGAGCCGAGTGATGACAGCGGTGGTCGATGAGCGGCGAGCGCTCGTGGCTCCGCCCGTTCCTCTCGGTCCGGCGCTGGGCGATCAGTCCTTGGTACGTCTAGTGCAAGGCCCCACCGCCGAGCGCCCCGCCATTGTCTGGGAGAATCTCACTGAGCCCACACCGCGGCGCACACTCGCGCTGTCCTTCCTTGACCGACTTGGGCGTCTGGTGGGCCCGACGCGGCGGTTTCGCTGTCGGCCGGACGTCGATCAGCTTCCGGAGTTTGCGGCCACCGAGCGTGGCATTGCCATCCTTACCATGGATGACGAGTTGCTTCTGGAGTCAAGCGGAGAAGACAAGCGTGTGCCGGCGACCGATCCCAAAGCGCCTGCGGACACGCCCGCTCAGCGCTCCCTCGGTGACCGTGAATCATCACGAATGTGGGGCCCGACACTCCTCGAGTTCGATGTGCGCGGTGATCTGATTGGTGTCACACCGCTCGCCGTTTCAACCGGACACGACCAGCGGTGGCTGGCATGGGGTCTCGATTGCCAAGCGCGGTGCCACGCGCTGGCGGCTCACGGAACCGAGAGTGCGGAGGTGTTCATCGCTGACTTCAGCCGGGCACCAAAGATGGGACCTGCGAACCCATCGCTCGTTGAGCGGTTGGTGGTAGCGGAACCCGAATCGCGGCAAGTCAGGCTGACCGAGTACCAGACGCTGGAGACGGTGATGCCCCTGGCCGATCTCGCGGTTCGGCGACGCGGCGCAGACACTCTCCTCGCTTTCATGACTGAGTTTGATCCGAAGACGCCCCTGGTGCGACTGGCGACACCAGGCGAGGATGGCCGCACGGATCCGTTGAGGGCACGGCTCGAGCTGCGCCTTTGGAAGGCAGGGGTACCGCTGGCTCCGTTGCCACCGGTCGTGTCGCTGCGCGCGCGCTCCGCGGGTGGTGTCGAACTGGCGTGGTCGAAGTCGGGGCAAGATGCCCTGCTGGTCTGGACGGCCGAGGATGCCGCGAACATCCCACAGGTGTTTGTGACCCGCGTCGATACGAAGGGCCGGAAGCTTGGGCAGCGGATGTTGACCCGAAAGCGTGGCGAGCTCGGCGAGGTGTCGGTGATCGCGACGGACGATGGTTGGCTGGTTGCCTGGACCGACGAAAGAAGCGGGAAACGTGAGATCTACGCAACAGCCCTGACTCGAGAGCTCGAGCGACGCGGTGAAGAACGACGACTCACCCCCGACGCGCGCTTGGCTGGTGAGATGGCGCTTTTTGCGCGTGGTTCCACGGTATCGATTCTGTATGGGGACGCGCGCGACCCGGAGGATCCGGGTCGCACCGAGATCTTCATGAAGAACGTTGGGTCCCGCGATGCGGCGCCGATTGGTGAGGAGATTGAGCTGTTCTCCTCGCCACACACAGCCCACTCGCTGCGGGTAACCGCGTTTGGCACGGACGCTGCCGTGGTCACGTTTCTCGAAGACGAGGCTGCGCTCGGAGCCCAAGGATTGGCTCGACGCCTTCGGTTTGGGGTTCTGAAGGGCGATGGCGGTTTGCTTCGCACTGTGGAGACAGTGCCCGGCGGGAAGGGGAGGATCGCAACCTACGGCGTGGACTGTCAGGACGCCGGGTGCTTACTCGTGATGCGCACCCACGATGGAGATGAGGGCTGGCTCGAGGCCAGCCTGGCGCAACCAGGGGAAGATCACCCCATGTTGACACAAGCTCTGATCGGGGGTCTTGGACCACCGCTCGACGTGTTCCCGGTCGTCAGCGGCTGGTCAGTCTTCTTCGTGGAGCGCGGCGAAGCCAACGGAAACCTGATACAGCGCGCCGAACTCGAGCTCGTGCCGTGAGTGTCCGGCTGCCCCGGAAACCTCGCGGCCTTGCAAATAGCGAGAAGGATCCCAGGTGTTACACCTGGGATCCTTCTCTTTCTCCCGTCGTCACCGAACGAGCTTGGGACGTCGAGGGGCGCTCGGGGGGGGCGGCGCCCAGTTGGACATGGGGTGGCTCGTGGAGGAGGTCTCGACGCAACCAGCCAGCTCTCGTGTGATGACGGTTCAACCACTCTCGAAAACGACTCTGTGAAGCGCCTCCTTTCGATGCTTCGAAGGGTCAACGCTTCTGTCGTGCCGGGTATTCCCGTAACCCCACTTCTCAGAAAGTCCTTGTTAAATCAAATGGATAGACGTGCAGGAGCCCTCGGTCAGTTCGCCCTGTAGACTTCGATCGAATCGATCAGACCCTCCCCTGTCCCCTCACGGGAGCCCAGGCCAAAAACGAGGGAGGACCCAGCTTCGGCGCAGGGGGTGGTGGTCGCGACCTCGAAGTCGTCCACGCGCACCACCACGGAATCGGTATCATCGTCGGTGACGGTCAGCACCAGCTGAATCAGGTGCAAGTCGTCGTCGAGCGTCATCTCGTAGGTCTCGCTGTCGCACTCAAGGCTGCCGCCGATCTGGATCGCATCAGGAAACACGCTGACCTCGACCGCGTTGGTGTTCGAGCCGAAGGAGAGCAAGAAGCTCGCATAACTGTCGGCTGCAACGGCCTGCACGCGGAACTCCGCGATGTAGATCCCTCCTGCTTCGAAATCCTCGATGCAGTCACGCCCCCACACCAGTCGTGAACCGGAGCTTGTGCTCGGATCGACGAGGCGGAGCACGCCATCTTCGATCAGCACTGTCTCCGGGCTCTCGAAAGTGGACAGGCCGAGAACGGAGAAACCAGACTCAGTCGGGGAAGCATCGCCCGTGTAGCTGCAGCCTTGGGTATTGCCACCCACACCGGTTGCACCGGCGGCGCCCGCTGCACCTGCTTCTTCCGTAGCGCCGCCTTCACCTGGGGCACCGCCCTCACCTGGGGCACCACCCTCTTCGGGGGCACCGCCCTCACCTGGGGCACCGCCCTCACCTGGGGCACCACCTTCACCTGGGGCACCGCCCTCTTCGGCAGCCCCACCCTCGCCAAGGGTCTCCCCTGCGGCACCCCCACCCGCTACTGCTTCCTCTCCGCCTTCGCCGTTCTGCGCGCCGCCGCGTGTCGTCGGACACGGATCGCATTTGCAGTCATCCGATTCCTTCACGGTGCAGGCCCCCACGGCAGCCATCACGAGTGCCATCCCACCGACCTTCGCCACCAGACTCAGTTTTGCCACGGTATTCTCCTCATCTCATACATTTTGCCCAGCTGTGGGCCAGAAAGAAGAAAAGCTTGCTCAGGACTCTGAACGCCGAGCAAGAATATCGCTCCGTTCGAAACGACGTCGCGATTCGAAGAGGCGTGAGAGGAGCTCGATTTTGCGCTCGAGGCGTGCGCGTTCGGCCCCAACGGCGCGCTCCCGCTCGGCGACCAGCTGTTCGAGCTTCTGCTCGAGGCGCCGATTCAGGGGTCGAGCGCGACTCTCCCGTTCCCGAAAGCGGCGCTCTATCTCAGGTATGTTTGAGTGCGGTAGCGTGTCGACCGATCGCACCTTCGGTAGTCTCTGGGCTGCAAACGGGGCTCGTGCCCGTTTCGAGCTGGGTTGGTGCTCGGACACGACAGAACTCTTCATGGCCTTCATTGCACGCAGTCGCTCGGCCAGTGTTCGCGATTCAGTAGCGGTGTCCCCCCCCTCGTCGAGCACCTGTTCTCCAGTCGAGGTGTGTGCTTCGGAAAACCGATCTGGCTGTTGACGGGTTCGGCAGAGGAACAACGCCACACCGCCCGTCGTGAGCACGAGCGAGAGCAGGAGGGCCAAGCGTTTCGGCAACGTCATAGGCGTACGATGCTCTTGGCCTCAATGTACCGGGCGCTGCCGTCGATGCGCAGAATGCCCTGTACACGGACGCGGACATTGGCCTCGGCTGCCTCGGGTGGCACTCCAGGCAGGAGTGCGCCGTCGACGTAGACGCACGGTGAGCCTGGCGCTGGATCGCTGGCGAGCTGCCAGGCGGAACGTGTGGGCGGCTCACCTACGCATGGGCCCTTCCAGCCAAGATAGAGGCCGGTGACCGAGAGGGCTGCACCTGCTCCGGCGTTGGCAATCTCCGCTACGCTCTGGCTGACAGCGGAAGTGGTTTCCACCGTACCGGCGCCGGGCTTCACGTAGGAGGTGTCGGCCATGGGTGCCGGGCCCGTGTAGTTCTGGCTGGTTTCCGGCGGAGGAGTACCGGTCCCCGCAGAACTCTCACAGCTGCATGCGACGAGCAGACTCGGAAAGAACACCAACCAGCGCTGCGCGATCATTGTTTCACCTCCACCGAGAACGCATACCAGATATTGGTGAAATCCAAGTTGAGGACCTGCTGGAAGTTGTTCTCGTCAATCACGTCCGTGAGCGGTGCGCTGTTGTCCATCGGGAACTCAGTGAGCACGCGGTCCACCATCTTGCCCCGCACGAATGTACGACTTCCGCCAGGTAGATCGCTTCGGATCAACTGAAGGCGCGGATACGCCTGCTGACCTGTCGGATCACTGTCGTAGTAGTGAACCAGAACGATATAGGTCCCAGCCTCATGAGTTGGTGCCAGATCGTAGGATTCAGCCGAGACTCCGGTGTCGTAGGAGTCTCCCGAGAGTGTCCCGTTCTCGCTTACGGAGCCATTCACGGGCACCGCGAAGTCCCCGTTGGGTTCGTAGACGTAGAGATCCAAGTCAGCGCCGGAGGTGCCCCCATCGGGAGTGTTGCCCCAAGTCAGGAGCACCGAGAAGGCATCCACGGCCTCGGCACCGGGGATCTCCTCCTCCTCTTCTCCGAGGCCGCTCTGGAGATTGGCGAGCGCCGCATGCCAGGCCTGGAGAGGGAGGAAGTCGGTGACCGTTCGGTAGGTTTCGAAGCCTGCTGCGTCGTAGCCGGTGGCCGCGGCGATCGGCACGTAGAGGGAGAGCCCGGTTGCCGTCGACATGGTGCCAGTCGCCCGTGAATGTGAGATCAAACTCGACTCCGAGAGCCAGGTATCGAATGCAGTAGCTGCTGTTCCGATTGTGCCCGACACAGTACCAATGGCCTGCATCGCCAGCCGCATGTCGGCCATATCGTTCATTCGGAACCTGAGCACATCCTGGTCGGCCAGCGCTGTGCGCAATGCTACTCGGTTGGTTGGAAGCTCGGTCATCAACGTGCCGGCGAACTCCGCCAAACGGTCGTTCACGGCTCCGATCTGACTCAGATCGATCACGCTCTGTGTCACCGAACGTGCCCGCAACCCTTCGTCGAAATAGGCTGTGTATTCATCGGCAATGATGGCTCCGAGCTCGGCCGGGGAGACCGTGGTGTCTTCGCTCAGGGTGCTCAACACCTGGTCGTAGGGATATCCAGCGCCAGGTTCTATTTCCTCGGAAACGGTGATGAAGTCTGTGACTCCGCGCATCGAGAGAGCCACCTCATGACTTGCCATTAGGCAGGCATCGAAATTGACGATACTCGGATGGACCCCAGAATCGCGGATCCCGCGCACGATCTCTTCGAGATCGAGCAGAGCGTTGTCCACGCCTTGATCTGTGAAACCACCGCGATACGCCGCACCGTGATTCCACATCACCAGTGCCAGGTTCTTGGCAGGATAGGTTTCTGCGGCCCAACTCAAGAAGCTTGCCAGTGAGTCGGGGTCGCTCATGTTGTGGCTGGTACCGAGCTCAGTAGCATCGGCCAGACTCGACACATCAGCTGTGTCATCGTCGGATCCAACCTCGAGCCGATAGGCACCGGTTCGGTAACTTGTCGGCACTTCCTGGGAAAAGGTGTCCGAGAACTCGACCTCGGCGACGATCGCCACGCTGTCGGTCGTTCCCACGGTTTCCATCTCATTCAGATCGGCCCAGGCCGCGTCAGTCAGGTTGTTGTCTCCCACCATATACACGGCGATCGTCCAATCGCGCTCAGGGGAGGTGGTGGGGGCACAACGACCGGCAGTGCATGCATAGCCGGTTGGACAATCCGCCGGGCAGGTCTCCCCGGTACGACACGCCGCTACTCCCTCGACCACGCTGCACTCAAGGCCCACAAGTGAGCAGTCTTCCTCGACGATCGTATTTCCGAGGCAAGCTATGCGAGTGCTCGCATCACAACGTCCGGCGGCCGTCTCGGCTTCGCAGCCAGTCATGATGTCAGCCATGAAGCAATCGGCGAAACCCTCGACGGTTCGGCACTCGTCCAGGCCGCAATCGAAGGAGTAAAGGTTCTCGCCCTCACAGAAGCTGAGAGTGTTCTCGTCACAGCTTCCGTCCTCGGTGATGTCCGAAGGACACTCGCCCTGAGGAACGCAGACCGCCCCTCCGTCGGCAGCGGCTGTAGGATCACAGAGTTGACCGTAGGCCGCACAGTTGATGGTCCGAAGCACCCCGATGCTCCCGGAATTGTCGCAGTACTCAATCACCGCACCGTTGCACTGACCGAGCTCGGACACCTCCCCACAGGCAAGGGCGCGATCCAGCGCGTCGATGCAGGTCGCTCCGCTCGAACTTGCCCCGCAGACCGCGCCGATAGTCGTACAGTCGACCTCTACCAGTTCCCCGTCGAGACAGTAACTGAGCACATCGTCGGTGCAGAGCCCGCTCGCGGTGACGTCGCCGCAATCTTCACCTCCCGCCCCCGCGACGTTCTGTGCCCCCGCGTCTCCAGTGCTTCCTGCCGTTCCCGCTGCGTTTTCGGTGCCCGCATTGCCCGCTGCTTGACCGGACCCGGCATCACCATTGCTGCCCGCCTGACCGGAGCCAGCGTCACCGTTTCCGCCCGCCGTGCCACCGTTGTCCGCGCCGGCACTGCCTGCCACAAGACCAGATCCGGCGTCCCCGCTGCTGCCCGCGGTGCCGTCATCACCGGCACCGCCGCCTTCACTGCTTTCGCTGCCTCCACGACTGGTGTCGACGGGTTCCTCGTCGCTCTCTTTTATAGTGCAGCTGGCCAGCGCCGCCACCGACAAAGATGCGAGGGTGATTGCAAGAGATCGCGAGAACTTGGTCACTGGGCGGCTCCTGGTCGGGTGGGGGCGTTGGTCGTGCGTCGCCGGTTTTGCTCGGTGGTGGTGTCGTCCCGGCCACTTCCGGTGAGGCTCGGGCTCAGGAGGCCCGGGCGCTTCTTCGGGCGAGTCGCCGATGACGAGGTGCTGGCGCTCGGCTTGGTGGTGGCGGTCGCGGTCGCGCTCGGCTTGGTGGTGGCGGTCGCGGTCGCGCTCGGCTTGGTGGTAGCGGTCGCGGTCGCGCTCGGCTTGGTGGTGGCGGTCGCGGTCGCGCTTGGCTTGGTGGTGGCGGTCGCGGTCGCGCTCGGCTTGGTGGTGGCGGTCGCGGTTGCGCTCGGCTTGAGGGGCGTTGTGCCGCCGGAGACGGGATGACCTGCACTTGCCTGAACCAAGCCCATGGATTGAGAGCTGTCGGTGGCAGCACTGTCGGCTGCTGCCACCGCGACCGTGCCACCGTCAGCATCGGCCGCCACGCCCGCGTCTGCTCCCCGATCCTCTTCGTTCGCCGCGACCGCCCCAGCGTCTTTGAGATAGTCGAAATTGGGGGCGGGAGGTGGAGGGACGGCCAGCGCCGCCAATGCGGCGGTGCTGGCGGAAGCGAGTGCCTGGGCTTCCTCGGGACTCACACCTCCCCAGTCACAACCCACGATCAGGACCAGACAGATACCGAGCGCACTTGTTTTGGGCATGAGGTTGATCATGGGCATACTGTTTTCTTTGTTCGTTGCTTGAGGCAATGGGGACTACTCGAGCGGTACGGAGACCAAGCCAGCGTCACCCATTGACACCAGCGCCGTACTTCCCACGATGCTGAGATGAACCCCGCCCTCTGAGGGCAGTGTGGCAACCTTAGAGTAGGTTGGCGCCGTCAGATCGGTGGCGTCGATGACACCGAGCGCTGGACCGTTGATGAAGTAGAGCTTGTTGCCGACGGCGACGGGCGAGCGCGGCGCACGGGCGAGCGCCACGGTGCGCACCTCCAGGCCGTCGGCGCCCTCTCCCACCACCAACACCCGCTCCCGAGTTTGATAGCTGGCGGAGTCGTAGCTGACGGAAGGGAGGAAGTAGCGGTCATCCGAGGCATGCACCGCTGCGAGGCGCAGGGTGCGATCAATCGCCAGAGAGGTGGAACTCACGGTCGGCTCGCTGCCAGAGACATCCACCAGCTGGAAGCTGCGATCCGAAGTCCAGCAAGTTCCGCCCGAGTAATATCCATCTTCGTCGTACTCGTACTCAAACTCACCGCCCTCCTGCTGGCACGTGTAGCTGTCGGTTGTCTCCGACTCGACCCAATCGAAGCTCACGGCCAAGAGCGAATCGCCGAGCGGTCCGAGGTAAAGGCCCGGGATTTCGAGTGCATCCTCGGCGTCTCCGCCGCTCGTGCTCCATGCCACTCGGTCGAGGAAATAGCGCACGCCCAGCTCGTCATCCTCCAGATAGTAGCCGCTCGTCGATTCGGTGGTGCTCGCGAACAGGCCCGTCGAGCCCCAGGCGGAGGTACGGTTCATCCCAGTGAGTTTGCGTGGACTTGCCGGATCCGAGAAGTCGATGGCGTCCAGCCGAGGTGTCACCTCGTTTGTAGAGTAGTTGGTGCTGGTGCCAGTCTGGATGACCAAGATGTCTCCAACCTTGGCTGCCGTCTTGCCAAGATCTGGGGTGCCGGCCTGCCCAGTGATGTCGAAGCTGTCGCTCACGACCGGTGAGTCACCGGAGGTGTCGATCACCAGAACCTTGGTCTGATACGAACCGACATTGTAGTCGTAGTAGTAGGCAAGAAGTGCCACATGCTCTCCGAACACGAAGCTTGGAGCCTGGGCGAGCGCCGTTGAGTTGTAGTAGTAGTAGCTGCAGCTCGAAGACTCCGAGCTGTTCGAGATGGCCTCGGAGAGGTTGAGAGGGGTACCGGAGGCCGCCTCTTCGGCATTCTCGAGGATTGCCAGCTCTGCGGTGGCCACACTGGTGTCGTAGTCCGACTGGATTCGCAGCACCTTGTCCCCAACCACCACCGTGCGGTGCACTTTGGTGGCCAGGCCGACCTGGGCGGTTTCCACCGGTTCCATCAGGTCGTCGATGTTGAACTGCTGCACGCGGTCGGTGGATACGCTGAACAGCCGCTCATCATACAAGAAGGCGCGCCGGGCGGTGCCGACGGCCGGTGCTACTCCCTGGCGGGTGAGGGTAGTTGCGTCGAAAGTGAGGATCTGGATCCCGCTCGCGAATCCACCGCAGCCGTAGCTGGACCCGGTCCATCCACTGTAGGGCACCAGGATCATCCCGAGGTCATCTAGGATGTTGAAAAGCTTGTGAACACGGTCCTGGTCTTCGGAGATTGAGCCATTCCAATCGCCGCCGAAGCCGACTCGCTGCAAGAGCTCGGGGTTTGCGAGGTCCTCGATGTTGATCAGAGAGACGTTGAGATCACCGTCCTCGGCGGCGGTGTCGAAGCCGAGCGCGAGCATGATATTGCCCCGGGGCTCCATATGGTAGAGCCAGCCATCCATGTGGAGCTCGCCGGGTTGGGTGGGGTTTGCCGGATCGGTCAGATCGATCGTGAACATGGGATCGGTCTCAAGGAAGGTGACGGCGAAGGCACGGTTCTCGTCGAACCGGACGCTGCGCAGCGTTTCCCGCGCCGGAACATTGGTGAGTTCCAAGCGACCCAGAGCTTCTACGTCATTGATGCCAGCGATGGTGAAGGTCTGCACCACCGGAGGTAGCTCCAAGTTCCAGTCTGGCGGTTGGCTGATGACCCGTAGGATGCCTTCCGGGTACTCGTCCATCTGCCAGCGGCTGAAGATCGCTCCCTCCACGTCTATGGTCGTACCCAGCGTCATCTCTCCGGTCGGATCTGAGATGTCGACGATCTGAATGGTGGACCTCTCATTCTGATCCTGAACGCTCGAAACGTACATCCGCGAATCCGTGACCAGCACTGTGGCTCGGTTGGTGGAGTCGTCACCGCTCACTTCCGCGAATTCTGCGCGATCGATCTCGGCCACCTCGGACGGCTCGGTGATATCGAGGGAGAGGATGGTGGTAAACGCGCCGGTGCCGCAACTGTAGCAATAGCCGTCCTGGTAACCGACTACGTACATCACGTTCCCGACGATGCGGGAGTCGCTGATGGAGCCGGGAATGTCGAAGGATTCGATCTCACTGATGGCTGCTGGATCGGCCACGTCGAGGGCCATCACTCGGGCCACCTCGCCTACTGGCGTGTCCCCATCCCACGCGCAGGCATCATTGAAGAGCACGAACAGCGTCTCCCCACGCACGTACATCTCGAAGGGGGTGGCATCGGTGCGGAAACGCCCGAGCAAGGTAAGTTGATCCCGCGCCGAGACGTCAATCACCGAGAGCCCACCCGCCGACGACAGCGCGTAGAGTCGGTTGCCGTTCAGTTGGATGATGTCAGCCTCCTGAATCGCCCGTGCGGCCGCACGACTGCCGTCGTCAATCACTCCGTCGACAACCTCCGTGCCCTCCTCCGTTCCCGTCGAACCAGCGGCACCGGCCTCAGCCGGTCCAAGGCCGATCGGACCGCCCACCTTGGACCCTGTCGAACCAGCGGTACCGGCCTCTGAGCCGCTTCCCGCTTCGCCGGTCGCGCCGCCGCTGGCCGCCCCCGCGGTGCCGGTATCTCCGGCTGTACCCGAGTCGCCCGCGGTTCCCGAGCCGGCAACACCAGAATCGCCCGCGGTTCCCGAGCCGGCAACACCCGAGTCGCCCGCGGTTCCCGAGTCTCCGGCAGAGCTGGATTCTCCACCAGCACTGGCCGTCTGCCCGCCGCTCCCGCCGTCATCGTCATCCTTGACTTTGACGGTGCACGCGGAAAGCCCCAAACCAAGAACGAAGACACACCAGGATGCAGTTTTGAACGACACGACGCTTCTCCTTCCGAGACACCACCGAACCGAGACCGGTCCCACGCACCCACTACGCCAGCATCACGAGATGGATTCCCTCTTCATGTGCCGGTAACCGACGAACCAATAATCCGGGATGGATAGCACAGCGTTCAGGCCAGGGGTGAGGAGGAAATCGGGGTCGCAAGAGAGGGAGAAGCATGGCCGCACCCGGCAGCCGGTCAACGCGCCGGCGATTCCGTGGAGAGTGAACAGCAAGGGGGGGGTAGTTGGAGTAGGGACCGCCTGATGACTTGGGTTTGGCTCTCGATCGCCTCGTGCCTCTTCCTTGGGATCTACGACGTTACGAAGAAGGCTTCCCTCAATGACAACGCGGTGTTGCCGGTGTTGCTCGTCTGCTCGCTGTCCTCTTCCATCCTGCTTCTTCCGCTATTTGTGCTCTCCGTCCTGGGTTGTCCTTGGGTGTTAGGCACGGGATTCTATGTTCACGAGCTGACAGCGGGCGGGCATGGCCTTGTATTCATCAAGGCGGGCTTGGTCACCTCCTCCTGGGTCCTGACCTTTTTCGCCATCAAACACCTCCCCATTTCTCTCGCGTCGCCGGTGCGGGCGAGCGCGCCGGTCTTCACCGTGCTGGGCGCAGTCTTCCTGTTCTCGGAGCGACCCTCGGGGAGCCAGGTGATTGGCATTCTACTGATTATCATTGCGTATCTGATGTTCTCCTGGGTCGGGCGCAAGGAGGGGATCCGTTTCGAGAGGAACCGGTGGGTATGGATGCTGATCGGGGGCACGTTGCTCGGAGCAGCAAGTGGGCTCTATGACAAACACCTGCTCCAGGGACGTGCTCTTGCTCCCACAACCGTGCAGTTTTGGTTCAGCGCCTACAACGCGATGCTCCAGGCCTTGATCGTGACCTTTCTGTGGTGGCCGACCCGCCACAAAACCACCCCGTTCGTGTTCCGGCCGAGCATCGTCGTGACCGGTATACTGCTCGTGGTCGCAGACGCTCTCTACTTTCGGGCGTTGGCCATCCCTTCCGCCCTGATCTCGGTCATCACCACCATCCGTCGCTCGAATGTCCTCGTGAGCTTCTCGGTCGGAGCACTGTGGTTTGGGGAGCGCCACCTGCGGTGGAAGGCGGCCGCCCTCGTCGGGGTGCTCGCTGGGCTCCTGTTGCTGCTCCGGTAACTGGCAGCTTTTGGGGCGAATGAAGGTTGTGAGGACCACGGGACCTTGCTGTGGCAGGGTGCCTCAGATCCCCTCAAGGTTTCCGCAACTCATGAATCTCCACCCTTGCCTTTGCCCAGTTTTCCTCGCATGCCTCACTTTTTGGGGATGCTCCGCTGAATCGAGCGGCCCCGACCGAGCCGAAATCGGTGGTTCAGGCGGTGCATCGGCAAGTGGGGGATCGGGTTCCGGCAACGGCGGCATATCAGGGGTCGGGGGAACGCTCGCCCAAGGTGGTATAGGCCAAGGTGGTACAGCCCAAGGTGGTACAGCCCAAGGTGGTACAGCCCAAGGTGGTACAGCCCAAGGTGGT
>CAYNEY010000014.1:0-46670 GCA_964396375.1 uncultured Polyangiaceae bacterium | reverse complement strand
CCAAGGTGGTACAGCCCAAGGTGGTACAGCCCAAGGTGGTACAGCCCAAGGTGGTATAGGCCAAGGTGGTACAGCCCAAGGTGGTGCGACGCACAGCGGTCGCTGGCGCGTGATGCCCCTCGGTGACTCGATCACGGGGACAACCTGTTATCCTCAGGTGCTCTCCGAGCTATTCATCGATGGCGGCCACGATAACTTCGAGTTCATCGGGACCAACCAGAATAACCAGAGCTGCGCTGGCGCCCCCGTGGTCTACACCGAAGGGCACGGTGGCTACTTCGTCACCTATCTTGTGACTGACTCGCCCCCACAGGGAGGGAAGGGATCCCGCGCTGAGCTTGTCTCTTGGGCAACTGCAGCCCCCGACATTCTCCTCGTGCACATGGGCACGAACGACAGCTGGGGCGGTTCGATTGCCGCGGTCGACATTCTGGGTGCCCATGAGATCGTGATAGCCGAATTCCGTGGGCAGAATCCGGACCTAGTGGTGTTCGTCTCGAGAATCATTCCGAACGACTATCCGGGCTGCAGCACCTGTCGGAGCCAAATCATGGCTCTGAACGCTCTCATCACTGAAGACTGGGCGACCAGCCTCTCTCTGCCAACATCGCCAGTCTTCGTCGTCGATCACTTCTCTGGTTTCGATCCCGCCACCGACACCGGCGATGGATGTCATCCCAACTTGACTGGCGCGCGAAAAATGGCGAGCGCCACCTACGAAGCGGTGGTGCAGAAGGGCTACTTCTAGGGGAGTAAGATGGTCGCGTAGCTCGCCCCGAGCTAGCGGAGGCCAGATGTCTTTACCAAGAACGCCATTTCATGAGACGCTTGGTCAATGCGAAGGTTCGGCTTTCTCTCCGTCGCAGCGGCTTTGGTCTTCTCCTGTGGCGATAACGGTAGCGGTCCGTCGGGGGAAGGAGAGCTGTCACCTTCGGTGGTGCTGGCGCCGAGCGCGTACACGTACACGCTCTCAGAGTCGAGCGCAGACCTTCTTCTGTTCACCACGCCCGTGACACGGCGACCTTCCATCACGTCCGCAGCTCCCGCCACCATCGCGTCTGGGCTTCGGATCGAGGCCGCACGCAACGAGTTCGAGGCCGTACAACTGCTCATTGGGCCTGGGAGATCCAGCCTCCAGATCACCGTCGAGCCCTTCGCAGATCTCGGCACGAACTCGAGATTCGAACTCAGCGCCATTGGGTTCGTCGACGGTTTGGCGGAGACGCTGACTCCCCTTTCGAGTGGCGCACGAGTGACCTTGGATGAGGAAGGTGTGACCGGGATCTGGCTCTCGGTGTTCGTTCCAGATACGGCGGCAGCTGGTGAGCACCACACCCGGCTTAGCCTGGTGTCTGAGGATGCCACGATCGACGTGCCGCTCACCCTGCGGGTCTTCGACTTTTCGCTGCCTGACGAACGACATTTCGGTACCCAACTCAACCTCTCGGTGGGGGCGCTCGTTCCTGAGGGTGGCAACGTCGATCAGGCCAAAACACTTCTGTTCGAGCACCGCATGACCCCCACCAGTGTCACCTGGCCGAGCGGGTTTTCCTACAACATCACCTGGGACAACCCAAGTTCACCGACTCAGTGCAGCGCCTTCTTCGACGAGCCGAACGAGGCCCCCGAGTACTCAATTGGGTCCTTGTCGCGGCGATATTTGCTCGGGGAAGGATGGAACGGCATAGGCTTTTTCGACGCCGAGCTCTTCCAGTTCGTGGACAACCAGACGCCGCGTCCCGAGACCTTCTGTGGGGTTGCCCGAGGTGATCACAGAGGGAGCCCGGCCTACAACCAGGCGTGGTCCAATTGGCTTTCCGCCCTGGACGAGTACCTGGTGGAACAGGGCATGGCGGAGCGCGGCTACTACTATGTTCAGAACGAGCCGCAAGATGCCGAGGATGACGCCCTGGCGGCGCATTTGTGCCGCCTGACACGTGCGGCGGCCCCAAACCTGCGGATCGCCATCAGTGAGGAGCCGAAGCCGAGTATCGCCGAGGATCCCGAAGGTGACTGCGGGTACGATATCTGGATCGCCCATTTGCGTTCTTACCAACAGGAGTACGCCTGGGAGCGGCAGCTCGAACACGGCGAGTCCGTTTGGTTTTACTCACTCGATCACGATCCGGATCCCTACTTCAACCCCACCGCATCCACTAGCCAGGGTATGCACGCGCGTATCATTCCCTGGGCAGCATTCTCCCACCGTATTATTGGCTGGGCCTATTACGACGGAGATCGATTCTTTCCGGGCGGCCGCCCGTCGATTCGCGCCGAGCTGCTGCGCGAAGGGTTCGAGGACTACGAGTACCTCTGGCTTGCGAACGGCGGTGAGCACCCACGCGCATCCGAGGTGTCGGTGCTCGATCCCACCGTTTCGGGAGTGGCCTCGAGCATGCAGAGTTGGTTGAAGGATCCTGACCCCCTGATGGCGCTGCGTGCCCAACTCGGCGCGTACCTCGAGGGTTCCGTCAGTTCTTTGCCGGTCCTCGAGGTTGAGAGTTCTCGGTCTCGAGGTAGCTACTACGTGAACTTCCAGGATCCCACGGGAGAACCACGCGCGGAGCCGCTGATGGTCGACGGCAAGACTTATCTGAAGGTGGGGTTCTCGCCCTACTCGGAGGAACTAGGCTACGGTTGGTACGGCGAGTTCATCTCCGACCCTGGGATCGCCTTGACCGGGTTCGATGATGTGGACGGGTACTCGGTGTTGTCGCAGAGCTATGTGTACGATGATTACGGACGTGACAACCTCTTCGAATTCGCTCTCGAGAACGGAAGCTACCAGGTGACCGTGGGCGTCGGGCGCCCCGCTCGCGGCTATCCCAATGACCCTCACAATGTGACGGTCGAGGGACAAAGACTTGTCGAAGACCAACCCACGACCGATCAGAGCCCGATCATTGTGGCCAATGGCACCGTGGAGATCCGAGATGGGAGGCTGTCGATGGTGGTGGGAGGGCGTTCAGAGCAGACCCTCGATTATGCCTACACTTTCCTAGGGTTTCTCGAGATCGAGCCAGTCGACTGAGCCTCGGCTGCCCCGCAGTGTTGAGCTCGAGAGAGCTTTGTACACCTCGGCTTGGCTTATGGCGGCTTGTCGATTCGGCGAAACCTCGTAGCATTCCGTTCTTGGTTCAACAACCTTTCTTCCACCCCATCTTTCGAGAGTTCTTCGAGGTAGAACAACTTCCTGATGATCCGAGGGGGCTTCGGCGTGCGCTCGGGTATCCTGCGAGTGAATCATCCGAGGCGGAGCGTCCTCTCGCGAAGGAAATCGTTGACGCGGTGGCGTTCGGAAAAAGCGTGCTTCAGCCGAAGGCCGCCGTCGCCGTACACCGGTTGGAGATTGCGCCGGATGAGGCGAGGGGGCTGGTGATTGGCAACCTGACCATCCAGGGAGCGGTCGGAGGCTTTCTCGCTCCAGCCAACCAGATCGCCGCATTTTGCGTCACCGTTGGCAGCAAGATCAGCGAGTGCTCTCGGCAGGCCATGCGTGACGGCGATCCGGTACGCGCCTGGGCTCTCGATGCGGTGGGTTCTTGGGGGGCAGAGCGCATGGCCGATTTGGTGCACACGCGAATCGTCGCACGCGGCAATGCGTTCGTCGAAGGGGATACTCGCAATGTATCCAGCCTCACACCGGCTCGGCATCTAGCCATATTGGACGAGCAGGATCGGGTGAGCGTGCGGTACAGTCCTGGCTATTGCGGTGTCGAGCTCGAAGCACAGCGGGTACTGTTCTTGTTGGTCGATGCCGCGGCGATTGGTGTGTCGCTCACTGACTCCTGCCTGATGCAACCCGAGAAGTCGGTTTCAGGTCTGATCGGTCTCGGACCAGCGGGGAGCTTTCCGGGGGGTGGTTGCCCGTGCCGAAGTTGTCCCGAGGTCCGCTGCTCAATGCGCCGATAGTCCGTTTCGCGCGGGGAGGAGCGGGTGACTGGCTCTCGGGAGGGGGTGCTGGTATCGTTTCCTGCCGATGGACGACCTCAGTGTACTAAAAAACGCGATCACCCAAGGTGACAGCGAGGCTGCTGTGAAATCCACCGAGAGTGCGCTCCTTCTTGGTGCGAGTCCACTCGCGATCATCGACCAAGGGATCGTGCCTGGCATGCAGCAGGCCGGGGCGCTGTTCGAGGAGGGGGAGTTCTTTGTTCCCGAGCTTCTGATGGCGGCTCGCGCCACCAAGGCCACGTTCGAACTTCTGCGACCGATCCTTGCCAGCCAAGGGATCGCCCCAGTTGGGCGGGTCATCCTCGGTACGGTCGAGGGTGACCTCCACGACATCGGCAAGAACCTGGTGGCAGCCATGCTCGAAGGCGGAGGATTCGAGGTCGTGGATCTTGGTGTGGGTGTCAAACCCGAGCGGTTCGTCGATGCCGCCGTCGACGGTGATTTGGTTGGCGTGTCGGCGCTGCTTACCACCACGCTTCCGGCCATGCGAAAGACAGTGCAAACCCTGGCCCGTGACCCCCGACGAGCGCGCCTCCGCATCATGATCGGAGGGGCTCCGGTGACCGAGGCGTTCGCGAATGCGATCGGCGCCGACGGTTACGCGCCGAGCGCTGCAGCGTCGGTCGAGTTGGCTATGAGACTCAACGCCGAACTCAGATCTCGGAGGAATGAACCATGACCCAAGCTGCGCTGCTTGCCGGACAATCTCCACTTCTGCTCGACGGCGCGTGGGGCACTGAACTCCAGGCACTCGGGCTACTGCCGGGAGCCTGTCCTGATGCCCTCAACCTCGCATCACCGGAGCTCGTGGGTCGAGTAGCCCATCGCTACGTGGAGGCGGGGAGCCAGATAATCCTTACCAACACCTTCGGTTCGAACGCGCTTGTGCTTGCCAGGTATGACCTTGCCCACCGAGTCGCAGAGCTCAATCGCCGGGGCGTAGCTATCTCCAAGGAAGCCGCCCTCGGTCACGCTCGCGTATTTGCCTCGGTGGGGCCGAGCGGCAAGTTGTTCAGCATGGGCGAGGTGAGCCCGCAAGAACTCACGCGGGCCTTTGCGGAGCAGACTGAGGCGCTCGCAGAGGCAGGCGCGGAGGCACTGGTGTTCGAGACCTTCACCGACCTGGAGGAGCTGAGCGTTGCGGTGCAGATTGGTCGCAAGACGGGGCTTCCGGTGGTGGCTTGCATGGTTTTTGATGCAGGAAAAAATGGCGACCGGACGAGCATGGGGGTGCGCTTGGAGCACGCGGTCACCCGGTTGTCTGAACTGGATGTAGAAGTCCTGGGTGTCAACTGTGGTCGGGGTGTCGAAGGCTTCCTTCCACTGTGCGAACGGCTTCGGCAACTCACCGACAAGCCTCTCTGGTTCAAGCCGAACGCAGGCTTGCCAGTGGAACGGGAGGGCACGATCAGCTACGGGACCTCTGTCGACGCCTTCGCGGACGGGTTGATTGCGCTCGTGGCAGGCGGGGCCGCCTTCGTAGGTGGATGCTGTGGAACGAACCCCGAGTTCATTGCCGCAGTGGCCAAGCGACTTTCTTCATCAAACAAGTCGGCAGTTGAAAAGAGCAGAAGAGAACCATGAAAGACGCAGATTGGGAGACTCTGAAGCGAATCATCGCAGGTGAGCTGGTGCGCCCGTTGCCGACTGGTTTCATCATCGACAGCCCATGGCTCCCGAACTGGGCAGGATACTCGATCATGGACTATTTCGCGAGCGAGCGGATCTGGTTCGAGTGCCACTGCCGTGCCCACGACGCATTTCCAGATACCTGGTTCTTTCCGGGATTCTGGTCGGAATTTGGCATGTGCACCGAGCCCTCGGCCTTCGGTGCCGTGACCATGTGGAGCGAAAACGAGTTTCCTTTTGCGGGCACCGTTCTCCGTTCTCCCGAGGAAGTCGAGCGACTCGCGGCACCGAATCCACGGCGTGACGGTCTCCTCCCGTTCGTGCTCAAACGCTTGCTGCACGTCCGGTCAGCGCTTGCGGAGCGGGGGGAAAAGATCCGCTTCGCCGTGGCGCGAGGGCCGCTCAATGTGGCCTCCTTTCTGATGGGCACCACTGAGTTTCTGACCGCACTCCGAACCCACCCGGAACAGATGCAGGAGTTGCTGAAGAGGGTCACGGACTTCTTGGTCGAGTGGATCGCCGCGCAGCGCGAGGCCATTGGGACCATCGACGGGATCCTGATACTCGACGACCTGGTCGGATTCATCGGCAAGCAGGACTTCGTGACGTTCGCGAAGCCCCACCTGGCCCGGCTCTTCTCGACGGATGTTACCGTCAAGTTCTTCCACAACGATGCTCCCTGCAAGATCACTGCCCCTTTCCTGGCCGACATCGGGGTCAACATGCTGAACTTCGGCACTCAGCACAGCCTCCGTGACATGTTCGACTGGACCGACCGTCGCGTGGTTCTGGTTGGTAACGTGCCGCCGCGTGACGTGCTTGCCGAGGGGACGATTTCGGACGTGCAGCGTGTCACCGCGGAGCTGCTCGAGCCGCTTGGCGAGGCGCGTCGGCTGATCGTTTCAGTGGCCGGTGGCATGCCTCCCGGCGCCCCTAGTGCCAATATTCGTGCACTGATCGAGGTGGTGCGGAGTCGCTATGGGTCGGGCTGATGATGTGCTGGATTCACGTCACAAAGCTGATCCTCCAAGGTTGCCACTACCGGACCAAAGCTGAGTTGGTTTTGCTCACTCAGACTCGCAAGGTCACGGTGGGCGTCGAGCATGATGTGGCCGAGGAGATCCGGAACCAGCTCGGCCTCGCCCATCGGGATTTCTGCGAGCTCGACTGGGGTGTCCAAGGGCCAGTCCTCGAGCATCAGAAACAGCGTGTCGAAGGCTGCGGAGTGAAGGCACATCAGCACGTCTTGGTTGGAGCAGACGATCACGGAGCGTCGGCCTCGCTCAAGAGAGTCGCGGCCCAGCCGGGCCAGCAGCCCCATGCCCGTACTGTCGATTAGCTCGAGTTCTCGCAAATCCAGGATGGTGGTATCCTGAGCGGAGGTCTCGCGTGTTCGCTCCAAGAACTCCTTGAGCGCTTGGGCTGTTGCGTAGCGAATGGATCCCTTGAGCGAGAGAATCAAGGTGTGCTCCGCGCGGCCCAGAAAAGCACGCGGTCGTTGGATATCAGCCATGTTCGCCTCCACGTTGTACGACCAGAATCGCGATGTCATCGGGGAATGTGGTGCGCGTAGTTAGAGACAGTGGCTCGCGTAGGGTTTCGATATCGAGTCCCAGCTTGCCGAGGTGTTCGCGGAGCCGTGAGAGCTTCTCACCAAGACCACCCTCTTTGAACACCTCCAGCACGCCGTCGGAGACAATGGAAAGTGAGCAAGGGTTTGGCAGTGTCAGCTGGTGCTCTTGGTAGTGGGTGGTGGGCATCATGCCCACCGGGACACCAGGGTGTTCGAGTGTGGTGGAACCCTGTCGGTTGGTCAGGAGAGGCCAGGGAAAATGCCCGGCGTTGGCGAAGAGCAGCGTGTCGTCGGACAGATCGATGATCCCGTAGAAGACGGTGAGGTGCTTCGAGAGGTCGTCGCGGCTCATCTCTTCATTGAGTCGTGTGAGTAGACGGCCGGGGCTCAGCACTAGGTCATCGCCGGAACGCACGTAGCTTGCCACTTGTCGCTGTACGAAGGTTCTGAGGAGCACCGTGACCAAAGCCGAGGAGACTCCGTGACCGGAGACGTCGGCGAGGTAGAAACCGAAACGATTGGCATCGATCGAAAAGGCATCGATGAAGTCCCCGGACAGAAACGCAGAGGGGATCAGCATCCTTGTGACCCGATAGGGCCCGAAGCAGAGGTCGTTCTTCGGCAGCATCCGAAACTGGATCTGGCGTCCGGCGTGCTCGTCCTCGGCCAACAAGCGCAAGCTGGCGCTCAGCTCCCGATTGAGCAGCTCGAGTCGGGCTCGATAGCGGCGATTCTCGGCGATCAGCGAGGCCCGTTCCAGCGCTTTGTCGATGGCATGTTGGAGCGAGAGAGGTTCGATTGGCTTGGTGATGTAGTCCCAGGCCCCCAGGCGCAACGCGCCGATGGCGTCATCGAGTAGGCCTTCGCCCGACATGACGATTACCGGTAGATCCGGTTGTTGCTCTCGAACTTGACGCAGCAGCTCGAGCCCATCCAGTCGAGGCATCCGGAGGTCGCACAAGACCAGTGCCGGAGTAAGCTCGCGGATTGCCCGCAAGCCGTCTACCCCATCAGTGGCCTCGGCGACCGAGAAGCCTGCGCGTTCGAGCAGGCGTGTGACCACCCGTCGCACCAGGTCGGTATCGTCGATGACCACGATCATCTCTTTGCGCGCCGCCATGGGGTCTTTCGGGGGGCAGTGATCGAGCAGTGAGGGACAGGATAGTATACGGCGATTCTCATCCCGAGGATTACGGATTCCCACCCAAGTGCTCGACGGCACCCACCGGGTGCCGCTGATCCCGAGAATAATCCAGGAGAATTCGGTGAGCCGAGGGTCATGGAGGCGGGTCCCTCTTTCGAGCCTTACTGTTCCTCTGTCAGGCAGCGCAGTGACCCCAGAGGCTCAGGACACCGGCGCGAGGGCGTAGACGAGCGCGTTGTACAAGGCGGTCACGGACAGAAAGCGCTGGGAGGGGTCTGCGGCAAGCGCCTGTTCGGCCCAATCGTCGAGTGCGGTGGGCAGATCGGGGCGGGCAGGGGTGATTTTCGGACGCGGATCCTTGGTGGCGGCGCGGTAGATTCCGACCACGCTGGCGCAAACGAAGGGAGGCTTGCCGGTAAGGGCGCGGAATACGACGGCCCCGAGCGAGTAGACGTCAGCGCGGTGATCGATGGAACTCGCGCCAGAACCCCAGATTTCTGGGGAAATGTAGCTCGGTGATCCGGCGATGAAACCGACGACCGTCAGCCCTGGCAGCCGCGTGAACTTCGCGAACCCAAAATCGAGGAGGCGGACCTCACCCGTCTTCAACACGAAGATGTTTCCAGGCTTGAGATCGCGGTGGATGATTCCCTGAGCATGGGCACGCTCCAACGTGCGCACCACCGGATCGAGGATGGAGAGCAATCGCCGCGGTTCGATGCGCTTGCCGTCGCGCTCGATCAGGGCGAGCAGATCCTCGAAATCAGAGCCTTCCAGATACTCCATCACCAAAAAATGGGAGCGATCGTCGGTCCAACCTTGGTCCAACACTCGAACAGCAGCGGTGTCGAGCAGGGTCGACAGCGCCTGGGCCTCACGGAACATGCGCTCCCGCGAGGCTGGATCAGCCGCGGCCGCGTCGCGCAGCACCTTGATGGCGACCTTCTCACCATCTACCAGATCCGCTGCCCGGTACACCACACCTTGACCCCCTTCCCCAATCACCGACTCAACCTGGTAGCGGCCGTTCAGGACTTCCCCCAACCGGCGCTTTGGATCGTCGTCGGAGTCTCGTGAAGAGAGGGTCATGGGCACATCCTGCCAAAAGACGCGCGCATGTTCCACAACCACCCGACCGGTACCCCGGTTTGGCGCGAATCAGTCGGCTACGGCCCGGGCCAGGATGTCCGTGAAGCTCAAGATCCCCACTGGGACCAGGCCGTTTAGCACCGGAGCCGTTCGGATCCCGGACATTTGCATGAGTCGAAGGCAGTCGGCGACCACGAATTCCTGCTGAACCGTGATCGCGGGACTTGTCATTGCGTCGCTCACTCGGAGCCGATCGAGGACATCGATGTCATTGTTTCCGAGGACTTGCACGATGTCTTTGGAGGTGATGACGCCAATGCAGCGACCTGCTTCAGCTGGCACGAGCAAGCAGTGAACCTTCTCGTTGGTCATCATCCGTCCCGCCTGCCGCAGCGTTGCGTGCCGCTCAATCATGATCGGCGGAGTAGTCATCAGCTCACGTGCCAAGAGATGTTTTGGATTCATGGGTGTATCTTCTCGTGGACCAGAAACTTGCGCTCCGGATCGAGGCGAAACCGGACGCCGTGCACCGGTACGCTGAGCACGAGCTCGGCGTGGCCGATGCGGAGCGTGACGCCTGGGTGTGCCGAGCCGACTTGGATGGTCGCTGAGCCCGCCAGGGATTCTCGCCGCTGCTCCCGAGCCAGAAGCAGCTCCACCTCGGTATCGCGCAGTGAAAGGTCACGTCGCGCCGCTTTGGCAGAGGTCTTGGGCGGCTCGGTGCGTCGCTCCTTTGCGCCCCCGAGCGTGCGCCGTTCTTTGTGGGTGCGGATCAGTCGTTCCGCTTCGGTCACTGGGCTTTCGAGGGGCTCGCCTGCCACAAGGAGCGTCTGTGTGCCATGTGGCACACCCACCTCTCGCACCACGAGCGAGATCTCGGCCTGAGCCCGGCCTCCGCGCATGCGGCCGCTGACTTCGATGCGCTGCGCGGCAAGCTCACTTGCCACGCTCTCCTTGAGTGTCAACGCGCCCTGACTCTGGATCCTGGCAGACTCGGCTCGAGCAATCTGTGCGGAGCCCTCGGAAGTTACCTGGCCGCCGTCGCGGCCGCGGACCCCGCCACGGACCACCATCTGTCCACCGGCTGTGACGGAGGCATTCTCGACGTTTCCCTTGATGAGAACGTCTCCGGTCGCCACCACCTGCAGGGGATGCAACACGTCACCCTCGATGACCAGGCTTCCAACCATGGTCAGATTGCCAGAGTGCAGATCGACCGAGCCTCGGTGGACATGGTGATCCACGACGTCCAAAGTGGCATTGGGCTTGTGCAGAATGACGCCGTCACGAGTGGCCACGATCCTTCCATCTGTCTCCAGATGAACACCCGTAAGCAGCTTCTCGCCGAGCGGGCGTGGGGGGCGCACCGGGATCTCGCTACCGTCGACGCGAAGCCCAGCCAACCCCGGTTGCTCGGGGATCAATCGAGCGACGGTGGCTCCCCGCTCGACCGGTTGCAACAGATCACGCTCGTAGTAGTCGAAGCTCCCATCTTCGCGGACACTGCCGGGGAGGAGGTGGGACGCCATGGTGAACTCGAGTGCAGCGTCTCGACTCGGTACCGGTGGACGGCCTTGTGCGATGATCTGTTGGGTGAGTGTTGAGGTCGGATCGGCGAGCACGCGGAGGGCCGAGGCGAGGACGTCGGGTTGGAGCGGGACGTGCACGTGGGCCGCATCCAACAAGATCCGAAGCTCGGGCTCCGAGATCGGCGGGCCTTCGGTGATCGATAGGCGGGCCATCTGACCGTCATCGATCACATCGATGTGAATGCGGTCAGCAGCGCCAGTCATATCTCGCTCCAACAATCCCCACATCCGAGCGCGTCAACGGCCACGGTACAGAGTTCACTCCACTCCGTGGAGCAGCAGCCTGGCAGTGCGTTGCAGACGCAGGTGGCGATGTTGGTGTCGGTGCAGCCGGGGATGCCGGGTGTGGCCACACAGCAGTTCGATCCGAGCAAGCGACCGTTGAGTGCGAAGGCTCCGCTCGCTGTCCCGTAGCCATCGACCACCAACACCACTGACTGTCCAGCGTCGAGATACACGCTGACGATTGAGGCCAGCCCTGCCGAAGAATCATCGGCGCAGGCGAAGTCCGTGCTCGAGCAGCTTGCCTTCACGGAGAGCACGGTGTCGAAGTTGGAGCCGATGGTGTCAAACTGGTACATCCCGGTGTGCGGGGCGGCG
Source organism: uncultured Polyangiaceae bacterium (assembly GCA_964396375.1). Taxonomy (GTDB): domain Bacteria; phylum Myxococcota_A; class Polyangia; order Polyangiales; family Polyangiaceae; genus FEN-1139. Next base: position 35,092 of record CAYNEY010000014.1, on the reverse strand, counting down.
AAGGCGAAAGAACGATCGGTTGCCGTACTGCCAGGCACGCAGCTGGGGACGAAGTTTCTGCGGCCGGCGACGGTGCTCCCCGAGACACTGAAGGACAACGCGCTCGGTAGGGTTTCGTCCGGACAGGCGAGGCAGCTCCCGCACCCGAGCGTGTTGACAGCCGTGGAGCAGTCCTCAGACCACACTTCCGAACAGCACTCTGGTCGACTCGCGCACACGCATGCTTCAACCGTTTGATCGGCGCAACCCCAGGTTTCGGTGGTGGCTATGCAGCACGGACCGTCGTTGTGTTGGGTGACGGTGAGCAAGAATGATGGAAGAGATGCTTGGCTGTATCCCTCGACCGCGACGCTCACGGTTTGTTGGGCAGATAGGGTCACTTCGAGGCGTGATGTGGCATCCCACCGTGCATCATCGCTGCAACCGAGCAAGGCGTCGGTGCACACACCATCGTAGACCCCAAGCACGGTATCCGCTGGGGTGCCCGCGGTGTCGAAGGCGTAACGACCCGTGCGCGGCGCGGTGAACGACGCCACCAGGTCAAAGCGTTCACGGATACCAAGGCACGAAACCGGATAGCTGTCGCCAGTGAGCAATGAGGTGGCTCCGTAAAGCGTGGACGGGAGCACCGTCTCCAGGGTGGCGCTGATGCAGTCCCCGGCGAGCGTTCCGCCTGAGCCGCCAAGGGCACCACCACCGCCAAAGAACCCTGCCTGGGTTTGTCCTGCGGCGCCAGCCGTGCCACCAAGTCCGCCGGAACCAGCACCCCCGTTGACTGGCATCCCACCCGAACCTGGATGGCCACCGTGATGGTCAATCCCACCCAGACCCAGCTGTCCGCCAATCCCTGGCCAGCCGCCGGCACCTGGCCAGCCGCCGGCACCCAGACGTCCTCCGCTTCCTCTGCCTCCTACGGCAAGCGCACCCCCCAACCCGCGGCCGCCCAACGAGGTCCAGGCACCGATCCCGAAGCCTCCCTCACCAGAGGCTGCCCCAACTGCGGTCATTGTTCGGCCGCCGCTTCCGAGGCCTCCGGCGCCGGCCGTGAACCACTGGCCACCGTTGGCTTCGAGGGGGCTCAGATCTTCCTCGGTCGCAAGCTCGGTCATGCCGCCGCATCCGATGACCAGGCCGGCAAGAATGGCAAGCGTAATTCGTCGACTGGGGTCTTGCTTGGGCATGGCACAATCCTGGGCAATTGCCGGGAAAATTGCGGATTGGGCGGCAGCAACCGCGTTCGGTCGACCCAGCCCGCTCCCCCAAGCATCCCCGAAAATCCGCTGGATCGCCAAGAAATCCGAACTAGGCGATGAGATCGAGAAGGGTGCCCACCGCTCCCTCGGACGTTGCTGGCGCTCGCCCACCCCCCACCGGCATCGCGCTCTCGATGAGCTTGACCAGTGTCTGTCCCTCCTCGCGCCGCGCCGTGTTCTGCTGGCGCAGTACGGCCACGGAGGCCTCCAAGATCAGGCCGGTTGACCCGTTGAGGGAAACAGTACTAGAGGTCACGGAAGGGAGAACGGTTTTTGTCAAGCGAACTTGAATCTCCGAGGTTGTCTTTGCTCGCCCTCTTCGGGCCCAAGCGGGGCGTCAGGATCGCGCTTCACGGTTCACTTCTCGTCGGCCGAGCCCCAGAGGTAGAACTACAGCTCATCGATGGTCGCGTGTCTCGCGAGCATTGTCGCTTCGAGCTTGATGAAGCTGAGGGGCTCCGTGTTCGTGATCTCGGGAGTCAGAACGGGACCTACGTCAACGGACAAAGGATCGAGGCGGCGACAGTTCTCTCCGAAGGGGATGAAATCGCGGTTGGGGAAAGTCTGTTTCTCGTGGCCGGACCTGGACTGACCATCGCCGGGGCGCGCTACGGCGATGGTACACTGCTCGTACACCATGATCCTGCGGAGGACGTGCCATCGCAACCAGGGCGATCCACGTGTGACCGCCAGTTCGCACAGGTGCTCAGCCGGTGCGCCGAGAAACTCCTCGAACTCGATGACGAAGGCTCGATCGTCGAGTGTGCTCTCTCGGCGATCGTCGAGCGATTCGGAGCCGACCGTGCCCACCTCCTACTCCGCCCCCTGGTCCACGGTCGCCTGATGGTGCTCGGCTCGCGTGGGTCGGAAGAACTCTCGGTCCTCTCCGAGGAATTGCTCGATGAGTCGTGGAAGAGGAAGATGGGAAGCCTCCTTCAGTTGCCACGGCCATCGCGTAAGCGCGATCGGCAGCGGAGTGTCCTCGAAAACTCACTCTGTAGCGTACTGCTTGCTCCCTTCGTCGGGCCGGGCCGTTCTCCCGGAATGCTGGTGGTGGACAGGTCCGCGCAGCATCCCTTTCACGAGGCAGATCTGAATTGGCTCGAGGCGCTGGGACACCTGCTTACCGTAGCTTTGCGGGAGACGGCCAGTCGAACACCGGCGCCCGCACCTGGCCCGATCGGACGCGCCCCCGCCTTCTTGGCCGCGCTCCGGCGTGCCGAGGCTGCCGCTCGCGTCGATTCGACCGTCCTCTTGCTGGGTGAGACCGGGACCGGCAAGGAGGAGTTCGCGCGGCTCATTCACCAGAAGAGCCCGCGCCGCGATGGACCCTGGGTTGCCCTCAACTGCGGAGCGATTGCCGAGTCTTTGGCTGAGAGTGAACTGTTCGGTCACGAGAAGGGGGCATTCACCGGCGCCACGGCGACCCGACTCGGAGCCTTCGAGGCCGCCGATGGAGGTACCCTGTTCCTCGACGAGATCGGCGATCTTGCGCCGGCTCTCCAGACGAAGCTGCTCAGAGTTCTCCAAGAGCGTGCTGTAACCCGTGTTGGATCGGGTGTCCCTCACCAGGTGGATGTGCGGGTGATCGCCGCCACACACCGTGATCTCGAGGCAGACGCCACCGCAGGGCGGTTTCGGCATGATCTCTGGTTCCGTATCAACGTGGTCGCGATCCACCTTCCCCCGCTCCGCGAGCGTCGCCAAGACTTTCCTCTCTTGGTTCCGGTTCTCCTCGAGCGAATTGCCGGCCGACTCAAGCTGAACCCACCAAGGCTGAGCGATGCTGCGCTCCAGCAACTGGCGCAGCATCCCTTCGTTGGGAACATCCGGGAACTCGGCAATGTGCTGGAGCGGCTGCTGGTGTTGCGCGACCCTCTGACGAGTGAGCCGCTCGGCATCGAGGAAGTGCGTGATGCGCTCGGCATCTCTGCCTTCGTTGCGCCGCCTCCGGGCAGCGACGAGCCACTCCAGATACCCTCCGGGTCTCGGGCCTCATCACCTTCGATACCAAGTGAACTTGCCGAAACCCTAGCCGAGGCTGTTGCGCGACTCGAGCGAGTGCGCATCGCAGAGGCCCTGCATGTGGCACACGGCAAGAAGGCGGAGGCCGCGCGTATCCTCGGGATCAGTCGGCCCACGCTCGACAAGAAGCTCGAGCAGTATCAGATCGATTTGTGGCGGGAGAGCAAGCCGGAAGCGCCATGATTGAATCGTCGGGTGAGCTCAGGATCAGTCGCGCCCCCGAGGTGTTCACCAGTGCCCGCGCCGAGATCGACGCGATGACTCTGCGTGCCTTCGAGTGGCTTGCTTCCATCGTTTTCGTGCTCGGCACGCTTGCGCTGAGCGTGGCGATCTGGCGCATCCTCGAGTTCTCGGGGCGCGGCGTGATCCTGGTGTGCGTGGGGTTCTTCCTACTGCTCATGACCGCGTTGCTCCTGCCTCCGAGGATTCCGCTCGCGATCGTCTCCGCCACACTCTGCACGGTCGGGATCGCAGATGGGTTCCTCACCCTGTCGATCTACGGCTTTGCGAGTGTAGGAGTGCCACTTCTGTTCGCCTCCACACTGTGTGCCGGGATCTTCTTCGGCCTGCGAGGTCCATTGGTGGCGTTGGTGATCGCGCTCATCGCTATGGCCGTTGCCGGTTGGGGCGCGGTCATGGGTTGGCTCGCTCTCAAGGTGGATGTGGTCGTCTCTTTGCGCTCACCCGCGGGCTAGATGGTCCAGATCGTCCACTTCTCAATGCTCTCGTTGTTGGTGATTGCGATGCTGCATGCCGTGCAGATGAGGCTTGCCGGCACTCTCTCGACGCTCCAACGCTTCACCGCCCGGTTGGTGGCGATGCATCGGAGCTTCGAGCTGGAGGCCAAGGCGCGGCAGTCGGCCGAGGGGGAGCTTCGCGAGAGCGAACAGCAATACCGGCTGGTGGCCGAACATATGCACGACGTGGTGGCGCTCCAAGACCTCGAACTCAGACTCAAGTGCGTGAGCCCTTCCATCCAGCGACTGCTCGGTCATACCCAAGAGGAGGCGCTTGGCCTCTCGATGGTCCAGCTGATCAGCGGGGAGTCGTTGTCTCGCGCCTTGCGCCACTTGGGTTGAAGCGGTGGGAGCCAGGCAGGAACCGACGTGGCTCCGATTCTCGCAGAGTACGAATACCTCCACAAGAGATGGCGGCGGCCGCTTGTCTCGCGATCGAGGCGCGCGACGACGGGAGCGGTATGAGCGAAGCGATACAACGGCGAATTTTCGAACCGTTCTTCACGACCAAGGAGGGACGAGGCGGTACAGGGTTTGGTCTCTCTGCGGTCCAAGCCACCGTCGATGCTCACGATGGTGCGATCGAGGTGGCGAGCGTCGAGGGTCAGGGAACCAGATTCGTGGTGTATCGTCCGCTCGCTTTGGCGCAGGTCCAGAGCATGGCCAAAGTCAATCCAGGGCTGGGTCTGGGCAGCGGCAGGATCCTGGTCGTAGACGATGAACCGGTGTTGCCGGGTGCTCGACGTGCACCTCACCCAACACGGATATGAGGTGGTTACGGCTGGTGACGGTCGAGAGGCGTTGGCTGAGTTCCGAACGGCGAGTTACTCATTGATCTTGCTCGACCTGGTCGTCCCTCGGCTCGACCAAGCGAGCGTTTTTGCCGAACTGCGCGAGTTCGCGCCCCAGATCCCTGTCCTCTTGATGTCAGGGCATGATGAGGAACTGGTGGCACGTGAGCTGGTGCGGCGCGGGGCAGCCGAGCTTCTGCGCAAGCCCTTTGGGCTCGACGAGCCATGGGACAAGATCTCCGCCATCCTGGGGGCGCCTGGAGCTGGGTAAGCTGGTCCGAACCTTGCAAGCTCAGTGGAGGGCAGCATTCAGCCGGAGCGTTTGTCTCACTCTCAGGTAGACTCGTCGGTGATGGAAGAGTCTGCGCCAGCGTTCCTTTGCCCGGCCTGTCAGAGGCCACTCAACATCCCGGACTCTGGGGTGGTGACTGTCGCGTGCGAGTATTGTCGCGCCGAGATCGACGTCGCGCGTCTCGAAACCTTGGTCGGAAAGCCACGATTCCTTCCGGAACGCTGCTTCTCCGGGGAGACAGTGGGTGGCTTTCAGGTCCTCGCGCGGCTGGGTGCAGGCGGGATGGGGAGTGTGTATCAGGCTCGTGGCCCCAGCGGAGAGATGGCGGCGCTCAAGTTCCTCTCCGGCAGTTTGGCTGCCGATCCTGAGGTGCTCGCGCGTTTCGAGCGGGAGATTGCCGTCCAGCGTCGACTCGATCACCCTTGCATCGTCCGCATCCTCGACCAGGGAAACGCGGACAAGATCCCCTGGTTTGCGATGGAACTGGTGGAAGGTCCCACCCTGGGGGAGTTCTTGACACAAACGTCGCCGACTCTCGAGCAGGTACGGGCTCTCTTCGATCGTCTCCTCACCGGGCTTTCGCACGCTCATCGCGCGGGCGTGGTGCATCGGGATCTGAAGCCGAGCAACGTTCTGATCGGTCCCGAAGGCGCGGTGCTCGCTGATTTTGGCATCGCCCACCTCGAGGACGGAGTGGGCTTGGGAAGGACACAGCTGACCAGAACCTCCACGGTTCTCGGCACCTTCTCGTATATGTCGCCCGAGCAGCGCCGAGGAAAACGGGTGGATGCGCGCAGCGATCTCTTCGCGGTTGGTGTCTTGCTCTACGAGGTGTTGACTGGTGAGCGTCCGGAGGGTGCCTTTCGACCGATCTCGGCGCTGCGCTCCGACGTTGATCGTACCCTTGACGGGTTAGTGGCCGAGTTGCTCGCCCCTGACCCGGCGGATCGACCGGCGTCTGCTGAAGAGGTTAGGCAGCGGCTGCGACGCAGTCTCCGTCCCCGACGCCACCAGCGAGCAATCGCAGTGGCAGCAGCGACGGTGCTGGTGGGTGCGGGTGTCATGGCCTGGGTGGTTTTTCCGCGGCCTTCCGGTTCACTCGGGCAGCGAGCGGTGGTGAGTGGCAGAGGGGAGGGAGCGAGGGTGGTGGTTCCGGAGCCCCCAACCGCAGCTGCTGTGCAGGAGTTCACAGAGCAAGCCCCGGCTTTGCTCCCACCCCCGCTCGATCTGGTCCAGACAGTGGACACCACCGCGAGCGCAGCGCCTATCCTGAGCATCACCCCCTTGGTGCGCACGGTCCCCACCAAGGCCGTCCGAGCCAAGTCAGGACCAGTGAAGCCGAAGGTTGATTCGGTATTCGAGGGCAGTCTGGGTGGGGGAGAGCAGAACCAGATCGCCGTCAAGGTGGCATCCCCGTCGCCGGTCGCAGGTCCTCGGAACCAGGATCACCGCGATGTCAAAGGCAAGTAGGTGGGCCGAGTCAGCCGTCGAGTCCGTTGCATGCTTGCGCAGCTCGACGGCTTCATGGACACTTGGAGCCTCGAGTATGAAAAATCGTCGACTGTGCGTGGTTCATGGAATGGGGCAGGACGCGGTGGGGTTGGTACGGAGCATCGCAGCTCCTATCGCCGGAGCGGGAGGCAACATCGTGGATTTGCGCCAAGAGGTCCTGCATGGTCTGTTCACCGTGACAGCCGTGGTGGATCTCTCGGACGCGGAGCTCAGGGTGGAGGGCTTCCGGCAGATGGTGCAGAGCATCGCTGAAGACACTGGTTTGACGCTCCGCGTCGATGGGTATGTTCCCTCGCCGCGTGACCCTGCGCGTCGCAATATTCTGCTCGTCATTGTCGGTCGCGATGCGCCTGGGATCATCGCTCATACCGCTGAACTGCTCAGTCGCTATCGCATCAACATCGAGTCCTCGCGCACAGTTGGACGGCAAGGTGTCTTCTTGTTGGAGCTGCTTTGCGACATGAGCCGCTGTGCCATTCCTGAAGACCTGCTCATGGTCGATCTCGACGAGGCGATGCAGCAACGCGAACTCGAGGTGTCCTTTCAAACCACCGATGTCTTCAACCGGCGCAAGCGGGTGATTGTGTTTGACTTCGAGGGGAGCTTCTTTGGTCTCCAGATGCTTCAAGAAATCCTGAGTCATACTGATCTCGAGCCTCATGAACTCGTGTCCGGGGGCGAACTGCTAGCGCATCTTGCACGCGCTGCCGAACGGCTGGATGGGGTCGGCATCGACACGGTTGAGAGCATCACCCGGACCATCTGTCCCAGCCCGGGAACCGTCGAGCTGGTCCAAACCCTGAAGATGCTGGGGTACCGAATTGCGCTCGTATCACCAGGTTTCTTCACGGAGGCGCTCGGATCCGTGCTCGATCTCGATCACACCTTCGGGGTCCAGCTGTCGTTCGACGCTGACACGAGAACCATAGAGGGGCGTGTGGTGCGCGATGATCTGGAAGGTTTGGACCGGCGCCGGGTGATTGCGCAGTTGATGAAGCGAGAACAGGTAGAGGCCTCGGACATCACCATCATCTCTGACCACAATCAGACTGAGCTTCCGGGTCTGCGCGTCGACTTCGATCTCGCGACTATTCTCTCGCACAGGAAGCGGCATGCGCTGTCTCGCGATGCACTGCTGGGTCTACTTGGTTCCTTCGGGGTGCCCCGAGGAGTCGGCTCGTGAGGTCGGATCTCGAGATCGCGCGTGAGGCTTGTTTGCGCCCGATCGATGAAGTGGCCGCTGAACTCGGCCTCGGTCCTGAAGAGCTGGTTCACCATGGGAAATACATTGCCAAGGTGCCGCACGAGGTCTCGGAGAAGGCCGCGCGGCGTCCGCTCGGTAAGTTGGTTCTGATGACTGCCATGACTCCGACTTCCATGGGTGAGGGCAAAACCACCAACACCATCGGATTGGCTCAGGCGCTACGCCTTCTGAACAAGCGAACGATGGTGGCGATCCGCGAGCCATCACTCGGTCCGTGCATGGGCGTCAAGGGTGGGGCAGCAGGTGGCGGTTACGCCCAAGTGTTGCCGATGGAAGATATCAATCTTCACTTCACGGGGGATATTCACGCCGTTGGTGCCGCCCATAACCTCCTTGCGGCGCTGGTCGACAATCATCTACACCAGCGCCTCAGCCCCGAGATCGATCCGCGCCGTGTGGTGTTCCGTCGAGCCATCGACATGAATGACCGTACCTTGCGGCAGATCGTCGTTGGGATGGGAGGAGAGGGACAGAACGGCGTGATGCGGGAGGATGGCTTTGACATCACGGCGGCATCCGAGGTGATGGCCATCCTGTGCATGGCCAGGGACAGCGCTGACTTGAAAGAACGCCTGAGGCGGATCGTGGTTGGCTTCGATCGGTTGAAGAAGCCAGTCACCGCTGGAGAGATTGGCGCGGCCGGAGCCATGGCGGCCCTGCTCAAGCAGGCGCTCATGCCTAATCTGGTTCAGACCATCGAGGGTGGCCCGGCCTTTGTTCACGGTGGACCGTTTGCCAACATCGCTCACGGCTGCAATACCGTTATTGCCACCAAGTTGGCGTGCCGTCTGGCAGACTATACCATTACGGAGGCTGGCTTTGCTGCCGATCTCGGCGCGGAGAAGTTCATCCACATCAAGTGCCGTGCGACGGGGCTTCGGCCCGCGGCAGTGGTGGTGGTGGTGACTCGCCGTGCCTGTGCCCTGCACGGGATCGAGAACGCGCTCGCCCATGGGGAGAACCTCCGAAAATTCGGGGCCCCGGTCCTGATGCTGCTCAATCGTTTTCTTGATGACGACCCCTCTGAACTCGAGGTGCTCCGCGACCGTTGCCGGGCTGAGGGTTTTCCGGCACACATCACCGACTTTCGTGAAGCAGGGGGTGCTGGCGGACTGGCGCTCGCCGAGGCGGTGATCGATGCGTGTGACACCCCCTCCGAGCTTCGGTTCCTCTACGAGCTAGAGGCCCCGCTCACCACCAAGATCGAGACGCTGGCACGGGAACTCTATGGGGCAGGAAGCGTCGAGTACACGAGCCGAGCCAAGGCCGAGCTTCGGACCCTCACTGAGCTCGGGTTTGGTGTGCTGCCGGTGTGCATGGCCAAGACCCAGTCCTCGTTCTCCGACGATCCAAAGCTGTGCGGTCGACCCCGCGGTTTCGTACTGACCGTGAGCGGAGCCCGCGCCTCGGCTGGTGCGGGCTACGTGGTGGTGACCACCGGATCCATCATGACCATGCCTGGGTTGCCGAGGCATCCCGCGGCCCTGGACATCGACATTGACGTCAATGGGCAGATTTCAGGTTTGTTCTAGCGCGCCCCAGAGGATTCGAACCTCTGACCACCGGCTTCGAAGGCCGGTGCTCTATCCAGCTGAGCTAGGAGCGCATCGGCACGGGGAGCATCCCGTGCTTGGACGTCCAAATAGAAGGTTGCCGCGATCCCGTCAAGCTTGGCAAAGACATAGTGTCTTTCCCGGGATTTGCATAGGGAGTCTGGCTTTGGAGCCGGGGAGAGTCTAGGGTGGTCGCCGCATGGCAACCACCTCGGTGCGCCCCCCTTCCGCGGACGTCTTGGGTCACAAGCTCGTTCGCGACCCCGATTGGTGGATGGTGCCGCTCGGGCTTGCCTCCGGGATACTCTCCGTGCTCGGCGTGGTCGTGTTCCCCTCGGGTCGATCCCACGCCGAGTACACGCTGATGGCCGCTGAGATCTTGCGCGGGCAGGCACCCATCGAGACGCTCTGGTCGCACTCTGCGCCAGGGATCGGCCTGCTCTACGCGGGTCTCGGCGGAAGCAGTCTGGAGCATGTGTTGTCGCTCCGATTCTTCGAGGTTCTGACCGCGATTGGGCTGTTTCCAGTCTTCGGGCGCCTTACGGATCGGCTCTTCGAGAATGAGAAGCTCGGATATCTGGCTGCTGGGTTGGCCCTATTTGTGCACTCCCAGCTCGAGTTTGAGCACACCGGGCAACCGGAGTTCTTCGCCACTGCGTTGTTTGCGTGGAGTCTGCTGCTTGTGACTTCGGGAGCGGGTCGGCGTCGTGAAGTCAAGCGTTGGTGTGCCGCCGGTGTGCTGCTCGGCCTCGTGATCCTGCTCACTCCGCTGCTCGGCACCCTGTGGGTTGCTCTGGCGGTGATTGCTGGTTACCACCGTGGCCTTGCGGATTTTCGCCGAGCGCGGTTGGGCTGGCTGATCGGCTGTGTAGTCTTGGGAGTGTTGGTGGTGTTGGGCGGATTTCTGAGCTGGCTTGCGCTCGAGAGGGGACTTGGGAGGTTCGTGGTCGATTGGCTGTGGCCGATGCTGCGTCTCGGCTTTCCTACCTCACTTGAGCAGGTGGCAGAGTGGGGCTATTTCGTGACTGATCGGCTGGTGCTGCGGCAGTCGGCGCTGCTGCCCGCGGGGATGCTCGCTGCCTACCTGCTGCCCGGGCTCTTGACCCGTGAGCGCCCAGGAATGATGTTGCTTCTTGGAGTTGTCGTGGTCGATCTGGTCCGACTCACTCTGACCATGGAGACGGCTCCAGGACGTCTCAGTGCCGCCTTGCCGTGGCTCAGCATGATGGCGGCCGTTGGATGGTACAAACTATTCCGGCGGGTTTTTGGATTGGGCCGCGCCGGTGTGGTCGGCTTGGGAGGGGTCGTGGTAGTCACCGCGGCACTGTCGACTCCAGTCGACCTTGAGCCTGGCAGCTATTGGACTCGGAGTCGGATTCGTTTGCTGGCGCTTGCGCACAACGTCCCGAACCGCGCGGCACAAGAAGTGGAGGCACGGCTCTACGACAGCGACGACTCTGGACTCTCCGTGCGCCGCGTGGTGGTCGAAGAGTTGAAGCAACTCGGTGCGAGCTGTGACGTTTTCGTGGAGGGCGACGAGCCACAGATCCTTTCGCTGCTCGGCTGTCCTCCCCAGGGGCGACTGGTGAGGCCGCTCCACGTTGGCCTCGCCGATCTCGCGCCGGAGCTTCTGGCTCGGCTCTCCGCTGAGCTCACGACGCTGCGTCCGCGTTTCGTGGTGGTCCCTCCGCACTCGGCTGACACAACCGGCAACCTTGCGCTCGGGCGTCAACTGCCTCAAGCGACACGTCTCACGTACCTGACCGCCGCGGAAGTGGACGGCTTCACGATTCTTGAACGATTCCGAGGGCCATGAAGACCGAGGAAACCTGTGAACGCCTAGTACTGGTTGCGATGATGGGCGTCATGCTCGTTGTGGGGCTCTACGAAATCCAAGCGCCATTTGGAGCCGGACACGTGGCGGTTCTCCCAGCCCGAGCCATGATTGCCGACAACATGCTCGAGTACGGGATTGCCTATCCAGTGCGCGAGATCACGCTCGGTGCACCCCCCATCGAGCGTGCGTATGCCCATCACCCATTTGGCACCTACTTCTTGTTCGCGGTGTTGCGTGGTCTTTTCGGCCGAGGAGAGTGGGTGATTCGTCTCCTGCCGGTGCTGGTGAGCACGGTGATGCCGCTCTTGTGCTTTGGTGTAGCGCGTCAACTCTGGGGAAAGAGCGCGGGGCTCCTGGCTGCAGTAGGGTGGGTCGTTTTGCCAATCGCGCTTGCTTTCGCGCAGTTTCCAAGCTTCGAAATGTTTTCCGCCGCAGCCTGGTTGTGGCTCACCTGGGCGGCCCTTCGCTACCGTCGCTCCGGGTCGCGACGAGCCGCCGCGGCCGTGGTTCTCTGCCTGGTCGTCTCCCTGCACACAGATTGGATAGCCGCTCTGTACGCGGGAATGGTGATGGTGTGGCTGACACTGGACATGGCCTTCTCAAGCAAGGAAGGTTGGAGGGTGGCGCACTATCGCACGTTTCTGGTGCTGGTGCTGGCGGCAGCAGCAGTGTTCGCGGTCAGCTTCGGTGGCTATCTCGTGTTCTTCGAGCGCGCGGGGCTGCTTTGGGACTGGCTCTCATCGGCGCGAGCGCGAGCCCGTGACAATGAACTCCCGTTGTCTCAAGTGCTTTTGGCACGTCGCTTTTGGGTGGAGCTCATGTTCACCAAGCTCGGCCTCGGGCTCGGGGTGCTCGGTGCCATCGTCTTTGCGGTCCGAGTGTTCTGGTTGCGTCGGATGACCGAACTTCTGCCGCTCGGGATGCTGCTTGTGGCAGCCTTTCACTATTTTACCTTCAAGAACGGTGCGGATGTGCACATCTACTGGCCGTTGCCCTTCGCGGTCAGCTTCGCGCTCGGGCTCGGAGCGTTGGGCGCATCACTCGGGGAACTGGGGAGACGGTTTGCGCCCGGTCGCACCGGGCTCTGCCGTGCCCTGGCAGCGGTACCGGCGGCATTCGCCGCGTTGATGCTGCCAGATGCCCTGCGCGCGCTCGACTACGCGCGAGATACCGGCTGCCGACTGAATGATGATGGGCACCTCAACCTGCAAGACTATGACAAGACCTTGGCGCTCGAGAGTTTCAGTCGGCGAATTCCGAGAGACGCGCGGGTCGGCCTGCATACCTCGATGCTTCCCAACTGGTCGCAAGACTACGCTCTCGCGCGACCGACAATCGTGACCGGACAAATCGGATTTGTTCGCACCGACCACCTGATCTTCGACACTCGGCTGGCGCCCGATAGTGCCTTCGAGTGGGCGGCCGGGGTGGGGGCGCTGGTGGTGATTGGCCCCTACGTGCTCGCAGAACGCAATTCATCTCTGTCGCCGCTCACAGCGTTCGATTTCGTCGAGCGAGCGCCGAGCCTTTACCAGCGCCTGTTGGTTCAAGATCACGACCCTCTGCGGGAGATAGCAGCAGATCCCTTCCTGGCCTGGGAGCTCCGGATGCACCTCGGGCAGCTGAGCGACGAGGTGCTCGCCAGTCCAAGCTCACCGGAGCAACACCGGGTCTATTGCAACTGGCTCTTCTCCCGGGGGCGCACCATCGAACACGCGCAGTGTCGACACGAGCTGCTGCGCGGCTTCGATCGGGGTACCCGGACCGAGTACGAGCGCGGGGTGACACTACTTGGACATCGCGTCGAGCCAGGGACACCGATGCGACTCCGCCTGCTGTTCGAGGCTGGTGAATCGTTGTCACCGGGCATGCGCTTCGTGGTCAGCTCGCGCGTCACCGAGCCTCCCGGGATGTCTTGGGTCATGAGGGATGACAAGACGAAGCGTGTCTCGACCGGGTTCGTGATCCCACCCGGCAGGTTCATGCCGGGCTTCGTCTACTCAATGCTGGTGGAAGTTCGACCGCGGCCGGGACGCGAAGTCTACTTCGGGTCGTGGATCGAGCCGGGCTTGCGGTTGCGGAGTGGGGGCTTCGCGCAGCCGATTCTCTTGCTAGAGCGAGGGTGAAAGACGATGTGGAGCCGCATGTTCCACCGTAGCAGGTCCCTGTTTTTGGCTCGCCGTACCAGGGTGATCGCGGTTCTCGGGCTGTCGCTGTTGGTCTTCTTGCTCGGGCAGTGGACCATGTTTCGGGGAGCAACCCTGCCCAATGAGCGGTCGCGGATGTACCTTTGCTACAGCTTGGTCGAGTACGGCGAGTGGAACATCGACCATGCACGCCAACGCTTCGGGCACGTCTTCGACGAGGCAACGTATCAAGGAAAGACCTTCACCGACAAAGCCCCCGGTGCGAGTGTGATCGCCATTGTTCCGTATGTTGCGGCGCGGCTATTCATCCCAGAGCAAGAATTGACGGTGCACCAACTGCTCGAGATTGGTCGACTGGGAGTCATGCTCCCGTCTACGGTGCTCGGTGTCCTGCTTCTGTTCGGTCTTCTGACGCGCGCTTCGGCGTTCTGGCCCTCGGGCGCAGCGGTATCCTCTCGTTCCTGTGCCCTTCTGCTGACCGCGTGGTTGTTCGGTACCGCGGCATTTCACTACTCTGCGGCCTTCTTCGGACACCAGCTGGTTGCGGTGCTCTGGCTTGCCGCGACACGACTCCTGTGCGCCCCGACTGGTCGACGTGTGCTGCTGTGCGGTGCGATCCTGGGCCTAGCAGTGATGGTCGAGTACCAAGCTGCAATTGGGCTCGCGGCCAGTATGCTTGCACTTTGTGAGGGTTCCGTGCGGCGGTGGGCCAGGCCAATGCTCGGTGTTATGGCGGGCGCGACACTGCCCCTGTTGTTGCTGCTCCTCTATCACACGCACAGTTTTGGCGGTCCGCTCGAACTCCCGTATCATCACCTCACTTCTCCCGCGTTGGCTCGCGTTCATCAGGAGGGGATTGGCGGGGTTTCGGTTCCCAGTCTCGACGGAGTGATTGGCACACTGTTTTCCATGCACCGCGGGCTGTTCTCGACGTCACCGTTTGCAGTGTTGCTCATCCCGGCGCTCGGACGGCTGTGGGCATGGCGCTTGTGCAGCACGACCGAGCGCTTCGCAGGACTCGCGATTCTCGGGTATGTCCTGATGATGATGAGTTCTCGGACCTGGGAGGCTGGTTGGGGCTACGGTCCACGCCTCTTGGTGCCAATCATGCCGCTCGTAGTGCTCCTCATCGCCCGTTTCGCGGTGGGGAGCTCGGCGTTTGTCGAAGGGGTCTTCCGGGGAGGTGTGTTCGTTGCGGTGTTGGGTCACCTGGGCGTCGCCGTGACCTTTCGGGAACCGCCGGACACTGCCACCAACCCGATTCGAGATGTGGTGCTCCCCCTGCTGGGGGAGGGCTATCTGGCGCCGGTCCGGTTCCTCCCGGCAGCGCTCACCGTACCGGTGTACTTCGTGGTGATGGCCACACTTCTGGTCACGCTAGGCGTTTGGTTCTCGCGGCGAGAGCGCCGGCGGCGGGTGTGGCTTGGAGTGGCAGTTGTCCCGCTGATCTGGCTGAGCGCGCTCGGCGTGTTGGGCCCGTCTGGCTCAAGTGATGAGCGCGCCGCACTGATCCGTCTGGTTGAGCGCTTTCGGCGGGCGGAGCCCGCCGAATGCCTGTGGGGATGGGACTAGGCAAAGGGTCTCCGACCGTGCCAGGCTGGTGCGTCATGCGGTTCCGCCCCATCGTTCTCGGCTTGGCCCTCGTCGTTGGGATTGGCGAGCTCGTAGCCAATGCCTATCACGTGACGTCGGGCCCGAGGCCTGAAGACATGAGGCGAGTAGCCGAGGTCGTTGCAGAGCTTCGGGAAACCGACACACCACTGGTGGTGGCCCCGAGCTGGCCGGAGCCCTTGGTGCGGCAGGCACTTGGAGCAAGAGCGCCATCGCTCGATGTCCTCGGTCGTGCTCAGGACGAAACACTTCGGCGAGCCATCGAAGTGAGCTGGAACGGGCTTCGCGATCCCGGGTACTTGGATTGGACCACGATCCATGAGGCGAAGACGGGACACTTCGTGGTGCGGCTGCTGGAGAACCCGAACCAGGTCCAGGTGAAGATGCGCCTGCTCGATCGGGTCCGGCCGGCGCTGCTCGAAGTGCGGGAGGGTCCAGTTGGAGATCCCCGCGTGTGCAGCTACACCGAGCGTGCTCGCGTCATTACAGGGGGACTCGGCGGTGAGCCAACGCTGGGAGCGCGGCGCTTCGAGTGTCCATCCGGTCCCCCGCATCTGGTTGCGCTGACGACCATCGACGACCGGGCCTTCGCACCACGACGCTGTATCTTCGCGAGTCCAGCGCCCGGGGAGCCCCTCACCCTCACCTTCCGGGACGTCGTGCTTGGGCAGCGGTTTGTCGGTCATGCGGGCTTTCCCTGGCTTTTATCTCGCGACGGCGGTCCGGTGGTTATGGTGCGTGCCACTCTCGAGGGTGTAGTGCTTGCCGATATCGAGATCGCGCAGGACGCGGGATGGCAGCGTTTCGAGTGGCCGCTCGGTGGTCATGAGGATCGGGTTGCCGATCTGGAGCTCCAGATCAGCGTCGCTGAAGCCGGGCCCGCGCGGTTCTGCTTCACATTGGAGTCGCGATGATGGACAGACGTGCGCTCCTGGTCGAGGTGGTGGTACCCTATGCCCTCAGCGTCGCGTTGGTCGTGGTGCTGGTCAATAACAGCGAACAGATTGGCTACGCTCGTGACGAGGGGTTCTATTTTCAGGCGGCAAAGAGCTACGGGGAGTGGCTGAGGGTTCTGGTCGCGGACCCTCGGCAAGCCTTCGAGCGAGAGGTCATTGACCGCTCCTTTTCGGTGAACCACGAGCATCCCTCGCTGATGAAGCTCCTCTTTGCGATCTCTGGTCAATGGTTCGAGGGGCAGGGTGGCTGGCTTGGACAACCGGGAACGGCGCACCGCTTTCCGGCCATGCTGCTCGCCGGCGTCGGGCTTTTCGTGCTGATCCGCCAGGGGATGGCGCAGGTCTCGCGCATGGCTGGGGTGGTGGGGGGACTTCTCTGGATCGGGATGCCTCGCGTCTTTCATCACGCCCACTTGGCCTGCTTCGACGTCCCGGTCGCGGTATTCGGGCTGATCTCGATTGTGACGTACGCTCATGCCCTGCGCGTGGCAAGTCTGCGCGCGTCGCTCCTGGCCGGACTCTGCTACGGCTTGATGCTTGACACTAAGCACAACGCCTGGTTGCTGCCGGCGCTGTTTCTGGTTCACTTCATGCTCACCGAAGGACGTGCCAGCATTCATCGACCGTTTCGCGAGACGTGGCCACGTCTCCGTCCTTTGGTCTGCGTGCTCGTGATAGGTCCACTGGTTTTGTGGAGCCTTTGGCCGTGGTTGTGGCACGACACCTTCGAACGCCTTGCCTTCTGGTTCCGGTTCCACCTGCATCACGAGTACTACAACATGGAGTACCTCGGTCAGACCTACCATCGTCCTCCGATGCCGCGCGGCTACGCTTGGGTGATGACGCTGGCCACCGTCCCGCTCGTTACCTTGGTGTTGGCACTCCTGGGTGGCTTCGTGTCCGCACGTCACGCGTGGCTGGTGGCGGCAGGGGAGAGGCAACGTCGTGACCTCGTGGCACGTCAGGGGTCACGAGGGGCGACAGCGCGCGTCGTGTCTCTCGATCAGCGTCGCTCCACCGATCTTTTGTGGTGTTTGTCGCTCGGTCTTGCCTATGCGCCCTGGCTCTCTCCCGAGACCCCGATTTTCGGTGGCACCAAACACTGGTTGCTTGGTTACCCCTTTTTGTGTCTGTTCGCCGCGCGAGGTTTCGCTCTCCTGGTTGCCGAGCAGTCCTTTCCAAGCTTTGTCCGAACTCGCCCGCGACTGCGGCGGGTCGCGGTGTTGGGAGCCGCCCTCGTCTGTGTGAGTGGGCCGCTCTGGTTGAGCCTCGGAGCCACACCCTACGGACTCTCGACCTACACGGCAGTGGTTGGAGGAACGCGCGGTGCCGCGACTCTGGGTTTCAACCGTACCTTCTGGGGATACACGACGCTGGCGCTTGTGCCGGCGATGAAGGCGGCAGCCCCGAAGATTGCCCGAATCTACGTGCACGACACTGCGCTCCAGGCGTTCCTGATGCACCAGCGAGATGGAGTATTCCCGAAGGGTTGGCGCCCCACGCTGAACATTGCAGACTCCGATCTGGCACTCTACCACCACGAACCGCACATGAAGCGTGTGGAATACCAGATCTGGGAGGCCTACGGGACTACCAGCCCCGCCGCTGTTGCTACCACGGCAGGGGTTCCTGTGGCGTGGCTCTATGTGCGCCCGAAGCGCTAGTTGAGAGATGTGCGCATCGGTCCAAGGCAGCGGCCTTCACTTCGCGGTGGCCATCATTGTTCGCTTGGAGTTGTGAGCAGCCACCGTGCCTCTCCGCGGAGTGCTTCTCCGACCGCACCATCCGGGCGATGTCCCGCGCCGACGGCGAGGCGAGTTCGGGTCAGGACGCCGGCGCGCTCGAGAAGCTTGATGTTCCGTGAGGTGGCCTTCTCACAGTGCCGAGTGCCACAGACCACAAGAGCCCGCGTGAGCCCGCGGGCGGTAAGCTCAGTGGCCATCCTGGAGGTCAGAGGATCGGTTCCACCCTCGAGCAGTGCCACACCTCGAAATGGCGCTCCCAGCAGGGGTAGGGCCAGAAGTCCCATGGTCGCTCCCTGCGAGTAGCCGACGTACACGGTGGCGGCAGGACTGTAGCGTTCGGGAAACCTCGCGGCGAAGGCGACGAGACTGTGCAAGAGTTCGCGCGCCAGCGCTAGATGATCGGGGTAGTAGTAGCCCTGATCCGGGTCACGGGCGTGTCTCCTCTTACCCCTCGGACACAGGAGGATGGCCTCGGAACCGAAGACGCCGAGGGCATGCGCGCAATGCCACTGTGCGGTTCCCCCCGCGCCATGGGTCACCACGACCAGCGGGAGACGGTCGGAGCGCTCGGGGAGCGCGACCAGGGCAGGTTCGAATCCTGGCACTTCGAGCTCGACCAGCTGAGTCGCGCTGGCCGACCAGGCAAGCGTGAGCCATGTCAACAAGAGGCAGAAGCCCATGCTATGACCGGACCGGTGACGACCGCCAACCGAAGCTTGGGGCGCGTGTGGGAGCTTGTGCATCGCGAGCCTTGCGATAGCACGACTCGAACCTGGTTTGATCGCAGTCAAGCGTTGGTCACCGTGGCCCTGGCGGTGGCCGTCACATTTCCGCTTTGGGTGGTAGAGCGACCGCCGATCCAAGACCTTCCCCAGCATGTCGCGGCGATCCGTGTGATCTCCGATTACCACGAGCCAGCGCTCCGTTTCCGGGAGTACTTCGAGCTTCATCTCTGGCGTACCCAGTATGTTTCTGTCTATGCGCTCGCGTACCTTCTTAGCTGGTTCGTAAGCCCCTTGGTAGCAGCCAAGCTCATCCTCTCGCTTGGGCTGGTGGCAACTCCCCTCGGACTCCGCCGGCTCCTCAAAGAACTAGATCTCGATCCGAACGCCGCGCTCTTGTGCCTGCCGGTGCTCTTCAACGTGCACGTCTTGCTGGGGTTCATCAACTTCGTGGCCGCCATCCCCATGCTGTTCTTCGGGTTGGCGGCGGCTCTCAGGTTACGGAACACAGAACGGAGCTGCGGTTGGTTGGTCGTCGCGGGGTGGGCAGGTCTCTGCTTTCTGACCCACGTGATGCCCTTCGCCCTCCTGATGGCCGGACTCGTGATCATCCTCCTCCCGCGCATGCTGTCGAACTTTCGATGGGCCGTAGCTACGCTGGGTCCGGTCGTGGTCGTCTCGTCGTTCTGGTTGTTCTCTACTCCGAGCGGGGAAGCAGTACGCCACCTGCTTTTCGGGGCTTCGCGGGGGAGTGAGAGTATTGCGAGTTCACCGCCCGAAGAGGCTGTTCGTGAATGGGTGGACTGGCTTGGTACCATCACCCGAGATCCCGAGGCCGCACAACGCACCGTGTTTGCACTCATGCTGCTCCTCGTTGCCCTCGTCCACGCTGGCTTGGCAAGAACTCGATCAACCCGTGAGTGTCACCTTACTGCGTGCAGAGGGAGAAGTGCGATCGGCATCCTCTTTGCCCTGTGCGTGCTCGGGTATTTCTTTCTCCCCACCTCATACTCGTTCATGTGGCCCATCAGTCGCCGATTCGTCGTACTCGGGGTCTTGTTCGTGATTCCGGCCGCGGCTCTGGCACCGCCGCTCACACGGCAGGGTGCCATTGTGGGGAGCGTGCTGCTCAGCCTCCACGGTGCACAGAAGAACGAAGAGGCCTTCCGTCGTTTCGAGGGCCGGTCTTATCAGGGACTGGACCCCCTGATCGCCAGGATCCCCGAGGGACACCGGGTGGCAGGCCTCATTTTTCGGACCGTCGATCCAGATGTCAAGTTCTCCCCCCTGCTTCACGCCGTGAACTGGGTAAAGGTGGCACGAGGCGGCGCGGTCATGTTCACTTTCGCGGAGTTTCCCCAGTCACCCTTCACGTGGAACCCGAAGCAACGGCCTCCGCCAGTTCCTGCCCGGTGGGAGTGGCTCCCCGAGCGTGTTCGCCCCGATCAGGATCTGGTGTGGTACGATTACGTTCTCGTCCACCACGGTCCGGGGAGGATCGCAGGCAGCTGCCGATTCATCCTTGACCAACGGGACCATGACTGGTCGCTGTACCGCCGCGTCGAGCCGAGAGCCGGCTGTGTCGCTGCAGATTGAAGCAATCGAAGGTCCGTATCGTCCGAGATCTGGTTTGCCCTCGCTCGAGGATCCCCGCAATGCGAAACAAGAGCCGAGTTCGTTACCACTGTGGTCCAGCCCTGGTTGCTTATATCGGTTGCTGGCTGTGTCTTTTTTCCATCTTGTGGCTGACTCCGAGCTCGGTCAAAGCCCAAAGCGGCCTCTCGAGTGTCGCACCGGCGTCCAGCTCCGACGGCTCTCCCGTTAGCCCCGATCCGGCGGTGGTGCCTCCAGGCACCACCCGGGCAGCCGCCGATGATGAGCCGCCACAACCGGTGACTGAGCCTTATGTGGAGGATATAGCTGACACCGATCCTTCAGCGCTCACCGTGTTTCGCCCGCATCTGGACCCCCATGGTACCTGGGTCAATGATCCGCGGTATGGGTTGATTTGGGTGCCCGATCCAACCACCGCGGGCGCTGACTTCGTCCCCTATGTGTCACGGGGTCACTGGGAGCTCGACACCAACGACGATTGGGTCTGGGTGAGTGACTATCCTTTCGGCTGGGTGGTATTCCACTACGGCCGATGGATCTACGTGGAGGGGCGTGGATGGAGTTGGGTGCCGGGTCGTCGCTACGCTCCGAGCTGGGTGGTGTGGCGTGTTCCCCAGCCGGGGTTCGCCTATGTGGGTTGGGCGCCGATGCCGCCTAGCTACGGCTGGTTTTCCGCGGGTCTGGTTGTCTACACGACGCCGGGTACTGCGATCTACGTGTTTTGTCCCACACGCCACGTATTCCACCGTCATGTCGCCTGGCACCTGGTGCGTGATCGGCAGGTGATACCGCGCCTGGCAGCGCGAACGGAGCGGCATGGACCAAGCTATGGTTCTGTCACCCGTCGACCAGCCCTTGGAAAGCGTCCGGCCGGTCCCTCTCCTGCACGCCTTGGTGTCGCCAGATCGGTGGTTCCACCTCGGCGTATGCCGGCGCGGCCGGAGAACCGAAGGCTCTCCGCCTTACCGTCGAGCCGCGCTTCCGGTGAGTCGGCCGGTAGCAAAGGGGGTGTCGAGCG
Organism: uncultured Polyangiaceae bacterium; assembly: GCA_964396375.1. Classification (GTDB taxonomy): domain Bacteria; phylum Myxococcota_A; class Polyangia; order Polyangiales; family Polyangiaceae; genus FEN-1139. The sequence goes on along the minus strand of CAYNEY010000014.1, from coordinate 14,015 downwards.
CGGAGCGATTCGAGCAACACCCCGCGCCGCACCATCCGCCTCCAAGCTGAACTCCGCGGCGAAACCTGACCGGAGGGTTCCATCTCGGCCGGCTCGCCAAGGAGGGATTCCGAAGTCGGAGAGCTCCACGGCGGTGCCCAAGGAGAGGGGAGGCAGCTATCCTTCCGAGCGACGTGTGAACGCATCGGGTGGCTCCACATCGCCACCGGGTGCTTCGAAGGCTCCCTATGGTTCTCCGCCCCAGCCTGTCTCACCGAGAAAGCCAGCACGACCGCACCGACCGCGCCCTCGCTGATGCGGGTGAGGTGCACCACCGAGGTGTCACGATGCCGATTCGCTCCTTCCTGTGCACTCTTCCCTTTCTTCTTGCCGCCGGCTGCCAGTATGACGACTCCGGTTTGGATCGGGTGGAGTATGAGCCGGTTCAGGTTCCCGAGGACGTCATCGACACCGGCGCCACCTTCGAGGACTTTGGCGCGGGTGTGGGCATGTTTGTCGAGTATGAAAGTGGTGGGACCTGGCGCCTCACTTTCTCTTGTGACACCCAGGTGAGCCAGACGAGTTGTGTCTGGACAGTTTACGCCCAGACCTTGGATGCCTCGAGCGTCCTCGGCTCGGAGGGTATCGAGTTTGAGGCTTCGGATTACCTCGCCTCATCCACCGAAGGGTTCATCGAGATGCAAACTGTGACGGAGCTCGATCTCGATGTGGTTGAGTTCCGTGTGGCCGAAGGAATGGCGGTCGGCTTCGACGTCTGGCTTCACGGCGATCCGAATCCTGAGCGCTACGTCTACTGGATCGCCGAGGGCGGGGTAAACTACGGGATCTCTTCCCCCAGCTTCGATCTCGTTCCCACCGAACCCTAACCACGTGGTCCCCGAGGCACGAGTGCGTGCGGCCGCCTCGGAACCTCTCAATAGGCGGATCTCAGCCCCCGGTCGGTGGGGGATCCTGATGGAGCTTCTGCTCCAGTTCCCACCAGCCACGGCGCAGCAGTGAGCGCTCGTGCGGATCGAGAGCCTTCGGGTGTGTGCGATCGATTTCTATGGCATAACGAAACCAGAATCGCGCACGCACTCCATCTCCAAGCTCGAGCATTGTGAGCCCGCGGTACAGGCCGAACTCGGCGCGCTCGCGGGCATTGTGGCGCAGCAGGCGAGGCTCCGCATGCTCGAAGACCTCCGCCGCTTCGACCAGGCGGCCCTCGGCATACAGGGCCGAACCTCGGCGGATAGGGTTGGTGCATCCCAACAGCCCGAACAGGCAGAGGGCGGCGAGCCACGATCCCAGTCTCCTATCCATCACGGCTCTTTTTACCCTGTGGAGAGGACGAGGAGTGGAGCTTTGTCCGGAGCCATGCTAGGCCGGGTTGGTCGTCGGGTCAGTCGAGGAGCAAGGTCATGAGTTTGGGTTCGCGTTTCAAGGCGGCACTCTTGAAGACCGCTGCACAGCCGCGGGTGCTCGCCCTGTTGTCACAGGGTGCCGTGGTTGACCGTCTGATCTGGTTGCTTGAAGGTCCTGAGCGTCTACGGCGTCTCACGGCTCGGCTGTTCACGCGGGAATCTTCCGACCCTACCCCCGCGGCTGCTGCTCCGGTCACGGAGCGCGCCAAGAACCGCACCCCAACACCCTGAAGCTGCGGAAATCCCGATTGCTTTTGGCGATTGTGCCGTGCCACACTCCGCCGGGCAGCGGTGGCACGCCCTGACACACCCGCCGTTGCGAGAGCCCACCCCCCTTCGATCGGGAGCATCGCGATGAGACGAGTATTCCACCTCCTCACCCCAGCCCTGGGGATGGCCAGCCTCCTCACCTCTACGGTCTTCGCCCAGACCGCCGCGGAAGATCCGCCACCGAGCGCGGGTGCTGTGGGGGTGGCCGAGGGGGCGGCGATCCGTGAGACCGACCAGTCTGGCGAGGCCCGTACCACCAAGACCCTCGATCCTGGTGAGATCGACCGCGCTCAGGCCGCTGAGCTGGCCAACTCACCCTACGAGCGACCAAAGCAGAACTACTACTTCACGGGCCTCCGTTATCGCGGGATCGTGATCCCTCGGTTCTACATGAACCTGTTCGGCGACGGCGGCACCACTGTGTGGGTCAACGGGATCGGGCCGGAGCTGACAGTACGAAAGGACCGCTTCGAGTACGTCTTCAGTCTCTGGTACGGAAACTACGGGATGGACGAGACGCCCTTCAAGGCGTTCACTGATCCGAATGAGTCTTGGGAGGTGGTGGAGAGTAAGCTGCACGCCCTTCATCTCACGACGGACTTCAACTGGACGAGCGAGGTCACTCCTGCGTTTGGCGTCAATGTCGGTGTGGGCGCCGGGTTCATGGTGATCTGGGGCAAGCTTCTGCGCACCCAGGCCTATCCTGAGAACGGCGACGAGGGTGATTGGGAATCTTACGTGGCCTGCAACGGCCCTGGCGATCCGAACGGACAGTTCTGCTCGAGAACCGACAATCCCGACCACTATGGCTTGAGTGAGCCGAGCTGGGCCTCCGGCGGCTCGAAGCCATTTTTCTTCCCGTGGTTGGCGCTTCAGACCGGTGTGCGCATCAAGCCGCATCGCAACTTCATGATGCGGATCGAAGGTGGCATCTCAGACTTGGGCTTCTTCGTCGGCGCCGCAGGCAACTACGGGATCTAGCCGGGGTACACCCCGACCACTGTTCGGGGCGCGAACAGATTCTGCATGCCGTCGAGCTTCCCTCCGTCTTTCGATGCGCCCTCTCGCTTCGAGCCTCTCGAAGAGCTGGGAAGTGGTGGCGGTGGTGCGGTTTGGCTCGTGCGTGATCGTCTGACGAACCAGCACTTGGCCCTCAAGGTCATCTTGGGGGAGGGCACACAGCGGCAAGCTGACGCTCTGGTTCGCGAGGTTGTAGCCCTGTCAGGTCTCGAAGGCCTTGGCTTGCCGAGAGTTGTCCGCTTCGGGAGGTTGCCGCAATCGGGACGGGTGTACATGCTCCGTGAGGTGGTCGATGGTGAGAGCCTCGATCGCGTCCTCGAGAAGGATCTCCTCGCGTCGATTGTCACTCTGGCGGAGGCCGCCGATCAGCTTACGGTCTTGCACCGAGCTGGGCTGCTTCACGGTGACCTCAAGCCCGCCAACATCATCGCACGCCGTGGAGGTGGAACTACACTGGTCGATCTCGGCTTGGTCACACCATGGCTCGAACAGGGGGTGGTGCCAGAAGGGCTTACGCCGCGCTACGCTGCCCCAGAGCTGCTGCAGGGGCGTCCCGTCACCGTGCGTGCCGAGATCTTCTCGCTGGGTCTTGTCCTCGAGGAGATCTTGGGGCAACCCCAGAGTCCAGAGCTTGCGGTGGAACTCATGACCCAGCTCCGTCGGGTCGCAGACACTGCCACCAACTTCGATCCGGCACTGCGGCATCCGTCTGCCGACGAGTTTGCTTCCGAGCTGCGTTCCATCTTGGGCCTCCCACCCACGGATGTCCGACCCTCGCCGATCCTGTCGTGGCCGATCCTCGGGATCGACGCCACCTCTGCGCGGCTGCTGACTGCGGTGGGTGAACTCGGATCAGGGAAGGCGCTTGCCCTGCTCGGTCCGGAGGGTTCGGGGAGGAGCGTGCTCTTGAGGCGCCTCGCTTGGTCCCTCGGGATCTCGGGTGTTCCCTTGGCCTATGTGGACGACGCCTCGGCCCGGAATGCCGAAGCGGCTCTGGCAGAGCTCGCCCTTGAAGTGGTCGATGAACGCACCGTGTGTCTGGTTGACGATGCAGACCAACTCGCCGAACAGGTGCGTAGTCGCCTTCACGAGATCATGCAGCGGGGGGGGCGACTCGTGCTGGTCGGGTGCCAATCCCTCGAGCTTAGCGCTCGGATATTCGCGGTGCCCTCGTTGAGTGCCGACACAGTCTTGGAGTTGGTGCGACGTGTGGTTCCCTCCCTCACGGACCAGATGGTGAGTCGGATTGGTCAGCACACCGAGGGGCGCCCCGCGCCGCTGCGTGAACTGGTGGAACGCGTGGCGCGGGGCGCGGTTGCTTCTCTCGATGATCTGGAACGACTGATCGAGGACGCCTCCCCTACTTCAGAGGTTGGGGGAGCACCTCTCGACGTGGCTGGGGTGGCAGAACTCCTCGATCGCGGGCGCTATCGGGACGTAGACTTGGCTCTGGCACATCTCGACGCTCATGCAAAGGCAAGTCCGGAAGCCCAGCTGTTGCGGGCGAGGCTGCTGCTCGGCCTGGGCGAAGCCAAGCAAGCACTCGCCTGGCTTCTGGAGCACCCTGAGCTGCGAGGGGCTGCGGCGCCAGGTCAACTTCGCGACGCCGCCTCGGTGTGTCTGGCTCGAGCGCGGGTGGGTGTCGGTGACTACCGCGGGGCACTCGAGGCGCTGGAGGCACTCCCGAGCAATGACTCGCCGGTGGCGATTGAAGGCACGATCCAGCGCGGTCTTGCCCTCTGGTACCTCGGGGAGGCAGAGACCGCTCGAGAGCTTCTCCAAGACATCTGCGATCGCGCTGCCACGACTGGGCAGACGCGTTTGGCGGGAGTGGGTACGGTGGCCCTCGGCCTGGTTGCGCAGCGCGAGGACCGGCTGGAGGATGCTCATCGTCTGTACGAAGAAGCGGTGGAGCTTGGGCGGGCGGTTGGTGATGCAGGACTCCTCGTCACAACGCAGCTCAACCTGGCCGGCCTCAGAAAGATTCGTGGAGATCTGGCGGGGGCGATCGAGAGCTTCGAGCGAGCGCTCGACCTCGGGTACCGCACTGGGCGCGATTCGACCGTCTACAGCGCCCTCTTGAATCTGGCCAACGTGGACCTTTACCTCGGTCGCCTGGTTCGAGCCCGAAGCAGGCTGGATGAGGTGGTGGCCCGCGCGGACCAGCTCTCGCCACGACTCAAGGCGCAGCTGGCGGGCAACCGAGCGGAACTGATGGCGCGCTCGGCGGAGATTCCTACGTCTCTAGCCCTCTACGAAGAGTGCGCCCGTGCGTATGAACAGATGGGGCGTCATGTGGATGCGGCCGAGGCCTGGCTCGAGGGGATCCTGGTCATGGTGCGCGATCCATCGACCCCCCCAGCCACTCCCATCTGTTGGCTGGACCGCGCACGCAGCCAACTCCAAGATGCGCCCGCGCACCGCCCACTGCTGCACGTAGCTGAAGGGCGGATTGCGATGCTTCGTGGTGAGGAGGCCGCTGCGCGCACAGCCCTCGATCGCGCCGTCGAATTGGCGCGTGACACCGCCCAGAAGGAATGGCTGTGGCGTGCGCTCGAGGCTCGGAGCGAGCTTGAGACTCGCATAGGACGACGGATGCGGTCACGGCGTGATCGCGAGGAGGCGCTCTCCGTGCTCGAGGAGATAGGCGCCGAACTCCCACGGGATCTGCGCGAAGTCTACTGGAACGACCCGCGACGTGGAGCGATCCGCGCATCGATCGTCGAACCTCACGGTCCACCTCCGAGTCAGCATCTGCCGGGGCTCGGAGGAATCGATCCGAAGCGGGAGGAGACGAACGCGGATGTCTCGACGCTGCTCTCGACACCCCTCGAGATGCGACTGGCGAGGATCCTCGAGATCAATGCCGAGTTAGTCGGGGAACTCGATCTTGATCGCCTCACTGGTCGCATTACTGAGCACGCCATGCGTTTGGTCAAAGCCGAGCGCGGGTTAGTGCTCCTCGATCACGATGGTGCGTTGCAGGTGCAGTGTACGCGCGGGATCGAAGAGAGCGACACTCATCGGCAGTTTTCGTCAACCATTGCCGAGACGGTACTGCGCACCGGCGAGCCGATAGTGAGCGTGAATGCCCGAGATGACGCGCGGATGGAGAGTTGGGGCAGCGTCCATGAACTGATGGTTCAGTCGGTTGCCTGCGTACCGATCCGAGCTGGACAGAAGCGGGTGATCGGCGCGCTCTACTTGGAGACTCGGTTGTGTCGCGGTACCCAGTTCTCGACCGAACTCCCCATGCTTCAAGCTTTCGCCGATCAGGTGGCGATTGCCATCCACAATGCCCAGCTGCTCAACGAGAATCAGCGGCGCACTATCGAACTCCGAGAGACCAATCAAAAGTTACGTGACGCGCACGCTCGCCTCGAGGAGTTGCTCGGGAACCGCACGGCTCAGCTGGAGCGAACCCGGAAGCGGCTCCGTGAGACCCGTGAGACGCTGCTTGGTCACTTCGGGTACCATGGGCTGGTTGGAACCAGCGGCGCGATGCGCCGCGTGTACTCGATTGTCGAGCGGATCCGTGACACGGACGTGCCGGTTCTCATCACCGGCGAGAGCGGCACGGGCAAGGAGATGGTAGCGCGCGCCCTGCACGTAGCCTCTCCGCGTGGTAAGCGACGGTTCGTCGGTGTGAACTGCGGTGCGATTCCTGAGAATCTGCTGGAGAGTGAGCTGTTTGGTTGTGTTCGAGGGGCCTTCACGGGCGCCGATCGCGACCGCAAGGGGCTGTTTCGGGAGAGCGAAGGAGGAACCATTTTGCTCGACGAGATCGGCGAGATGCCCAAGAAAATGCAGGCGGGCCTACTCCGAGTACTCCAAGAGCATAAGGTGCGACCGGTGGGGGGAACCACCGAGGAGCACGTCGATGTGAGGTTGGTATTCGCGACTCACCGGGACCTCACCAAGCTGGTCGAAGAGGGTGCGTTTCGCGAGGATCTTTACTATCGGATTCGGGTCGTTGACCTCGCGATCCCTCCGCTTAGGGAGCGACGAGAGGACATCCCCCAGCTGGTCGACCATTTCCTGGGGATTTTTGCGGCCCGCTACCGCCGCGACAAAAAGACCGTGTCACGCGAGGCGCTCAGGTTGTTGATGGCACAACCCTGGCGGGGTAACGTCCGTGAACTCGAGCACGTCCTGCTCAATGCCTGGGTTCTGACCGACGAAGACGAGTTGGATGTGGACGACTTCGATCTCGGATCGAACGCGCGCCCGAGCCCCCGACCACCGGAGACGCTTACGCCTGCCAGCTCCGGTGTAGGCAGCCACGAACGGGCACCGAAGTTCGTCTCGAAGCGGACCGCATCGGGTCAGGACGAACGACAAAGGATCGTCGATGCGTTGGCGGCGTGCAGTCAGAATCGGGTGCGCGCAGCGCAACTGCTCGGCATGCCGCGGCGAACCTTCTACCGCAGACTCAAAGAGTTTGCGATCGATTGACCGCCGCATCATCCCGACACCCGGAAACGTGCGCTGGCGCGCACCCGCCGTTTCACCGACGCGTGTTGGATGGCACCTTTTCCCCTTGAGGCGGAGGGATTTCGAACAGCTGGCTTCGAGAGCCTGAACGCGAAAGAGCCCCAGAGGCTTTCGGCCTTGGGGCTCTTATCACTAGCGAAATCGCACTCAGTTGCTGCGAGCTTCGATCCGGTACATCACCTGCTTTACCGGCTGGTCGCCTGCGATCTTGCTTCGGTCGGCAGTCTTCTCGTTCTTGTCGATGATCATGCCAAGCTTCTTCACCGCATCCTTCGAGCCCTTTGGCGTCAACTGGTCGAGGGTCTGGGACACCGTGTATCGCACTGCCGCGTTGTCGATGTTGTTCAGGCGGTCGATCAAGTCGTTGACGGTCGATTCCGAGCCATAGATACCGGTCATGTAGCAGGCCTTGATGGCGGCAAACTGGCTGGCTTGCTCCTGGTTCTCAGCCTTCTCGATCTCGGCCATGTAGCATTGCACGCGGTCACCACAGCCACGCAGTTGCTTCTCCGCCAGCGCGAGGAAGTCCTTCTCGAGCTTGGTGCCGTACTTGGTGACTGCATCGCGCACGATGCTGAGCTGCTCCGGCTTCGCTAGCTTGAGAACCGTGACCAGGATCGCACTCTGCAGGGCGGTCTTGTCGTCACCGGCTCCAGGTGTCTTCTGTGCACGGGTGAGCAGCCACGGGATCATGTTGGGGTCGTAGAACTGGCCGGAAGACTCAGAGAGAACTTGAAGGGCGTTGGCACCGGGTGGAATGTTGGTATCAAGAGAGATACTCTCGAAAGCCTGCTGGAAGGCCTCCTTGGAGGCGGCTGTGGCTGGGATCTTGGCCAGCTCGCGTGCCATCACCGCACGGTTCACGTCGTTCTTGGTGGCCTTCAGGGCTTCCATCAAAGGTGCGAGCCCGTCCGGTAGACCCATGGTACCGAGCACCAGGGCTGCGATGCGTTGATGGGGCTCGTCCTCCGGGGCCTTGTCGGAGCCGCTTGTCTCCTTCACCCGTCGCACGTGGTAGGACATCAACTTGTCGCTCTGCCCACGGAGCAGTTTGATTGCCTCGCTCACGGCAGGCTTGCCGATCTTGACCAGCGCCAGAAGTGCCGTAGCCTGAACGTCCGCCTTCGTGGGATCGAGCATCACCTTGAGGAGCGGCTCCACTGCTTGGGAATCCTTCAGGATACCGAGCAAGAGGGCAGAGGTGGTCTGCCAGAACAGCTGGTCACGGTACGGATCGATCTTGTCCTTGTCGCCCGCGCCCTTGGGGATGATGATCTCCGCTTCGAGCATCTGGCGCAGTGGTCCCGACCAGGATGCCTGGGGCATATCGACGAGAGCATCGTTCAGATCCTTGTAGGTTACCCCACCGAGCATGGAACTCGCCTTCAGCTTGGTGAAGGACTGGATCATCGGGTCGCCCAGGCTTGGTAGCTTGAGCGAACCTGCCGCCCGTGCGGCCCACTTGAGGTCCTGATCATCCTTGCTGGTTTTCGGGTGTTTGACGAACTCGTCGAACGCCTTCTTGATCGCCTTCTCGGTCCGGGGGTCACGGAACGCGGAGAGCAGCTTGATGAGTGCCACCCGGGTCTTCGTGTCGTAGTCGTCGTAGTAACTGACGTAGGCGTTGGCGAGGGGCTCGGCGATCTTGTCGAGCAGAGCCTTCACTTCGGGAGCTTCGACGTCCTTGTTGGCTTTGGTCACCGCGTCTTCGAAGAACTGCTCGAGTCGTTTGACAGCGCGAGGCCGCCAGGCTCGGTCTTCGAGCTTGTCGATCCAGTAGTCCGGCTGGTTCTCGTTCTTGCAGCCCACCTGGGTGGTCAGAAGTGTTCCCGTCGCCGCGACGGCAGCCGTGCCCAGCATGAGATGGCGAATGAGAGACGCGATGGTACGCGTGGAGCGAAGCATAGGATTCCTCCGAAAATGGCTAGCGTTTGCTCGATGACCGATGGTCAATTTTTGGCCTCAGTGACAAAACCTCAGGATAACCCCACGTTGCGAGCGTTTCGCCACGGTACGCCGGTCGACTTCTCCCTGTCAACCAAGCGTCGCATGGGGATGGAATCCGGCTAAAGGATCGGCTGAATAGCCGTTCGCCTTCGTGTGCGCTGAATGGCTGTTCGCCCTCGTGTCCGTAGTGTGGGTGGTGGGAGAAGGTGTGCTCCACAACCTAGCTGTGTGCCGCATTCAGGTCGGCCCGCAGTTCGCTGAAGCGCTGGAGACTTTCGCTCAGTGCGCTGACGGTGGTCTCGAGGATCTGGCAGCTCTCGACGGATCGTCTCGGCGGAGTTGCTCGAGGATGGCATGAAAGAGCGGCGGGTTGCCGGCGAGGATCCCTCGCGTGTTCGTCAGATCCTGCGCTCGGTAGTCGAAGCCGTTGCCGTCTGAGTCGGTGAAGAGACCCCCGGCTGCCGTCACGATCGCATCCGGAGCGCAGACGTCCCAGCGTTTACCGGCTTGCCCGAGTCCAATGTAAGCATCCGCGCTTCCTTCGGCCACCCCTGCGCCCTTGAGGCCCGCGCTGCCCATGGCGACCAAGTCCTGGGTGCCCAGCGTTCGCGTCAGATGGCTCGCTGCGGCAGCGTTCTGGGAACGCGAAACCAAGATCCGTGAGCGCGCCGGATCGGACTCGGCGGTCACACTCAGGGCGCGGAAAGATCCCGCTCCTACCCGGCCGTAGGCGCCAACGCCAAGCTGGCCGATCCAGACCCGATCGTCGAGAGGGGAGTGGATGACTCCAGCTGTTGCCCGATCGTTCTCCAGGTAGCCGATCATCACCACAAACTCGCCTGTTCTCTGGATGAACTCGCGGGTTCCATCCAACGGATCGATGAAGAATACGCGCTCCGAGGTGCGGTATGTCGCGTACTCTTCAGGCAAGCTCTCCTCGGCGACCAGCGCGCAATCTGGGAACCGAGCCCGCAGTCGGTCGCAGATGTGCCGATTTGCGAGACAGTCGGCGATGGTGACCGGATCATTTGGGCCCTTGAAGCGCACGGCGCAGCCCTCGCTGTAGATCCTCCGTACGATTGCCGCAGCCTCTCCGGCAATCTCGGTTAGCGTATCGAGGAGTGGCGTCATCCGGACCATGTCATCCCTGCGGTGTTGACCAGCTCCTCCAATAGCCGCCGCGCTTCCGGTTCGAGACCTCCGGGCGTGGCGTCGCGGACCAACTGATCGAGTTGGAGAGTGTTACGCGGGCCGAGCACCACAGAACTCACGCCTGGACTCGAGAGCACATACCGGAGGGCGAGGGCGCGGAGTGTGGTAGAGGTAACGTCGGCATGGGCGTGGAGATGGTCTGCCTGTCTCAGCCGTACCGCGAGGTCCTCTGCCGACCAGCGGATGCTGCGGTGATCCGAGGCGGCGAACTGATGACCCGTTGGAAAATGCCTCCCGAGCAGCCCATGTGCGAGGACGCTCCGCGCCAGAAGCCCAACTTGGCTGTGCTGAATGAGAGCTGCCACAGCCGCGTATTCTTCAGTCCAGAGCAGATTGAGGGGGATCTCGAGGACTTGTGCACCAGCAGTCACTGCTTCGACGGCCACTTCTGGGGATCCGGCTGACACACCCCAACACTGGATTTCTCCACGCTCCACCTCCCGATGCATGAGCTCCACCACCTCGGAGCGGATGAAGCTCGGGTTGTGGAGAAGCGCCACACATCGCAGGTAGGGTCCGAGTCGCCTGCGAGACTGTGCCAGCCTCTGCTCCAACCATGCGACCTCGAACCGTTTCCGCGGGGGCTGTGTGCTTGAGTCAGTACCAATTTTGGTGACCACCAGCGTGCTACTGTCCGCGGAAAGCAGTTCCCCCAGGCATTCTTCGACCGCGCCAGCACCATAGATGTCTGCGGTCTCGAAGGTCGTGACTCCCAGCGATCGCGCCCGTAGGACCACCTCCCTCATGGTGGGGTTTGCCACGGGACCATAACCCCCTCCAGACAGTCCCCAGGTGCCAAGGCTGAGCTCGGTGCAGGTCAATCCAGTTCGGCCAAGCGGACGTTCACGCACTCTCAGCCTATAGCAGAGCAGAAGGCGACTGTACCCAACAGTCATCGGTCCGGTGGCTGGTTGCGGAGGAGAGGCGTGTGGCGGTGGAAGAAACAGGTCGTGCGCCGCGGAGCATCGGTTGATGGTTCGGGAGCTGGCACCTTGCCATGGGTCGGTGTAGGCACGAGCGCCGCATGCACCCTTACGCCGATGCCCCCAAGCTCGCAGACCAACCTGTGGTCGATCCACGTGATGTTCTTGGTTCGCGAGGCGCGCCCGTGGAGGTAGAAATCGGGCCGGGTCGTGGAGGCTTCATGTTGGAACGGCTGGAGGCGTTTCCCGAGATCTGGATGCTCGGGCTGGAGATTCGGTTGAAGTGGGCCTCGTTGGTGGATCAGAAGCTCGCGGCTTGCGGCTACAGCCATCGTGCTCGTGTTCTCGCTCACGATGCCAAGGAGGCGTTTGGTCGGTTTCCCGATGGTTGCCTGTCAGCGGTGTTTGTTCATTTCCCAGATCCATGGTGGAAGAAGCGCCACGAGAAGCGCCTCGTGGTCAACTCTGAGATGCTAAGGCTCATTGCGCGTACGCTGCTGCCAGGTGGGGAATTGTTCGTCCAGACCGATGTGGAAGAGCGGGCACGCAGAACTGCATCCTTGGTACAGGCGGATGGGAGCTTCGAGCCTGCAGAGGCTCAGGCGTGGGTGGACAATCACCCTTATGGTGCAAGGAGCCCGCGTGAGCATCGCGCCGTTGCAGATGGCCTTCCCATCTACCGGCTGCGCCTCCGACGCCGAGGGGCACCACAGGTCACAGTGCCCATTCGGGTCGCTAGCCTTACAGCTGATCGGTGACACTGTTGACCCGGAGACCCGGAGACCCGGAGACCCGCTGCTCCACCGCTCCACTGCTCCACTGCCCTACTGCCCCACTGCCCCACCACTGCGTGGTCCCATAAGCCCCGCCCATTGTCTGAATGGTTTCGAAGGGACAAGCTCCGCGCTTGAGGGTTGCCTTGAGCGACCCAAAGACGCTAACCTCTGCGCAATCATGCGCTGCGCGATTGTGCTCCTGGTGGCTTTTTCCCTCGTTTTCGGTTGTGCGACATACCGCGAGGAACTCGCGCGGGGCAAAGAGTACTACGCTGGAGCCAAGTACGAGCACGCGCTTGCTGTCGCGCGGGCACTTGAACCCGATTTCGACGCGCTCTCTTCGGAGGAGCGAACCGAATACTGCTTTCTTCGCGGCATGACCGACTACCACCTAGGCTTTCGGGCGGACTCACGGCATTGGCTCGCGCTGGCCGCTGTGCTTGCGGAGGCCCACCCAGGAACCATCGACGGACCCGCAGCGGCCGAGCTCACGAAGACTCTCGATGAACTCAACCAACTGGTTTGGACCGCTGCACGCAGCAGCTCCACAACCCCGGTGATGTCACAGAGTCTGGGGCGTACCCCCTAGATGCAACGGCCGAGAGCCCGAGGTCAGGCTGGCGGCGGTTCCGAGGCTCGCCGGCGCGCCGCGTAGAGTTCATCCTTGGCGAGGAGCTTGGCTTTCTTCAGTTCTGCGATCCGGCGCTGTTCCTCCGGTGTGAGGTACCCTCGGCGCTCGAGCAGCATCACCTCGTCATGCAGTCGGCGGTGCCGCGCCTCAAGCTCGTTCATGAGATCCAGCTCGCTCGCTCCATTCATCATATGCTTGTCCTCCTGCCAGCTCGAGCGCGACTCTCGTAGCGGTGTGGTACTCTCCGCTGCCAGACCAAGCACCGGGCCACATGCTCAGGAGTCGTCGCATGATCAACCAGAGCTAGCATTTCGTTTTCCAGGGCTGCGGTCAACCCCACCAGACTCTTTGTCTTTCAAACCCCCACTCGCCCCTGACGTGCTCCTCCCGAAGTACTGTCCATGCTCACCGACTCCCATGAACGAATGGAGGGAGCTGTTGGCCCATTGACCTGCTCGAGACCCCTCATCCGGTACGATACGTGCTTGACAGAGCAGAGATGGCACGCTATCAGCCCCGACGTTCGAGTTGGTTCGCCCTATCAGAACTCAAACCCAGCGAAGGGTTGGAGGCAATGGTGGGGTGTCGTCTTTTCCTGGTTTGACTCTATTGGGCTGGGTCGTGCAACAAAAGGGCTACAACTATCGGTCCGATGTGAGCCGCGCCTGTCTTAGGCAGCGATCGGCTATTGGTCCGCTTGCTGGCATAGCTCAATCGGTAGAGCACCTGTTTTGTAAACAGGAGGTTAGGGGTTCGAGTCCCCTCGCCAGCTCCGAGCCGTCGACTCGGCTCTTCGAACCAGGAACCCGGCAAGGTAGAAGTCTTCGCGATCCTAAGGAGGGTTGCCCGAGCGGCCAATGGGAGCGGGCTGTAAACCCGCCGGCTTACGCCTACGGTGGTTCGAATCCACCACCCTCCACCGTCCCTATTAAAAGGGACACGTCTCTGCCCTGGTTGTCTGGCTGGTCAGTCCAGGCGTTCCTTGGCTGGCACGCGTCTGGGGAAGGCGCTATAGCGCGCGTCCCCTCTGCGGGAGTAGCTCAGTTGGTAGAGCGTCAGCCTTCCAAGCTGAACGTCGAGGGTTCGAATCCCTTCTCCCGCTCCACGCGCCGACTCGCTTGTCGGGCCGCGCGCGGTTTCGAGGAGTCTTCGCCCACCTAGCTCAGTCGGTAGAGCGCGTCCTTGGTAAGGACGAGGTCACCAGTCCGATTCTGGTGGTGGGCTCCCAAAGGCAACGTAAGTAAGCATCAAGCGAACGTCGACAGAGGATTCTGGAAGGTAGGAAGCGATGGCCAAGGAGAAGTTCGTCCGAACCAAGCCGCACGTGAACGTGGGAACG
>CAYNEY010000013.1:92377-110302 GCA_964396375.1 uncultured Polyangiaceae bacterium | reverse complement strand
GGGGCGGACGGGACTCGAACCCGCGGCCTCCGGCGTGACAGGCCGGCGTTATAAACCGACTTAACTACCGCCCCGAAGGGACGGCGTAAGTAGCACAGTCACCTTGCCCCTCAAGAGCAAATTCGCCTCGCACCCAAAAAAAACCGGGCAGTTAGGTCGGCTGATAGAACTCGGGCAGCCTTTGCACCGAGTATGCATCCCTTGACAGATCGGTGTTGTGTGTTCCGTTGGCTCGCGAACGTTCTCAAAAACGAGGACCGAAACGCCTTGGGGATCCCGCTCGAACCGCGACAAACTCCGCGGATCGGGAGTTGCGGGCGGGCAGAGTCTCTGCGAGAATGCTCCTCGAAACGCGGCGTGAGCTCCAACCTGCCAACACCTGAGAGGGGAGGCACGAAGCGTATCGAGGCTGGCTTGGGTGACCCCATGTTGGACTCACTCCACGGAAGGCGACGACTCATGAAGACGCTCATTTCCCTACTTCTCGCTTCGAGCTCCCTGCTCGCTCTCACTGGCTGCGGTGAGACGGACGATGTGTCCCTCGACAAGACCGTGATCAGTCGGGCCGACACCAATCAGACCAACTATGGCGGCTACTGGTACACCTACGTAGATCGTGCGATCGATGCGGTCCCGGCATCGGCCGTCGTGCCCAACACCGGTAAGCTCGATCCCACCAACCCCGTCGCCACGGAACTCTATCCAGGCCTGGGCCCGAACAACGGCATCGAGACTGAAGAGGGCAACCAGGTGTTCCATGTGACCGGTATCGTGAGGCCGGAGCCGCAGTGGGCAGCCAATGACACCCTGAACCTCACGGGGCAGTCCGGAGATGCGGCGGACACCTACAACTGGAAGGATCCGTACTGGGACGCCTTCTACGCCGGCAGCTCCAAGTGCCCAGGCACCAGCTGTGAAGAGGTGAAGTACCCGACCGCAGGGCTAGGGTTCGGTCTCTCCAGCAAGAACGCGACCACCGACCTCAGCGCTTTCGTCGGAGTCGGTTTCCGCATCAAGCTGGGTGCCGGAAATGGCGGCTCCGTCGGCCTCGCGATCCCGATGGATCTGACCGACGTCCCCGATCCGAGCTATGGCGACATGTTTGGCGATATGGGCGCTGGCATCACTTATAACGGCGTCAGCGTTCCCGGTCCGTACTGTGAGTTCCCAGCCGAGATCGATCCGACCACCACCACGCGTTACGGCTCCGCCACCAAGACCTGCTTCAAGAACATGACGGCGGTCATCCCGAATCAGGTGGCCGGGAGCTGGTCGGTGAACTGCATGGCTTGGGGAGATTTCGCGCCACCAGGCTGGGGTGGTCCGGTGCTCAACGTCGACGGAAGCACGGTGGAGACGTTGCTGCCGAGCCGCATCGTGAAGATGCAGTTCGAGGCGCCGAAGCCGACCCCCACCGATCCCGCCACCGCCTTCGACTTCTACGTCGATGATGTGGTGCTGCTCGACTGCGCGAACTGGGCGGAGCGCTGCGGTGCGGTTGCGATGCCTCCAGCCGTAGTGGCCGCCTGTTCTGGCGCCGCGCCGGCTGGCGGCTGAGCGAGAGTGGAGAAAAAAACCGCGTGTGGGACCTCACCCCCGCGCGGCGAGAAGGGCTCGAGACCAAAGTCTCGGGCCCTTTTCCGTGGTGTGCTGAAGCGGGGCGCTGTCTCTCGGCTGCGAGCCCCGCCTTTGGCCACTTCGGGCCGCACCTGTGCTTGGGCCGCACCTGTGCTTGGGCCGCGCCTGTGCTTGGGCCGCGCCTGTGCTTGGGCCGCGCCTGTGCTTGGGCCGCGCCGAAGAACCAGCTTCGCCTTTACCAGAACATGAACCCGAAGGTGACCAGGAGGTAGATGGGCGAGAGCACCAGAAGGGCGCGGAGGGCGTAGCCGAAGAAGCTCGGCATCGGCACCCCGGCTTGTTCGGCGATCGCCTTGACCATGAAATTGGGGCCATTGCCGATATAGGTGTTGGCGCCCATCAAGACGGCTCCCGCGCTGATGGCGAGCAGGAAGCGGACAGGTACGCCGACCACTTCAGAACTCAGGCCGAGTCCTTGGGCGCTGGCGAGGAAGGTGAGATAGGTGGGAGCGTTGTCGAGCACGCTGGAGAGTACACCTGTCACGAGGAAAAACTGGTAGGGCTGGCTGAGGCCGAGCTCGGAGCCGTGCTGACGGAGCAGCTCGAGGGCAGGGACCATGGTGACGAAGATCCCGAAGAAGAGCACCGCCACCTCGATGATCGGCCCGAAGGTGAACTGGTTTTTGCTCCTGGCCGCGGCGGGGCCGAAGCGGAGCGAGGCAAGTGAGAGGATGATCATCGCGAACTCGCGATAGGGGGAGGGCAGGAACACCGCTCCCACCACAAAACCCAACCAGACCGCGTTCAGCCACCCGAGCACCGACAGCGGTTCGATCCGCTCCTGGTCGAGGGAGAGGGACTCCTTCGATTCCCGTGCATAGGCGGCACGGTCGACCAAAAAGAGCACAGTGAGGAGATAACCCGTGCAGACCAACCAGAGTGGGAAGAGACGGAGTGTGAAGAAGAACGGCACGCCCCTGAGATAGCCCAGGAAAAGTGGCGGATCTCCGAGGGGAGTGAGGAGCCCACCGCAGTTCGAGACGAGAAGGATGAAGAAGAAGGGAAGGTGGGCGGTGTGCCGGCGCTCGGAATTGGTGCGCAGCAAGAGACGAATGAGCAGCATGCTCGCGCCGGTGGTGCCGATCAGATTCGCCAGGACGGCGCCAACCCCCATCAGCATCACGTTGACCCTGGGTGTGGCGCGCAGATCCCCGCCGACGAACAGACCCCCGCTGACGGTGAAGAGCGCGCCAAGTAGGCACAGAAACGAGGTGTACTCGAGGAGCGCATGGCCCAGGGCTGCCGGTTCCTGGGACAGGAGATAGAGCGCGGTGGGGAGACTCAGGGCTGCCACCAGCCACGCCTTGGTTCGGTGGCTCTCCCAGCGGTGAGGCATGAGCAGTGGGAGCACCGCGATGGCGAGCAGCAGCACACCGAAGGGCACCACCGACAGGATGGGGATACCGGGATCTGCGCCGCTCAAGAGATCAGCCCCACCGGCGTTCGGGGCGCGGCCAGCGCCTCGGCGATGCACTGCGAGAGTGTGGCCAGCGAGAAGGGCTTGCGCACGATGGCGTGGACGCCATCCTCGACCGCGGGGTTCTCGTGGCTGAGGCCATAACCGGAGACGTAGACCGCCCGTACCTGTGGATCGAGCTTTCGCAGCTCGCGCAAGGTCTCACGACCGCCCAGGCGTGGCATGACGATGTCGAGCAGCACCAGATCGAAATTGCCGGAATGCTCGTGGAAGACCTCGAGGGCACGGCGGCCATCCTCTGCCACCTCCACCTCGTAGCCTAGCCGCCGAAGCAGCGCCGCCCCCGTGCGGCGCAGGATTGGCTCGTCGTCGACCAGAAGCAGCCGCCCCTCGCCCGTCACCACCTCATCCCGCGCAGGCTGGTCGCTCGCGATGGAGGACTGAGAGCGCAAGGGCAAGAACAGACGGAACAGCGTCCCCCGACCACTCTCGGTTTCTACCTCCAGCGTGCCTTGGTGATCTCGGAGTGTGGCCATCACCACCGAGAGGCCGAGCCCCGAACCTTGACGAGCAGTTTTGGTGGTGAAGAAGGGCTCGAAGATCCGTCCGAGGTGGTGTGAGGGGATCCCGGTGCCGGTGTCGCGGATGCCGATTTCGAGGTACGCGCCTGGCTCGACCGGCAGCACCGAACGCTGGGTGAAGGCCGGGGACAACTCGACCAGTCGCGAACTTATCTCGAGCCGTCCGCCGTCGGGCATGGCGTCGCGGGCGTTCAGCGCCAGGTTGACCAAGGCATCCTCGAGTTGTTGGGCGTCTCCGCGGACGGTCGCGCCCTCCGCGTCGGGCTGAAGTGCGATCTCGATGCGTCGATCCAAGGTGCGCCGCAACAGATCGGTGACCTGTCGGAGCAAGGCTGGGATGGCCACCGGGGCGGTTTGACGCGGTCGTTCTCGGGCGAATGAAAGGACCCGGGCCACCAGCTGGGATGCGCTGCGGGTGGCCTCGATGATGCCGAGGAGCTCATCCTGGCCCGCCCGGTCATGGCTCTCCGCCAGTCGCAGAGTGAGCAGTTCGGCGCGATTGAGCGTTCCGGCCATGAGGTTGTTGAACTCATGGGCAAGTCCGCTCGCCAACTGTCCGAGGGACTCGAGCTTCTCGGTTTGGCGCATGCGGTGTTCGAGGGCGCGCTTCTCGGTGACATCCCGGAAGACCACGACCGTGCCGAAGCTTTCTCCTTCATCGGTGGTGACGCTTGCTGCCGAGACATCCACACTGTGCGGCTGATTCCGGCGGTCCCAGAGCACCAGCGGCTCGTTCGGCACCCGGGTGCTTTGGGCCGCGAGCTGGGCAGGCCCGATGGACTGTTCGGTGTTTCCCTGGACACTGATCCGGAAGACCTCAGAAAGCGGGCGCCCAACGGCCTCCGCCTGGGACCACCCTGTGAGGCTTTCCCCGACCCGGTTCAGACGCAAGAGCCGACCTTCAGCATCCGCCGTGATCACGGCATCGGCGATACTGTCGAGGGTGGTGGCGAGGCGCTGCGCGCTGTCGAACACAGCTTTGGAGCGTTGGGTCTGGTCGGTCACATCCTCGATGGTGGTGGCAAAGGTGCTTTTGCCAGCGATCCGTTGGATCCGCACACTCAAGAACAGGCGCCGCTGGTCGCGGGTGACGGCGGGCAGCGGCAGGGTGGGGCGTTGTCGAAGCGCGCTCTTCAGCAGCGCTCGTTTCACCACGGCACGTTCCGCCGCGTCGGGCAGGACGCGCCGGAGTAGTCCGCTCACGGTGCGGAGGGTCTCGAGCTCCCAGCCGAAGAGCGCGAAAAATGCGTGATTGCCGTACACGAGCCGCCCACGACCATCATGCACGAGCACGGCGAGTGGCAGCTCGCTCAGGATCAGCAGGGGAAAGTCTGGATCGCTGTTGGCAGGAAAGCCGGTGACGGATCGGGGCGCGACCACACCCACCCGCGGCTCCGAAGCTCGCAGCGCCTGCTCGAGATCCTGGAGGTGGCTGTTGATCCGAGCCAGAGTCGACGCGGACGACTTCGTGTTGTGCTTCCGGCGCGTGAGCTTCGGCATGGTGCACGGGCTCCCCCGAAACAGTCCAACCTCTCCCCACCGCTTTGCCACGAGCATGGTCGGTTCTGCAAGAGCGGAGGCAGGGCAAGGAAGTCGTGGTTCGAGCCAGCCCAACTGCATCCCTTCAGCAAGGCCGGCTAGTTAACCAGGCGCGAACCCAAGGCTCCAAGGAAGGTTGCCTTGCCTGGATTCCTCAGAACGGTCGCCACGCAGCGGCAATAGGCCCGGAACCCGAACAGCTGCACGATCAGCCGAGCGTGGGTCAGGAGATGGTGGCTACGAATCGTCCCGTTCACGGTGCGAGCTAAAAGCATTTCGCGTGCCAGCTCGTCAACAGAAACTTGACAGGGATTTGCTCTCTGTCGGCATAGGGCTGGCTTTCAGACCTGAAAACCTGCTCCCTACATTGTCGGAGGAACACCGCACGTTACCTCTCGGAGAGCAGGGCTTCCCGATCCAACGCCAGGCAAAGCTCGCAGTACAGCCTCTCAAGCTCAGAGAGCAAGTGACCAGGAAGCTGGGGACCCTGGCTCAGGATCTCGAGAATCCTCCCGTAGTACCAGACCGTACCATCGCGACCGGCACGAAAGTGCCTCCAGACCAGGGGGCCGAGGCGGCGATGCTCGACCAGCATGCTGCTGAGGTTGTGCACTTTGTCGGCGGCCGAGACTAGGCGAACCCGCCATCCTGCGAGGGTCAGGTGCTCGAGGTAGCGCTCTTTGCGCTCCCGCCAGGGGGGCTTCGGGGTGCCTCCGCAATCACTGCAACCTTCGACCACCGAGGCCACCTGGTCCCCGAAGAGCTGGCGGATCTCCTCGAGAACAGGCCAACCTCCACAATCCTCCACAGTGTCGTGAAGCAAGGCCGCTATGGCCAAATCTTCATCACCACCCGCCTCGAGCACGAGGCTCGCGACAGCCAAGGGATGAGATATGTACGGAACACCGTTCGACTTTCGCACCTGGCCATGGTGCAGGCGGCAGGCGAGCTCGACCGCGCCTTGAAACCTTGGACCCAAGTCCGACGGGGGAGGAGCTCCCGAAGCGTCCGGCATGTTCGTCCAACATCGAACCTTCCGCTCTGCGGGTCAAGCAGGAAGTCATGGTGGCTGAGGTTGTGCTGGTCCTTGTGGGACGTTGAGGGTAGCTGACCCATGATTGGTCCAACAAAACCAATGCTTGTTTGGTGTTTGTTCGCGCTAATGGTCAGGGCTGCCTCACCCAAGTGAGGTTAACAGTCCGAAAATAAACACAAATGCTGGTCTGGGTGACCCAATCTGTGCCATTGGACTGGACTCTGGCGGCCCAAATCGTGTGGATCGCACCAGATGGTGGTATGAGGCAGGTCCGGCAGCGAGGTTCGCCTCACCGCCAGCCCAATCCAGATCGGAGGAACGATGCGTATCGGGACCAGTTTGGCACTTCTTCTGACCCTCTTCTCCGGCACTGCCTTCGCGCAGGCCCAGCAGCTCGGACAACAGGGCCAGTTTACCCTGGCAGCGGAGCGGCTCTTTGGCTTCCACTGGATTTCGAGGAGCTGGGAGAACCCGGATGGGGCGGACGGGGACGGAACGGCCCGAATGGTCGGGCTCGGCTGGCATTACGCTCAAGATGTGCCCTACAACCAGCCCCGGGCCGGCTTCGACTACTTCCTCACCGACAGCTTCACTCTCGGTGGTTCCCTCGGCTTCTTCTCTGGCGACACAGATGACATGGGCGGGGTCGAGTACGACGGGATCCTTGTTGCCCCACGCCTCGGCTACGCCATGCCGCTGTCGCGGACCATCTCGTTTTGGCCCCGGGGTGGCTTCACCTACATCACGACGGACGACCGCTACGTCCTGGCTTTGTCGGGCGAAGCTGCCTTCGTATTCCAGCCTCAGCCGAACTGGGGGCTCTTGCTCTCACCCACCCTCGACATCGGTCCTTTCGGTGAAGAAGGCGACGATCA
The DNA here is from genome assembly GCA_964396375.1 of uncultured Polyangiaceae bacterium. Lineage (GTDB taxonomy): Bacteria > Myxococcota_A > Polyangia > Polyangiales > Polyangiaceae > FEN-1139. The sequence continues at coordinate 103,216 of CAYNEY010000013.1, read as the reverse complement.
GGACATCACTGCTCACTCCATCGGTGTCACGGTGGGGCTGCTCGGGATCCTTTAGGGCGGGGCGCCCTCCGCGGGGGTGACGGCAGTTCAGTCGTTGCCCCCGTACAGGCACACCTTGATGCGGGTGCTGCCATCCGGATCGATCCCGCAGTAGAAGTCCTTGCAGCAGTCCCGATCGTCCATGCACTCTTGCACGTTGCCTTGAGCGTCGAGGCAGCTTGGACCGTCTGCGGGGGGCTTGTTCACCGAGGTAGAATTCACCGCCCCTTCCCCCGAATCCTCGGAATCCTCGGAATCCTCCGAGTCGCGGCCGGCGCTCGCCTCATCCTCGTCGGATTGTTCGCTTGTGGACTCCTCCTTGGCGGAGTCCGACATGGCCGATGAGCGGGGCATTCTCCCACAGCCGAGTACAATGAGCGTCAAAAGCAGCCAGAAGCGCGCCATATTCCCTCCGTACCGTCCGCCTCGGATTGTTCCACCAAGAGCGGACGCCGCAAGCGTACCACGATCGACCAGGACATTTGACTCCGATTTCGAACTCTTGAGTCAAAGAAGGGGGGAATGCCCCCGGCTCGGGAACACAATGACACACGCATCAGGATGCAACGTCACAGGAATCCTGGTTATTGACGCTGAATTCGCTGCGTGACTGACACGGGTGTCATGCGCTATACCCCTCCGATGAACGCTCGTGGCCTAGGTATCGATATCGGCGCGGAGACCCTCAAGCTCGCCGTGGTGGCGGACACCCCGGAGGGACTTCGGATCGAACTCACTGAGGAGCGTGCTCACCAGAAGGCTCCTGCGCGCACGCTCGAGATGCTGCTCCGTGAGTGCCAGGTCGAGGACGTAGAGCGGATTGCGGTTACAGGCCGCCTGCATGGTCTGCTCGACGCCTACGCGGTGCCGACCAAGGGGGCGCTGCGGCGCGGGATCCGGGTGATGCGCCCCGAAGAACCCGAGCTTACCGTGCTCTCGATCGGTGCCCATGGGTTCTCGGTGCTCGAACTTGGCTCCTCCGGTCAGGATTGGTATCAGCAGAACTCCCGCTGTTCGCAGGGGACGGGCAACTTCCTTTCGCAGCTCGTCGAGCGCTTCGGGTTGCGCATCGAAGAGGCGAGTGTGCTTTGCGACAACGTGACCGAACCCTCGGCGCTTTCGGGACGCTGCCCCGTTATCCTGAAGACGGACATGACCCACCTTGCCAACAAAGGCGAGGACCGAGCAAAAATCCTGGCGGGCTTGTTCGACGCGGTGACCGAGAATGTGGTCACGCTGTTCCGTCCCCGGCTCGCGCCGCCGCGGGTGGCCTTTGTGGGGGGGGTGGCACGCTCGCCGCGGATCCGCCGGCGGCTCGGGGCCTGGCTCAACGAGCGTGGCATGGAGTTGCTCCCCGCCGATCCCTTGGATACCTTCGTGGAAGCGATAGGGGCGGCGGTCACGGCCCTCGACGAACCGAGCGCGTTGCGTCGCTCTGCGGATCTGGCTTCACTCTTCAAGACCAGTGGGGGCTCATCCTTGGAGCGTGTGCCTGCACTCACCACTGCGCTCAGTCAGGTTCGACGTATGCCGCGGCCCGAGGTCGAGCCGAGTTCCACGCGGCGGCGCGCCGTACTCGGTCTGGATATCGGCTCGACCGGCTCCAAGGTGGTGGCGGTCGATCTCGACCGGAATCTGGCTTTCTGGGAGACCTATCTCAACACGGAAGGGGCGCCGGTGGTGGCCGCCCAGCGCTTGATGCAGCGGGTGGTGGAGCAGCTGGTCTCCGAAGCGGAGCTTTTCGGGTTTGGTGTGACCGGCTCGGGGCGTGAGGTGGTGGGTTCCTTGCTCCGTACCTGCTACGGCAACGAACGGGTGTTCGTTTTGAACGAGATCGCGGCGCATGCGCGTGGCGCTACCTCGCTCGATCCGGACGTGGACACAATCTTCGAGATCGGTGGGCAGGATGCCAAGTACATCCGATTGGAGGGTGGGCGGGTGGTTGATGCGGCGATGAACGAGGCCTGCAGTGCTGGCACCGGTTCGTTCATTGCCGAGCAGGGAAACAAGTTCGACGAGGAGGGGCTGCACGTTACCGAGCTCAGCCGGCGCGCGCTGCTTGCCGATCACGGGATCTCCCTCGGTCAGCACTGTTCGGTGTTCATGGCCGAGGTGATCGACGACGCGATCGCCGCCGGAGAGGCCAAGGACGCGATTATTGCGGGGCTCTACGACTCGGTGATCCAGAACTACCTGAACCGCGTCAAGGGTGCACGCTCGGTGGGGGAGCGGATCTTCTGCCAAGGCATGCCTTTTTCCTCGGATGCGCTGGCGGCGGCGGTGGCGCGACAGACTGGGCGTGCGGTCACAGTGCCGTACAACCCGGGTACGACGGGAGCGCTCGGTATTGCCCTCTTGGCCTGTGACGAGAAACGGGAGGCGTTGCTGGCCGAAGGGGCCGTCGACCCTGCGCGGTTCCTGTCGGCGGTCGTGAAGGCCAAGGAGACGTTCATCTGTCGGTCCACCAAGGGCTGCGGTGGCTCAGGCAACAAATGCCGGATCGACCGGCTGACGACGCTGGTCGATGGAGTGGAGCAGAAGTTCTTGTGGGGAGGCAACTGCAGCCTGTACGACCGAGCGGCGACCAGGAACAAGCTCCCCGATCAGGCTCCAGATCCGTTCCGGGAGCGTGAGGCGCTCCAGGAGCAGCTGTTTGCTTTGGCCAACCAGAAGCTCTCCGACCAGGCTCCCGAGATCGCCTTCCCCGACGAGCTTGGCTTCAAGGGAATGAGTCTTTTGTTCGTCACGTTCCTGACCGAGCTCGGCTGGCGGTGCCGTGTGCTCCGTAACGCTGGCAGCGGCACCCTGCACCGAGGGATCGAGGGCGCAGAAATCCCGTACTGTGCCCCCATGCAGCTGATTCACGGAGCCTACTTCGAACTCGCCGATCAGCCGTCGGAGGCGATTCTGCTCCCCGTTTTTCGAGGGCTGCCGCGGGTGGCAGGTGAAGAGCACGGCACCCTCTGCCCGATGGTGATCGCGAGCGCTGACCTGGTAGAGCCGCATCTGGTGGGGCAGGGTCGGCGCGTGCTACGGCCGGTGATCGACTTTGGCGTGGAGGGCTACCGCAGTCGAAATTTGGCTCTGTCGCTGCGCGGGTTGGCGAGGGAGCTTGGCTGTGAAGAAAGGGCGGAGAGCGCGCTCGAACGAGCGATCGTGGCTCAAGAGGGCTTTGAGCGTGATTGCCAGCGCCTCGGGGAGAATGCACTCGCGTTCTGCCGAGACCACGACATCGTTCCGATCGCGGTCTTGGGACGGCCGTACACCATTTACAACGACGTCCTCAACTCGAACGTGCCCAGCCTGCTCCGGAGCCTGGGCGCGATCGCCATTCCGGTTGACTGCCTGCCCATCGAGCCGGGAGCGCGCGCCTACCGGCGGCAGTACTGGAGCCACACTCAAAGAAACCTTCGCGCAGCTGAGATGGTCCGAAAGACCGACGAACTCTACGCTGTCTTCTGCAGCAACTACGCCTGCGGTCCGGATAGCTTCACCCTGCATTTTTTCGGATATTTGATGCAAAATAAGCCGTTCGGGGTGATCGAGACCGACGGACACTCCGGTGACGCTGGCACCAAGACCCGCCTGGAGGCGTTTTTGTACTGCGTGGATACCGATCGGAAAAGTCGAGCTTCGGTTGCGGCACCGCGCACTGATTTTCACGCCATCGAGGATCGGCAGTGGTCGTTCCCGGCGGCCAAGCAACGCGGAGACGTGATCCTTCTGCCTCGCATGGGGGCGCAGGCGGAACTGGCGGCGGCAGCGCTCCGCGCCGACGGCTTTCAGGCGGAAGCGCTGCCAATGACCACTCGTGAGGATGTGCGTTTGGGTCGCAAGGTGACCTCGGGCAAGGAATGCGTGCCCATGATCCTCACCTTGGGCACCCTGCTCGGGCGGGTGGAGCGCGAGCCCAACCCGAGCCAAACCTTTGCGTTCTTCATGCCGACCGCCAAGGGGCCCTGCAGGTTTGGGGTGTACAACTCGCTGCACAAGGTCGTGCTGGAACGGCAGGGGTTGGCAGAGCGTGTCCGGGTGATATCTCCGGAAGATACCAACTATTTCAGCGGTACCAGCCCGGATTTTGCCGCCCGTCTCTGGACCGGGTTTCTAGCCCACGATCTGATTCAGGCGATGCGCATGGATGTGGGACCGATGGAGCGAGAGCCCGGCCTGGCTGCCCGCCTGTACGACAAGTACTTCGCGGAGATGGTGAGGCTGATGGATGGGGCTCGCTCGACGTCGACCTTTGACACCATCCGCCAGCTCGGTTCGGGTATGTGGGGTCTGCGCCGGTTGGTGGGGCGCGCAGCGGATGAGTTCCGTTTGGCCAAGGATCAGCGAAAGAAGCCGCCCACCGTGGCGGTGGTGGGGGAGATCTACGTGAGGTTGGATCCCTTCGCGAACGATCACCTGGTCGAGAAGCTGGAGCGCCGAGGTCTGCGGGTTCACTTTGCTCCCTTCGTCGAGTGGCTCGAGTACTCGAACTACATTTCGGAACGTCGCCTGCTGACGGGCGACAAAATGCCGGAGGACGATCCGTTGACCACCCTACTCACCGGGATTGTCCAGCGGGTGACCATCGGGCTGCTCTGGAATCAGTGTCGTCGAGTGCTCGGTTGGGGGGAGCGGCCGCGGATCGGGGAAATCGTGAACAGCGGCGAGCGGTACGTGAGTCCAGCCTTGGCCGGTGAGGCGGTGCTGACGCTGGGAGGGCCAATGCTGGAGTTCGATCACGGTGCTATCGATGGGGTGGTGATCGTGGGCCCCCACGAGTGCATGCCCTGCAAGATCTCCGAGGCCCGCTACGTGCGGGTGGCCGAAGAGCGGGGGATCCCGTACCTCGCGGTGTCGGTGAGCGGCGATGCCATCGATTCCGAAGCGCTGGATCGCTTCGCCTTCGATCTCCGCGACCGTGAGCGCGTGAGAACTAGCCTGCGACCCAGCGCCGTCAGACCAGCGGCGACGCCGCACAGCCGACGGATCTCTCTCCCTGTCTATCCGTCGGAGTTCTCGTCCACCGGCGAGTGAGCCTTGGAGCTTGCGCGAAACACCGGTCGGCGACGCTTGCGTCGCCGAGGGCGCTTCTGCACCGCTCCGCGGAAACGCCCCTGACCCAGGGCCTCGAAGCCAAGCTCGGCGAGTAGGGCCGACCATTTTTCCTCCGTTTGGCCGACTCGGGCCGTGAAATCGATGGGGAGTGCGAAACTCGGCCGCGTCGCGAGATGACGGAGCATGCCCCGAAGCTTCTCGTGGACGTCCAGACGGAGCGCGAAGCCACCCAGTGCGGCGTAGCCAATGGTGACCAGGACCAGCGGGCTGACGGGGGGACCGCGCAGCGCTACAAAGCCAATGCCAGGGGAAGCGCGGAGCTCGTCCAATCCTTCGGTGTCAGAAAGCAACCCAAGCCGTTCACCGATTCGTTCGGGGGTGAGCCCGCGCCGGAGGAACAGGTGGTGCTCCCCAAAGCATACGCCGAGGCTGCGCAGAACCTCCCGATCACGGGGGGTGGTGGCCGAGAGCTCGGTCGCGGCAAGCTCGACGGGAAGCGAGCCGAGGCCGCATTCCAGTTGGTAGACGAGGCCTCGGGCGATGGGTGATAGGCGGGCCTGTGCCCCGGTTCGGAGCGGGGCGAGGAGCTGCGCCACCACATCGCGGGCGAAGGCGAGGAGCCTTCGCTCGATCTGGCGTCGCGCACCGGGGGCAGGTTCCGGAGTGAGGCGCACCCGCACCTCCGGATGAAGCAGATCCCCGTCGGATACGATTCGGCCGATGGGACCATGCTCCTGCAGAACGATCCTGCCATGGGCGTCGAGGCTCAATTGCTCGTGAGATGCGTCGACGATGCGCTCTGTGAGCTGTTCCTCGGGAGCGGTGTCGTGGCGTGGGGTGAGGCGGGCAAACAGGGCTGCGAACGGTGATTGGTTACCCTGCGGATTGCCCCGGGGCATGACCTCACGGGTCAGTGTTCGCGTTTGTACGAAGCGGGCTACCAAGCGCTCGTGGAGCGCATCGCTGAGGCGGTGCTCGATGACCTCGACCTCTTCGGCCAGCGCCGCCGGATCCCTGACCCAGTCCCGACGGTTGGCAACGTAGGCGAAGATCCGGATCTCGGCCAGGCGTGCCATCAGGGTTTCTATGTCGCCACGTGCGTCGTTCAGGGTGCGGAGCCGTGGCACCAACCAATCGTCACTGATGCGGCCCCCCTCTCCGGTGAGCTGGAGGAAGAGGGAACCGAGTAGGCGCACGTGCAGCTCGAACAGGAGCTGCTTGTAGTCGGGAATTTGGCAAACCTCCCAGAGAAGTGCCACCCGCTCGCTGCTGGTCAACCGCGCCAAGATGGTTGGATCGTGTCCGAGGGCGAGCAAGACTTCGGTGTCCAAAGCCCGCTCGATCAGTCGGAAGCAGGCTTTCTTCGGGGGCATAACGAGGGAGGAGCGGAGGGCGTCGAGGTTCGAGAAGTCGAGGTCTGCGTTGCGCCAGACCAGCCGCCGATGGAAAACGAAGCGATGATGGACCAGGGCGTCCACGATCCGGGGTGCGAATGCAGGCAAAGGCTCGAGGACGCCGAAGGTTCCGTCGCTCAAGTAGCGCCCCGCGCGCCCTGCGATTTGTCCGAGCTCGTGCAGCTCGAGCGGGCGCGACTCGCGACCATCGAATTTTTTGACATCGGCGAAGGCCACATGCGACAGGCTGAGATTGAGGCCCATGCCGATCGCGTCGGTGGCCACGAGGTAGTTGACCTCGCCGGCCTCGTACATCGCCACCTGAGCGTTTCGTGTGCGGGGTGAGAGGGCGCCCAACACCACCGCCGCACCCCCCTTTTTGTGGCGCAAGCGCTCAGCCATCTCGTAGACTCGATTCACTGAGAAGGCGACCACCGCGCTGCGTGGCGGCAGCGCCCCGAGCTTCTTCGGCGGTGTGCCTAGCAGCGCGCTCAGTCTAGGGTGGGCGAGCACGCGCGCGGTCGGGAGCAACTCGGTGAGGAGAGGTCGAATGGTCGAAGCGCCGAGGAACCAAGTCTCCCGTCGACCCCGCGCTCTCTCGAGCCGCTCGGTGAAGGCGTGACCGCGCTCCGGGTGGGCCGCAAGCTGGATCTCGTCTACTGCCAGGAAATCGACCTCGCGCTCGAGGGGCATGGCCTCGGTGGTGCACACGAAGTAGCGGGCGCGTCGTCCGACACGGCGCTCCTCACCGGTGAGCAGTGCCACCGCGTTCTCGCCGACTCGTGCAGTCAGTCGATCATAGACCTCGCGGGCGAGTAGCCGGAGCGGCAGACCGATCATGCCCGTGTCGTAGTCGAGCATCCGCGATAAGGCGCGGTGAGTCTTGCCGGTGTTGGTAGGGCCGAGCAGCGCCGTGATCTCGGAAGCGGGCGGATCGACGCCGTGATCCATGGGGTCAACTTAATCCATGCCAGCCAAAGGTCGAGACGGTGCCGAGCGGCTCGACCCTCAGGGTTCGCGGGCCGGTCGAGGAGGAAGACGCCGCGCGGGGATCGTGACACGGGGCACGCTCACCTGCACCCCACCGCGGACGGGGATTCGGTAGGTGCGGCCAGCGAACAGCGTTGTGCCCCGCATACCGTTGATGCGACGGATTTCCCCCATCGGTACCCCATAGCGGGCTGCCAAGCGCGCCAAACTCTCGCCACGCTTGGCGAGATGATTACGTACGGTCACAAGCGGTGCAAGTTTGCCCTTTTCGATCAAGATTGGGGCGAGACGGCGCGCGGACTCTTGGGCCACGGGGTTGTAGAAGCGGAGATGGAGGTGTGTGGCATGACCCGGAGCGTGCCGTACGAGCGGTCGTCGGCTGCCCTGGATCGCAAACAGGCTACGCACCCAGGTGGGGTCCTCACCCACCGAGATGGCGTAGTCGATCAGAGGAGCAAAGAGAGACTGATCGATGAGGATCATCTCGATGTCGGTGTCGGTCACAAGAGTGCGGATCAGAGTCCAGGTTCGGGGGAGATCGAGGTTCTTCGGCGTCGCGCGCTGGTACCAGGATTGGTGGGCGCCCAGCACGAAGAACCCAAGATCGACGTCGCGGCCGGATTGGTGACTGACGTGGGGAGAGAGTGGCCCACCTCTTGGGGCGCTCAGATCACCCACGAACGCTTTCGGCGTGTTCGGGTGCAGCTCGGCGACGCGGTTGAGGGCGGTCATCAGGTAGGACACGGTCTCGGTGGTTCCAAAGGCGTGGGCGGGATCGACGAGTTCGAGGAGGGAGGATGGCTCCGGCTGCACTCCGTTCATCAGGCGACCGGAGGAGGGGCGGCCGAGAGATAGCGAACCCAGACTGGCAAGGTCTTCGACGACCAAGCGGCGCAGTTCGGCCGCACTCACCTCATCCAGGGGATGGGCGAGTGGGACTCGCGCCTCCTCCTCGACCTCGGAGTGTTCCTCCGTGTCGTCGGACAGGGTTTCGTCCAAATCTGCGTCCTCCTCCCGAGAGGGGGGAGGACGCAGCAACGCTGTGCTGGCCTTCGGATGGCTGGGAGAGACGCTTGCGGAAGGACCGGCGGCCGCTGGCGTTTTCTGAGCGCGCGGAGCTGCTGGATGGTGTGGTGCCAACGCTCCTCGGCACCCAAAGCTAGCGAAGACCAAGCAGAGGGCGGCCAGCCAGGACTTGTGACACCCCATCAAGCGTCGATCCGTCGCGCGATCTCGGCCGCCATCTCGCCGAGAGATCCCTCACTCGGGTGGGTCGTCTGCCAGCCAATCCCCAAACCCAGATGGCTGTCGTACTTGGGGATGATGTGGAAGTGGACATGGAAGACCGCTTGATGAGCCAACACACCATTGTTCTGCAGCACGTTGAAGGCCGAGGTGCCGGTCGCCCGGAGCACCGCCCGGCAGAGCCGCGGGAGGACACGTCCCAAGGCACTGGCACTCTCGTCACTGAGGGCGTCCAACGTGGGGGCGGGCTCTTTTGGGATCACCAGCGTGTGTCCCGGGCACAGGGGGTTGATGTCCAGAAACGCGAAGACGTGCTCATCCTCGTACACGCGATGGCACGGGATCTGGCCGCGCAGGATCTTGGTGAAGACCGTGTCCGACATGGTAGCCCAGCCTAGCTTCCGCTCGGGCGGGTGTCACGCGGGGTACTCGGGCCGCCCCCGGCGGAGAGCGAAAGTAGGGAGAAATCCGGGACACCGCGCTGCTTGGCCGCACGCAGGGCAGCATCGAGGTCGCCCTGACCGCGCAGGCATGGGTAGCAGTCCGCGAGGCGCAACAGCCCACAGCCCCGGTCCGACGTGTATCGACGGAGCAGGGGGAGGGAACGGGCATCCCCATTTTGCACGACTTCCGGCAGCAGCTGCTTGACCTCGGTGCAACTTCGAGCCTGACGCAGCCTGAAGTAGACGCGCAGGGAAGGGGAGATCCGTGGGTCTTCTGCTAGCTGATCGACCTTGAGCTTGGCGGCACGCAGATCGGCACCGGGAGCCCGGTTGTTGGCGGCACCGTCCCAGGTAGCGAAGATGATGTCTGCCCCGACGGAGCCGAGATGTGCGCTCGCGAAATCGAGGGCGCGGGTGCTGGTCTTGGGTTGGCGGCTCGCCTCGGAGATGAAGTAGGCCAAGCTCGCATCATGACTCATGCTGGGGGTGGTGCGGACCGCCATCTCCAAGGCGTCGAGGGCCCCTGGCCATTCCCGGTTCTGTGCACGTCCCGCGCCGATCGCGAGCCATTCAGGGCCCGAGCGCGAGCCAGCCGGGAGCTTCTCGAGCTCGGTCAGGGCAGAGATGTCGCCCCCACGTGCCCGCTCGATCAACGCGATCCGTCGCTCCACGTCCGATACCACTTGGTCGAGGGAGAGCGGCGGACGTCTTGGGTGTGACACGAACACCACCAGTGCCACCATCAAAACGAGGAGACCGAGCAGACCCGGGATGAGGAATCGGGTGCTTCGTGGCTCCCGGATCTTCGGCTTCGGTGTCAGTGAGGCCTTCTCGAGCTCTGTGAGCTCCCTCTCGACCAACTCGGCGGTAGCAGGACGCTCGACAGGCGACTTGGACAAGAGTGCCATGATCAGCGCAGTCAGGGGCGCAGGAACCGAATCTGGCAAGGGTGGTGGTGGCTCGTGGATTTGCCGGGTGAGCACCGTCACCAGCTCGGAGTGCTGGAACGGCGTCGTTCCCGCGAGCATCTCGTACAGAATGATTCCCAAGCTGTACAGGTCGCTCCGGGCATCGGCGACCGCGCCTTGCGCCTGCTCGGGCGACATGTACTCCGGGGTGCCGAAGACCGATCCAAGGCGGGTCAGTGGCGCCATCTCGCCCTCAGGACCCTCCGTCAACTTGGCGATTCCGAAGTCGAGTACCTTGACGTCGGGAGCGTGGGCGTCTCCCTCCAGCAACATCACGTTCTCGGGCTTGAGATCGCGATGCACCACCCCCGCCGCGTGGGCGGCGACTAGTCCTGCGGCTATCTGTCGAGCGATCCCCAGCACCTCCGCGTAGACGAGGGGTGGCGGTGCGGCAAGGCGGGCGCGCAGGCTGGTGCCCGAGATGTACTCAAGAACGAGGAACACATCTCCGTCGTCGAAACTGCCGCAGTCGACGGCGGCAGCGACGTTCGGGTGGTTGATGCGTGCCTGCGCGATCGCCTCACGCTCGAAACGCGCAACCATCTCGGCTTGAGAGGTCAGCTCGGGGTGCAGCACTTTGATGGCAAAAGGCCGCGGAAGCCGGAGATGCTCGGCTCTGTATACCGTGGCCATGCCGCCCTGGCCCAGCTCTTCGACGATCCGGTACCGGTCTGCCACCACCTGTCCCACACGGTTCGAGGGGGACGGCTC
>CAYNEY010000013.1:40616-92277 GCA_964396375.1 uncultured Polyangiaceae bacterium | reverse complement strand
GACCAGCTGAGACGGCTCGACCAGCTGAGACGGCTCGACCAGCTGAGACGGCTCGACCAGCTGAGACGGCTCGCTGCCCCGATTGGAGTCATGGACAGACACGGTACCCTTCGAGCATACCCAAGCTCACGGTTCGAGCGCGGGGTTTCGGTTTTGGACCGGCTGAAAAGCCGCGCCGAAAAGACGGCCGGATTCAGCGCCGGGCGGCAGGTCGAGCATGGGTGAGGTTGTGGATCCGTGGGAAGACCTCACCCGCATCCTCCCAAAGCGAGCAAGTCCCACGCCGTCGCCCTGGTCGTGGCGAGCGAGGAACGATATGCTGCGACGACTCGGGCCAGCTAGGCTCCGACGGTTTGCTCCACGGTGCGTCATCGATGAGTCCTCCCGAAGGTTCCACCAGTCAGTCCCTCTTCGAGAATCTGTCCGCTTTTCGTAAGAGCTGGCCGGGTGGAGGGTTCAGTTGGGATGGCCGCCTGCAGTGTGTGGCGTCAAGCTTCAGCGTCCAGCTGGAGGCCCAAGCACGCTCTGCGGTCGCGCGGACCTTCAAGTTCCAGTGGACCGCTCGCAGCGTGCGTACGGCGCCCGAGGCCGTGCAGGAGATCGCTGAGCAGGTTGGAGGGCTTCGACCCGATCAGATTCTGGTCGCGACCGAACCGAACGACACCTTGATGGCCTATGGACTGTGGTGGCCTTGGGGCGACGATATCACGATCTCTTACCGAATCGGCCTTTCGGGGATGACCGCGTTCCGTCGCGAGGAGGAGTTCCGCGAGCTGTTTGGCGCGGTGCTCTGACGTCCAGGGGACAGACCAGCGCCCGGGGTCCGGTTCCGATCAAATCGGTGCGGCCCAGCCGTTTTAGCGCCTCCCGGACGTCGGCGGCCATTTCGGGTTGGTAGTACAAGGCGAGCGCTTTCATCAGTCTCCGTTCGCGTCCACCCTTCGCTACAGGCACGGGCTGGAGCGTGAAAGGATCGAGTCCGGTGTGGTACATCGCGGTGGCTGCGGTCATCGGCGTGGGGATGAACTGCTGCACTTGCCGTGGCCGTAGCCCCTCAGCTTTCAAGAAGAGGGCGAGCTCTAGGGTGTCGGTCAGGGTCGAGCCAGGGTGACCCACCAGAAAATAGGGCACCAGGTATTGCTGCTTGTCAGCGCGTTCGGAGCACTGTGCAAAGCGCTCAGCAAATTTGAGGTAGAGGCTGATGGGCGGTTTGCCCATGTGAGCGAGCACCTGGGGGTTCACGTGTTCGGGCGCCACTGAGAGTTGTCCCCCGGTGTGGTGGCGCGCCAAATCGGCGATCAGCTGGGGACTCTCGAGCGCCAGATCGTGGCGGATCCCAGAGGCCAAGAACACGTGCCGAACGCCGCGAACGCCCCGCGCCCGCTCCAGGAGTAGGCGGAAAGGCTGCTGATCGCGGTTGAGGTGGGGGCATGGTGAGGGTACGAGGCAGGACCGACGGCGACAGCTGCGAGCACGCTCCGGTGCAGTGCAGCCGAGGCCGTACATGTTGGCCGTGGGGGCCCCCAGATCGCTGATGGTGCCCGAGAAGCCCGGTGCGCTCGCCAAAGCCTCGAGCTCGGCGACGATCGAGTCCTGAGAGCGACTTTGGACGGTGCGCCCGGCGTGGGCTGTGATGCTGCAGAAGCGACAGCCGCCGAAACAACCTCGGCTGGTCACCACCGAGTGACGTACGGTCTCGAAGGCAGGGATGCGGTCGTTCTGGTAGCGTGGATGAGGGCGTCGCGTGAACGGGAGTGCAGCCACCTTGTCGAGTTCTGCCGTGGAGAGAGGGAGGGAAGGCGGATTGATCATCACCCCCTCCCTTTCGTGGGACTGGAAGATTCTTCGAGCACTGAAGGGGTTGTGCTCCAGATCCAGCATGCGTGTCATGGCCGCGAAAGCTTGTGGGTCGCGGGTCACCTCCTCCGTCGACGGGAGCACCAGCAACTCATCGGGACTGGTTGGTGAAGACTCGAGCAGGTGCTCACGGTCCGATCTCGGCGATATCCTATAGGCGAGGCCGCGGATCTGTTCGAGCTCGGCCCGCGGGGCTCCCGCCGCGAGGCCCTGCGAAAGAGCGGAGATGGTGTGCTCCGCCATCCCATACACCAGGAAATCAGCCTTCGCGTCCAGAAGGAGGGAGCGGTGGACACTGTCGGACATGTAATCGTAGTGGGCGACGCGGCGCAGCGAGGCTTCGAGGCCGCCGAGGATGACTGGCAGACCATGGAACGCTCGGCGACAAAGCTGGGCATAGACGATGCTTGCGCGGCGCGGACGTCGATTGGGCTCTCCGTTCGGTGAGTAGTCGTCGGTCCGTCGTGGCTGTCGCTGGGCGGTGAGGTGGCACAGCATCGAGTCGATGTTGCCTGCCGTCACCCCTACGAAGAGCCTGGGACGGCCGAGGGCCAGGATGTCGTCGAGGCGGTCGATACGGGGCTGTGCCACAATTCCCACGGAAAAACCTTGGGCTTCGAGCAGCCGCCCGATGATGGCAACGCCGAAGGAGGGGTGATCGACATAGGCGTCACCGGTCACGAGCAACACGTCGAGTTCCGCCTGTCCGCGCGCCTCCATTTCCGCGCGCGACATGGGGAGGGCATGCCCGGTCGGGTACATCTGGTCGCGGCGAAAGCCAAAGCCCACGACAGGGAGCCTAGCTTTGGGCCTGTTCGCGTCAAGTGGCCAGAATTGCCGACGAAAACGTGCCGACTCTGGTAGGCTCGGCCGCGAAGGGTGTGCTGTCAATCATGCCGACGATTCCACCGAGGTCCCAGAGTCGCCGAACTGTCCTCTCGCTGCGTCCGGAGGAGATGCTAGAGGAGCTGGAGCAGTGTCTCCAGCATCCGGATGCGGTGCTCGAGCTGCTCGTCGCGCGACTCGCCAAGGGTAAGCTCGAGGGAGATCTCTGGAGCCGACTCCACGAGGCGGCGGTGCGCGATCGGAGACTGGCCGATCTGGCCTTCGCGTACGAGCAGGTCACAGCCGAACGTCGGGTGCGCACCCTTTCGGTGGAGGCCCAGAGCGAACTTCTTTCGCGTGCCACCAGCTTCTTCGCGGACTTGTTCGGGGACTTGACCACGGCGGTGGGCCTCGCGGAGCGCGCGTTGCTTGTGGCACCCGAGAAAAGCTCTCGACTCGAGTTGGTCGAATCCGGTCTGGTCGAACGTGGGCAGTTGGCGCGGCTGGCGCGGCTCTACCTCATGGTTGGGCGAGTCACCGAGGACACAGCCGAGCAAGAGAGGCTCTTCGCACAAGCCGTGGAAGCGGCCGCCGCCGAAGCCACCGATCGGACCCTGGCGATCGAGGTGCTGGATGAACTCCTGAAGCTCAGGCCAGGGCGGGTCGAGGCAGCACGAGCTGCCGAGGAGCAGCTCCTTGCCCTGGGTCGTTTTCGTGATGCAGCACGACGGATCGAGGCGCGGCTCACGGCGGGGGGGAGCGCGAGCGGAGAGGAATTCTTGTTGCGCGTGCACCTGCTCAGAATCTACACGCGGGAGTTTCCCGATCCTCAGAAGGCCATCCCCCAGGTGGAGTTCGTGCTCGCGCACGAACCCGCAGATCCTGACGCTTTGCAGGCTGCGGAGCGCTTGAGCGCGATCGCCTTCGTGGCGCCACGGGCGTTGGCGGCGCTCTCGGACGCCTACGGTAAGCTTGGGGATTGGGAGCGTGAGGCAGCAGGGTTGAGTGCCGAGCAAAGGAGTGCGCGCGGTCCGCGACGCCAGCACGTGGTTAAGCGCTTGGCCATCTTGAAGCAAGATGCCCTACGCGATCCGGCTGGGGCCTACGAGTTGTTGGGTCCAGCCCTGCTCAGCGATCCGGCCGATGACGAGCTCCGGCAGCGGTTCGTCACCCTGTGCTTTGCGCTCGATCGGGCCACCGACGCCGCACGTTTGCTCGGTCGCGCCCAGCAGAATGCCAAAGATCCGCGGGTGCGAGCGCTGATCAGCGCTGATCTAGGCCAGATCCACCTTCGGACTGGGGAGATGCGCCGCGCCCGCACTTGCTTCGAAGAGGTCGTGAAGACCGCTCCCGATCCCAAGAGCGTGCTGGTCGCTGCGCGCGCACTCGCGGAGCTTCACACGGCGTCTGGCGATGCTCGGGCGCTCGCGCTGACCTTGGATGTGGTGCTTTCGCTCGAAGAGGACACGGCCGCTCGCCATGCCGTGGCAAAACGGCTGGTCACGCTCTGGGAAGAGGAGCTCGAGGAGCCGCTGCGTGCCCTTTCGGCCTGGCGTTGTCTGCTGGACTCGGAACTTTCGCTCGATGCCCTGTCACGACTCGAAGAGCACGCAGAACGTTCGCAAGATCGCGCTTCGCTGGCGGAGCTTCTGTTTCGGCACGCTGAGCTCACCGGCGATCAGAGTGAGCGTCGGGCGTTGGCGCTGCGCGCCACGGAACTCTCGATCGAACCGGGCATGAGTGACGCAGAGCAGGCAGCATTGTTCGACGCTTTGCTCGATCGCTACGGTCCGGACCAGCAGGTGCTCGACAGGTTGCTCTCCGTCCTCGAACCCTCGCGCGACTCCGAGCGTTATGCGCGACGTCTCGAACAGCGCCTCGCCTTGACCGAGGGCCAGGCGAGAGCCGAGCTTCTGGCCGCGCTTGGCCGTCATCGATTGGAGAGGCTCGGGGACATACCTGGGTCAATTGACGCCTTCGAGGCCGCGCTCACGCTCTCGCCTGGGCAACCGCAGGTGCGTGAGGCGTTGGAGGGGATGCTCAGCACCCCGCGACCCGATCCGAGAGCGCTCGGGCTGCTCGAGCCCTGGTTGCGCTCCGAGCCCCCCAGTGTGAGTTTGGTGCGTTTGCTCGTTCACAAGGCGGCAGCGGAGGCGTCACCCGACCGTGGCCTCGGGCACCTTCACGAGGCACTCGCGCTGACCGAAGAGCCACTTCATCTTCCCGAGCTTGCCTTCGAGGTGGGGATCGAGGCTTTGCGGCTGGGTTCTGCGGAGGCGTTCGAGGGGATGGCCGAGCTGCTGCTGCGGGTTGCGCATGCAGCGCCGAGCGTCCGCGCTGACCGCCGTGCCGAGCTTCTGTCAACCGTGCTGGCGGGGCGTTCACTGGATGACCCGCGAGCGCGTGAGCTGGCCCAGCTGCTCGCCGATGCATGGGTGGATCTGGGGGAGGAAGCTCGGGCAACCGAGCTGCTGCGGGAGGCGCTGAACCACGATCCAACTTCGGTTGAACTCCTGGGCCGACTCGACGAGCTGCTGAGCACCCAGGCCAGCCCGGCGGAACGTCTGCAACTCTACCGAGGTGCGCTCGGACGCGAAACGTCTGCCGATCGCAGGCGCGATCTCTTGGTGCGGATCGCTTCCCTGTTGGAGCGGGAGGATTCGGATGGACAAAACGTGGAGCAAGCCTGGCGTGAAGTGCTTGCTGTCGACCCCAGCAATTACGCCGCACATCAAGCGCTGGTCGTGCTGTTCTCGCGCCCGTCGGCTGAACCGAGCCTCTTGGCTGAGCTCGACCGCGCCCTTACCTACCTCACGGGTGAGCGGCGGATTGTTGCGCTCGACCGCCTGCTCGCCACGTACCTCGAACTGGGTGATAAGGAGAAGGCACTCGAGGTCGCTCTTTCGGCGCGGGAGCTGAGTGTGCCTGATGACCAGCGGCTGTTGACCATTGAGTCGTTGGCACGCCAGCTCGAACGCTGGGATACGGTTGAAGAGATGCTGGTGGAGCGGGTGGCTCGAGCGGAGGATCTGGACCTCCGAATAACCACCCTCGGCGCCCTGGGTGAGGTGAGAGAACAACGCCAGAAGGATAGGGAGGCAGCGGAGGCCTATCGCGATGCGGCGGCGCTCTCCGAGCGACTGGGGGATGGGGTGCGTGCGGTGGGATTGCTCAAGAGAAGTCTCTGCTCTTGCTCGAGCGATCAGAGCGTCCGAACGTCCTTGGTCGACCTCTCCCTACAGCATCGGCTTTTCGACGGTCTGGAAGAGCAGGTGCGAGAACTCTTGTCGGTGCCCGGTGGTGAGCGCGATCTGGTCCGAAGAATCGCCGAGCTCTCGACCGAAGGGATGAGCGCGGTGGAGCTGGACGGGTTTCAGAGGATGGTGGAAGTGGTGAGGGAACGTGTCACCGATCCCTCCTTGTCGCGGCAGCTTCGCGTGACGCTCGCGAGCGCGCTCTCCTTTGGCCTGGCCACCGTACCGCAGGCTCTCGCGACCTATCGGGAATTGCTCGAACAGTACGGGGCTCGCGACGAGCAGATTGCGCGAGCCATCGAGTCGCTGCTCGAAACAGCGGAGCCCTCCGCCGAACTCGGAGAGCTTTCGCGCTGGTACTATGAGCAGCGGGTTGGTGCGGCCGCAGATCCGGTGCTGGTGTTGTTGAATTGGGCCCGGCTCGAGGAGACGCGCTACCAGAATTGCTTGCTTGCCGAGCAGCTCTTGCTGCGCGCCGTAGAGCTCGATCGAGAGAGAGTGGACGTGTGGCGGGAGCTGGTGCGTCTGCGCCGCGAGAAGCACGACGAGCAGGGGTTGATCGCCGCGCTTTTGGAGCTGTCGAGCCGTGTCCCGGAGGTCGAGTCAAGAGCACTCGATCTGCAGCGGGCCGCACTGCTGATCGAGCGCGGCGGCGCGCCGCGGGCCGCACTCTTGGTGCTGGAGCCGCTGGTGTTGAGTCAACCGGCTGATCCGTCCCTTCCGGATTTGCTGCGGGCGCTGATTCGAGTCGAGGAACTGGTGCCACGGGTGGCGGAGCTGCTCGAACAGGCGGTGAACCTCCTTGGCGAACCCGAGGAGCGGGCGCGGGCGCTTCTGGTGTTCTTGCGCGTGATTGAGAGTGTCTCTGGCTTCGAGGAGCTGGAAGCACGTTTCCTGATCGCGTTTTTGGATGCCCGAGAGGATGACGCCGAAGTGTCGCTAGCGCTCTTGCTCGAGGCATCGAGGCGCCTGATGGGCCAGATGACCCTGTGGGAGCGCGCTGAGCAAATTGCTCGCCGGTTGGGGGATCCTAGCCCGGTGATTCGAGCCTATCAGGAGGTGCTCGACGCCGGCGGCGCCCCGTCGCTGATCGAGCTTCTGGCGCGACGTTACGTCGACTTCCATGAGGAGTGGTCCGAGGATCCCGAGCGATCGGTCGAGCTTCTGGAGAAGATTCTCAGGATCTGCCCGAGCGCAGAATGGGCGTTCGAGCGGTTGAAACTAGCATTCAACTCCCAGGGGCGCTGGGCGGAGCTGTTCTCGTTGTACGATCGCGTGCTCGATGGCCTACTCGCGGACGATGCGCGCATCGAACTTCTGCGCGAGGCCGCGATGGCGGCCAAGGATTTTGCAAATGATCCCGACCGCGCCATCGCGTATTTTCGGAAGCTCGATGAGGTTGCTCCCACGGATCCTCGGGTGGAGGCTGCTCTGGAGCGGCTTTACGATCGGCAGGGGTTGACGCGGCCTCTGGTGGAGCTTCTGAGTCGCCAGATGAGCCACGCCTCCGGGGCTGCTCTGCTCGAGTTGCGGACACGCGCTGCCCACCTCTGGATCAAGCTCGGCGATGCGGCGCAGGCCTACCAGCTGGCTCTCGAGATCGACGCAGCCGATAAGGAGAGCGAGCCGGTTCTGTCGGTGCTGGAGCAGCTGACCCGGCTGGACACGGCCTTCGACACGCCAATCGCGGTGCCGGACGCCCCCAAGAAAGGGAAGAAAGAGAAGAGAGCTGCCACGGTCACCATGGTCCGAGAAGCAGCGGCGGGCAGGCTGCGACGGTACTACGAGCGTGTCGAACGCATCGCCGACATGGTGGCGATGCTCGAGATTGAGGCGGAGCACAGCCCTGATGACCGTGAGCATCAAGAGCGACTCCGACGCATCGTGGCCATTCGTCTCGAGCACCTCAGCGATGAAGCGGGTGCCTTCGAGAATGCGGTGCGTCTGGTCCGTCTCGAGCCGGGGAATCTGCAGGATCGGGAGCTTCTGGGGAGGCTTGCGGTCTCAACTGGACAGAACCTGCGACATGCCGAGCTTCTGGCACGGCTCGCAGAGGAACACCGAAACCAACCCTTCGCCAGTGAGTTGTTCTTCGAGGCGGCTCAGGGCTTTGAGCTGCGGGTGGGGGAGCCGTGCCGTGCCATTTCGCACTATGCGACCGTGCTCGACCACCCAACCACATCTTCTGAGCTGGCTCGGGACGCGGCGCGCCAACTCGAGCAGCTCCTGCATGTTGCCGGTCGGCATGCAGAACGTGCTGACGTGCTGACACGGCTGGCAGATCTGGAGGCTGAGCCGCAAGCACAGCGGCAGGTATTGGGAGTGGCCGCCCAGGTGGTGCTCGAGGAGCTGAGAGACGCTCCGCGCGCCGTTGCGCTTTACCGAAAACGACTACTTCTCGATGCCAGCGACGGAGTAGCACGCGATGGTTTGATCGTGGCTCTCGAACGCGCGGGAGCAGAGGTCGAGCTTCTGGCTGAGCTCGAGGAGCGTGCCAAGCGCTCTCCCTCGCCCCAGGCGGCCCGTGTGGACCGAGCGAGGATCGCCCGACTCCACGAAGCGAGGCAAGCCTGGTCCGAGGCCATCGACGCCTGGCGGCGGCTGCGCAAGTTGCACGGCCGCGATTCGGAGAGCTTCGAGGCGCTGGTCGGACTCTACACCCAGACGGAACGTTTCCGAGAGTTGGTTGGCCTCTTGGCCCTGGAAGCGGAGACGGAAGGAGACAGCACACGGGGTCGGGGATTGCGGCGGCAGCGGGGGCAGCTCGAACTGGAGCGGCTCGGCGAGCCATTGGAGGCGGTGCGCTCGTTCGTTGGTGCGCTCGACTTTGCGCGTGCCTGCGAGATCGCGCGTGATGGACGCTTCGAGCGCGAGTCTGGGAGGCGAATCTGTCGCGAGCTTCTGGAGCTGTCGGTGCAGAGTTTTCGGGCCGATCATGAGGATCCAGATTCGCCGGCAGCAGAGCCAGCACGCTTCGCCTTCGAGGAGTTGGGGCGGCGGCTGCGTGCGGCCGGGATGATTTCGGATTTGGTCGATCTGCTCCTGGAAGGAACGGGCATCGGATTCGATCGTTTCACGCGCCGCCGTTGGCTGCGCGAGGCGGCCTGTCTGTGCTCGGATCAGTTGGCGGACACCGAGCGGGCCATCGGGCTCCTCGAGCGACTGTTCGCCGAGGATGCCACCGACGAGCATGCGCTCTTCTGCGTGCAGCGTTACGCGCGCCTGCTCGAGGAGGCGAATCGCATCGAGGAGGTGATCGGCCTCTGGGAACGTCAAGCAGCGGTCCGGCTGGCAGGAGATGATCCGATCGCTGCCGGTGCTTTGTTCGTGCGCGCGGCCCAGCTGGCCGAGGAGCGACTCGGCGATGTGGAGCGTGCGCTCACTGACTATCAGCGTGGGGCTGACTTGGGGTTGGATGCGGCGCTCACGGCGCAGGCGCGTCTGTACCAGGCCCGCGGACAGCATGAGCTCTCGGCGGCGGCACTGGTCACGTTGTGTGCGCAGTCGAGTCGGGAAGTGCTCGGTGAGCGCAGCTTGTGGTTGGCAGACGAGTACTTGGCGGCGCACCGTCCAGATCTCGCGCAGGCCTGCCTGGAAGAGGCCTCACAGCGCGCCTCCTCGGTGGGGGCGGTTCGGGAGCGTTTGGCAGCACTCTACGAACAGAGCGGGGCATTTCGGCCGCTGGCTCTTCTGTGCGCGACCGAGGCCGAGGAGTCGGTGGTGAACGAGGAGCGGTTCCAGCTGTTCGAGCGCGCAGCCAGCATCTTCGCGGACAAGCTCGGGGATCACGAGGCGGCGATCCCGATGCTGAAAGAGGCAGCGGCGCTGGCTGGGGAGTCGTTGCCCACGCTGATTCGGCTCGCGGAGGCGTACCTGGCCGTGTGCCGTCCGGACGCGGCCATGGTGGTGTTGCGCGAGCAGCTCGAACGCTATGGCCTCCGACGCCCGAAAGAGCGCGCTCTCGTCCACTTCCTTCTGGCGCGCGCTTTGGTCGAATCCGGTAATCGTTCCCAGGCTCTCGAGGAGTTGGTCACGGCGGGACGCATCGATCCTGCGCATCCGCGAATCCTGCGATTGACCGCTGAGTTGGCACAGGCCGAGCATGATCTGGAGCGCGCTGAGCGCAGCCTGCGGGCGCTTCTGGTTCTGAGTCGTCGCGATGATCCCAACTCGCCGCTTCGAACTGAAGCGTTGCTCGCGCTGGCGGACATTGCGCTGCTCAACCAAGACCGAGAGCGCGCCGAAGAAGCCATCGAGTCTGCATTCGAGGCCGGACTCGAATCGGAGCGTGAGGCCTTCGCCCTCGAGGAGGCGTTGCGAACTCGGGGCAGAGATGACCTCTTGGTGCGAGCTCTGGAACAGCACCTCGCGCAGGCAACGGACGTGGTTGCGGTAGCGCGCGTACTCGCGGCGCTCGTGGAAGTGAAGCATCGCCTCGACCTGCCGCTCGGGCCCCGAGAGGCAGATCTGCGAAAACGGGCGCTCGAGGTCGAATCTGCGCTCACCAGCCAGGCTGGAGAGATCTCCGCCGCGCTAGGCCCCCTGGCTCAATTCTACGCTACGCTGGGAGATCTCGTGGCGGCGGCGCGAATCGAGCGGTTGCAGGTGGAGGCGTATTTGGATCCAGCGCGCACCCTGACGGATCCTGAGGTGCTCTTCGAGCTTGGTGCCCACCAGTTGACCATGGAGGGGGGACACGCGGCGGCGCTCGGTCTTCTAGAACGCGCCAGTGTACTCTCCGCCGACTACCCGAGGATTCGCGCCATCCTCGACCCGGTCTTCGACCTGTCTCCGGACTGGGAGGATGGGTTCGAATTGCTCGAGCGAGTGGCGCGACGTGCCCATCGCAAGGACTGGTTGGTCGAGGTTCTAGAGCGGCGTGTCATGGGACAAAATCGGACGCTGGCGCAGATCGAGGAGATGTTGACGCTGGCCCGCGAACTCGGCGAGCCGCAGACTTTGATGCGGTTGCTCGAGCTGGTGACGCGAGATCCGATCGCCTCTGAACTCTCGCCCCAGCGGCGAGCAGGCTTACGTCTTGAACTCGCCCATTGGGCGGAGCGCTCCTCGGATCTTGAGTGGACCGTCAACTTGCGTGAAGCAGCCTGCGAGGATCTAGGCCCCGAGGACGCCGAGGCGATTCTACTGGACGTAGCCCAGGTGCTCTCCTCGCGCCTCGGAGAGCGGCGACGTGCTGCTGCGATCTACGACAGGTTGCACCGCCGAGATCCAGGGCGGCGTGAGTTCTTTGAGCCGCTGCTCGCCGAGCTCGCCGAACTCGAGGACGACGCGGCGCGGCTCGAAGTCATCGAGCGGGCACTCGGTGCAGCCGTTGAACCTGGAGCGCGGCGCACCCTCGCGCTCGATCGAGCGCGCCTGTTGCTTCGCGCCGGGGAGGAAGAACGAGCGAGCCAGCTGCTCGGTGAACTCCTCTGCAGCGAGCCCGAGTACACTCCTGCGGCTCTGCTTCTGTCCGATCTGTTTGTGCAGCAAGGCAGAAACGATGAGCTGCGAAGCTTGCTCGAGGGACAACTGGACCTCGCGTTCGAGCGAGGCAATGTCCTCGACGTCCAGGTCTTCGGGCTCAAGCTGGCAGCTTTCGTCGAGGAGCTCGGATTTTTCGAACCGGCTCTGTCGGTGCTCTCACGCGTGCTTCAGGCCACGCCGAACCACCGAGCAGCGCTGGAAGCTACGGCCCGCCTCGCCGAGCGCGTGTCAGACTTCGCGCGGGCAGCCGAGGCACTGTCGCGATTGGTGCCACTGCTCGGAAGTGAAGAGCTGCGGCCCACTTTCGAGCGGCTGATCGTGCTCTGGGAGTGCGTTGGAGACGAGTCCGCCGTCGAAGCTTCTCTGCGCCGTGCGATTGAGCTCGTTCCAGGTTCGAGACCCTTCATCAATCGGCTGGTCACGCGTCTTTCGGGACGTCAGGATTATGCTGGTGCGCTCGAGGTGTTGCGGATCGCTCTCTGTGCCGAGCCGGATTCTGGCGAGTTGTTGCTCGAGCAGATCAAGTTGTTGCGGGAGATGGGTGAGAGCGCCCAGGCGCTCGCGGTCGCCGATGAACTGCTGGAGAAGGGAGAGGATAGCCCAGGTCTGCACCGTGAACGAGGGCTTCTTCTGGTGAGTCTACAGCGGATCGAGGAGGGGATCTCCGAGCTGGAACGCGGCGAGCTCAATAGCGAAGCCGGGGCGGAGGCGCTGCTCACGGGACTTCGGATAGCTCGGAAAAACGCGGAGGGTGCTGGGGACCTCAGTCTCGGCCTCCGTGAGGTGGAACTCTTGCTCGCGCTCGGCGCAATCGACCAGTCACGGCTGGTGCTGAGCGAGCTCTCGGAGCGCTTCCCAGACGATCGGCAGCTCTTGCGTACCCGCGCAAGCATCGCGCGAAGTGAGGAGGATTGGTCCACGTTGGTGGACATCTGTTCGGTGCTCGCCGAGACGGCTCAGGAAAGTGAGCTCACCGAACTGGTGTTGAGTCTGGCTCAGGCGGCGGAGATCCTCGACGAACCGGCGAGGGCACGAGCGGCTCTGGAGCGCGCATTCAGCGTCGATCCGGAGCACGAGGAACTGCGCGCGCGATTGGCGAGTGTTTATCGGAAGCTCGGAGCAACCCGGGAGCTCGGGGCACTTCTGTTGGATGGGGCGCGCCGCCTCGAAGATACGCTGGCCCGCCAAGCGCGGCTGGTCGAGATCGCACAGCTCTTGCTTGAGAACGATACCGACTTGGCTGGCGCCGAGGCTATTCTCGAGGAAGCGCGGGGGCTCACCCCAGAGGCGCTAGAGATTACTGTGCTGGCGTCGCGAGTGGCCCGACGACTGGGCCGTGGCGAGCAGGCGCTCTCCATGCTCGAAGAAGCCGCGTCCGCTCAGAAGGGTCGACGCAGCCGCGCCCTTTCCCATGTTTACCGAGAGATGAGCCAGATTCAGCTGGAGGATGGATTTCTGACGGATGCCCTCGATTCTTTGGTGAAGGCAACCGAAATGGACATTCGCAACGGCGGGTTGGCGATGGAGCTCGCTCGTCTGGCCCTCGAGATCGACGAGAAGGACGTGGCGTACCGGACGCTGGGGCGTGTGGCGCTCATGAAGCTGGTGGACGGCGATCCCAACGAGGGTGTAGAGCGCGAGGATCGCGCCGCCGCCAACTATGAGCTAGCGGTGCACGCCAGTGGTCAAGGTGATCTCCGCAAAGCCAAGGTTCTGCTGCAGAAGGTTCTCGCCGACGTGGCAGAACACGAACCTGCGTTGGCGCTCCTGGCCGAGATTGGGTGAGGGGAGAGATGACCTCGTCAGCTTCGAACACGGGCCTAGGCTGGGACAAAGGCTTTGGCCCAGCCTCAGCGGGTGGTAGACCGAGAGCGCTCGACGGTGCCCTGATCTAGCCAACGCAGCGCTGACTCGTAGAGACCTGGCATGCGCTCGAGGGCGACCTCGTGGGCCAAAGTGTCAGGTGTTTGAACACGGATTGGTACCTTGGCTTTCTCCAGCCACCCAGCCACGGTTCGCGTATCGTCGACCACCATGTCTCGACCGCCGGTGATCAGAGCCACTCGTCGCACGCGCGAGCGCGCATCCTTCAGCGCTTCAACACCCGCTCCACCCCAATAACTGACGTCAGCACCAAGGATCAACCAGCGATTGAAGGTACGTGGCTCGCGCACGCCGACGTTCATGGCCACGTACGCACCCTCAGAGAAGCCGATCAAGGTGTTGCCGTAGAGCTGAACGCGTCGCCCATACTCGTGGCGTAGTGCCTGAATGCTTGCCATCACCAGACCGTGTCCCGCGGGCCAGCTGTTGTTCCAGGCTCGGCCGCCGTTGTGCGCCACGGGTCCGCTTGGGCATACCAACCACCCGAAACGCCGAGCAATGGGCGCCCAGCGGCGGCAGTCGGCCACCGGATCTCCCCCACGACCATGAAGGTAAACGAGCACCGGCCTCATTCCGAAGCGGTTGGGTCCGGTTGGGGGGTAGTAGTAGACGCTGGAGCTTGCTCCGACGGTCATCGTGCGCATCCCGCTCGGATCGCTAGTTTTCTCCCCACCGGTACGGCGCTCGGGCCCAGCCTCTACCAAAGGATCGTCGTCGCCGTTCGGGATGATCAGGGTCTGTCCGACTTTGATTGGCGCACGGCGATCGAGCCCGTTTGCGCGACACAGTGACTCAATCTCAATCTGATAGCGGCGGGCAATCTTCCCGAGGGTGTGACCGCTCGCCACCACGTGCGTCTTGCGCTCCCGTGTATTTTTCGCTTTGGCTGGGGGGGCAGGTGGGCTTGGCGCGGCGCGAGGACTCGGTGTCTCTGCCGGAGCACTCGAAGAAATTGGGGCTGCAGCCTCGGCCGCTCTGGGACTCCCTGCATCGAGCTCTTCGGTGAGTGAGCTGTCGGTTTCTCCTCCGTCTGCGGGCGTCTGAGCGTTCATGTCCGCTGGGGGCTGGTCGTCCACAGCTTTCTTCTGTTTGGCTTGCTCCGCGCGGAGGCGGCGAAGTCGTTCCATTTCGCCGCGTTCCGGCACCAACAGTCGCTGCCCGACCTTGAGAACAGCCTGTGGAGCAAGATTGTTGGCTTCACGCAGCTCTGCGACACTTATCTGGTAACGCCGCGCCAAACCTCCGAGAGTCTGCCCACTCACGACGGTGTGGATCCGCTGAGCGGCAAAGGCATCAGCGGCCAAGCTCACGATGGCAAGAGCCACCACTGTGAATGTGCGCAGGATCGGCCACATCATGATGGGGGCTAGCACAGCCAGAACAACCCGGCCAAGAAACCAGAGGCCGGTCGGAGCGGCCGACCGTGATGCTTAGGCCACCTGCTCGGCCGCGGCTTCTTCAGCTGGGGGAGTGGAGCTGCGGAGCGCATTCGCAGCGATGCTGTCGCTGCGCGACGAGGCCTGATCGTTGATCTTGACGCTCACGATTCGCGAGACACCGGGCTCGCCCATGGTGACACCATACAGCACATCCACGCTCTGCATGGTCTTTCGGATGTGGGTGATCAGAATGAACTGACTCTTCTCCGTCATGGTCCGAATCGCTTCGTTGTACCGGGCGACGTTGGCCTCGTCGAGAGGAGCATCGACCTCGTCGAGGATGCAGAAGGGCGAGGGCTTATACTGGAAGATGGCAAATATCAGCGAGGTGGCCGTCAATGCCTTCTCGCCGCCGCTCATCAATTCTATGTTGCCAAGCTTCTTGCCTGGCGGCTGGGCTACGATATCGACGCCGGTTCCCAACAGATCTTCGGGATCGGTGAGCAC
This sequence comes from uncultured Polyangiaceae bacterium, assembly GCA_964396375.1. GTDB lineage: Bacteria > Myxococcota_A > Polyangia > Polyangiales > Polyangiaceae > FEN-1139. Next base: position 77,084 of record CAYNEY010000013.1, on the reverse strand, counting down.
CAATTCGGCTCGCCCACCCTTGAAGTTGCGGACGAAGGTGGACTTGAAGAGTTCGTTGATGGCATCGAAAGCTTCACGGAAGCGCTTTCTCGATTCCTTGTTCATCAACTTGATGGCCCGCTCCAGGTCGTCAAGCGCCTGCTCGAGATCCTTCTTCTGGGTCGACAGCTCCAGGTAGCGGTGCTCGGCGTCCTCGTACTCCGTGCGCGCGTCGAGATTCACGGGGCCCATCCGATCGATGAGCTGCCCGAGTTCAACGATGCGCCGATGGTGTTCGGCATCAGGCATTGGCCGCGCATGATAAGCGCCAACCACCCGCGGCAGCTCGAGACCGCGGAACTTCTCGGCCACGCTCGCGAGCAAGTGATCCTTCTCGATCTCGAGTCGGGTCAGAGCCATCTCGGCCTCACGGGCGACCGATTCCACCTCTTCCAAGGCCTCACGGAGGCCACGCAGGCCAGTCTCGCGATCGGCAAGGGCCTTCCTGGTCGCTTCCAGTCGATCCCGGGTGAGCTCCAACCGCTGATGAGCCTGCTCGGAGGCGATCTGGGCGAGACCATGCCCCTCCCTCGCGCCCATGGCGTGGGCGGCCACTTCTCCGAAGGCGCTTGCGGATTCGAGGCTTTCCTGGGCTAGGCGCTGGCGGCGGGTCTCGACGTCGGAGAGAGCGTGGTCGAGTCGCAGTTGTGAATTGCGTCCAGCATCCAGCTGCTCTTTGACTTGGGCGAGACGCACCCGACGCTCGGTGACGGTGGAGGCCTGCGCGGAAACTCGCTCGCGCCATTCGGCGGCTTGTTCTTCCAGGCTCGACAACTCGCCTCGGCGCTCTTGGATCGTGACCTCGAGGTTGTCGAGTTCGATGGTAGAGTTCTCAATTTCGGCGTTGGCCTCTGCCGACTTCTGGGCGAGCTCATCGGTGTCCGAGGTCAGAGACTCGATGCGGTGCAGGCAACGACCCAGCTGGTTCAAAACCAGCGACAGATCCTTCTCGGCCGCCACATGAGCGAGTTCACCCTCGTGAGCCTCCTGCCGTGCTCGATCGAGGGCGGCGCTGGTCTCGGTGAGTCGGGTGCGCAGCTCGGTGTGTTCGGCCGCAACGGTGGCAAAAGTCGTCTCGAGACGCGCCACTTCTTCCCCGAGCACCCGGAGTTCACGCTTCTGCTCCAAGAGATGGGCCGCGATCTCGTCGCCCACACCGCCTGCCACCAAGCCCTGACGAAATACTGCACCGGTGCGGGTCACAAGCACTAGCTCAGGGTGGCTGGAGGCGAGCGCTACCGCCACCTCCAGGTTCTCCACCACCAACGCGTCCCCAACCAAGAATCTTGCCAGCGCCTCGTCCGAAGGAGCGTAGCGCAAGGCGTCGATCAGGTAGCCTGCGACGCCGGGTGTTGCCGCGAATTCGCGGCGATTCCCGGCGATGTACGGTGGGCGAGCGCTGATCACGTGGGCGCGACCACGCTTCTCCTTTTCTAGCCGCGTGAGGAGGGACACGCCTCGGCTGAGATCGTCGACCACCACATACTGAAGCCTTTCGCCCAACAGGGCTGCGAGGGCCTGCTGCATCTCGGCCGGTGCTTCCAGCCTATCGGCGACCAGGCCGCGCACGGCAGGATCGTTGTATCCAAGCAATGCCCGCACCCCAGCGCCAACACCCTCATGCTTGCGGTGCAGCTCTTCGAGGGCGCGCAGGCGGTTTCGACGAACACCGAGTTCATTTTTGGCGGCGTCCACGCGTCGCTCACTCTCGAACATGCGGCTGCGCAGGCTCGAGACCTGCTCCTCCAGCGCGCGCTTCTCTTCGGTGCTGAGGCGCTTGCCCTCGGCGAGCTCGGTCACGCTCCGCTCTAGGCTTTGACGACGCACCTCGAGCTCGGCCTGTTCTTCTCGCGCGGTGAGGATCTCCGTGCTCAGCCGGTCACGGCGGGCGAACAGCTCGCTCGCGCGAGAAGTGAGACCATCCAGGCGGGCTGAGAGGGATGCACTGCGTGTCGCGATCTCTTGCAGAGAGCTGCGCGCGGTGTGAACCAACTCCACCGCACGCGCCTCTTCGGCGCGCAGCGCGTCCAAAGATTCGTTCTCGATAACCGCGTCCAACTCTCGGGTGGATTGCTCACGCGCGAGGTCGGTCAGCTTGCGTTCGAGATCCTCGCGCTCTTCGACCAGCCTGGTCCCTTGCACCTCGAGCTCCGTCTGCTCGTCGGTGATCTGGTGAAGACGCTGGTCGAGGCTGTGCATCCGCTCACGGCAGCGCACCATTTCGGCACCGTAGCCTGTCACCTCGTTGTCGGCCTCGAAGGCTGCTTTGGCGAGCTCGTCGGCCTCGGTCTCGAGCCCTAGGGCAGAGAGCCGCTCCTCATCGAGACCGTCTTCGAGTCCATCGAGAGTCGCTCGGAGCTCCACGGAACGCCCCGAGTTCTCAGTGTAAAGCTCGTTTTTTACCCGCGACAGCACCAGGTATTCGAGGTACTTGTGGGAAGCTTCGTAGAGCGTCAACTCCTCGAGTTCGGCACGGTACTCCACATAGCGTTCGGCCTTGGCCACCTGTCGTTTGAGAGAGTTGCGGGTGCGCTCGATCTCGGAGACGATGTCGGTTACCCGAAGCAGGTTCTGTCGGGTAAGCTCGATCTTGCGCTCGGCCTGCTTTCGGCGGAGCTTGTACTTGGTGATGCCCGCCGCCTCCTCGATGAAGATTCGGCGATCTTCGGGGCGAGCGCTCACGATCTGGCCGATCCGACCCTGCTCGACGATCGAGTAGGCTTTGGTGCCCACGCCTGTCCCGAGGAAGAGGTCGGTCACGTCCCGCAGTCGGACCTGGGTGCGGTTGATGCAATACTCGCTGGTTCCGTCGCGGAACAGACGGCGTGTCACCGCGATCTCCGGATAGTGCCGGTACTCATCGGGCAACTCGGCGGCGTGTTCGGGATTTGAGTTGTCGAAGGTGATGGTCACCTCGGCAAATCCGTGCGGCCCCCGGGACTCCGAGCCGTTGAAGATCACATCTTCCATGGAACGCCCACGCAGGTGGCGAGCGCTCTGCTCCCCCATGCACCAACGGATCGCGTCGACGATGTTGGACTTTCCGCAGCCGTTTGGCCCAACGATGCCGACCACATCGTGGTCGAAGTGGATCGTCGTTCGGTCCACGAAGGACTTGAATCCGCAGATCTCGAGGGACTTGATATGCATGCTGACGGTCCTTATTCACCCACCGGAGCGGCTGGTTGACCAGCACTTCCCACCACAGCTCTCTGCTTGGATGCGTTGTCACATGGTGTGACGTATAGCCATGCCGCGTAGTGCAACTAGAGTCCTTCTACGCACCAGCACAGGGGGTCGCAAGCGGAAACGTGAGACCCTTCACAGGCCGCCTCGTCAGTTGGTGTATAATTATAGGAAACTATTGTGTATTATGGAACTGAGGGAACGGGTGGAACGCCCTTCGAACGGAGGCCGTCGCGGGGTTCTGGCGATGCCCGGTGAGCTGCGGGGTTGACAGACCGCCTTATTGAACCCAGCTTGGGTCCGAAAGCCGAGCGGATCTTGCCATGACCTACGACTACATCTGTACGAGCTGCCAGCACACTTGGGAAGCAGAGCAGAGGATCTCCGAGGAGCCGCTCACCGACTGCCCGAAGTGTGGGGCGAGTACGGCTCGACGACAGATCTCGGGCGGCGCAGGGTTCATTCTACGGGGAGGTGGCTGGTACTCGGATCTGTACGGCAGCCCCCGACCCGCGAAGAGCACGAGTGAGGGAGCGGAAAGCAAGACAGCGTCGCCCTGTGAGGGCGGCGCTTGCGGCACGTCTTCTTGTCCTGCGACCCAGGCCGGCGGCTGAGAGCGCGCCCTTGGGGGCGAATGAACAGGTTATGGGTGGGGCGGGTTGAGCCTTCTGCAGACAGTGAGGGGGTGTCTTTCGCATGCTCCGGTCTATGGTAAGGAGCAGGAGGTTATGGAAATCCGGCGCGCTTCGGCAATGGGGCAGCTCGTCCCTGTGTGGTGGTGGGTCACCGTGCTGCTTGGCATGGTGCTCTTGGGGTGCTCGAGCGAAAAGGAAAGCATTCTCCCTACTCGAGCCAAGGTTCCTCTCACAGAGGCCGCGATCGACGCCGATCCGTTGGCACTCCTGCCTTCTGACGCCATCATCTTCGCTCGGCTGAAGGTCACACCGCTCCTCGCCTCCAGCCTTGGACCTCCGCTGGTTGCTGCAGCACAGCCGTTTCTGGCCTTGCCGCAGCTTCTCGGCATCACGCCACAGCGTGACCTGACAGAGCTCTTTCTCGGTGTTTATTCGATGCAGGGTGCTGACGTGGCGGGCATTGCGATTGGCGCTTTCGACCGCACCGCCATCGAGGGAGCTGGGCGGAACGCCGCCACCCGTGCCCACTCGCCCATCACCGTGAGTCCCTACGCTGGTCACACCATCTACACCGCAAACAACGTGGGGCTCTCGGTCTTGACTAGCCGCACGGCGCTGCTTGGAACCGAAACGGGGGTTCGGCGGGTGATCGACCGCATCGTCGAGGGGCGTACCGGTCGGCGCCTCCCACGCGCCCTCGAGGAGCTGCTGAGCAACCAGAAGGCAGATTTCTGCGTTGGCGGGGATCTCCGCGTGAACACCTTTTCGAGTGGGCTAAGGGAGCAGTTGCCATTTCTCCGCGATCTCGAGGCTACCAGAATCCTGGGCAATTTCGGGGCACCAGGGGTAAATGGGGCTGGTAGTCTCGGCTACGTCTCGGCTGAGACCGCGGCCGCCGCCGGCCAATCGCTCCGTGGTTTTTCGGGACTTCTGTCCTCTTCACAATTGCTGCTCGGATTCTTTGGCGTCGCGCAGCCCATCCGTCGCCTCGAGGCCGAGGTGGTGGGGACGGAGGTCAACGTCGTGGTCGCGTTCGACGGGGTGATTCTGGCGAAAATGATCTCCGGCCTGCAGGTGCCCAACCCCTCTGCCGGCTCGGCGGCGGTGCCGGCGCAGATGTCCGAAGGAGTGCGCTGATGACGGAGCTAAGAGTTGAACCTGCGCAGGGTCCGCTGATCGGTGAGATCGGGGTGCCGAGCGACAAGAGCATCAGCCATCGTAGTCTCATCTTCGCTGCGCTGGCGAGGGGCCGCTCGCGGTTGAGTGGCTTCTCGTATGGTGAGGACAACGTGAGCACGATGTCGATCCTACGGAGGTTGGGGGTGGAGATCGACGACCAAGGGAATGGTCAACTCGTGGTGACCGGAGCAGGGCTTCGAGGGCTTCGTGCAGCGACTGGGCCCCTCGATTGCGGAAACTCGGGCACCAGCATGCGCCTGCTCGCCGGCTTGCTTGCGGCCCAGCCATTCACCTCGACGTTGGTTGGGGATGCCTCCTTGTCGGGACGTCCGATGCTTCGCGTGGCTTCTCCCCTGCGGGCGCGTGGCGCGCGGGTGGAGGGGAGGCCTCACCCTCTCAAGACGGGGGATATCACGGCACCGCTCGTGGTTGGGCCGGCCGTGGGTCGACTGGCTCCGCTCCAGATCGGCCTTTCGGTCGCGAGCGCCCAGGTCAAGAGTGCGATCCTGCTGTCGGGACTCTTCGCTGAGGGTGAGACTCGCGTCTCGGAGCCCTATGTATCGAGGGACCACACCGAGCGCTTGCTGCTTGGTCTCGGAGTTCCTCTTCTCCGTGAGGGAACCACGGTCACCCTTCCAGAAGCCCCCGACCAGCTCCCCGCGTTCGAGGTCGAACTGGCCGGAGATCTCTCGGCGGCGGCCTTCCCACTGGTCGCGGCGGCCATCGTCGAGAACAGCGCCGTTACCATCCACAATTGTGGTTTGAATCCTACGCGCACAGGTATTCTCGATGTGCTTGGAGCCTCTGGGGCGACCCTGGCAATCGAGGGACGAAGAGAGCTGCTCGGTGAGCCAGTAGGCTCGGTTCGGGTGAGCGGGAGTGTGCTTTCGGGAACGTTGATCGAGAAGGATCTAGCAGTGCGCTCGATCGACGAGATCCCCATAGCTTGCGTGCTGGCCGCGCGCGCCCGCGGTACGACCCGGATTTGTGACGTCGGTGAGCTTCGCGTCAAGGAGAGTGACCGGATCGGAACGATGGCGGAGCTGCTGCGAGCTTTCGGCGTCAAGACCGAAGAGTCGGAGACGGGGATGGTGATCGAAGGGTGCCCGGATCGGCCGCTGACTGGCGGAGTGGTTGCGGACAGCCACGGTGATCATCGCATCGCCATGAGTGCGGCCATCCTTGGGTTGGTCGCGGATGGCCCCACGCGCATCACCAACGCTGACTGCATTGCCACGAGCTACCCGGGCTTCTCCGCGACCTTGCGCGCACTTGGGGCGCAGCTGGCCTGAGCGGCGCGGAGAATGCTCGAGGTGTGGATGTGAGACCAAGCAGGAGGAGCAGAACGATAGGATGGGAACTCGAACCAAACCAGTGGTAGCGATCGACGGTCCGGCGGGAGCCGGCAAGAGCACGGTGACCCGGCGGGTGGCGGAGGAGCTTCAGTACTTCGTGCTCGACACCGGAGCCCTTTACCGTTCTGTTGCTCTCGCGGCCCAGCGTGCGCAGATCGCTATGGATGACGCGCCGGGACTGGGAGCACTGGCTCTCGCGCTTTCGGCAGAAGATCGGTTGGCGATGACGAGTACCTCGTCTGCGTCGCACGTATCGTTGGGCGGTGAGGATATCTCGCTCGCCATTCGTACCCAAGAGATCGGCGAGGCGGCAAGTCGGATTTCGTCACTGCCGGAGGTCCGCGCTGGGTTGCTCGCGCTGCAACGCCGCATTGGAGCGGTGGGGGGAGTCGTGGTCGAGGGGCGTGACATCGGTTCTGTGGTGTTTCCAGAGGCCGAGGTCAAATTCTTCCTCACCGCATCGACCAAGGTGAGGGCTGAGCGAAGGACGGAAGAACTCCGTGGGCGGGGACAGCCTGCGGACTTCGAGGCGGTTCATGCGGAGGTCGTCGAGCGGGATCGTCGCGATATGTCTCGGGCGATCGCGCCGCTGGTGCAGGCGCCGGACGCGCTGGTGATCGACAGCTCACACCTTGGGATCGAGGAGGTGGTGGGGCAGATGGTGGCGGTCGTGCGGCGTGTCGAGGCAGGGCTGTCGCACTCGTGAGCCGCGTTGCGTGGCTGCTCGCCATGGTGGTCGGGGGCGCCACGTCTTGCTATGACCATCGGAAGCTCCCTCTACCGACGCCCACCTCATCGACCAGGATCGTGCCGCTTCCAGCCGACCTTGATCTGGTGGGGTTCGTCGATCTCGATGCCTGGCGGACCATGCTCGACGACGATCCCCGTGCGACGCTGATGGCCATGCTGGTCGGCTTGGGGTCACTGCCTCGTGGTGGAACCAGCAACGCGTTGGCCCGTGATGCTCTGGCGAATACCCGACACCTTTGGTTTGCCTGTCGTCCTTCGCGGTTTGGTTGTGATGACCTGGTGCTGGTACTCTCGGGCAACTTTGGTGACTTCGAGCCGGCGCGTTCGGGTCCCGGCTATCTCGGGCCGCTCGATCGGGGTCAGGGCTGGTTTGCCTATCGTGGTCCCGCCAAGCACCGCCACGACGTGAGCGCCGTCTACCTGGGTGTACCGGATCGACTGGTGCTGGTTGGAAATGCGGAGGTGGATGCGGTCGAACGGATCATCGAAGGCGGCGCGGCTCCGAACGAACTCGTCGTTTCGGAGCGGGCGGCGCTGGCCGTGAGTGCGCGTCCCGCAGCCCTCGCCGAAGCGCTGGGCTCTCGGTTGACGCAGGCACGACGACTCCTTCGGCGTGCGCGTTCCTTGGCAGCTACTGTAACGGCCGGAGCGCCGGCAGAGCTAGTGGTGGAGCTCAGGGTGGGGTTCGATGACGCCGCGCAGGCCGAGACCGCGCGGCAAGCCATCGAGCTCTTTGCTCGCGCAGCAACCGACGCGGCCCTCGACCGACCGGTGCTCGGGCTCACACTCGCCACGGATTCGGCGCAGGTGATCGTCCGTCTCAGCTTCCTCCGTACCCTGCTCGAGCACACCCTGCCCCCAAGGCCGACGGCGAGTGATGCGCTCGAACCGGACGTAGCCAAGTGAGCATCAGGCGATCCCCACTTCGCTTGGGTACGGCGAGGCCTGGGGTGTAGGAGTACCCCCCGGCAAGTGGTAGCGGCCCATGAACCAAATCGAACTCCCGCTTCGCGAAAGCGACTTTCCGTTGACGGACTCTTGGGCCTGGGTTACTCCGCCCACCGATCGGTCGGACCCGTGGCAGATTGGTATCACCCATCTCGGGTGTCGTGTGTCCTCGTGTCCCGCCGAATCCTCAGAGGAAGGACGGCAAGAAAACCAAACATGACTTCACCCCAACAGACCACGCCCAGCAGCGACAAGAGCAGCTTCGCTGCGATGTTCGAGTCAGCCGAGGTGGGCACCGGCAGCATCGATCTCGGTGGAGAGGGACAGATCACGAAAGGAATCGTGATCCAGGTCAACCGCGACACCGTGGTCGTCGACATCGGCGGCAAGAGCGAGGGCGTGATCAATCTCGACGAGTTCCGCGGCTCGGATGGCGCGGCGATCGTGAAGGCTGGTGACCAGGTAGACGTCTTCATCGAGAGTCGCGAGAGCGACGACGGGCTGATCTCCTTGTCCAAGGAGAAGGCCGACAAGATGAAGGTGTGGGACGAGATCTCGAGCGCCTGCGAGCGCGACGAGATCATCGAAGGCACGATCAGTCAACGTGTGAAGGGCGGGCTCTCCGTCACCATTCGTGGCGGTGTGAAGGCCTTCTTGCCCGGGTCTCAGGTCGACCTTCGGCCGATCCGCAACCTCGATAAGTTGATCGGCCAGAGCTACGAGTTCAAGGTCATCAAGTTCAACAAGAAGCGCGGCAACATCGTGCTCTCTCGCCGGGTCCTGCTCGAGCGGGAACGCGACGAAATGAAGCAGAAGACGCTGAAGAACCTCGAAGAGGGGATGGTCCTCACCGGAACCATCAAGAATCTGACCGAGTATGGCGCCTTCGTGGATTTGGGTGGCATTGACGGCCTGCTCCACATCACCGATATGTCCTGGGGACGGGTCAACCATCCAACCGAGGTTTTCAATGTCGGTGACGAGGTAACGGTCAAGGTCCTCAAGTACAATCCGGAGACTGAGCGTGTCAGCCTGGGCCTGAAGCAGACCCAGGAGGATCCGTGGAACCACGCCGAAGAAGCCTACCCGTTGGGTAAGCGGGTTCGCGGCAAGGTGATGAGTCTGACGGATTACGGTTCGTTCATCGAACTCGAGCCCGGAGTCGAGGGTTTGATCCACGTGAGTGAGATGAGTTGGACGAAGAAGATCAAACACCCGTCCAAGGTCATGAACGTGGGTGATGAGGTGGAGTGCCAGGTCCTTGAGGTGGACGGGCATGCGAAGCGCATCAGTCTAGGGTTGAAGCAGCTCGAGCCCGATCCGTGGAGCCTGTTCACCGACAAATACAAGCCAGGTGATCGGGTGGCGGGCAAAGTTCGTTCGATCACCGACTACGGTGTCTTCGTGGGAATCGAAGAGGGCGTAGATGGAATGGTTCACAAGACCGACCTTTCGTGGACTGTGAAGATCAACAACCCCGCCGATTTGTTCAACAAGGGCGACGACGTAGAGGCGATCATCCTCTCGATCAACCATGACGAGAAGAAGGTCAGCCTAGGCGTGAAGCAATTGTGGGACGACCCTTGGGGTATCGTGCTCGAGCAGTATCGTCCTGGGACGGTGGTCGAGGGCATCAAGGTGCTGTCGCTCACTGACTACGGGGTGTTCGTCCGAATCGCCGAGGGCATCGAGGCGCTGATTCCGGCGGGAGAGATCCCACCCGGCAGTGATCTTTCCGTTGGTGATGTGCAGAAGGCCGAGATCATGAACCTCGACAGCGTCGAGCGACGGATCACGATGAGCCTTCGCAACGTTGGTGGCAGCGACCAGGCCGAGCAGGTCCAGGCGCTCAACCGCGAGAAGCAGGCCGGTCGTCCCGCAACTCTGGGCGATCTCTTGCGTGAGAAGCTGGGCGAGAAGCTTTCGAGCATCGTGCCGCCTGCAGCTTCGTCCGAGGAACCGAAGGACGAATGAACATGAGGCCGGTCCGTGGAAAGCGGGTGAGTGGATGACGGAGCGCCTGTGGGCGCCCTGGCGGATGGAGTTCATCCGTGCACCATCACCCGCTGACCGCGGATGTGCCTTGTGTGCGTATGTTGGGTTGGAGCCGGCGGCGGGGACTTTGGTCCTCGCGCGTCGGCGCCACGCGTTTGTAGTGTTGAACAAATATCCTTACACTGCCGGTCACGTGATGGTGGTGCCGAGTCGGCACGTTGCCGATCTCACCGGGCTCAGCGATGAGGAGAGCCAGGCGCTCTTCTCGCTAGTGCGCGATGCCGTTGCGCCCCTCCGCACCGCCACCCACTGTGACGGGATCAACGTCGGAATGAACTTGGGTCACGCGGCAGGTGCCGGTATTCGTGAGCATCTACATGTCCATCTGGTCCCGCGTTGGGAGGGTGACAACAACTTCATGCCGGTGCTCGCCGATGTTCGCGTGGTGCCGGAATCCCTCGAGTCGACCCGACAGTACCTTGCGTCGGCCTTTGAAGTGCTATCTTCCGGCTGACCATGCCGAAGAAGCGCCCCGTGCCTCGCGTCGACGCCTACGTCAACGATGGGGGCTGGACACGCAAGCGAGTCGCCTTCCTTTCCGTTTCTGGTGTCTTGTTTGTGGGGATGCTGTCGATTGGGCGGGCGGTGCTCCTGCCATTTCTGCTTGGGTTGGTGCTGGCCTACGTGCTCACACCCCTGGTGGCCTTCCTTGAGAAGAGAAGGCTTCCACGAAGTCTATCCATTCTGGGCGTGTACGCGATTGTGCTCTTCTCTCTCTATCAGAGCGTGGCACTGGGCGCGCCACGCATCGTCCGCGAGACCGTGGGGATAGCTCGGGAGTTACCGCGCATCATCGAGGATGTGGGACACACCATCGGTCCGCGGGTAGATGGTTTTCTGCAGAAATTGGCCCCGCGTGAGGTGGTCGAGAGCGCTCGGCACCCCTCAGCTTTCGAGGTGCGGCCCCTGCCAAGTGGCGGGTTCAGCGTGGATGTTGGCTCCGGGATAACTATCACGGGTGACGACAGTAACCGATTCCGGATCGAATCGACCAATCCGGATGCTGCGCAGGGTTTCGAGTTCACCCGAGCGCTCGAGGGTGTTACCGGGGAGTTTCTGGCCTACGCCAAGAAGAACGCAGTCGAGCTATTGAAGCTTGGCCAGCGGATCGTGATGTCGACCTCGCATGCCATCTTTCTTCTCTTCATGACTCTGATGGTGGGCGGATTTCTGATGTACACCCGGGAGGCCGTCGTGGGGTTCTTCCGAGGTCTCGTTCCCTGGCAGGCGCGAGGGAGTTTTGATCAGCTCCTGTTTCGCTTGGACCGCGGACTGTCGGGGGTGGTTCGAGGCCAGCTGCTGATCTGCTTGGTGAATGGTGTTCTGTCTGCGGTGGGGTTCTGGATGCTCGGTCTCAAGTATTGGCCACTGATGAGCTTGATTGCCGCCGTGGGCAGCCTGATCCCGATCTTCGGATCTGTTCTTGCCGCCGTTCCGGCGGTCGCCATCGGGCTCACCGACGGTTTCTTCACGGGGCTTTGGGTGCTGATCTGGATCCTCGGGATCCATCAGCTGGAGGCCAACCTGCTCAATCCGAAGATCATCGGGACTGCCGCCCGCATTCATCCTGTGCTGGTGGTTTTCGTGCTCTTGGTGGGAGAGCATCTCTTCGGGCTGTGGGGGGCGCTGTTCGCAGTACCCACCTGGTCGATCGCGCAGAGCATCTTTCTTCACTTCCGGGCGCAGGTGGTCCCGGATGCGGGCGACACGATCCTCCCCCTGTTCGTGCCGAAACAGCCCGACCCGGTCGCTCAGGAACCAGCCTTGGACCCCAAGTGACTTGCGCGCTGGTGTGGGCACGCTAGGCCTCCTCGGTGGCAACATCCAAGAGGCCCTCCCAGAAGCCTAGTTCAACCTCGGCGCCGGCGGCCCGCTCGATGACCGGTTCTTCTAAGTCACCGATCCGAGGCATGCTACTTCGGCTCGGCATCCCAGTGATAGCAGTGTGGATCCTGGCACTCGGGATCGGCAGCTTCACACGTGGTTGGGTGACGCCGGCGCTGTTTGGCACGGCCGGTCTGGTCACCGCGCTCGCGCTTGCGGTGGTGACCTGGGCGCTCATCCAGTCGAAGAAGGCACAGCGCGTAGCCAGCCTGCTCAGCCACGCGGATTCGGCTGAGGATCGCAAAGCGGCGTTGAGCGAACTCGAGCAGAAGTACAAAAAAGGTGATCCAGCGGCGGTCTTCGCACGCGCCCAACTTGAACTCCAAGAGGATCCCAAACGGGCTCTTTCAACCCTGGAGCAGATCGATCTGAAGAAGGTCATGCCCAACATCGCGGACGAGGCGCGAGCCCAACGCGCCATGATTCACCTCATGCTAGGTCAGGTGACTCCAGCAAGGCCGTTGGTGGATGGCATCGAGTTGAAGCGACACGAAGATCCGCGTTCGAGGGCGATGATGGTGGCGGTGATGGCGGAATGCTGGGCGCGGGGTGGACAGCCCAAGAAGGCTCATGAGCTACTGGAACTCTACGATCCCAACGACGCGGCCTTCGAACAGATCCGCCCCCAGCTCTTTCGGGCCCGCGCCTTTGCAGCAGTAGGTGTGAACGACGTGAAGGGGATGCGGCGTGCGCTGCGCAGCCTCCTCGAGCAGGATGCACGACTCCTGGCCGGTTTTCTCGGCAAAAAGACCCATCCACTCCTGATGCGCGAGGCGAAGAAGATGCTGGAGCAGAGCGGGGCGATCCCACGGCGAATGATTGTCCAGCGGCACTAGTCGTCGAGGGCGCTGACGATGGTGGCGGTGGCGAGTGGGGAGAGGCTGAGCTCCGGGAGCAGTTCGGCGAAGGAGACGACTCGGAGGTCCGGAAACTCATTTTCGATCAGTTTTCTGATGAATCTTCGCGTATCCGGGGCGGCGAGCAGGACCGGTGGTACGCTTGTGCGCGCCTCGGCTTCGGCGAGGGCACGGCGGATTGAGAGACACACGTCACGTGCTGCCCGGGGCGCCAGGGACAAAAACGAGCCAGCCTGTGTGCGCGAGATAGCACCGCGGATGACATCTTCTAGGCTGGGGTCGATCAGCACCACCCCCAGCTGAGCTTGTTCTTGGCACACTGCGTGGGTAAGCACGCGGCGGAGTTGCGAACGCACGTACTCGGCCAGTTGCATGGGATCGCGCTCTACGTGAGCCACCTGGCCGAGAGCCTCGAGTATGGCTTTGAGATCGCGGATGCTCACTTCTTCTTCAAGGAGGCGCCGCAAGACTTCGGCGAGCGTCCCTAGCGAGAGTGGTTTTGGCAGCAACTGCCGCACTGGCGCAGGCGCGAACTGCTCGAGCTGGTCGAGCAACAACTGGGTCTCGGCCATCGAGATGAAGTCTGCCGCGCGTCGACGCAGCACGGCGAGCACCGCCGGCACCCAGGTTTCTTCGCCTTGATCCGGCGAAAGCTCTAGCCGGAGCGCGGGTACCTCATGGATGAAGAGGCGGAGTTCTCCCGCGCCGAGCGTCGGGTCGGAGACGAGTCGACATGGCACGAGTGGGACGCCCAGCTCAAAGAACATCCGCTGGCGGACGTGCTCGAGCTGAGCGGACAGACCCTTCGCGCTCTCGTCATCCATGAGCCGTGTGCGGAAAGCGCTTCCGACGGCGAGCGACCAGGGCACAACCAAAGGCACGAACTCTGTGCCTGAAGCGGCCCGCGCACCGGCAACGGCCTCTCCCGTCCTATCGGACCGCTCGGCGCGCAGGCTGCGTGCTCGGGCGCGGGAGGCAATGAAAAGCAGCACGCTGATCGCGAGAAAAGGCATGGTAGGAAGTCCAGGCACGAGCCCCAGCCCGAGGACGAACAAGGCTGCGATCCGGAGCGCCTGGGGGTTTCCAAAGAGCTGCGTCGCTAGTTCGCGACCAAGGGGAGTATCCGGTTCCGCGCTGGCCACGCGAGTCACGAGAACCCCCGCGCTCGTGGCCAGGATCAAAGCCGGGATTTGTGTCACCAGACCGTCGCCAATCGTGAGGAGGCCGTAGCGTTTCAGAGCTCCCACCAACTCCATATCCCTTTGTCCTACGCCGATGGCGATCCCTCCAAGGACGTTCACGAGCGTGATCAGGAAGGAGGCGATGACATCTCCTTTCACGAATTTCATCGCGCCGTCCATAGCCCCGTAGAACTGACTTTCCCGGGCCAACTGACGGCGCCGCCGCCGCGCTTCGCCACCGTCGATGCTGCCACTCCGGAGCTCGGCATCGATTGCCATCTGTTTGCCGGGCATGGCGTCCAAGGTAAATCGTGCCCCGACCTCTGCGACACGCTCGCTCCCCTTGGCGATCACCAAGAACTGGATGATCGAGAGGACCAAAAACACCACGCCACCCACCACGTAGTTGCCTTTGACCACGAACTGGCCGAATGCGCGGATCACCTCACCCGCGTCGGCTTGGAGCAGGATCAGACGGGTGGTTGCGACGTTCAGTCCCAGGCGAAAGAGCGTGGTGATGAGCAGAAGGGTAGGAAAGGCTGCGATCTGCAGGGCGTCGGTGACGGTGAGGGTGACAAGCAGGATCGACATCGACAGCGCCAGGTTGGTGGCGAGGAGTGTGTCGAGGAGCGCGGTCGGGAGCGGAACGATCATCAGGCTGACGACGGCCACCACCACCGCAGCCAAGATCGCGTCGGGCAAACCGAGACGGCTTTGTTTCGAACCAGCCATGGTGGTCACGACCTTAGTGGTCCCCGTAACCCAGTTCAAGCCTGCCGTTCGGTCTGGCTAGAGACGAGGAGTCTCACCGTTGAGTCGGGCGTAGATCCAGGCAGAAGCCAGTGTGAGAACCGGCGCGGAGCCGGCCAGCACCCCAACGCAACAAGCCATCAATCCCGCCAGGCACACCAACACCGCCAGCAGGCCGAACACGAACAGGTTGGATTTGTGTCCCGTTGTGAGCTGCCAGCTCACGCGAAGCGCCTCGACCGGACCCAGGTTCTTGTCGACGATCACGTAGGACCAGAACAAAAGGCCCAAAGCAGCGACTAGGCCTGGAACGATCAGAAGCAGGAAGCCCACGAACACCACCAGACTGACCAGCAGTTGGCCGATGAGCATCGGAACGAAGAAACGCCCCCCCTGAAACACCGTCTCGAGAGGTGGCCGCCCCCCGCGTACAACCTGAAGTGCGAAGTCGATCAGACCGCCTAGCACGAAGGCCTGAAGCACCATACTGACCGCTTGGCTGAGGATGCGCGTTGCAACCTCGAGCAGAGCTGTGAACAGTCCACCTACCAGCCCGGAGTTGGCGAACACGTTCACGAGGAAGCCCTGCACGATGCCCATCACCAGGCCAACCACCGCGGAAATGGCGATCAGAACCACGCTGGCCACCACGATTGGCACAGCGATGCCAACGTAGTCCCGGCGGAGCGCGTCCACGCCGAACTTGATGGCATCAGCTGGTGACCACGGAGTGTCACGAAGTGGGGGGGGAGGAGGCTGGTTGTGGTGGCCACCCCCTGGTGCACCGCCCGGCGCCCCACCGTATCCGCCGTATCCGCCGTATCCGCCGTATCCGCCGTACTCAGGACCACCTGCTGACATCGGCGCATTATCGCCAGGGTCTCCACGTCTGTCCACCCGATCTCCTGGCGGGGTGGGATGCGGGGGGTAGTGCGAGTCCGGCCAAGCGAGATCACGGTGCCGAAACCTGGCGGAGACCTGGCGATCACTGACAACCGTGATCCTTGAATCGAATCCAGGCCAAACGGCTCTGAATGCGGAGCCTAGCGTGTCGGGAGGAACCACGTCATGGTCGTGCGCGCACACTCAGACCACCCTGATGCCCGTCCAGGCGATGACCTCACGTCCTTTGCTGTGGAGAAGTTCGCAGCCAGCATGCCGCGTCGGTATCGGTCCGAGTTCGGAGCCGCGACGATTAGGCAGCACGCGCGGATCGTACAGGCACGAGGGAACAGCCCCATCCACGCTGACCTCTTCTCGAGCGCGCACGCCTTCGGACCAGGACTCTGCGTGGTCGCACCCGATGCCCCTGGGCTCCTGGCCGCTATCAGTGCGGCTTTGATGCTGGAGGACTGCGACATCACCCGAGCTGACGCCTACACCCGCCGATGTGATGCCGGCACACTGGAGGCGGTTGACTTCTTCTGGGTGCGCGGCGATCTCCGTGAGCACCCTCGGCCCTTGGGGTATTCTGACGTCGAAGCGGTCCTCCGCAGTCTCGAGGAGCTCCGACCGCAGGGACGCGCCAGCCGGGTGCGTCAAGGGTGGCCTCGCGAACTATCGCCCGGACAGAGCGAGACCAGCGTGCGCTTCTTCGAACCCTACGATGCGCCCTGGTTGACACTCGAACTGGAGAGCAACGATCGACCTGGGTTGTTGGCGGTCGTCACTGAAGCCCTGTACGCCGAAAGTGTCACTATCGTCGATTGTAGAATACGCACTCAGGGGCTGCGGGTCAAAGACACGTTCGACCTTCTGGAGCTTGATGGGACTCGTCCGGTGGGCGCTCGACGAATGCAGATCGAACTCGCGGTGGTGAGTGCCGTAGATGGTTCCGCGCGCGGCGCCTAAAAGCCAACTCTGCCGCGTGTCCGATCGGCGTGGATGTGCCTGCTTGGTCGCTGCTGCACCGAAGAAGCTGGAAGGCAAGTGAGGTGAGCCGACTGCGGTCGGGGAGCCAGCACAGCTTGTGCTTGCCCAGGGCTCGGTCCGAAAAGTCGTGGGCGTGTCCGGTGGAAAGGTGAGTGAAACCCGCTGGACATCCGGCACACCGTATTCGAGGAGCATGGACGCATCAAGAACTTCACCAAGTCCACTTCGACCGAAGCGACCCATCTTGGCAGGCCTTGCCCTCTCGTCGATGCTCGGTGTTACCACCCTGCTGGCATCAACGGCCCTCGGGGCGAGTCCCGAGCCCGCGACCACGAGCCTCGAGCAAGCGCTGGCCGTGGCCAAGCAGGCCAGTGAGGCAACGGCGAATCTGAAGGTATCGATCGACACCATCTGGGTGATGGTCGCAGCCTTTCTCGTCTTCTTCATGAATCTGGGCTTCGCGATGGTTGAGTCGGGTCTGGCGCGGGCCAAGAACTGCGTGAACATTCTGACCAAAAACTTCATTGTCTTCGCCATCTCGACACTAGGGTTCTTGGTGATTGGCTGGGGGTTGATGTTCGGCAGCGGAAACCCATTTTTCGGCACGGAGGGGCTCTTCATGGTGAGTGGTCTCGACAATAGCCCCGCCTCGGGTGACGCCTACCAGGGAGTCTACGGGTCGATCAGCTGGGCAACGGTCCCGCTGTGGGCGAAGTTCTTCTTTCAACTCGTGTTCTGCGGCACGGCAGCCACTATCGTCTCGGGCGCCGTCGCCGAGCGCATCAAGTTCGGGTCATTCTTGGTCTTCTCTCTGCTCCTCACCGCCATCATCTATCCTGTCGTAGGCCATTTGGTGTGGGGTGGTGGCTTGCTCGGCAGCAAGGGCATGCTGGACTTCGCCGGCTCGACGGTGGTGCACAGTGTAGGTGGTTGGGCCGCCCTCGCCGGTATCATCGTGCTTGGGCCGCGGCGCGGAAAATACCATGCAGACAACAGAATCATCCCGATCCCTGGGCACAACATGAGTTCGGTGACACTCGGTGGCCTGGTGCTTTGGTTCGGCTGGTTTGGCTTCAATCCGGGCAGTACCATGGCGGCAGATGGTGCTTCCATCGCGCACATCGCCGTCACGACCAACGTGGCAGCCGCAGCGGCCACGATCACGGCCGCAGCGGCCGCCTGGCTCTTGCTTGGTAAGCCCGATCTCAGTATGATCGTCAATGGTACGCTCGCTGGGCTAGTGGCGATCACTGCTCCCTGTGCCTTCGTGAGCGTTGCGAGCGCGCTCATCATCGGTGCGGTGGCTGGTATCATCGTCGTGCTAGCGGTGCTATTCTTCGACCGTCGCAAGCTCGATGATCCGGTGGGCGCGTTGTCGGTTCACCTCGTCAACGGTGTCTTCGGCACCATCGCCGTGGGGTTGTTCGGTGACCCAAGTGTTGCGCCCTCGGCGGCGGTCGTGAAAAAGGGTCTATTTTTCGGCGGTGGAGCGGAGCAACTCACCCCGCAATTGCTCGGAGTCGGTCTGGTCGCGGTCGTGACGTTCGGACTCAGCCTCGGGTTCTGGTACCTAATCAAGCTGACGATGGGAGTTCGTGTGTCGGAAGAGGAAGAGGTGGAAGGTCTGGACATCGGCGAGCACGGCATGGAGGCGTACCCCGAGTTCAAGTCATCGTGAGTGGAATAGGAGGATCCTGAAGCGAAGCACCACCGCCCCAGCCCACTCCTTCGCGGGCTGGGGCGGTGGTCTATGCACGACGGTAACCAGGCACGGTAGACGACATCAAAGCCGCTGTGGGAGTGACCATCGAGATCCCGCGATCCCCCCCGCTTGCACGCGGCACGGCCGGCGCCTCTGAGACCGCGACAAGAGTCACCAACCACGACTTTGGCGCGGAGAACGCCTGTAGCAAGAGAATAAAAGAGACTATTCGGTTGGGTAAAGGTCGATGTTGGCGTCGAGCCAAGCCAAGCGCTGGTCGATCCAGGTACGGAGGTGGGTCATCTCCTCGGCGTGGCTGGTCACGTCGTAGAAGGTGTATGGGGGGTAGACCACGGAGAAGTCCACGTCTTGGATGGGGAACAGGCTGAAATTGAGGGCGAGTGCCGCAGGGTCGAGGATGGCAGCGTAGCCGTCGAGTCGCGCGGTGATGGCTTGGTTCGAGAAGTGGAGAGCGCGCAGCTCACGCCAGCGGGGGCCGAGACGGCTGCGGATATCGTCGTTGGCAGAGAGCCCTCGGAGAAGAGGCGTGCGGTTCACGATCCAGCCTTCCGGAGACTCGTTCGTTCCGTTGCGGATTGTGGGTTGACCAAAACTGAGATCGAGGTCCCAGGGAATTGCAAAGGCCAGTCCTCCGTTCACACGGGCGAAGAACAGGCTGAGATTGAATCCATCGATGTTTCGGCTGAACTCTTCGAGCAGGAGCCAATCGGCCATGGCCGCAGGATCCAGAATGTGACCAAGCTCTGTCGAATTACCGTTGGTTAGTGCTGCGCCGAGCTGATCCAGAAAGCGCTGAGCGGCCTGCCTCTGAGTCGGGGTCGCCTCTTGGTCTCGCGGATAGACGAGCTGCCAGGTGTCACCACCAGAGGCGGAGCTGATGGCGAGATCGAGGTCACCTTGGTCATCCTGCTTGACGAGAAAGGTGCTGCCGCTACCGTCGTCCAGAGGTAGAGCAACTCGGTCATCGTCTCGTTTGATGCTCTCGAGCAGTACGTAGATCCCTTGGGGCTCGCTGTTCAGAGTAAACTCGCAGTAGCGTGCTTGGGGAGCCCACCGGGGGGCTCCGATGTCCCGGTAGAGCCCAAAGGCCAGCCGATTGCGCATGAAGGACCGATCGGCCCAGGCCCCATCCAGGATCCAGTCTGCATCCCTTCCCAACCCGAGCAGATTGGTCGGATTGTCTGCGCCATCGCTGGTGCGAAGCTCGAGACCGTAGTTCTTCTTCGGAAACTCTTGACTGGAACGTCCGCGGATCTCGATGCCGGCAGAGGCCGAATAGACGAGGGTGTCCGCGGAATCACGCACCTCGAATTCGCAGAGCAGCTTGGGCTCGTCCACCACCTCCTCCGGACAGGCGGCCCGGATTCGGCAGAGGCCCTTCTCCGCCAGATCTTCCAGATTCGACTGGCCTCCAGCGGCGGTCGCACCCCCTTGGCTGGTCGACATGGGACCGCCACCGAGTCCGCCGGGGTCGTCCGCGGAGGTATCGTCGGTCGAGCTACAGGCCAAGGTGAGCCAGAGACCAGCAGCAACCAGCGGAGTTGGCAGTAGAGGGGATGGCATCAGGCAGTCTCCGTGTCCCGGAGGGGACGGGACTCAGTAGACCACGGAGATTGCCAGTCGAGCAAGCCGAGACGAAAGGCCCAGTCTCAGGCTGATTTGGCTTGTGCGGACAGTGCTGTGTGGAAAGACGGACGGTTGTCGAAGGGGCTGGCTCTTCGTGCTTCGGGATTCATCAGGCTCGGTGATCCCCCATGAAAGAGGAGAGTGTGACGCACCTGGTAGATGCTACCCCTGCCGAATAGGCGGCGGGTGAGCTGCTCCCCAACCCCGCTGCTCTTTGCGGGATCTGTGGCCCAGCGCGAGAGTGGAACAGGGAACACTCTGTGGTGAAGTAGCTCGAAGAAGCGTGGCACAGCGTAGAATCCCTGCAGATCGAGCCAGCGGGTCTCGTTCACTCGCTCGCTGACCTGGTTCCGCCGGAATCGGATCCAGCGACCATCTGCCTCGTCATTGTCCATCGCACATAAATACAAGGCGGATTTGCGAGGATCTTTGACGTCAGCCCATGCATTGTCTAGTCGCTCGAAGAAGCGGGGCGCCAACTCCACATCGTCCTGAAGGAATAGCACCGAGCCCGGACGGTACAGGCGCACGAGGTCAAAGGCGTACTGGTGAACGGCCCAGAAACCCCTCTTGCCGAGGAAGCGGCCGGCCTCGAAGAACTCGTGCCCTCGAGGGAAATGACTGCCCAAAGTGCGCCTGACGACCGCGTATTCCTGGGTGGAAGGATCATTGATGACCACCACGTGGGCGTCGCGGTGCGCAAAATCGAGAGCCTCACGGAGCTGATGAAGCAGCCGGGTGCACGGAAGCGCACGCCGATGGGTGGTGATGATAACCAAGAGTGGATAGCTGTGGCGAGCCGTTGACGAGTGCTGCACCAGGTGGAAGTCGACGGGAGTGGTGGAGGGAGTGGCTGAGGCATTGAGGTGGCACTCAAGCTTGAACAGCAGGTGAGCCAAGTGATTTCCCATAGTGCTCAGGCTAGAAAACCCCGATGGCGTCTTGGTGAGACGGGGGTGACGGTTGTGAGAGTTGTCGATGCTGAGGAGGTGACACGGTGACCTGTCGGTGACGACATGGTGACGTGTCGATGGCACGAGACTGCGTTGACCGACCAGAGATGAGACCGTGCTAACGCGGAACCATGCGGTACGAAGTGTGGTTCATCGGTCTGCTGGTTCTCGCGGGCGTGTTTTTCATGTGGCTCTGGCTACGGCATGAAGTTCGTTGCCTTCGCCGCCGACTCGGGAGTGATGCATGCCAGACCGAGGCGCTGATCTCCCTGGCCGCGGCCATGCGGCCACGACTTCCGTTGCCTCAGATGCGCAATTGGGCCATCTCCCCCGACCTTGCGGCGGCTCTCTTCTTCGAGATCGTCACGCGCCGTCCTCGCCTGGTCGTTGAACTGGGCAGCGGTGTTTCTACCCTGGTGATCGGTTACGCGCTGGAGCGGGTTGGGGAGGGAGGAAGGCTGGTGTCGCTCGACCACGATCGGGATTATGCCGAGCGTACGCGGCGTCGCGTGGCAAGCCACGGACTGGGTGCATTCTGTGAAGTGCGAACCGCGCCACTCATGCCAACGGAGCTAGAGGGTGTGGTGCATTCGTACTACGCACCCTCAGCGTTGGCGGATCTCCGTGGTATCGACCTTCTGTTCGTGGATGGTCCGCCCCAGGCGCATCAGCGGCGGCCGGAGACGCGTTATCCGGCACTGCCAATCCTCGTTGACGCTCTTCGTGCCGGGGCTCTGATCGTGCTCGATGACGCCGCGCGGAAGGATGAGCGTGCCGTCATCAGCCGCTGGAAGCTACGTTGGCCCAACCTGGTCGTCGAGGAGGTGCCAACGGAGAAGGGGCTTTGCCTCATCGAGTGGTACCCGTAGCTCAGGCTGGTCCCCAGCTGACAGATGGGCCCGCGGGCCGCTCAACAGGTTGCGAAATCGCTGGCCGAGGCGTCCCCGCTTGCGTACCGTGCCTCCGCCTTGCCTACCGTGCCCTTTCCCCCGCAGAAGCCTCGGCACTTCTCGATGATTCGGGATTTTGCGCTGGCGGACGTGATCACCCTCGCCAATGGCTGTGCGGGGATGGGAGCGATCCTGGCGGTGCTGCGCTACCTAACCCATGGCGACCGGAGTCTCGTGTGGCTAGCAATCGTGCTGCTGCCGGTGGCTGGCGCGTTTGACTATCTGGATGGCTGGGTAGCACGTTGGCGCAAGCGTCAGAGCGCTCTTGGTGCCCAGCTCGACTCCCTTGCCGATCTGATCTCTTTCGGAGTGGCCCCTGCCGTTCTGGGCTTTGCGCTCGGCCTGGACGGCGGCTGGGATGCCGCGGCGCTGTTGTTCTTCGTGGCGGCAGGGTTGAGCCGCCTTGCTCGTTATAACGTTACCTCTGCAGACCTGTCCGACAGTTCAGGCAAAGTGCGCTACTTCGAGGGAACCCCGATCCCAAGCAGTGTGCTCCTTGTCGGCTTGTGGGCAGTGCTCTTGGCACGGGACAGCATCGGTACTGAAATCCCGTGGGGCAGTGTTGACCTTCTGGGTCTCACCCTGCATCCGCTCGTGTTCGTGTATGTTGTGAGCGGCTGCGCGATGATCTCGAAGACGCTTCACATCCCGAAATTCTAGCGAGCTTGCCAGCTCAACTCTAGAACAGACCACCTTTGTTGCCGCCCACGCAGGCGCCGTTGCTCAGGGTGCAGCGCTTGGCTTTCTGGCAAACCGTAGACTTCTGACAGTCCGCGTTGCTACCGACGATGCATGCCCCATCCTTGAGCGTGCAGGCGCCGTCGAGCTGGCACCGGGCAGAGTTCTTGCAGTCCGCGGCGCTGCTAGGGGCGCAGGAACCCTTGACCACGGCGCATTTTCCGTCCGTGCGGCAGGCGGTTGATTTCTTGCAGCCCTCAGCCGTCGCTGCGCAGAGGCCGTTTTCGGCCGTGCAGCGGGACTCGTTCTTGCACGCCAGAGACTTCGCGCAGTCCGCGTCGGAAGCCGCCACGCATTTTCCGTCTTGGGCGGTGCAGAGCCCGGATTTCTTGCAGGCGCTGTCCGGATCGGGCTTACCGTCGCTCGAGCGAGTGCAGTGGTAATCCGACAGGGCCTTGCAGGCGCCAGCTTTCATCACACAGCGGCCGTCCACTTGGCACGACTGATTGCACGCTGGATCCATGACCCGGCCGAGCTCCACGCAGTTGCCATCGAAGGCGTCGCAAAGGCTATTTTTGATGCAGTTCTCGGAGGCGCGGCACATGTCGTCGGTGGTCGCGCTGCAGGCACCATCCTTGATACTGCACTTGCCTTCCTTTTTGCAGAGCTTCGAGATCTGACAGTCCGCATCCGAGAGCACGGCACAGGCACCCTCCTTGGTGACACCGCACTTTCCCTTGTCTCGGCACTCCGGAGTGTCCCGACAGGGATTGCCCTTCTCGCAGCCCGTGAGCAGTCCGAGCCAAAGGAGAGACATGGAACCGAAGCGGGACAGTTGTGTCATGTGCGGAACCTCCGGAAGAATCCTACACGACCTGTTGCCCCTGCAAAGCCCTCTCGATCGCACCACGGTCGATCTTGTCGGTAGGGAGGAGTGGCAGCTCCGGGAGCAGGGCCAGAACCCGGGGCCGCTTGAAGGGAGCCAAGCGCAGCCGGGCAAGTTCTCGGAGCTCGTCGAGAAGCCCCGGCCTTGTGCGCTCGGGCACGATGGCTGCCGCCACGACTTCTCCCCAGACTGGGTCGGCAAGCCCAAGTACCACGACACGGCCAACGTCCGGGTGGGACTCGAGCACGAGTTCCACCTCGCGTGGCGCCACATTCTCTCCTCCCGAGATGATGCGATCGTGACGACGTCCGAAGACACAGAGCCTTCCGTCGTCGCGCACGCGTCCCGAATCCCCGGTGTCGAACCAGCCCTGGGAGTCGAAGGGCGTTGGCTCTCCGATGTACCCCGAAAACAGCACAGGACCGCGGAGTTTGAGCTGCTGGTCAGTGACGCAAAGATCGAGGTTGGGAAGGACGAAACCTACGTCGGTTAGCCGATCCTCACTGGACTGGTTGAGATCGGAGGGGGGTTGAGTCGCAATCTGCGAGCCTGCCTCAGTCATGCCATACGTGAGCAGTATGGGTAGACCGCGTCGCCGTCCCCGCCGAACCAAGCGACTGGGAGTAGGCGCACCACCAACGAGAATCGCGCGGAGCGAGGTCGCGCGGGATCGGTTGACGAGGGGAAGCAAACGTTCGACTTGGGTTGGAACCAGCGACACAAGAGTGCTCTTCGAGGATATGATCCAGTCCAATAGGGGCCAATCTGGTGATGGCAACACGACCGGGCGACGCGCCAGAAGGCAACGCACGACAATGGCCGCTCCACCAATGTGGCCGAGTCCAACCGTGAGCAACCACCGATCCGACGCCTTCCACCCAAGATTGCGCTGGCTGCCCTCTGCCGCTGTGACCAGCGCCTCCTCGCCAAGGGCAACGAGCCGCGGGCTCCCGGTCGAACCGCTGGTCGCGAGCAGAAGAGCAGCCGCCGTGTTGCTACCGGCACCTGACTCGACGAGTCTCACAATGCCCTCCTCGACCCGAACCAGATGAGCTCCCGCTCGGCGGCGCAGCTCTTCCTGTTCATGAGCCAAGAGCCGAGGGTTGAGGGGGAGTGCTGGGCGCTTCACCTCGAAGAGAGCGTAAAACAAGAGCAAGCTCGAGACGGTGGGCTCGGCGATGAACGCGATCGGACCTGGACCGAGCGCTGCCAGCGGTTCGAGTAGCGGAGCGACTCGTTCAAGCAGTTCGCCGAAAGTCAGGGATTCTTTCGAGTGAAGCAGCGCGAGGTCATCGCGGCAGGCACGAGCGGCAGAGGACAGGGTCAACACAGCGGGAGTCCCACGTGGTCGATGAAGCAGAGGCGTCCTGGCTCGTTACCGAAAGGGCGGGGCAGGGGTGCCATCTCCCAATCTAGTCCCTGAGCGAGGTGTCGGGAACCGAAGACCCAGGCGAGCGAGCTTGCCGCCGCGTGACCAACCGGTCCCTCGAAGGTGTGCGTTACCACCACGCCAAGCCCAGCGCAGTGTGCAGCCTTGGCCAGCTGTGCTGCCCCAAAAAGCCCGTGTAGGGTGGGCTTTAGCACCACCACGCGCGCTATCCCGAAGGGACGCGGCAAAGACTCATCCCAGGCGATGGGTACCGAGCTTATTTCTGGCTCACCAGATGTGACCGGCTCTTCAATGAACTCGAGATCGAACTCCGCCAGACGTTCCAGCATCGAGTCCGCGACGGTGCGAGACCATCGTCGGTTGACGTCGGCGCGCAGCCGCACGCGATCGGCGTAACCTGAACGCAGTGACCGAAGCAGTTCGAGCAAACGAGTTGGGTCGCACTCCTTGACCTTGAATGTGCGGTATCCTAGAGCGAAGGCCACCTCGGCGCATCCGAGAGGGTCCTCGCTTGGCAAGAGATGAGAGAGTTCGAGCGGCTCACGGGAGAGCGGATGCTGAAAGCGTCGAGCTAGCTCCTCAGCGGCGGAGATCTGGTGGAGCTTCGCCGAGAGATCAATCTGTGCTGTCTCGAGAGCTGCCCGCGCCGACGGGGCGCCCAGGGTTTCTGTGAACGTGCAAGCCCCGGGTTGCCAACCATTGCGACAGAAGTCCTGGAGCTGCGCTCTCGCTTCCTCCAGGGAATCCGGAGAGTAGCCCGGAAGGGGACTTGCCTCCCCAATCCCGCGCTGACCACTGGCATCGTCGAGGAAGAGTCGAAGCCCGCGGCGCACTCGAGTCGCGGTGCGCGCCTGACCCCCGATCTGGCGCGGCAGCGCGAGATCGAAGTCCTCGACGTGGGCATCGATTAGCCGAATCACCACCACCTCAAGTGTCCGATCGCCGTGAGCAGCGCAAATCCGAACAGGTGACGGGCAGTAGCCGCCAAGAGGGCATTCATCGCAGAACCCTCGCTTTGGGTGATGCGTCGCTCCAGTGCGAGCCCGAGCGGGAGGCCAAGGAGGGCGAGCAGGCTGGGGGTTGGGAGGAGCTGGGTGACCACCCCGATGATCAACAGTATATAGGCTGTTGCCAGGCTGGCCCGATACTGCGTAAGACCAAAACTGCGACCGAAACGCACCACCAGGGTGCGTTTTTGAACTCGGCGATCCTGCTCGGCATCCCGCAGGTTGTTCACCACTAGGATGTTGGTGGTGAGCAGACCGACCATGGTTCCCAGCATCCAGGCCGAAGCGCCGAGGGGTGCTCCCATCAGGTGCATGGTCAGCATCACGGCAACCGGGCCGAAGAAGATGAACGCAAAAAGATCGCCGAGGCCGTGATACGCGAGGGGAAACGGCCCGCCAGTGTAGGCAACGGCGGAGAGCATGGCCAAAAGGCCAAGCACGATCACTGGCCAGCCTCCGATGGCCACGAAGAGCGCTCCAATCACCAGCGCGGCGCACAGACAAACGACGACCGCCAGCCCAAGTTCACGGGGTGTCAGTAACCCAGCCTCCGCGGTCCTGAGCGGACCCACGCGGTCTTTGCGATCGGCTCCCTGCTGGAAATCAAACAGGTCATTGGCGAGGTTCGAGGCAATCTGAAGCAACAGCGCCACTGAAGTGGCTCCGATGGCGACGTCGGCGCGAAAGTGGCCAACGTGGCCCGCCGCCGCGACCGCGACGAGGATGGGTGCTAGGGCGGCGGGGAGCGTCCGCGGACGTATCGCGAGCCAGTAGGCCCCAAGGGAGTGAGGTTGGACGGTCACGGGAATCGAGGAAACTTCTTCCAGTCGGGAGCTCGCTTCTCTAGGAAGGCGTTTTTGCCCTCGACCCCCTCCTCCGACAAGTAGTAGAGCAACGTGGCGTTGCCAGCGAGCTCCTGAAGCCCTGCCTGCCCGTCGCAATCTGCGTTCAAGGCGGCCTTCAGGCAACGCAGCGCCATCGGCGAGTGTTCGAGGATCTTCCGGCTCCAGCTCAACGTTTCCTCTTCCAGGCGGTCGAGGGGAACCACTGCGTTCACGAGGCCCATCTGGAGTGCTTCGTCCGCCGAGTACTGACGGCACAGAAACCAGATCTCGCGTGCCTTCTTCTGTCCGACAATCCTGGCCATGTAGGCTGCACCATAACCACCGTCGAAGCTCCCCACCCGAGGTCCAGTTTGGCCGAAGCGGGCGTTCTCTGCGGCGATCGTGAGGTCACAGAGCAGGTGGAGTACATGACCGCCTCCGATGGCATATCCGGCCACCATCGCAATGACCGGCTTCGGAAGGGTGCGGATCTGACGTTGGAGATCGAGGACATTGAGTCGAGGGATACCTCGGTCGTCCAGATAGCCGCCGGTGCCACGGATCTTCTGATCGCCACCCGAGCAGAAGGCCCGATTCCCGGCGCCGGTCAGGATGGCCACTCCCAGGTGCGGGTCGTCGCGGATCGCTGAGAAGGCCTGCGAAAGTTCGTCCACGGTCTTGGGGCGAAAGGCGTTGTGAACCTCGGGGCGGTTGATGGTGACTTTGGCGATACCCTCTTCGCACACCTCGAACCGGATATCCTCGAACTCTCCAGCGCTGTGCCATAGTGCTGATGTCATGTTCGAAACCCTTCGACGATAGTTCTGGCCACGGCCTCGGGTGCTTCGAGCACGAGGTCGTGGCCAGCCCCGTCTACCACGGAAAACCGCCCCTGGGGGAGTTGGGCGGCTAGGCTCCGCCCCAGGGTCACGAACTTCTGGTCGAGCTCTCCAGCGAGAACTTGAACTGGGATTGCGAGACGGCCCAGCTGTTCGGGCTGACTGGGCATCTGGGCAAGGCCAAGCGCCCGGAGAGCCCCAGCCAAGGCGAAGGGATTATGGGTGAGCCGGTAGCGTCGCTCGCGGGCGCGGAGCGTGCTTGCCAGTCGACGGCGGGAGGCAAAGAGGGGCTGGGCATCCCACGCATCGAGCACGCTCGAGAGAGGCCAGGTCGAGAGTCGGTGAGCCCAAATTTCGTCAGCCGCGCGGCGGGCGGAGCGTTCGCCTAGGGTGGCGAGGCCCCCCCGCGCTGAAAGCAGCACCAGGCGCTC
Source organism: uncultured Polyangiaceae bacterium (assembly GCA_964396375.1). GTDB lineage: Bacteria > Myxococcota_A > Polyangia > Polyangiales > Polyangiaceae > FEN-1139. Next base: position 49,086 of record CAYNEY010000013.1, on the reverse strand, counting down.
AGCGAGGTCGCTGTGGTTGGACACGAGCGAGAGTGTGAGTCTGCCGCCCATCGAATACCCAACCAGTACACGAGGAGCCGGGAAGGTGGCGACCAAAGCGGCGATGCGCCGAACCTCTTGCGTGTAGCTTGAAATGAAGGTGGCGCCCGGATCACCATGTCCTGTGAGGAGGACGGTGTGGCAGTTCCTCTCTCCGAGTAAGGCGCTGATACGCTCGAAGGTCCGGCGATGGCCCAAAAAACCTGGAAAAAAGAGGATGGTCACCGTGAGGTTGCCGAGGGCAGCAGCCCCGAACGCACCAGTCTATCTTCGATGCTATGAAGGAAGGCCAGAGTATCGCGCTTCGCGCTATCTTCGGGGACGCGCGCTTCAATGAGGGTTGCGCCCTGCCGCTCGATGGCGCTCAGAAGAGCGCTTCGCAAAGACGCGGGGTCTTCGGCCCGCGCGAAGGGCAAGCCATAGAGTTGCCCTGCAGCGGCCAGATCGAAGTCATGGGGGGTGGTGAAGTAGAGGAACTGCTCCCCTGGAAAGCACGCCGACGCGGGAAGCTGTTCGAAGATCCGACCGCCGCGATTGTTGAGGACGACCACCGCGAGCGGAGCTGTGGCGTCGCGCATCGCCCAGAGGCCACCGATGTCATGCAGAAAGCTCACATCGCCGATCAGGAGCACAGTAGGGTGCTCATGGGCGGCGCCCAGCCCAGCGGCGAACGACACCACCCCATCGATCCCACTCGCTCCGCGCAGCCCGACCACGGAGAGCCCCGCCTGGGTCTCTCCGGCCAGAAGATCGACTTCACGTACAGGCAGGCTGTTTCCGAGCACCAACCGGCTGCCACGAGGCATGGTGCGCAGTACCGTGGTAACCGCCTCGAGTTCACCCATTCGGGGCTGGCTGGTGGACAGACTTTGCACCACTTCACCGAGGACGCGGTTGGCTCGAAGCCAGCGTGCACCCCAGCCGCTCGAACGGGGAGCCTCACGCTCCAAGAAACGGGCAGCGGCGAGGCGAAGAGCCGCGCTCATGTCACCTGTGCCCAGCAACCGACCACGGCCCGTAGGATCGGGCCAACCGTCACGCGCCAAGACCAGGAGGTGATTTGAGTCCAGGTCGTCCACCCAGCGGCCCCAGGAGCGACAGGTGAGCGGACGTCCCAACTGAATGACCAGGCGCGGAGCCTGGAGTCGATGCCACGCCTCCAGCGACAAGAGTCCGGGGTGTGGTGCCACCACGAAGGCCGCGAGTTCGCTGGTTGCCTGCAGCCGGAGAGGATGGGTGGCGTCAATGAGTACAGGATAGCCGGTGGCGCGGGCAAAAGCGGCGAGCGCGGCGGGATCGAGGGCTGGTTGCTCCGGGTCGTAGCCGCAGGCAATGAGTCCGAGCGGCTCACCACTGATTGTCTGGACCAGGTCCTCGATCGCTTGGAGTGGCAGGCGGGGTAAGAGGGGCGGCTGAATCGCGACCACCTCCCCAATCAGGCGCTTGACGTGGCTTTCGAGGATCCGATCCTCGCCATCGCGAGGATCACAGGGTTCGAGAGGCTTTCGTGCGCGGAGATTGAGATGAACTGGACCGGGGAGAGGAGCGGTGGCGGTAGCGACCGCGGCAAGCACCTGCCGGCGGGTCGCGAGCAACACGTCGTGAAGTCGGGAGGGCATCCCGAGATCGACGAAACGGCGCACGTGGCTGCCGAACAGGCAGGTTTGATCGATGGTTTGAGGCGAAGCCCCGTGGTGCAGCTCGTGGGGTCGATCCGCCGTAAGCACGATGAGCGGTGTCCTCGACAAGTCACCTTCAATCACCGCGGGGAAGTAGTTGGCGGCTGCGGTGCCGGATGTCGAGAGTACCGCCACCGGTCGCCCGAGGCCACGCCCCAGGCCGAGGGCGAAATACCCCGCCGAGCGTTCGTCGACCACACTGTGCAGTGTGAGCCCTGGGGTGGCGAGCGCGGCGGCGAGAAACGGTGTCGAGCGGGAGCCAGGGCTCACGATCAGGTTTCTGATACCGGCCCGCGCCAGGCTTCCGAGGATCAGTCGCGCCCAAGCGGTGGCCGTGTACTCTTCAGTCATCACACTCCTTCGACCGGTGCATGGCCCGACGAGAGAGCGTCGAGCAGGGTTCTGAACTTGAGACGGGTCTCCTGCCACTCTGCGCTGGCTGCCGAGCCAGTAACCAGCCCGGCCCCCGCGAAGAGGACAGCATCAGAACCCGAGAAGACCCCGGAACGCAAGGCTGCGACGAAATCCCCATCGCCATTGGCGGTGCACCAGCCGAAGGGTCCCGCGTACCACCCGCGGTCGACCACCTCGTTGGCTCGAATGAAGTCGAGCGCCCGATCGCTCGGGATCCCGCCGACGGCGGGAGTTGGGTGGACATGTTCGACCAAGCTGAGGATGTCGTAGTCGGTCTCGCCGAGTTCAGCGTGGATCGGGGTATGCAGATGCACGAGGTGTTCGAGACGTCGGATCTGCGGTTCCGGGATCTCTCGCAAGCGAGCGCCGATTGTGGCCAGTCGTTGCACGAGCTGTTCGGTTACGAAAGCGTGCTCACGCCGATCCTTCTCACTTCTGAGCAAGCGTGCTTCGTGGCTCGAGCCGGCTGGTGCAGAGCCTGCCAGGGCATCTAGGTTGACCATGCTGCCCCGGCGACGAACCAGTCGCTCAGGACTGGCTCCCAGGAACGTCACGCCGCGCTCACGAAAGGCAAAACAGGTGCTCTCTGTGGCACGGGCTTGGAGTGCCGCAAGGATCGGGGCAACGGGACAATCCTCTGAGAACCGCAGGCGTAGGGAACGCGCCAGCACCACCTTTTTCAGCTCGTGGCGGAGAATTGACGTCATGCCCGCCTCGACCATTCGTGACCATCCCATTTGCTCGGGTTGGTCGACCGAGGCGACGATGGGAGGGATGACCAGCGGAGGCAGAGGTGTCCGTGCGAACTCCATGAAGGAAGCTTGCAGAAGGTGGATAAGCTCGTTGATCCCACCGAAGCGGCTCAAGATCTCTGGAGGAATCGTCACCGACACGCTGGCTCCCCCCCCCTTCGCACGACGATAGAGGAGTCGTGGCAGAAGCAGGCTGGCCGCCGGGAGCGACATGGAGTTCTCCCGACCGGGTCGGGGCACATCGAAGGCGTGTCCCCCGTAGAGTCGCGCTGGTCGGCTCGTGCCGCGACATTCGAGCCCGCCGAGTGCTCGGCGCGCCACAGCACCGAACGGCGCAAAGGTTGGCGAAAGCCCAACGAAGCGAAGGGCAGCGCCCACACCAACTTCACAGTCACCGGCTGAGCCGCTTTCTGACCAGAAGCAGGCCAAGGAGGAGGGATCCGCGTCGAACAGCCGCTCCGCCGAAACCTCGCAAACTGGGGTCTCGATGCAGCACTGCTGCACCTCCTCCTGCGCAGGAGGCAAGTGAAAGAGCTTCTCGAGCGCCGCGAAACAAGACGGCATGGTGGCCATGATCAGCTGATTCGGCGACGAGTGAGGAAGAGGTGGCAGGCTCCCAGTCCCAGCCGGTCGGTCAGAAGCGGTTCGAGTCCGGCGGCATCGAGCAGCTGCTCGAAGTCCGGTGGAGAGGGAAAGCGCTCCATCGAGTCACGAAGGTAACCATACTCAGTACCTCGCGTGAACAGCCGACCGATCGCCGGGATGACCTGATGAACCCAAAGGCGCGTGAGCGAGGCGAGCCACCCACCCCTTGGCTCATTCAACTCCAGAATACACACCAGTCCGCCGGGTCGAACCACCCGAAAGAACTCACGAAGAGCCCGGAGTCGGTTGGGTACGTTTCGGATGCCAAAGGCGATCATCAAGGCATCAAAGCTCTGGTCTGCAAAGGGCATCTCTTCAGCATCGCCCAGGATGAGCTCAACCTGGTTCTGGAGACCGAGCAGAACGAGCTTGTCTCGACCGATCCGGAGCATCTGCTCCGACGGATCGAGCCCCACCACTTTTGCGTTCGGATACCGCTGTGCAGCCGCGATCGCCAGATCTGCCGTGCCGGTGGCCACATCAAGGATGGTTTCGGGCTTATCACTCGCTAGCCGGGCTACGCAGTGTCGCCGCCAGGACCGGTCCAACCCGAGGGACATCAGGCGGTTCATGACGTCGTAGCGTTCGGCTATGTTGTCGAACATGGCGCCGGAGCCGAGGAAACGCGGAGGGGGAGGGGAGGACATCGAACCTTGAAGAGACGAGGAGAAGGTTGGGGGTAGCGAGCCGAGGCTCACCGAATCGAACTTATGTGGTACGGTGAGCAGCAAAGTGCCTCAGTTTCCCCAAGTTTCAACTCGAATCGTCCTCGCCGTCCTGCTCCTCGCGGGTTCGGCCGCCGCATCCACTGCCCATCAGCCTGCCACCGCTGACCTCGAGCTTGGGGAAATGGTACCCGGCGCCGCGGAGGTCGAGGCCCGGCTGATCGCCCCGTGCTGCTGGAATCAAACCATCGACATCCACGGCTCTGAGCTGTCGCAGAGCATGCGGCGCGAGGTCCGACGTCGTCTCAAGGCTGGTGAATCCGCACGATCGATCGAGGCCAGTATGGTCGAGCGCTATGGACGTCGTGTTCTCGCGGTTCCGGAGCGGGTACCGCTGGAGCGCTTCGCTTGGTTGGGGTGGTTGTCCATTGGCGCGGCAGGAGTCATGCTCACACTCTTGGTGCTGCGCTGGCGTCGACGCGGTGCGTCGACGGGGGTAGCCTCACTCGGTTCGACGTCGGTTACAGATCGAGTTTCGCGCACGGCGGAGCTGGAGGCTCGCCTCGACCGTGAGCTTTCCGACGTCGATTCGTCTTGACCCTTCTTGCTTCGGACACTCTTCTTGGGCTCAATCACTTGGGCACTCCTCGTCCCAAACTCCACCTCGGCGAGTTCGGCTGCCTTCTTGGCCCGTGCATCGTCTCCGCGCATCTCCAACAAAAACCGGCTGGGAATGGACGGGCGGAGCTTGCCCCACTTCATCCGACCCTTGGCGTAACTCAGGGTGAGAGTCTCTCTGGCGCGCGTGACCCCAACGTAGCAGAGACGGCGCTCCTCTTCGATCCCTTGTCCGCGTGACTCCAAGATGGAACGGTGGTGGGGCAAAATACCCTCCTCCAGCCCGACCAGAAGCACGTGGGGAAACTCGAGTCCCTTGGCGCTGTGGAGGGTCATCAGCGTGATGGCGTCGGCGCGTTTTTCGTCGTCACGGTCACGCGTCTTGTCAGGTGCGTCCCCTAGGCTGCACTCGTCCAGAAACCCAGCGAGGGAACCCTCGGTCACGCTTTTCTGGTAGTCCGCCGCCGCGTTCACAATCTGCTCCACCCCCGCCCAACGGGACTCCGCCTCCGAGCCCTCGGGGTACAGGCGGGCCAGCTCCGCGCGGTATCCGATGGATGTGAGTAGGTCGAGCAGCGCCTTGTCGATGGGCTCGCTTGCAAACGAACGCCCGGTTAAGGCGAGCAGTTCGACGAAAGCTGCCAGGTGAGCTTTGGCATCCGTGGACAGCTCGGGCACCCGGCTGGGCTGCTCGAGTATGGTCGAAAGCGGCACCCCCTCGGCCACTGCGACCTTCAAGCACTTCTCTACGGTGCTCGGGCCGATTCCGCGAGGTGGTGTGTTGATGACACGGAGCAGGGCCACTTCGTCCGCCGGATTCACGAGAATGCGGAGGAAAGACAGGATATCCTTGACCTCGCGCCGATCGAAGAAGCTGGTGCCCCCCACCACCACGTAGGGGAGCTTGGCCCGATGGAGTTCCATCTCGAAGGCTCGGGTCTGCTCATTGGTGCGAAAAAGGATGGCGATGTCGCGCCGATGCACATTGGGGCGCTCGGGATCCTTCAGCCGAAGCGCGATGTGCTCCACAACCACGCGCGCCTCGGCCGCTTCGTCCTCGCAACGTAGAAACTGCGGAGCTTCTCCCCCGAGCCGCGAAGGGCGCAAGACCTTCTGGTGTCGTGTTTTATTCCGTGCGATGAGGGTGTTGGCAAGCTCGAGGATGGGTGGACAAGAGCGGTAGTTATCTTCCAACCGGACAAGCTTGGCCTTTGGCCAATCCTTCTCGAAGTTGAGGATGTGCGTGACCTCCGCCCCGCGCCAGCCGTAAATCGACTGGTCGTCGTCTCCAACCACGCACAGATTGCCGTGCGGGTGGGCGAGATGGCACACGATCCGGTACTGAAGCGCGTTGGTGTCCTGATACTCGTCGATCAAGATATGGTCGAACCTGCCCGACTCTGCCTGTCTAGCCGCAGGGAAGCTCTCGAAGAGACGCTCGGTGAGCAGGAGGAGGTCATCGAAGTCGACGGCACCCTTGGCGCGCAGCAGAGCCTGGTACTTTCGATAAGCAAGGGCAGACAGGAGCTGCCGGTCCGGTGCACCATCACTTGCCCTCTGCTCGGCGTTGTCCGGATCGATGCCCGCCGACTTCCAGGTGCTGATGTTTGCCAATAAGTCGCTGGGCCGGAGCTTCTCATGACCAACCCGGATCTCGCGCAACGCCTGCCGAGCCAGGGTTTCCTGGTCGCCACGGTCATAAATGGAGAATTTGGTGGTGAGGCCGAGATGGCCGATCTGTCTCCGTAGGATCCGCACGCACAAGGAGTGAAAGGTAGAGATCTCTGGTGTGCTCTGCCCGCGCGCGCGCCTTCCCAGCAGCTTCTGAGCCCGCTCCTTCATCTCCCGTGCGGCCTTGTTGGTGAAGGTGACCGCCAGGATGCGCTCTGGTGGCACGCCGTGCGAAATGAGGTTCGCGATCCGCGTGGTGATCACGCGGGTCTTGCCGGTGCCAGCGCCAGCCAAGACCAAGAGGGGACCTCGCAGGGTGGCAACAGCGGTTCGCTGGGGTGGGTTCAGGTCATCGAAACGCATCGGGGACGAGCACGAGGGCTCGCGCATCTTGACGTGAGCCGCGCGTTGGTCAAGACCCGAGCTCGACCAAGGTGAATCGGGTGAGCTTTCATGATTGAAATGCCAATCGGAGGTGATTGGGAGAGCCGTGACGGGACCCAACTCCGGGTCGAGGTTCACAGCTCCACGGACCCGAAGAACTCCTGGGTTCTGGTGTGGGCCCATGGTTTTGGCGGAAGTCGGCGGAATTTCCGTGCTTGTGCCGCCAAGATCCGCGATCTGTGCCACGTCGTTCTGTACGATGCGAGGGGACACGGCGGGTCGCCGCTCGGGTCGACCGAGCGTGCCAGAGTCGGCTTCGACGCGCTGGTCGACGACCTCGAGACCATCCTCACGCGGTTCGCCGGAGCTCACCTCATAGTAGGAGGGCTCTCACTCGGGGCCGCGACTGCACTGGCACTGGCTGCCCGTCGCCCCGAAATGGTTCGCGGCATCGTCTTGGCTTCGCCACCGGCTGGGGGTGCTAGAACCCGAAGTTTCGCACTCGACCTCGCCGAAAGCCTTGGCGCTGGCCTGGGCATTCGTGGTCGCGGCACTCGCCTGCTACCCGAGTTGGGTGAGATGAAGGAGGGGCTGCGCATGCTCATCGAGCGGGGGATGCAGGAACATGATGAGGGAAGCCTGCGGGCGCTGCTTCACTACGGAGTGGCGCAAATTCCGCCACTTTGGGAGCTGCCGGGGTTCTCATCGGTTCTGGCCATCCCGAGCATCCTTCTGGCCGGCGAGCATGATCCAAACGCGGTGAAGACCGCCATCGAGCTTGGCACACACCTGCCGCGAGCCCACGTAGAGATCCTCCGTGGTGCCGGTCACGTCGTGAACCTCTCCGCCCCCCGCGACTTCGAACGTGTGCTTCGGTGCTTCGTGCTGCGGTGCAGCAGCGGAGAAATTGGCTATTTTTCTGGCGACTAGCTCCCGCATGGCCACACTCTCTCCTCTCAGCGGCAGAAGCTCCCAGCGACGTTGCTCGTCGACGCATGAACGCGGCACACCGCACGTGACTGACTGAGCGATTTTTTGTGGTTCCCATTTCAGGTGGACTATGCTCTAAGATGGAGCCTTACATGAGCTCGAGCGGATCGAACTTGTGCGCGAAGTGGAGAGCATGACGTTGGCGTCGATGCAGATGTCCAAGGGCGGCGTGGGTGGTGGTGCACGCACGGTCCATCTTGGTGTCTCGGTTCGCAGCGCGTGGTGTGAGCGCCCCTGCCAGGCGTTCAGTAGCGTGGACAAGGTGCGTAGGGCTCACAGACTTTCCCGGCTACCAGGCCGGGCAGGCGTCCGACAGGCTGGTCTCGGCATGGTGCCGAAAAATCAGCATGTTGGATCGCAATGCATGTTGACACGTCACATTAGGTTGCAATATATGCATTGCAACGGGGCCGGTGGTTCGACCTGCCGGCTCTCTTCAAGGAGGATCCATGGCCGCACGTAAGAAGAAGGCAGCTGTCGTCGCAGACGCCGCTGCACCGAAGGCAAAGAAGGCGAAGAAGGCTGCCAAGAAGACTGGCAAGAAGGCGAAGAAGGGCAAGAAGGCGGCGGCTGTTGTCGCAGACGCTGCTGCACCGAAGGCGAAGAAGGCTGC